>NZ_JBFBEM010000002.1:180470-671481 GCF_040683675.1 Streptomyces sp. NPDC093252 | reverse complement strand
ATGTCGATCCTGGTGCAGCAGGTCATCAACATCGGTCTCGCGGTGGCGATGGACCGCCTGGCGCAGTGGATGCTGGCGAAGCAGGGCAAGACCACCACCAAGGGCTCCGACTATCTGACCCAGGCGGTGGGTTTCGGTGCGGTGCAGGGCGGTCTGGCGGTGCCGATGCAGTTCGCCACGGCCTGGTTCGCGAAGAAGCTGGGCAATCTGATCGGGTCGGGCGCGAGCGACAAGCTCTTCAACGACCTCGACCGCGCCCTGCGCGAACGCCCGGCACCCCCACGCAACCTCACCAGGAACGCGGACGACGTCGACGACAACGGCGGCGGCGGGACCCCGGCGCCGATACCGCGACCGCGCCCGGAAGGGAACCTGAACCCGCCGCCCACCACCAACCTGCCCACCACGGGCTTCGGGGGCGGGGGCCCGGACCGGGCGTTCGCGCGGAACTTCACGGACTCACTGACCACCGTCGCGAACACCTTCGGCCGGGGCGGCGGCGATCCGGTCAGACAGGCCCTCGACTTCACCGACGACATGGGCAACCTCTTCGTCCGGGGCTTCGGCGACGACATCGGCGACCAGGCGGCCCAGGACCTCGGCCAGATCTTCGCCCGCACCTATCTGAACAACATGACCCGGGACGGTCTCGGCGACTCCCTCCAGCGCGTCCTGCGGGACAGCCCGCTGCCGGCCCTGTACGGGGACGACGTGGTCCGGGCGATGTCGACCGGGGTCGGCGGGCTCTTCGACCAGAAGGGGCTGGGCTCCAAGGTCCTCACCTTCGTGGTGCAGGGTATCGGGGAGGGCCTCCTCGGGTTCGGCGCCGAGATGGTCTACAACGGCATCGCCCTCAAAGAATTCTCGGTGACCTCCTCGAGCTTCTACTCGGCGATGTTCAGCGAACGCCTCACCGCCGCCCTCGACATCAACGCCGACGCCACCGGCGCCGGCCTGAAGAACACCCTCGGCGACATCGGCAAACTCGCCCTCGCCTCCCTCGCCGGTGCCAACGACCTCAACTCCGTCCCCCCGCAGAACCCGGCGTCCGGGACCAACGGCGACGGCACCACGGGGACGACGAACCCCACCGGCACGGCCGGGGGTGTCACCGGCGGCACGACCGGGGGCGCCACGGGCGGCACGACCGGAGGTGTCACCGGCGGCACGGACGCCCCGGGCATGAACGGCCGCCCGCCGGTCACCTCCTCGCCGGTGAACGTGGACATCGACCCGGTGGCGACGCCGGACTCGCCGCTGACGATGCCGAACCCGCCGCTGGTGACACCGGGCTCGCTGCCCACGATGCCGGACCCGCTGCTGACCGCACCGGGCTCGCCGGACCCGCTGCCCTCGGTGACGACGCCGACGGTTCCCACGCCCGGCGCGGACCAGCCCGACGCCCCCGTGTCGGGGTCGCGCCCACCGCTCACCCTCTCCACCGATGTCAACGCACCGCCGGTCACCAGCGGTGGTTCCACTCCGGACAGCCCGCCGATCGTCCGGTCGGGCAACGATGTCCCCGGGTCGGCGGGCGACGCCGCAGGTGGGACGGGCACTCCGGCCAGCGAGAACGGCCGCGGGGACAGCCCGACGCCCCTTCCGTCGCCGCCCCCTTCCCCCACCTTCTCCACGTACTCCACGACCTCCGACTTCTCCACGACCTCCGGCTCCTCCACGGCGTCCGACCCCTTCACCGACTACGCCGACTCCACCCCCGCCTCCACCCCTGAGCGTTCCAACACCCCGGAACCCGTCGGCACATCGGACGGCGGCGTCAAGTCCGGAGACTCCCCGCAGGGGTTCGCCCCACCGCCGATGGCACCGGTACCGCCGTCCGCGAACCCCACCACCGGTGACCCCGGAACCGCGGCCCGCCCGGCCCCCGACACCGCCCGCCCAGGGTCGGACTCCTCCCGCCCGGGTGCCGACCCCGCCCGAGGGGGCGCCGACCCCGCCCGGCCCGGCGCGAACCCCGCCCGGTCGGCGGACCCGACCCGGGTGAACGGCGACGCGCCGCGCGCCGGCGACCCCACCACCACGCCGTCCACCACGTCCACCAGCACCAGCGACGAACTCTTCCGGGTGCTGTCCGCCGCCCTGGACCCGAACACGGACACCAGCACCAGCACCAGTACGGACCCGAACACCGCCGAGAGCAACCCGACCCGTGCCGCCGACTCCCCGGACGACCTCCCCGCCGCCCCCGGCCGGGTCCTCACCAGCTCCGAGGACCTCCCCGCGTCCTCCACCGGCACGCGGGACAACGACGCCCCTGGGTCCTCCACCCCCACGCCGACCTCCACCACCAGCACCACCACTCCCACCCCCACGCCGACCTCCACCACCAGCACCACTCCCACCACGACCAGCGAGAACACCCCCACTCCCACCACGTCCACCACCAGCGAGAACACCCCCACCTCCACCACAACCACCACCAGCGAGAGCACCCCCACCACAACCACCACCCCCGAAAACACCCCCACCCCACGCACCACCCCCGAGAACACCCCCACCACAACCACCACTCCCACCCCCGAGAACACCCCCGAATCCACCCCCGACCCCGACCCCACCCCCCTCCCCGACGACGACCAGACCCCCCTCCCCCCGCCACAGCCCGCCGCCACCCGTACGCCCGCCGCCCTGCCCGACGCGGGTGGGCTGAGGGACGCCGTGACCCGGGCGGGGGCCGGTGCGATCCGGGAGGACGACGCGGCACGGCAGAAGAGCGGCATCCCGCGGCCCCCCGTCCTCAACGACGACGGGACACCGCGAAACCCGCTCTCCGTCATCAACTGCGTCATCCTGCTGCGGCAGTTGACGCTCCAGCTCTACCCCGACAACAACCTCACCCTGTTCCAGGACTCCGACCGCACCCCCGGCGGCACCGGCCTGCGGCGGCCGAGGACCACCACCGACGACATCGACATCGGCACCTCCCGGGCCGACCGGGCCTTCGCCGCCGACCAGGACTGGACCACCATCGGCTCCTGGAGCGACATCGACACCGCCCTCCAGGACGCGCCCCCCGGCTCCTCCGCGCTGATCTTCAGCCAGCGCCTGAGCGAGGACGGCCACGCCTTCGCCGCCTACCGCAGCACCGAGGGCGTCGAATGGATCGACATGCAGGCCGAGGGCGAGCCCGGCGTCGGGGCGGACGCCCGGCCCGGCGGGCTCCCCGCCCTGACCCGGGCCGTCATCGTCGGCCCCGACGGCGTGCTCCGGCCCGACGCGCTCCAGGGCGACGACCTGCGGACCGTCGACGCGCTCACCGACCCGCCCTTGTCCCACGCGTATGCGGGGGTGAGTACCCAGGCCGACTTCGTCTTCCCGGTGCAGTCGTCCCGGAACCTCAAGCCGGGCACCGTCCTGGCCGTCCACGAGTCGGGGATGCGGATCACCGCCGCCCAGCGCGAACTGTGGCGCGGCGCCGACAACCGTCTGTACACGTCGCACGCGACGGCCCTGCGCGAGACCGGGCTGGAGCCCGAGGCCGAGGCCCGTACGATCCTCGAAGTGGTCACGCCGACTGTCGCCGCGCTGAACGGCGAGGACCGGCCGTACGGGCCGCGCGTCCAGCGAGTCCTGTGGGAGACCCAGCAATTGCTGGAGGCGGCCAACACGCGGGTGGACGGTCCGGTCTCGCTCAAGAAGCTCCTCGATGCCGACCCGGGCTGGAAGACCAAGGGCCCGACCGCCAGGATCCTGCCGTCGCCGGTGGGAGCCGGACCGGGCGCCCAGGGCCGTTACACCGTCGGGGTCCCGGCATCGGGGCTCGCGCAGATGCTCGACCTGGCGCGCGGCCATCTGTCCGACGACTGGGACCTGCCCCCCGTCCTCGACGCGGGCCGGGCGTTCGCCGACCGGGTCGCCCTGGACTTCGTCGCCGAGTCACTCGCCCGAGAGGTCACGCCGGCCCAACTGCCCTTCCTGATCGATCTGCCCCGGCTCTCCGAAGTGCGGGGCTACGCGTGGCTGGTCTTCAGCCAGGCCGCGGCCCTCCCGCTCGCCATGAACTTCACGCAGCGGCCCGCGGAGCACTGGGTCCCGGTCGCGATGCGGACCTCCTTCGCCGAACTGCACGCTTCGCTGAGCGACCGGACCAGGCTCTTCTTCCGGCAGTACGAGAACGACATCACCGGCTACTTCCATGACGGGATGCGGGATCTCCTGCGCACGACGGCGGAGCGGATCGGCCATCCCGGCAGCGAACTGACCCTGGATCCGCTCGACATCCGCAGCAGCCGCGGGCCCTCCACCCGGGACTATCTGGAGACGGCCCTGCTCGGCGCCAGCCACTCCGGCCAGGCCGTCAGCCAGCGGGACATGATCCAGGTCGAGGACCACCGAGGACTGGACTCCCACGAGGGCATCGACATGGCCCTGCTGGAGCTGCGCGAGTACCAGCCCGCCCCCGACCCCGGCCTGCTCGTGCAGGACCACGACCCCCGGCTCCCGACGCCCAACAGGTACGCGAGCGCCTTCGAGCAGATCGCCGAGACGGCGCGGGCCGGTTACGACCAGGCGGAGCGGCTCCGGGACGGGAACACCCTGTCCGTGGCCGGGGCCGTGCGGGCGCTCGGCGCCCCGGTCGTCTCCCGGCTCGCCCCGGTCTTCGAGCGCCTCGACGGTCTGCTGGTGGCGGACGGCGACACCCTCCGCCCGCTGCTCACCCCCGAGGACCGGATCAGGATCAGCCGGGAAGCGGTGGCCCAGGCCGGCGGCGAGACGGCCCCGGCCGTCCGGACCTGGCTCGACGGCGTCCGGGCGGACATCGCCACGGTCCTCACCGAGATGCGCTCCGACACCGAGCGCACCGACCAGACGCTGCCCGACAGATTCCAGCAGGCGGCGGACGCGGTGGACGAAGCGCTCCTGACCGTCGCACCGCCGCCTCCGGCCGGGAGACCGGAGTACGACCGCGTACCCCTGCTGCCTACGCACCCGCTGTCCGTTCAGGTGTACGCGGCCCTCCGGGCGGTCCGGCCGCTGACCGTGGTCGATGCGGACGGCACTGTGCAACGCGTCCTCGACATCGCCGGACAGAACCGGGTGTTGAGGGCCACCCACAGTGTCCTCGCCGGTGACCGGCCCACCGAAATGCCGGGCCTTCTCACCGCGCTCCAGGACACGCTGCTTCAGGCGCTGCGTCAGTCGGAGGACCAGGCGCTGCGTGATGTCTGGAACGAGGCCACGACACGTCCCTTCACCCCCGACAGCGCGACGGAGTCCGGGCGCTGGACGCCGGACAGCGCGCCGGGATCCTTCTCCTGGAGTGACCCGGGGTCGCCCGATCTCCGCGACGACACCTCGACCCTCGCCTCCGACGGGGAGGAGTTCCGCAGCGACAACCACCGGGTCATCCTGGAGGCGCTGGACACCGTGGCGCAGACCATCGCAGCCGTCGAGCAACTGAGCAGCGAGCCGGACCCCTTGCTCGCGGCGGCGGAGGCCGCCGCACGGGGTACAGAGGGCACAGAGGGCAGAGGGGACACACCCCGGCCGGGGCGGTCCGCCTGGTACGACTCGGACTCCGCCACCGAGGAGCCCGGCGAGTCCGGTCAGTCCGGCGAGTCCGAGGAGGCCCCGCCCGAGCGCGACCTCTCCACCTGGCCCGAGTTGCCGGAACCGCGCCCCCTCTACGCACGGATGCTGGGCCTCGAACTCCAGGAGATGGCGGCCCTCGCCCGGCGGCCGGAGAACTCCGACCAGCCCTTCGAGGCGGTGATCCGGCGGGAGATCCACACCCGGCGGCTCCAGCTCTTCTCCCGCGACTGGCGGCTGCCGAATCTGCTGGACCGGGCCTGGCTCCTGGCCTCGGCGCAAGAGGCGCCCGCCGGGTGGGTGTCCGATGTGGGCGAGGAGGGCTGGACGAACGGCATCGGGGCCCTGGAGACGCTGCGACACCTAGCGGCCCACCCCGACCTGCCGACCCCGGACGTCGACAGTCTCCTCGCCCTGGTCGATCCGGCGGCCGGGATGACCGCGCTGCGCGAGGGCGACGGCCCGGACGCCGTGGCCGAGGTGACCCGGCGGCTGCTCGACGCCGGTGACGGGGCACGCGCCCTCGTGGTCTCCGAGTGGCACGGATTCAGCGGGCGGGCCTGGTTCGCCGAGAACGACCAGGGCGACATCCGCTGGACCGAGGGCCCCTACGACCGGATGGTGTCGTCCGAGCAGCCGGTGGAGATCGGCCGGTTCCGGTCCCTGGAGGTCACCGCGACGGGACACCTGGTGGAGCCCTGGTCGGCCGCCCGCACGCTCCGGTTCCCGGAACTGGCGGAGGGCGCCGCCCTGGCCGGGTTCTTCTCCACCGCCCTCGGCCCCGCCTTCGTCCCCAGCCAGAACCGCCCACCCGGCCGGGAAGGCGACGACATCGAGAGCCTCTACGGGGACGACTCCGACTCCGATCCCGGCGGCCCGAACCCCGACCGGGACCCGTCCCGGGACCGGGGCGCGGGCTCCGGCTCGGGCGGCGGGCCCGGCTTCGGCTCCGGCCCCGGCGCGGGCTCCGAGCCCCGCCCGGACCCGGACCCGGACCCCGACACGGATCCAAGTTCGCCCCCCGTCCCGGACTCGGCCTCCGCCGTCAACCGGGGCCTGTTCCAGGACGACGACCTCGCGGACGAGGCGTTCGAGGAACTGGCGAGCCTCTCGGAGCTGTCCGATCTCGCGAACCTCCCGGACGACGGGGAGTTCGCGGACGAGGGCGAGATGCGCCTCGGGCACGTGGCGGAATGGCCCACCACGATCGAGGAGTCGGCGGAGTCCTCCTCGGGCGAGTCCGGCGAGGTCGGGGACTGGCCCGACCCCGAGGGCGGACGCTCCGACGCCACGCCGGATGAACCGGTGGACGGCGGCCCGCCCCCGCACCCCGAGATCGGCGACCGGATCCGGGAACTCTTCACGCAGGCCGACGGTCTCGGCGTGCGCGACGGAGTGCGGACCCGCCCCCTCCTCCCCGACGCCGAAACGGCCCTGCTGGTCCAGGACCTGGCCGACCTCGAAGCCGGTCAGGACCGCTACTCCGAGGTCCAGTCCAGGCTTCTCACCCTGCGCGACCTGGTGATCCACACCCTGTTCGACCTGCCGGCCGAGACGCTGGTCGGCGACCGGATGTCGGCCATCCTCACCCTCCAGGCGGTGTCCGAGGCGTCCGCCGCGGTCGCCCGCCACGCACCGCAGCCCCCGCCCGCCTCGACCGACGTGCCCGACGCCTCGGACACCCCCGACCCCGACCCCTTCACCGCCCTCGGCTCCGCCGACCTGCTCCGCACCGTCCGCGCGCTGGACCTCGACCCCGACGCGACCCGCGCCGCCGCCGAGTTGCCGGAGAACGCCGGGCGGCTCTTCGAGGAGGTCGTCCGGGACGCGGTGGACATCCGGGTCGCCCAGTTGACCGCCTACGACTCCCGGCTGCCGGACCTGCTGCTGCGCGCCGCGTTCCTCGCCGGGGTGTACGACGCGGGCACCCCGGCGTGGGACCGGGCCGCCGTCCCCGAGCAGATCCTCTCCAACGCCGAGATCGCCCTCAGCGTCCTGCGTGATCTCGCCGAGGGCAACTGGCCGGACCACGACGTCCCGACGGCCGACGAGTTCGCCGCCCGGATCGCCCCCGAGGGGATCACCCGGCTGGCCCAGGTGCGTGCGGTCCGCACCTCGGACACCCCCGAGGACGTCGTCGCGCTGACCGTCCGGCTGCTCGACGCCGGGGACGGGGCGCGGGCCCTCGTCCTCCCCGGCCGGGACGGCTACGACGGCCGGTCCTGGGTCGCGGTGAACGAGCGCGGCACCGTCCGCTGGACCCGGGACGGGGACGTGTCCCCCGGTCAGCCGGACGGCCCCTTCCGCTCCCTGGAGGTCGACCAGCACGGCGAGCTGCTGAACCCGCCGGACGACCTGGTCCAGGTCGGCGGCGAGGCCTGGCAGTTCCCGGAGCTGGCGCGGGACGCCACCACCTCCGACTTCCTCACCGCGGCCCTCGGCACCGACTACACCTCGGCACCGCCCCGCGCCACCGTGTCCACGGACACCCCGGCCCGGACCCCCGAGGCGGTCCCCACCCTCGCCGAGGACTCGGGGAACGACGCCGACGTCAGCGACGGCGAGGACCTCTCCGGGGACGGGCACGACAGCGCCACCCCCACCGACACCGGCAGCCCCGCCCCCATCCCGAACGACCTCCCCTCGAACGACCCCGTCACGACTGCCCCCGCGACCACCGACCCCGCGACCACCGACCCCGTCACCACCGCCACCACCGACTCCGCCACCACCAACCCCGCAGAACCCGCCCCCGACACCCTCGCGACCCCCGAACCGGACCCCGCCCCCGCCCCGGACCCGACCCCCGAACCGGACCCGACCCCCGCCCCGGCCCCGGAACCGGACCCGGACCCCACCCCCGCCTCACCCCCTGCCCCCGACCGAGTCCCGTCCCCCACCCCCGACGACGACTGGCACGCCTCCGACGAGGACGGCATCCCCCTCGCCCCGATCCGCCGCCCCGACGACGGCATGTCCGTCGAGGAAGTGGCCCGGGAGACCCCCGCCGAGGACGACCCGGCCCCGCTGCCCGGCACGGACGACGACGAGCAGACCCTCCCCTCCGACTCCGACCAGAGCCCGCCCCCGCCGCCACCCCCGACCCCGGCCCCCGTCCCGCACGGTCTCGGCGCCCCCGTCGACGTCCCCGACGCGGCCCGCAGCATCGGCATCCCGCGGGCCGGGCTCCCGCACATGCCCGCCGTGCTCGCCCAGGTGCGGGCGCTGCTGGAGGACGCCGGGGTGACCGTCTCCGAGGACACCCTCGGCGCGCTGCCGCAGCGGCTGCTGAGCAACTACCGCTATCTCGTGCCGCGTGACGCCGCCCTCGGCGACGGCGGTCTGATGGTGCCGCTGGGGCCCGGCGCCGAGCTGCTGGTCACGCTGAACCCGGTGGACGCCCGCGAGACCCTCGACCCGGAGGCGTCGTTCGACCGGCCCAACGTCGTGAGCACCGTCGCGCTGCCCGCCTACCGGCTCGCCAGTGAGTGGAAGAGCCCCTCGCTGGAGACGATCCCGGAGCAGGAGCCCGAGCCGCGCGGTCCGGCCTCACCGCCGAACGTCGCGCCCCTGATCCCCGCGCGGGATCCGCAGCGGGAGCGGTTCAAGGGCGGCGAGGGCATCAACGGCTCCTTCCACATCGGCGCCAACAGCGTCAGCCACAGCGGCCCGACCGGCGCCCTGCGCGGCAACCTCTCCTTCGCGGCCGGGATCGGCGTCGGCGTCGGCCCGCTGAACGCGCTCCGGGTCGGCGCCGGGATCTCCGGCACCGCCAACGCCTCCAGCCGCTCCACCAACCAGATCGGGGACGCGGAGGCCGGTCATGTCGAGGACACCCGGGCCGACTCCCGGCTCGTCTCCTTCGGCGCGGACTGGTCGCTGCGGCTGCGGACCGACCCCGACCGGCGCTGGAGCGGGATCACCCCGGTCGACGTGGACACCGACGGATCCCCGGACCGGCTCCAGCTCTGGGTGCCCGAGCACTATCTCGGCCGGGCGCCCGGCCAGATCAGGGCCACCGGCGACATCCTCGACACCCGGATCCCGTCGTACTACTACGCCTCCGGGCTCACTGGTCTGCCGGCCATGTTCGACTCGCTGGCCGGGGCGCTGAAGCAGCAGGGCGTCACCCTGAAGATCGGCAGTGCCGGACGCAACGAACTGCTCCAGAAGCTGTGGAATCTCGACGCCCGGCTCGACAAGGCCGTCAACGACGGCGGTTATGTCTTCACCCTCACCGACGACCGGGGCCGGATGTCGGCCGTGATCCGGCTGCACGCCGTGCGCCAGCCGGGGGACACCCGGGTGGGGGAGACCTCCGCGTTCGCGCATGTGGAGAACGTCCGGACCGCGATCGACGGGACCGGCGGCAGCCACACCGTCTCGCACTCCAGCACCCTCACCCTCGCCAGTGTGACCGCCGACCTGGTGCCGCTGCCCTTCACCCAGCCGCTGCTGCACGCCTTCGCCGGGGCCTCGCTCGGCATGTCCTGGTCCAACTCGGACACGGTCAGCGCCAGCCGGGCCGGGCTGTGGGTGGACGTGCCCCGGTACACCGGCCCCACCAGCGGCCACGACATGGCGTTCCTGCTCACCGCGGATGTGATGGTCCCCGGCAAGCCGCTCGTCACGACCGATGTCGAGATCAGCCAGGGGCTGATCCGGGTGCCGCAGCCCGCGGCCCTGGAGGCCGGGCTCCAGGTCGACGCCACCGCGGTGAAGGACCCGGACGACATCTGGCTCAACGCGCCCGGCACCGCGTCGGTCGGGACCGTGGACTACCGGCCCGGTCTGCTGCTCAACGACGACGACCGCGACCTGTTCTCGCCGCACGCCCGGCTGCCCGAGCATGTCGCGGACGGCAAGGGCATCGGCATGGGCCTGGTCGACGTCGAGGAGAGCACCGTCCGCGATCTGCGCGACCACATCTTCCGAGAGCTGGCCCGCTACGGTTTCGTGCCCCCGCCGCCGGACCGCGCCGACGGGGGGCGGCCCCTGCCCGGCACCCCCTGGTACGGCAACCGCAGCACCCTGGACCGGCAGGTCCTCAACACCGAGATCGTCGACAAGTACCTCTCGCGCCAGGGCCTGGAGTCGTACTTCGACCAGATCCGGCAGACCGGTCTGGTGTTCCACCTCTTCAAGCCGAAGGGGATCTTCGGGCTCAACCTGGACGTCGACGCGGTGAAGATCACCATCCGGGCCGAGCGTGCCCCCGGCCCCACCAACTACCTGGGCAGCACCGAGGACTACCACGCGGTCAACCTGGCCATGGGCATGGGCTCCGCCGGGCAGAGCAGCAGCGGCGGCACCCGGGCCTCGCTCGGGGTGAGCGTCAGCTTCGGCATCCGGCAGCTCCTCGGCGGCGGGCTCAGCGCGCAGGGATTCCTCCAGTCCGGCGCGAGCCAGGGCGCCTCGCATCTGCACAACCGGCCCGAACTCCTGGAGTACCCGGGCACCCTGCACAAGCACCAGCTCCTCGACACCTACACGGTCACCATGGAGTTCCAGCACTCCGGACTCCAGGGCGACCTCCGGCCGGGCACCCGCGACCCCGAGCCGTACCGGCTGGAGCACCAGCCCTCGGTGGTCTACATCCCGCCGCTCGGCGACACCAGCGACCCCGGCAAGGGCAACGGCCGCCCGGTGCCCGCGGAGGTCCTGGACCAGGCGGCGATCTACTACCTGGACGCCACCGGCGTCCGGGAGGCAGCCACCCGCATCCTCACCCCGCTGACCGGCCCCCAGGGCAACGCGGACGCGGAGCTGACCACCTTCACCGGCACCACCATGCTCCGCTCCTTCCTCACCGAGATCGCCCACCACGGCTACACCTCGGACCAGTTCTTCGAGCCCGGGTTCGTCCGGGACACCCTGGCCGGGGTCGATGTCCGGGCGGCGCTGGGCCCGGCGAAGTTCGCGGGCGCGACCCCCGACAAGTTCGTCATCGGCAAGATCAACCTCACCCTGGACCAGACGAACACCGCCCACAACGACTCCCGGGGCTTCCGGATCGCCCCCCTCGACGTCACCGTGGGCGGCGCCACCGACGGGGCCGGGGTCGGCCACATCCAGGGCGGCGTGGACGCGGGCCGCACCTACCAGTGGAACGACTCCGCAGGCAACGGCCGCACCGGCGGCCTGGAGCGCATCCAGCTCGACTTCAACCGGGCCTACGCCTTCGAGACGACCGTCGACTTCACCGTGCGCAGCACGCTGGAGCACCGGGCCAAGCTCGTCCCGGACTCCCAGACCGGCGACGCCCAGCAGGTCGACCCGCGCAAGATGCTGTTCCTGCTGCCCGAACCGGTGGCGCTGGAGGAGTACGGCAAGGGCAATGTGCCGCTACCGGACGCGCAGCTCGCCGATGTCATGAACCGCTGGGTGGCCGGTGACCTCCGGCTGGAGGGCGACATCGTCGCCGCCGTGCTGAACCGCTGGAGCCGGGAGAGCACCGACGCCGAGGTGGCCGCCCTCACCAGCCCGCTGGAGAAGGACCGCCGGAGCCTGGACCGGCTGCTGACCGGGCTGCACCGGGTCGGCGCGCTGCCCGTCCGCGACCAGGCCGTCAGGGACGATTTCGCCTCCCGCACGGGCCGCAACCTGAAGGCCCCCGCCGAGGAGGCCACCACCCTCAGCCTGCCGCCCTATCTGCTGAGCGAGGAACCCGGCGGCCGGATCCTCGGCCACAGCGGCATCACCCGGGTCACCTACGACGACGGACGCACCACGCTCGACCTGGTGCTCGACCTCGTCGAGCGGGTCTCGCCCGGACTGCTCGCCAAGAACCCCGAGCTGTGGGTGGGCGACGGTGAGCACAAGGTCGGCCGTCTGAACGGTGGCATCAACACCCTCCAGGCGCTGCTGGCCCCGGGCCGGGACATCGCCTTCTGGGACAACTTCCTCTCCACCCACGGCCAGGTCTTCTATCTGGTCAACCCGGTGGGCTGGGGTCTCACCCACATCGTGGTGATCCGGATCTCCGACATCCTCAGCGGCGATCCCCAACTGCTGGGCTTCCGCCCCGACACCGGCACCGAGGACTACAGCCACGCCTACTTCGGCCGCTGGACCGCCGGGTCGGCCGATGTCACCAACTCCGTCACCGCCAAGGTCGGCGGCGGGATCGCCCAGAACCACGACCAGCTCAACGTGGGTCTGGGCCAGGGGCAGCACCGCGGGGTCAACCGCTCCGAGAACGCTGTCACCGAGATGACGGCCTACGCCTGGGACGGCCGCTACGACGTCCGCTTCAAGCACCGGCTGGAGGCGGCCGTCGGCCGTCTCGACATGGCCGGCCGGCCGCTGAACAACATGCTGCTCGGCTGGTACCGCAACCTCGACCTCGACCGCTCCACCACCCTCACCGACTCCGCGACCGGCCACATCGACCTCCAGATCCCGCGCGGGCTCGCCGAGTTCAAGTCCTGGCAGGGTCCCGGGCTGCCGTCCTCCCGCGATCTGCGCGAGGTGCCGGAGCTGCCCGGCGACACCTATGTCACCGGGGTCGTCATGGACGAGGCGCTGCCGGTCGCCCGCCGCCTCATGGTCGACATGTTCGGCCCGGACGCCGACGGCACCACGGTCCGCAACAGCCCCATCTTCGAGCAGTTGTTCGGACGCAGTCAGCTCACCAACCATCTGCTGGAGGCGACGGCCGGCAAGACCTATGTCATGGCCGACAACTTCCACATCTCCGGCCGCGAGAGCCAGCGCGCCACCCTCTCCATGACCGGCCGCCTGACCGGCCTGGAGATCATCGGCTCCGTCGAGGGCAGCGGCATCGGCCGCTACTCCAAGCACCAGAGCGGTACGTCCCACAGCGCCAGCGACGACCGCACCCTGCCCTCCGCCACCTTCAGCGCCAACGGCTCCGGCACCCTCGCCACCCACGACCCCGCGGTCAACGGCGACGGCCGCCCCATCCCGCCCTACTCCGGCACCGGCGACACCAGCCAGTCCCGGGTCACCGGCGGCAACCTCGGCGTGTCCCACCCGGAGAACTACCGCAACGAGCAGCACGCCAAGCAGACCGGCGAGATCCAGGTGGTCCGGGTCACCGGCCAGTTCGAGCTGACCGGCGAGCGCTACGACCACCACTTCTACAGCAGCAAGCCCGAGCGGGTCGGCACCCACCACAGCGACCGGTTCACCGGCGATGTCTACCTCCATCTCTTCGAGGGCGAGATCGCCGAACTCCGGGCCCGCATGGACGACCAGCAGCTCATCCCCCCGGCCACCGACTGGCGGGCCTTGCGCCGCGCCCCCGCCGTCGACCTGCCGGCCCTGCTCGCCCAGTACGCCACCACCCCCGGGGTCACCACCGACCGGGCCGCCCGGGGCGTGGCCCAGGCGATCCGCGCCCAGCAGGACGGCCCGACGAACGGGGCCGTGCTGCGGTTCGACGCCCGGCAGGTGGCCCGGGCCCAGATCGAGTGGGCGCTGAACACCGTCCGCCAGGCCCTGGACGAGCAGAACATCGACCCCGCCACCGCGGGCCGGGCCACCCGTTTCCTGCGCACCTATGAAGCCCGGCTCGACCGGCCGGAGACGCTGCTCAGGGGGCGCGGCACCCTGGACGAGCGGTTCGACGCGCTCGCCGACGAGGTCCGCGTGATCCACGCCGGGCTGACCGCCGGGAACCCGGACGCCACCCCGGTGCGCGACCCGTCCCGCTTCCTGACCCTGTCCCCGCAGGCGCTGCTCCGCGACATCGCCCATGAACTGCGCGCCCCGGTCCGCCTGGACGTCACCCTGCCCGACGGCTCCTCCACCCGGCTGTGGGCCCAGGGCGACGGCTATGTCTACGCCACCGACCCGCGCACCACGGGTGCCGTCCCGCTGACCACCCCGGACGGGGTCCGCCAGAGCTGGCCGATGCCGGACACGCTGGCGAACCTGGCCGGGCACGCAGGCGTCGACCACGGGCGTCTGGTCACCCACTTCCACACCGCGTGGCAGTCCGGGCAGACCTTCGAGCAGGCGGTGCGGGCCGAGGTCGACGCCCGGCTCGCCGCCATCGACCCGGACCTGCCCGTCCTGGTCCGCCGGGCGGAGTTCCTGACCGCCGGGTTCGCACCCAGCGCGCTGGCCGAGCTGCCGCCGGCCCGGTTGCGGCGGTCGGCGTCGGACGCGGACAGGGCGCTGACCCTCGTCCGGCAGTTGCTGGAGACACCGGACCGGGACCAGGCGCAGGGCCAGGCCCGGGACCAGGTGGAGGACCCGGGGGAGGAGTCGGCGCAGGACCCGGCGTCGGCGGACGACCGGACGCAGGATCCGGCGCGGACCGGGTCGCCGGTCGCCGTGCAGGACATCCGGTCCCTGGTGGACGATGACGCGTTCGACGCGCTGCTGAGGGAGGCCGCCGTCCGGGAGCACAGCGGTCCCGGCGCCCTGGACGCGCTGACCGAACGCCTCTCCCTGGCCGACGACAACGCCCGGGTCGCCGTCCTCACCGGCCGTCCGGAATCCCCCGTGGTGTTCGGGGAATCGGCCGGCGGCAGCATCCGGTGGTCCGACCCCAGCGGCGACCGGGTACCGGAGTCGGACCTGCGGGCCCTGGAGACGTTCCGCTCGCTGGCGTCGGACGGACGGGGCGGCCTGCTCGACGCACCGCCGGAGCTGGGGATGCTCTCCCCCGAGGTGCGCCACCTCGTCGGCTCGGCCCTCGGCGACGGCATGTCCGACTACTGGCGCCAGGCCCTCGGCCCGATCACCACGACCGCCGACCCCACCGCCGACCCCACCACCGGCACCCGGCCCCTGGACCCCACCCCCCAGTCGACCCCCGGCCCCTCCACCGTCCGCGACCCCGTACCGGACCCCGACCCCACCACCGGCACCGACGCCCTCGACACCACCGACGGCACCTTCGATCCGCCGCCCTCGCCCCCGCCCGTGCCGACCCCGCCGGTCGCCGTCCTCACCGACGCCGTCCCCCTCCACCCCGGAGCCCGCGCCATGGGCGTCCCCCGGGCCGGGCTCCCGCACATGCCCGAGGTGGTGGCGCTGGTGCGCGACCTGCTCGACCAGGCCGGGGTCACCGTCTCCGAGGACACCCTCGGCGCCCTGCCGCAGCGGCTGCTCAGCAACTACCGCTATCTGATCGAGGGCCACGACGCCTTCACCAACGGCGGACTGCTGGTACCGCTGGACGACGGCGCCGAACTGCTGATCTCCCTCGACCCGACCGACGCCCACCAGGTGCGGGGCCCGGAGGGGGTCTACGACCGTCCCCCCGTCACCGGCAGCGGACTGCCCGCGCCCTCGCGGCGGGCGGACTCGACCCTGGAACCCATCCCCGAGGACTCGGAGTCGGAGTCGGACTCGGAGGCGGACGCCGCCGCGACGGACTACCCCGGCCCCAAGCCCCTCACCGACCCCCGCGATCCCGACGGGGCCCGCTTCCACTCCAACGAGACCATCAAGGGCAACTTCGCCATCGGCGCCGAGAGCCAGAGCCACAGCGGCCCGACCAGCGCGCTGCGGGGCAACGCCGCCGTGTCGTTCGGCATCGGGGTGGGCGTCGGCCCGCTGAACGCGGTCCGGGCGGGCATCGGGGTCTCCGGCGCCGCCAATGTCTCCAGCCGCTCCACCAACCGGATCGGGGACGCCGAGGCCGGTCATGTCGAGGACACCCGGGCCGACTCCCGGCTCCTCTCCCTCAAGCCCAACTGGTCGCTGAAGCTGCGCACCGACGGCAACCGGCCCTGGAGCACGATCACCCCGTCCGTGCCGGACACCAGCACCTCCCCCGAGAGCCTGCTGCTGTGGATGCCCGAGCACTATCTCGCCACCGCCCCCACCCAGGTCAGGGCCGTCGGCACCGACGTCAACAGGGACGGGCTGCCCGCGTACTTCTTCGCCTCCGGGCTCACCAACCTGTCCGGGCTGTTCGACTCGGTGCTGGCCGCGCTGAAGCAGCAGAACATCGACCTGCCGTTCGGCAGCCCCGGCCGCGACGAACTGCGGCAGAAGATCTGGACCCTCGACGCCCAGCTCGACAAGGCCGTCAACCAGGACGGCTACACCTTCAGCGTCAAGGGCAGCGATCTGCACGCCGCCGCGGTGATCCGGCTGCGCGCCGACCGGGTCGGCAGTGACGGCCGGGTCGGCCGGACCTCCTCCAAGGCCCATGTGGAGAACGTCCGGACCGCGATCGACGGCACCGGCGGCAGCCACACCCTCTCCCAGTCCAGCACCCTCACCCTGGCCAGCTTCAGCGCCGATCTGGTGCCCGAGCCGCTGGCCCAGCCCGCGCTGCACGTGGGCGCGAGCGCCGCCCTCTCGGTGAACTGGTCCAGCTCGAACACCGTCAGCGCCAGCCGCGCCGGGCTCTGGGTCGACGTACCGCGCTACACCGGCCGGACCAGCGGGCACGAGATGGAGTTCCGGCTGAGCGCCGATGTGGCCGTCCCCGGCAAGCAGGTGGTCACCACCGGCCCGGTGCCCAGCCGCGGTCTGCTCCGGGTGCCCGAGGAGGACGCCGCCCGGTTCGATCTGCTGGTGGACGAGAACGCGCTGAAGGACCCCCGTACCGTCGTCCCCGATCCCGCCGGCGGCAACCGCCCCGGAACCGTGCCCTACAGCGCCGGCATGCTGAAGTCCAAGGACAAGCTGGACGCGAACTCGCCGTTCAGCACCCCGCCCTCGTTCGTGCTGGCGGGCAAGGGCATCGGCATGGGCCTGGTCGACGTCCAGGACACCACCGTCGCCGCCCTGCGCCGCCAGGTCGTGGACCGGCTGGTCGAGCAGGGCTTCCTGCTCCCGCCGATGGCCCTGGACGCCACCGGCCAGGTGATCCCGGGCACCCCTTGGGCGGCGAACCGCAACACGGTCGACCGGCAGATCGCCAACGCCGAGATCGTCGCCAAGTACTTCTCCCGGCAGGGCTTCGAGTCGTTCTACGACCAGATCCGCCAGACCGGCATGGTCTTCACCCTGCACAAGCCGCACGGCGCCCTCGGCATCAACTTCGACACCGACATGGTCCGGGTCACCGTCCGCGCCGACGGCGCCCGGCTGGCCGGCTACGAGGGCACCACCGAGAACTACCACGCCGTCAACCTGGCCATGGGCATGGGCTCCGCCGGGAACAGCAGCAGCGGCAGCACCCGCGCCACCCTGGGCGTGAACGGCAGCGTCAGCTTCCAGCGGCTGGTCGGCGGCGGCGCCGGGGTCAGCGCGTTCCGCCAGATCGGCGCCAGCCAGAGCGCCTCGCATCTGCACAACCGGCCCGAACTCCTGGAGTACCCGGGCATCCTGCACAAGTACCGCATGGTCGACGACTACAGCGTCACTCTGGAGTTCCAGCACAGCGGCCTCCAGGGCGAGATCAGGCCCGGCACGCGCGACCCCCAGCCGATCCGGCAGACCGGCGAGTCACTGGTCTATCTGCCGCCGCTCGGCCACGCCACCGACCCCGGCCGCAGCACCGGCGTCGATCTCCCGCCGTCCGTCCTGGACCGGGCGGTCGTCCACTACCTGGACGCCTCCGGCATCCGCGAGGCCGCCACCCGGGTCCTCGGCCCGCTCACCGGCCCGCAGGGCAACGCGGACGCCGAGCTGTCCACCTTCACCAGCACCATCATGACCCGCTCCTTCCTCGCGGAGATGGCCCACAACTCCTACACCTCCGACCAGTTCTTCGACTCCGGGATCCTCCGCGACACCTTCGCCTCGGTCGGTGTCCGCGCGGTGCCGAGGGTGGCCCGGTTCGCCGGTGCCACCGACGACAAGTTCGTCATCGGCAAGATCAACCTCAGCCTGGACCAGACGAACACCTCCAACAACAACTCCATGGGCGTCCGCTTCACCCAGTTCGACGCCACCGTCGGGGGCCCCGTCGACGACGCCGCATTCAGCCACCTCCAGGGCGGGGTGGACGCGGGCCGCACCCTCCAGTGGAACAAGTCCACCGGCGACGGCCGCACCGGCGGCCTGGAGCGCATCCAGCTCGACTTCAACCGCGCCTACGCCTTCCGTGTGCCCGTCGACTTCGAGGTGCACAGCCGGCTGGAGAAGCAGGCCAAGCTGCTCCCCGACTCCCACGCCTCCCACTCGGAGACCGTCGCGGGCCGCGAGATGCTGTTCCTGCTGCCGGAACCGCTCGCCCTGGAGGAGTACGGCAACGGCACCGTGCCGGTGGCCAGCAGCCAGCTCGTCGAGGCCATGAACAACTGGATGTCCGGCAAGGCCCGCTTCAGCGGCGACATCGTGGCCGCCGTCCTGACCCGCTGGAGCCAGGAGACCACCGAGGACAGCCTCGCCGCGCAGCCCAAGCAACTCGACCACTCCCGGCCCGAGATGGCCGCCATGGTGGCCGACCTGCACCGCGCCGGGGCGCTCAGCATCCTCGACGCCGACATCCGGCAGCGCTTCACGGACGCCTTCGGACTGGCACCCCTGCCCGCCCCCGGCGCCGACATCACCGAGCTGAGCCTCCCCCCGACCCTCACCACCGACGAACCCGGCGCCAAGGTCCTCGGCCACAGCGGCATCACCCGGGTCACCTACGACGAGGACCGCACCACCCTCGACCTGATCCGCGAGCAGGTGGAGGCCGCCGCGCCCGGACTGCTGGCGAAGGAACCCGAGATGTGGACCGGCGACGGCCGCCGGATCGGCCGGCTCCAGGGCGGGCGCAACGCCATGGAGGCGCTCTTCGGGCCGGGCCGCGACATCGCGTTCTGGAAAAACTTCATGTCCGTCCACGGGCAGACCTTCTACCTGGTCAACCCGGTCGGCTGGGGGCTCTCCGACATCGTGGAGATCCGGCTCTCCGACTTCCTGCACGGCAAGCCCAAACTGCTCGCCTTCCGCCCCAACACCGGTATCGAGAACTACAGCCACAACTACACCGGCCGCTCCGCCTCCCGCTCCCGCGACAGTGCCCAGACCCTCACCGGCAAGCTCGGCGGCGGCATCCCCAACAACCACGACCAGACCAACCTGACCCTCGGCGAGGGCCGCCACCGGGGCATCAACCGCTCCGAGAACGCCGTCACCGAGATGACCACCTACGCCTGGGACGGCCACTACGAGGTCGAGTACGACCACACCATGCAGGTGTCCGTGCGCCGCCTCGACATGGCGGGCCGGTCCATCAACAACCTGCTGATGGGCTGGTACCGCAATCTCGACGCCGAGCACCGCGTCGCCCCGCAGACCGCCACCGCCACCGGCAAGATCCGGGTGCAGATCCCGCGCGGTCTCGGCGAGTTCCGGCCCTCCGAGGAGGAGCCGCAGACCGTGCCCGATCTGCGCGAGCTGCCCGAACTGCCCGGCGACTCCTATGTCGCCGGGGTGGTCATGGACGAGGCGCTGACCGTCGCCCGCTCCTTCTACCAGAAGCTCTTTACCTCCGACGCGGACGGCTCCAAGGTCCACAACGGCCCCATCTTCGAGCAGTTGTTCAGCCGCAGCCAGCTCGCCAACCATCTGCTGGAGGCGTCGGCTGGCAAGAACTATGTGATGGCCCGGAACCTGCATGTGTCCGGCCGCTCCGGCGACCGGGCCACCGTGTCCATGTCCGGCCGCCTGACCGGCCTCAAGGTCCTCGGCACCGTCGACGGCAGCGGCACCGGCCGCTACACCAAGCACCAGAGCGGCACCTCGCACACCGCCAGCACCGACGCCTGGCGGGTCGGCGGCTCGCTCAGCATGAGCGGCTCCGGCGACCTCACCGCCCACGACCCGGCCACCACCCACGACGGCCGCCCCATCCCGCCCTACGGCAGCTCCGGCGACAGCAGCCAGTCCCGCGGCACCGGCAGCAACGCGGGCACCGCGCCCAACGAGAACTACCGGCACGAGGAGCACGTCAAGCAGCAGGGCGAGGTCCAGCTCGTGGAGCTGACCGGCCAGTACCAGCTCACCGGCGACCGCGAGCAGCACCGGATCTACCGGCTGACGCCCAAGGCGGCCGGCACCCATGTCAGCGAGCGTTTCACCGGCCGGGTCTACGTCCATATGTTCACCGACCAGGTCGCCGAACTGCGGGCCCGGATGGAGGCCGAGGGCGGCCGGGCCCTGCCGGACACCGACTGGCGGGCCCTGGACAGCGCCCGCTCCTTCGATGTGCCCCGGCTGCTCGCCGAGTACGGCGACACCCCGGGCGCGTCGGGCGAGCGGGTCCCCGAAGGGGTCGCGCGGGCGATCCGCGCCGAGGGCGACGGCACCCCGCTGCGGGCGGCGGTCCTGCGGTTCGACACCGGCGCCGTGGAGCGGGAGGCCCTGCGCGACCGGCTCGGGTGGGCGCTGCGCACCACCGGCCGCGACCTGGCCCTCGCCCGGGGCAACCACGACGACCGGGACGTGGAGACCCAGCGGGCGGCCCAGCGCTTCCTCAACCGGGTCGCCGACGGCATCCGCGACCCGGACGCCTTCACCCGTGGTGCCGGGGGCCGGGAGCGGGCCGTCGCCGAGATCGCCGTCCGGGTCGCCGAGTTCCGCGCCGCCCTCACGGGCGACCCCGTCGCGCCGGTCCCGCCGGGCGCCCGGGAGCATCTGCTGACCCCGCCCGACGAACTCGCCCGCGGTCTCGCCCACCACCTCGGTGTGCCGGTCCGGATGGACGTCACCTTCCCCGACGGCGGCAGGGAGCAGCACTGGGCCGACCCCGACGGCTACACCTATGTCTCCGACCCCCGCGACGAGTTCGCGGTCCCGGTGCTCACCCCCGACGGCTCCCAGCGGAGCTGGACCATGCCGGCCGCCCTGCACCAGATCGCGGGCGATCTGGACATGGACGAGGCCGACATCGACCAGATCCGCCGCTCGGCCTGGATGCGCGACCAGAGCTTCGAGGACGGCGTGCGGACCGCGATCGACGACCGGCTCGCGGAGATCCACCCGAGCCTGCCGGAGCTGTTCGCACGGGCGGTGTTCGTCTCCGGTGTCCAGCAGCAGGGCGACCCGGCCTGGGAGCGCGCCGGACTGCCCGCCCAGACGGTCACGAACGCCCGGGAGGCCCTGGAACTGGTGCGGACGCTGGCCCGTGACGAGTACACCGGCGAGCTGCGCGAGGCGCTCCTCGACCTCGACTTCCTCGCCGACTCCCGCGTGCTGCCCCGGCTGATCGCCTCGCACGCCGTGCAGCCCTCCGAGGGACCGGTGCGGCGGGAGCTGATCGGGCTGGTCAACCGGCTCACCGAGGCCGGCACGGGCGCCCGCGCCCTGGTCCTCGCCGGGCACCAGGGCTACGACGGCCGCCCCCTGTTCGCCGAGAACACCGGGACCGGCATCCGCTGGACCGACACCGCCGGTACCCCGGTGCGCACCTCCGAGGTCCGCCGGATCGGGCCGTTCCGCACGATGGAGGTCGACGCCCGGGGCCGCCTCCTCGACCCGCCGGAGGATCTGCGGCTGCTCGGCGAGAGCGGCTGGCAGTTCCCCGAGCTGACCGCCGGGGGCAGCCACGGCAACTTCCTGGACCTGGCGCTGGGCCTGGACCGCGACTTCGGCGACCCGCCGGTCCGGACGGTCACCACCGCCGCGCCCCTGCCCGGCACGACCCCGGCCGCCGCCACCGCGGACGCCGGGGCCCGACCGGACGACGACGGCCGGGGCCGCGGTCCCGGCCCCGGCCCGGACGGCGGCGGCCGTGGCCCCGGCACGGGCGGCGGCAGGCTCCCCTACCCCGGCCCGGACCCGGACCCGTCGGACACTGAGCCCGGCCCCGGGCAGGGTGACGCCCCCGGCACGGATCAGAAGCCCCTCCCGCCGATCCCGGAGGCGGGCCAGGACGCCCCCGCGACCCCCGCCCCCGACGACAGCCGCCTCCCGACCATCCCGGAGGAGGACGACGCCACGCCTCCGGCCCCCGCTCACGACGACGACCACGTCCCCCCGGCCCCCGCCCACGACGACACCGAGGACGCCCCCCAGGCACCCCCGGCCCCCGCCCCCGACGACCGGAACGCCCCCGGCGCCCCCGACGACCCGAACGACCCCGACGGCGAGCCCCCGCTGCCCCCGCTCCCGCCCCCCGTCCCGCCGAAGGACATCCCCGGTCTCGGAGCCGTCGTCGACGCCCACCCGGCGGTGCGGTCCATCGGCATCCCCCGGGCCGGGGTGCCCCGGGTGAACGACGTCCTCGCCCAGCTCCGGCAGATGGCCGCCGACGAGGGCGTGACCGTCCCGGAGCGGAAGTGGGCCCTGCTGGAGCAGCGGCTGCTGAGCAACTACCGGTTCATGGTGGCCGGTCACGGCGACCGCGCCGACGGCGGTCTGCTGGTGCCGCTCGGCCCCGTCGAGGTGCTGGTCTCGCTCGACCCGACGGATCCGCGCGAGGTACTGGACCCGGAGGGCTCCCACGACGGCCCCTCGGCGCGGGGCCGCGGCATGGATCCCGCGCTGCCGACGATCCCGGAGGAGGACGAGAGCGGCGCCGACGCCGCCGCCCCCGAGGAGGCCGACCCCGCCGCGCCCACCGGTCCCCTCCCGATGACCGACCCGCGCCCCGAGGCGCGGCCCTCGTTCGTCAACAACCAGAACACCACCGGCGCCTTCGCGATCGGCGCCGACAGCCGCAGCCACAGCGGCCCGACCAGCGCGCTGCGCGGCAACGCGGCCCTGTCCTACGGCCTCGGGGTCGGCTCGGGCCCGCTCAATGTGCTGCGCGGCGGGATCGGGGTGTCCGGCACGGCGAACGCCTCCAGCCGCTCCACCAACCGCATCGGTGACGCCGAGCGCGGCCACGTCGAGGACAACCGCACCGAGGGCAGGCTGCTCTCGTACGAGCCCAACTGGTCGCTGAAGATGCGCACCGACCCCGACCGGCAGTGGCGGGACATCCCGCCCACCC
The DNA here is from genome assembly GCF_040683675.1 of Streptomyces sp. NPDC093252. Classification (NCBI taxonomy): domain Bacteria; kingdom Bacillati; phylum Actinomycetota; class Actinomycetes; order Kitasatosporales; family Streptomycetaceae; genus Streptomyces; species Streptomyces sp. NPDC093252. The sequence continues at coordinate 648,125 of NZ_JBFBEM010000002.1, read as the reverse complement.
CCGTGCACTCCACCTCCTCGGAGCGGCTCCAGCTCTGGGTGCCCGAGCACTATCTCGGCACCGCGCCGCAGCAGGTGCGGGCCACCGGCGACCAGGTGCGCGGGGACCGGCTGCCGTCGTACTTCTTCGCCTCCGGGCTCACCGGGATGCCCGCCCTGTTCGACTCGGTGACGGCGACCCTGAAGAGCCAGGGCTTCGACACCGCGATCGGCAGCTCCGCCCGCGACGAACTGCTCCAGAAGCTGTGGACGACGGACGCCCAGCTCGACCGGGCCGTCAACGACGGGTACACCTTCAGCCTCAAGGGCGCCGACGGCCACACCGGGGCGATGGTCCGGGTGCACGCCGTACGCCGCCCCGGGGACGTCCGGGTCGGCGAGACCTCGGACAAGGCGCACATCGAGAACGTCCGGACCGCGATCGACGGCACCGGCGGCAGCCACACCGTCTCCCACTCCAGCACCGTCACCTTCGCCAATGTCACCGCCGATCTGATGCCGCTGCCGCTGGACACCCCCGACCTCCATGTCAACGCCAGTGCCACCCTCGCGATGACCTGGGGCAACAGCGACACCGTCAGCGCCTCCCGGGCCGGTCTCTGGGTCAGCGTCCCGCGCTTCGCGGGCCGTACCACCGGCTATGAGACCGAGTTCGTGATGGCGGCCGAGGTGTGGGTGCCCGGCAAGGAACCGGCGATGACCGGCTGGCTGCCGAGCCGGGGCCTGCTGCGGCTGCCCGAGCCCGACGCCCTCGCCACCGGCTTCTCCGTGGACGAGTCCGCGCTGGACGAGAACGTCACGAACGTCACCGACAACCCGGACGACCCCACCGAGGCCCGTCAGGTGCCCTTCAGTGACGATCTGCTGGAGGCCAGGGACCAGAAGGACCCCAACGCCCCGGAGCCCGAACTGCCCCCGCATGTCGCGGAGGGCAAGGGCATCGGCATGGGCCTGGTGCAGGTCGACGACAACACCGTCCAGGAGATGAAGACCCGGATCAACGAGGTCCTCGCCGAGCACGGGTTCGTGGTGCCGCTGCCCGGCACGGCCGGCCACGACACCCGGCGTCCGCTGCGCGGGGTGCGCTGGCTCGCCAACAAGCTGGGCCTGGACAGCCAGATCACCAACACCGAACTGATCGACAAGTACATCTCGGCGCAGGGCCTGGAGTCCCACTTCGACCAGATCCGGCAGTCCGGGATGGTCATCACCCTCTCCAAGCCGCGCGGCGGGCTCGGGGTCAACCTGGATGTCGACGCGGTCCGGATCATCGTGAAGGCGGCCCCCTCGGGCACGGACCCGCAGTTCCTGGGCACCACCGACAAGTACCACGCGGTCAATCTGGCCATGGGCATGGGCTCCGCCTCGCAGTCCAACGGCGGCAGCAAGCGGATCTCGCTCTCGCTGCGGATCAGCGCCGCCTTCAAACGGCTGCTCAGCGCCGGTCTCGGCCTCGACCTCTTCCGCCAGGTGGGCGCGAGCCAGACCGTCTCCCACCTCCAGAACCGCCCGGAGCTGATGGAGTTCCCGGGCGTCCTGCACAAGCACCGGCTGTACGACAACTACACCGTCACCCTGGAGTTCGAGCACAGCGGCCTCCAGAGCCTGGCCAACGCCGGGGCCCGCAACCCCGATCCGATCCGGCTGCCGAACCAGGCGTCGACGGCGATGGTGCTGCCGCTCGGCGACCTCAGCGAACCCGGCAAGGCGGTCGCCTCGCCGCCGGTGTCGGTGCTTCGCCAGGCCGGGATCTACTACCTCGACAGCAGCGGAGTGGAGAGCGCCGGACGGGCGCTGCGCCCGCTGACCGGGGTGCACGGCAACGCCGACTCGGAACTCTCCACGTTCCTCGGCACCACCATGATCCGCTCCCACTTCAAGGAGATCGCCGCCGGCACCTACACCTCCGACCAGTTCTTCGACAGCGGCATCCTGCGGGACACCTTCGGCGGTGTCGACGTCAAGGCCAAGCTCGGCAAGACCGTGTTCGCCGGGGCGACCGACGACAAGTACGTCCTCGGCAACATCCATCTCTCCCTCGACCAGACCAACACCACCGACAGCACCTCCGAGGGTGTCCGGTTCGTGCAGTACGACGCCACCGTGGGCGGGCCCGCGGGGGACACCGGCCTCGGCGGCAGCGTCGCCGGTTCCACCGACGCCGGGCGCACCCTCCAGTCCAACGTCTCCAAGGGCCACGGCCTGACCGGCGGCAAGGAGCTGATCCAGCTCGACTTCAACCGGGCCTACGCCTTCCGCAGCGAGGTCGACTTCGAGGTCGTCAGCCGGCTGGAGAAGCACTCCAAGGTGCTGCCCGGGTCCCACGCCCGCGAGCAGGTGGACGTGAACGACCGCACCATGCTGTTCGTGCTCTCCGAGCCGGAGGCGCTGGACGCGTTCGGCAAGGGCCATGTCCCGGTGTCCGACCGGCAGCTCCTCGATGTGATGACCCGCTGGGCGGCGGGCAAGACCCGGCTGAGCGGCGACCTCGTCGCGGGCGTCCTGAGCCAGTGGAAGCACGACACCCCCGACGACGCCGACCTCGCCCAGGCGTTCGCACTGCTCGGCCTCGACCCGGCCCACACCCGCGACCAGCTCGCCGCGATGCTGGTCGACGCCCACCGGTCCGGGGAACTGCCCATCCTGAACCAGCAGGCCCGCAACGATTTCGCGCTCGCCTACGGACTCCAGCCGCTCGGCGCCCCCGGCGAGGGCGTCACCACCATCAACCTGCCCGAGTACCTCACCCGCAAGGACCCCGGCGGCCGGATCCTCGGCCACAGCGGTATCTACGAGGTCGGCTTCGACAACCAGAAGACCACCTACGACATGGTCCACGAACTGGTCGAGCGGGTGGCCCCCGGACTCCTCGCCGAGGGCCGGGCCGACGGCCTCGAACTGTGGGTGGGCGACGGCCAGAAGCTGAGCCGCATCAACGGCGGGGTCAACGTCTTCCAGGGCCTGCTGGCACCCGGCCGCGACATCGCGTTCTGGGAGAACTTCATGTCCGTCCACGGCCAGACCTTCTATCTGGTCAACCCGGTGGGCTGGGGACTCACCGACATGATCGAGATCAACATCGCCGATGTGCTCCGGGGCGACCCCGAGGTCATCGGCTTCCGCCCCGACACCGGGATCGAGGTCTACAACCACAGCTACGTCGGCGAGTCCACCTCGCAGTCCCGCGACCGCAGCCAGTCCTTCGGCGCCCGCTTCGGCGCCGGGGTCCCCAACAACCGCGAGACCGTCGGCGTCAGCGTCAGCGAGGGCCGCCACCGGGGAGTCACCCGCTCCGAGAGCGCCGTGTCCGAGGAGACCGCCTACGCCTGGGACGGCCACTACAAGGCCCGCTTCCGGCACACCATGGACATCTCCGTGCGCCGCCTCGACATGGGCGGACGCCCCATGAACAACGCGTTCATGGGCTTCTACCGGAGCCTGGACGCCAACCGCTCCACCCCGCAGACCATCACCGCCGACGGCTATATCGACCTCCAGATCCCGCGCGGCATCGCCGAGTTCCAGCCGATGCAGGGCCCCCGCCCGGCAGCCCCCGACCTGCGCGAACTGCCGCCGCTGCCCCGGGACGCCTATGTCGCCGGAGTCGTCATGGACGAGGCGTTGCGCAGCGCGGACCGGCTGGTGAACTCGATGTTCCCCAAGAAGGCCGACGCGGCGGAGACCTACTCCAGCCCCGTACTGCGCGAGATGTTCGACCGCAGTGTCCTGTCCGGCCGGATGTGGGAACTCTCCGCCCGGGGCAGGGTCGAGCTGGGCAGCGATGTGTTCGAGCCGGGCCACTCCAGCAACCGCTTCGACCTCGCCATGACCGGCGGCTTCACCGCCCTGGAGGTGCTGGGCGCCGCCGACGGCGGCAGCACCGGCCGCTACGCCAAGCACCAGAGCGGTACGAGCCACTCCAGCAGCGTCGACCGGTGGCGGGCCGGTGTCAGCGTCGGGGCCTCCGGTTCCGGCGCGGTCAGCGACCCCGCCACCTCCCTCGCCGACGGCCGCGCCCTGCCCGGCGACTCGGCGTCCGGCGACACCGGCCAGTCCCGGGTCACCGGCAGCAACCACGGGGCCGGGAACACCGAGAACTACCGCCGGGAGTCGCACGCCAAGCAGATGGGCCAGGTCATGGTGGTCCGCCTCACCGGCCGCTTCGCCCTGGAGGCCACCCGGCACGACCACCATCTGCTGAGCGGCCCCACCCGGGCCGGCACCTTCCGCAGCGACCCCTTCACCGGCGATGTGTACGCGCATCTCTTCGAGTACGAGATCGAGGAGATGCGGGCCCGGCTGGAGCAGGCCCCGCAGACCCGCCCCGCCACCGACTGGACCGCCCTGCCCACCGCCGGGACCTATGACGTCCCGGCGCTGCTCGCCCAGTACGCCGCCACCGAGGGCGCCACCCCCGAGCGGGCCCCCCGCGCGGTCGCCGAGGCCATCCGCGCCCAGGCACCCGGCCCCGTCCCCGCCGCCGTCCTCGCCTTCGACGCCGGGGCCCAGCTCAACGCGCTGGCCTCGCATCACCTCCAGTGGGCGTACTCCACCGTGCAGCAGGCCCTGTGGGCGCCGGGCGCCGACGGCACCCCGGCAGCCGCGGACGCCCGGCAGTTCCTGGACACCCACTGGAACCATCTGCGGAACCCGGCACCGCTGCTCCAGCAGCCCGGCTCCTCGCAGCAGATCTTCGACCGGCTCATCCAGCAGGCCACCGACCTGCACACCCGGCTCGCCACCGGTCCGTCCGCCCAGCCGCTCCCGCTCCCCGACCCGCCGCCCCTGCTCGGCCTGTCCCCCGACGACCTGGTCCGGAGCATCGCGCATGAACTCGGGGTGCCGGTCCGGATGGATGTCGCCCTGTCGAACGGCAGGTCCTACCAGCGCTGGGCCGAGTCGGACGGCTCCGTCCACGCCACCGTCCCGGCCGACCCCGGCACCGTGCCGGTCATCGACCCGACCGGCACCCACCGGTCGTGGCCGCTGGACGCGGACCTGCACCGGTCCGCGACCGAGGTCGGCATCGACGACGGAGACCTCGCCTCCCTGCTGCGCACCGCCTGGCACGACGGCCACACCTTCGAGGAGGCGGTGCGCGCCGAGATCACCACCCGCACCGACCGGCTGCGGAACCTGAACGCGGACCTGCCGGACCTGCTGCGCCAGGTGCAGTTCGTGCTGGACGCGGAGCGGGGGAACGGTGCGGAGTGGCAGCGCTCCGGCCTGGGCCCGGACCACACCGCCACCGTCCACCAGGCCCGCCACGATGTCTTCAACCTGCTCCGCGACCCCGGCGACCAGCCGGGCCCGGCCGCCGCCGCCCTGGCCGACCAGGTCCGCGAGCGCCTCTCGGCCCCCCTGGTGAACACCCTGGCGACCGCCTACGCCACCGAGGACCTGGACGGACCGCTCGCCGACGTGGCGCAACGCCTCCTCACCGCCGGGCACGGCACCCAGGCCATCGTCCTGCCCCGCGAGGTGGACGGCGTTCCCGGCCGCTACATCTACGCCGTGAACGTCCGCGGCCGGGTCCGGTGGGCGGACTACACGACCGGCGCCCTGCTGAACCTGCCGCCGGACGCCACGGGCAGGCACTTCGTCCTGGTGGTGGGCCGCGACGGTGAACTCCTGCGGGTACCGCCGGAGATCCGCGCCCTGGGCCGGGAGTGGTGGACCATCTCCGACCTGGCGCTCGGCGCCGGGGGCCCGGGGATCCACGACCTGTTCCGCCAGACACCGGCCCCCGCCGCCGCCCAGGGGTGACCGCGCCCAGGGTCCCGGTTGATATCGTCGCGGCCATGGCCGAGGAGGACGGGAAGGCGAGGTCGCGGCGGGAGTTCGCGGACCGGATGGCCGAGGTGTTCACCGGGCGGATGCCGCGGATGGCGGGCCGGATGCTGGGACTGCTGCTGGTCACCGAGGAGGCGCGGCTCTCCAGCAGGGACCTGGTCGCCGAACTCGGCGCGAGCGCGGCCACCGTCTCCACCATGGGCCGCCTGCTGATCGATCTGGGGCTGGTGGAGCGCACGGTCTCCCCCGAGACCCGCCGCGACCTCTTCGCCCTCGCGCCCCACGCCTGGGCGGGTGCCTACCGCGACGGCGAGCGCTACCTCTCCGAGGCCCTGACCCTCCTCGCCGACACCCTCGACGACCCCACCCTCACGGACACCCCCCGCGCCCGCCTCCGCGAGATGCACAACCTCTACGCCTTCCTCTGGTCGGAGATCCCCGACCTGGTGACCCGCTACGAACGATGGCGCAAGGAGAACGGCCCCGAAGCGGTATACCGCCCCGCCGACAAGACCGACACCCCCACGGACTCATGACCCACGACTCATGACTCATGACGCCGATGCCGGCTCGACAGCCATGTTCTGCCCGGCCGCGATGAGCCAGTCCTCCCCCTGCCCGGTGATCACATACAGGGCCACCCCCTGCGGACCGGCGACGGGCTGGCCCGCACTGTCGGTGGGAGTCTGAACCACGTTCACGACGACCACACCCGGAGCCGCCTCCAGCATCTTGTGCACGTCGTACCGGGCGAAGGAATCCCGGAGGAACCCCGTCAGCACCGGCCCACTGAACTCGACGATCGCCTCCCTCCCGTCGAGGCGCCTGCCCATTGCGTTGGTCCAGGAGGCATGCTCGGTGAAGCACGCGCCCAGCGCGACGGCGTCCTTGGTGTTGAAGGCATCCTCCAGCCCCTTCACGACCCCGGTCACCGCGTCCCGGACCTGCGCCGAAATCGCCCCCACCACAAGAAATTCGCTGGTCATGCCGGTATCCCTCTCACTCGTGGAGCACTGCGACGACGGCGATGGCCGCCCACCGCCCACCCAACAACCTCAACCAGCGTCGAGGTCAACCCCCGCCGGGCACCCCCGATCAGCGCCAGGGCGCGGGAGCCCACCGCGCGCAGGGCGGGCCGCGGTGCGCGCGGACGGGCGTGGCGGGGTCGCGGAGAGGGTGGGGTCCGGCGGGTGGACACGGGCCAGAGGGCGAGGACATAGACCCCGGTGTGGTCACTGACGATGAGGGCGAAGGGATCCCCCGACGCCAACCGCGCGGTGAGGTCCCGCTGTTCATCGGCCGACCCGGCCCACTCCCTCAGCCGGGCCGGTACATCACCCGCCCCCACCGCCCCACCGACGATCCGCAGCGCGCCGGCGGGACACCAGGGGGACTCTTCGGGGTGCGGGTCCAGCCGGTCGGCGATGCGGAGCGCCTGGGCGGCGAGCCAGCGGGCGGAGGTGTGGAGGAGGGGGCTCTCGAACTCGGCGAGGACGACGGTACGGGAGGCTTCGTCCCGGCCGTACACGGGCCCTTCCGCCGTGATCTCCGCCCAGTACCCGGCGGGGTTCACCGGCTCCCGCCCCCGCTGCTGCGGGCGTTCACCTCGGCGAGGGAGGGCCGGATCCGGTCGGTGACGGTAGCGGGCCGTAGGTCGCCGGGCGAGGCGTCCCACTCGGTCCCGCCGCGCGGCGGACGGAGCGAGTAGAGGCCGTTGCCCGGGTAGGCGCCGGTGTCCATGACGACACCGAGGGAGTTGGTACGGGTGTCGAACACGAGGTGGCCGAGGCGGAGTTGGGGTGGGTTGTGGTGTTCCGATACGTTCCTGTCGGGCATGGGGGACTCCTCTCTGTAGCGGTTTGGCTACGAGGAGTTCAGATTGGACCTACGATGAAGCGCTCATCAACGTACGAAATGCGGAGGGAACATTGGTAAACCGGAAGGAACTCAACCCCGACAGCAGCCCGGAAGCCGCGTTCGGGGCACGTTTACGCAGCGCACGCGAGGAACAAGGCTGGACGCAAGACGACCTGGGCACACGGATGGGGTTCAGCGGGCGTCACATCTCCGGCGTGGAAACAGCCAACAAACCGCCGACCCGGCGCCTCGCGGTGAGTGCTGACACCGCGCTGGGCACGGGAGATGTGTTCGAACGTGCCTGGCGCGAACTCCGGCATGGTGTGCTGCTGGAGGGCTTCACTGAATACGTGAGCTACGAGGCCCGCGCGGCGGAGATTCGCTTGTTCGAGTCCGGGCTGATTCCTGGACCGCTTCAGACGCGTGGGTACGCGCAGGCGTTGGCCGATGCATATGTTCGTCGAGGCGTCATCACGCGTGAACAGGCAGAGGAGCGGGTCTCGCTGCTCATGGAGCGTCAAGCCGCCCTGGTGCGTCCCATGCCTCCGGTGGTGATCGCCGTGCTGGACGAGAGCTGCATCCGTCGGCCCATCGGGGGCCCTGAGGTGATGGCCTCGCAAATGGCACGACTGGTGGAGTTCGCCGAAGAGCCGAATGCCGTGCTTCAGCTCGCTCCCTACAGCATCGGTGAGAATCGGCCCTTTGATCGACTGGTCAACCTGCTCACGCTTCACGACCGGTCGGTTGTCTCCTACGTCGAGTCGCAGACTCAAGGGCACCTGGACCGCGAACTCGCCTCGGTCTTACCGCTGGTGAGGGCCTACCATCAATTGCAGGCCGAGGCAATGTCACAAGCGGCATCGGTGGCCATGATCAATGAAGTAGGGAAGGGCACCCCGTGACGACTGAATCAAGCAACTGGATCGCATCCACCTACAGCAACAACGGCGGGTCCTGCGTCGAGTGGGCCCCCGCGCACGCGACCGCCACCGGCATAGTCCCCATCCGGGACAGCAAGCGCACGGACGGCCCCGTTCTGAGTGTCTCCACCCGTGCGTTCGCCGGGTTGGTCGCGCTCGCCCGGTCGGCCGACCTGTAGAACGGCCCTGTACAGCTCCAGGCCCCGTCGTTCCCCATCCTCCGGGGCGGCGGGGCTCTCGGGGATTCGGCGGAGCGCTTCTTTCGGCCGTATGCGTCCGCTTCGGTCCCCCTGTCGGTGAGTGTGCCTACCCTCATTCAAAGGCCGAGGCCGTCCCATAGGCGGCCCGGTGGTCGTGCCCAATGAGGTAGGAAAGGGCAGCCTGTGACGACTGGGACCGTACCTCTCAACTGGGTCAAGTCTTCGTACAGCGGTAGTGGCGGGACTTGCGTGGAGTGGGCCCCCGCGCAAGCAATGGCTACCGGCGTGGTCCCGGTCCGGGACAGCAAGCGCGCGGACGGCCCCGTTCTGAGCGTTTCCGTCCGGGCCTTCGCCGGGCTGGTGGCGCTTGCCCGGTCGGCCGACCTGTAGTGCGGAGGGCACCCCATGATCGCTGAATCACCCAACTGGATCGCATCCACCCACAGCAACAACGGCGGGACTTGCGTCGAGTGGGCCCCCGCGCACGCGGCCACCACCGGCATAGTCCCCATCCGGGACAGCAAGCGCGCGGACGGCCCCGTTCTGAGCGTCTCCGTCCACGCCTTCGCCGGGCTGGTCACGCTGGCCCGGTCCGTCGACCTGTAGAAGAACCGCACCGCACAACACCGTGCCCCGCCGACTCCCATCCTCCGGATCGGCGGGGCCCGGCGATTCAGTGGAGTGCTTCTTTCGGCCGTATGCGTCCGCTTCGGTCCCCCTGCCGGTGAGTGTGCCTACCCTCAATCAGGTGATGACTCCGCTGCGTGTGGCAAGGGCGCGCAGTTCCGTCGTCGTGGGGCCGGAGACCAGCAGGGTGGAGATGAGCGCCTTCGTCGCCGGGCGGGCATGGGTTTCCTGGGGAGCGCAGCGCTCGGCCTGCAGCAGAGTGCGGATGCAGTCGCTGCGGCGGCCGAGTCGGTCGTAGGTGACGGCGATGTCGCTCAGGGCGCGGGAGCAGCGTTCGACGCTGGGTAGCTGCTTGAGCGAGATGGAACGGGCGGCGGCGAGCGCTGCCGGGGGGTCGCCGGCGTAGTTCTCGGCGGAGATGCGGTGGAGCTGCACGGTGAGCGGGCTGAAACCCCCGCCGTGGTCGCGCAGCAGCGTTCCGCCTCCGAGGTCCTTGGCGATGCCCGCGGCCTCGTCGGTCAGCTCCCGCATCCCGTCCCTGTCGCCCCGCCGCGCCAGGGTGTAGGCGGCGGACTGGATGAGCAGTCCTCGCGCGGCGGCGCCGGCTCGCCCGGTGTCGCGCAGGTCGGGGTGGTCGGCGGCGGACAGCGCGATCGACAGGGCCTCGTCGTGCCATCCCGCCTTTCGTGCGAGGACGGCGAGTTGGCGGGCGGACTCGGCGACTGTGAGGATGTCGCCGTCGGCCTCGGCCAACTGGCGGGCGCGGTCGGCGGCCATCCACCCGAGCTGCTGCTCGTCCATCTTGATGAGCATGCGGGTGGCCAGCAGGTAGCTCTTGGCCAGGAGCTGGCAGTTCTGGGTCTCGCCGTGGCTGCCGGTCAGCGCGTGTCCGGAGCGGATGAGCCGGGGCAGCCGGACGGCGAGGGAGGCGTAACGGCAAGCGTCGAAGTCGGCGAGCGCACGGGCGAAGTCCGCATCGAGCGTCACAGCCGATGACGGGTCGGGGGCGTTGCCGAGGCCGAGCATCGCATCCCGGATGCGGGCGACGAGCAGTTCGCCGAGAAGAGCCTCTTCCGCCGCCGTGGCGGTCCCGTTTCCCAGGAGTGATGAGCCAGCGGCTGCGGCGGCCGTGGCCGCCAGGCCCCTGAGCAACTTCCTACGCTGCACCGGATCTTCACCGTCCTCCCGTCCGGATCCACCCACCCTAGTGGCGGGTATCCGGGGGAAGGCCGTGATTGGTCCGATCGGCTGACCGTGCCGCACTTCGGGGCGGCGGGCGGGTGAGGTCAGGCCGAACGCCTGGTGAGGCAGCTCCAGCGCGTCGGCAAAGCGCCGCAGCACATCGACGTCCCTGAGCGGGGCAAGGCCGCGCTCGTAGCGGGAGACCTGGGCACCGGAATACCCGGTCCGCTTGCCCAGCGCCTCAAGGGTGAGTCCCTTCGCCTGCCGGGTCTGGCGCACCAGTTCCCCGGGGGTCACGCGAGCCCCATACGTCGCTTGAGTCCTGGTAACCGCATCAGTACCCCGTTCTCGCCGATAGCCGAGGCTGCGCCGCCCTCACCGTAGTCCTGGGACTGGCCTGTGGACAGGCTGTTTGCATGGGATGCAAACGGCTTTGCGGGCGAGGACAGCGCCCCTGCCGGCGACGCCTCGGGTGCAGCGACCCTCGACGGCAGGCCCGGAACTCCGGGCCGCGACGTTCCCCCTCGGAGGTCCTCGATGCGCTCTGCCCCGTCCACGGCGCCTGCCGTCGACACCCGCCTCACCCCCTCCTACTACATTCGGCCCGACGGTCTCGGCCCGTACGTCACCGAGCTGCTGGCCACGTGCCGGACCGTGTTCGACATCAAGTCCGCCATGGCCGCAGCCCTTGCTGACGGCGCCGAGCGCCTGCGCGACCAGCAGCGGGGAGTCGTCGAGGACGGCGCTCTGCTCCAGGGCGAGGTCTTCGTCGAGGCCGGCGCGCGGATCGAGGCCGGAGCCCAGGTCATCGGGCCGGTGCTGATCTGCAGCGGCGCCGTTGTGTCGGCCGGCGCGATGGTCCGCGACCACAGCATGATCGGCCCCGGCTGCCGCATCGGCTTCGGCGCGGAGGTCACCCGCAGCCTGCTCGCCGGGCACGTCTTCATGAAGCACCCCTGCTTCGTCGGCGACTCGGTGATCGGGCGCCGCGTCAACATCGGCTCGTTCTGCTCCACCACCGGACTGCGGTGCGACCACGGACCGGTCGCCGAGCCGGCGATCGAGGAGATCACCGTCAACCTCGACGGCACGCGCATCCCCACCGGGCAGACGAAGTTCGGCGCCGTCATCGGCGACGAGGTCGCCCTGCCCGCCGGAACCGTCCTGTCGCCGGGCACGCTGATCGGCCCCGGCGCGGTGATCTACCCGCGCGACCACATCGGCGGCTTCCTGCCCGCCGGATCCCGGGTTCGGTGACTGCGGTGACCACGACCTCGCTGAGCAAGACCGCCATGGACACCACCGTCGTACGGGTCACCGGCGGGCGCCCTCTCTCCGGCAGGATCCCGGTCCAGGGCAGCAAGAACATCGCACTGCACCTGTACGCGGCCGCCTTCCTCGCTGACGCCCCGCTCGTCCTGACCGGGACGCCGACCATCCTCGACACCGAGGTGTGCGCACAGATCCTGCGACACGCCAGCGCCACCGTCGACACCGGTACCGGACGGTTCTCCGTGTCCCCGGCCAACGCCGTACGCCCCCTCATCCACCCCGAGCTCGGCCGCAAGGTGCGGACGACCACGGTGCTGGCCGCCGCGGTGCTGGCCCGCTATGGGCAGGTCTCCTTCCCCTACCCCGGCGGCGACGCGTTCTGCCCCCGCCTGATCGACCGGCACCTCGCCGCCATGCAGGCCGCCGGCGCCGACATCATCGCGAGCGACACCGGCATCCGCGCTCGGTGCAGTGCCCGCAGGGTGAGGGCGTTCACCGTGGACGTGAACACCCCGTACGGGCCGAGCCTGGGCGCCACGGTGACGGCGATGCTGCTGGCCGCCCGCGCCACCGGCACCAGCCTGATCACCCACCCGTCGGTCGAGCCGGAGGTCACCGAGACCGCCCGGTTCCTCAGCCAACGCGGGGTTCTCATCCACGTCGACGACGAGGGCCTGCACGTGACCGGGAGCGACTGGATCGCCGGCGGCGAGTTCGCGGTAGCCGGGGACCGCATCGAGGCAGCCACCATGATCATGGCCGCCGCCGCGACCGGCGGCGAGGTCCACCTCGACAACATCACCGCCGCCTGCATTCCCGACGGCCTCGCCCGCGCCCTCGCCTCGGCAGGCATCACCCTGGCCGACGCACCCGGCGGAGGCGTACGCACCCGGCGTCAAGGAACCCTGACGGCCATCAAGGCCGCCACCGGGCCGCACCCGGGCCTTCCCACCGACACCGCGCCGCAGATGGCCGCCATGCTCACCCAGGCCCACGGCACCTCGCTGCTCGCCGAACGCGTCTACCCCCGCCGCGACACCCACATCCAGGGCCTGCGCGCCTTCGGCGCCGACATCGACGCCACCGGCACGATGACCCGCATCCGCGGCTTTACACGGCTTCACGGAGCCGACGCGCAAGGGGCGGACATCCGTGCGGCGACCGCCCTCCTGATCGCCGCCCTCGCCGCAGAAGGCGCGTCTACGATCCGGGGCGTGTACCACCTCCGGCGCGGCCACGGACACCTGCTGGACAACCTCGCCACGCTGGGAGCCGACATCACCACGATCCCCGGAGGCCCTTGATGCCCGTACCGTTCACGACGGAAGACGCCGCCCGCCTGAAGGAGACCTTCGAAGCCGTCGTCGCCGACGGGGCCACCCCGGGCGGTGTCCTCGCCCACGGCACCACCGGCGCCTCCCCGCAGTACATCAGCGTCGGCGTGGTCGCACCGGAATGCGGCGACGAGCCCGCCTCCCGCTACACGGCGTACGACATCGCCTCACTGACCAAGGTGGTCGCCACCTGGCCCCTGGTCGGTCAGGCCCTCAGCAACGGCCTGCTCGACCTGGACGCGCCCATCCGTGACGTCCTGCCGGCGATGACCGGCGAGATGCCCAGCGCGGAGGCGACCGTACGCCAGCTCCTCACCCACACCTCCGGGCTTCGCGCCTCCACCCGCCTCGACCACTACCGCGGATCCGACCTTCCGCTGCACGAACTGCTCTGCCGTGAGCCGCTGGACGACACCCCCGGCACCCACCGGTACATCAACCGCGGCTACATCCTCCTCGGCCTGGCCCTCACCCACGTCAACGATCTGCCCCTCAGCGACCTGGGCAGCACTCTGTGGGACGGACTCGGCATGACCGAGACGATGTACGGCCCCCTGGTCCGCTCCCACAAGGTCGCGCCGACCGAGCAGCGCATCCCGGGCGCACCGCGTATCTGGGGAGCCGCTCACGACGACAACGCCGCCCTGCTCGGCGGGGTCGCCGGACACGCCGGCGTGTTCTCCACTCCCGTCAACCTCGCCCTGTACGCCGAACGACTGCTGACCGTGCACGCGGACGACAGCGACGGCGCGCTGGGCGAGTGGCTGCGCGCCAGCCTCATCCCCCAAGCTGCGATCGAGCCGGGCCTCGACCGCGGGCTGTCGTGGATCCTCGCCGACGGCGGACGCGTCGCCTACCACCACGGCTTCACCGGCACCAGCCTCTACCTGGCCCCGGGAACCGGCCGCTACCTCGTGATCTGCACCAACGCTGTCTACCACGGCAACGCCCGCACCCGGATCGCCCCGCTGCGGTCCCTCGCACTGAAGACGATCTCCGCGACCTGACAATGGAGGCCCGCCATGGGTGAGTTACTGGCCGACCACACCACGCTGCGCCTCGGCGGCCCCGCCGACCAGTTCCTCACCCACACCCACCCCGCCGACTGGCCCGACCTCGCCCAGGACGTACGGCGCAACGGCCTGACGCCGTACGTCCTGGGCGGCGGCAGCAACACCCTGGCCGACGACACCGGCTACCCCGGACCGGTCATCCGCATGGCCACCCGCGGCATCGCCCTACACCCGCTCGAAGACGACCTCGTGGAGGTCATCGCCCAGGCGGGCGAACCGCTCGGCACACTCGTCGCGTTCACCGTCGCCGAGCACCTGTCCGGCATCGAATACCTCGGCGGCATCCCGGGCACCGCCGGAGCCGCCTTCGTCCAGAACACCGGCGCCTACGGCCAAGAGATCGCCGACACCGTCACCCGCCTGACCGCATACGACTGGCACCTCGGCCAGACCACCATCCTGCAACTGGCGGACTGCCGCTTCGGCTACCGAACCAGCACCTTCAAGAGCCGGCCCGGCCGGTGGACGATCCTCGAGATCGCCCTCCGGCTCACCCGTAGCCGTACTGCCGCCCCGGTCACCTACCGGCACCTCGCCGCTGCCCTGTCCGTGCCCATCGGCGCCCGCCCACCGCTCCCCGACGCGGCCCAGGGCGTCCTCGACGACCGCCGGCACCGCGGTCTGTCGCTGCCCGGGAGCGGCCCGGACGCCCGCCAAGCAGGCTCCGTCTTCCTCAACCCGCCCGTCACCCCCGCCCAGGCCGCGGCAGTACGGGCCGCCGGCGGTCCCGTACACCGCGACCAGAGCGGGCATCTACGCGCCAGTGCCGGATGGCTCGTCGAACAGGCCGGGTTCACCCCGGCGCCCAGGTCGCGCCCGGCATCTTCTGCTCCGAACGCAGGACCCTCACCCTCGCCGCCCGCGGCAGCGCCACCGCAGCCTCCTTCACCACCGCGCTGCAGCGACTGGCGGCGCGGGTCCTCGCAACCACGGGCATCCAGCTCACCACAGAACCAGTCCGGCCTCACCATGCCCCGGATTCCGGCCCAGTAGTGCCGCCCCCAGCCATGGAGTTTCCGGTGTGACCGCTCACTTCAGCCCTGGATCGGTACGTTGGCGCGATGAAGCCGTTCACGTTTCAGCAGGGCAAAGGCTTGTGGGAAGCCGGACGCACGCCGTCCTTGCTCCACGCCTACGTCACTGTCGATCTCGGCCACAATCCGGAGTTCGCCGAGCTCATTCGAGGCGTCCGCAATGCGACCCAGGACGACCCCCTGACCCACGTGGGCGACGAGTGGCTCCACATCACGCTCTACCAGACTGAGCTCACGGGCCGCCCCACCCGCAGCTCGTGGAGGTCGTCGCCGGCTTCCTCCCGGGCCCGAGCGCCCGGGAGGAGTGAAGGCGGGAAGGCCGGATCAGTCCTTCAACAGCCCGTCGCGCACCGGGATCCACTCCAGGGCGGAGCGGATGCCGTCCTCCAGGGACAACTTCGGCGTCCACCCCAACAGCTCCGCCGCCCGGTCGCTCTTGGTGTAGCCGCCGGCTACGTCACCGGGCCTCGGCTCGGCGTCGATAGTGGCCAGCGGGGTGCTGACGACGTTGTTGAACGCCTCGCACAGCTCCCGGACCGTGGTGCCCGAGCCGGTGCCCAAGTTGATCGCGATCGAGCGCTTCGACCCCGTGAGGACGGAGTCGAAGCGCTCGATCGCCGTGATGTGTGCCGCGGCGAGATCCCAGACGTGTACGTAGTCCCGGATACCGCTGCCGTCGCGCGTCGGGTAGTTCGTCCCCGTGATCGGGAACGGACGGCCTTCCTGAACCGTCCTCCGCCTGGTAGATGGAGGCCGAGCTGCTGAAGATGATCCGGTCGCAGCCGTTGCGGTGCAGGTGGCTGACGAAGGCCAGGCTCTTCGCCACGTTCGCCTCGTAGTAGCCGATCGGGTCCGCGACGGACTCGGGCACCACGATCAGCGCCGCGCAGTGCACCACGGCGGAGATGTCCGGGTGCTCCGAGAAGACTCGGTCGACCACTGCGCCGTCCGCGATGTCGCCCTCGTAGAAGGTGCGGCCCTCGGTGAACTCGCGGCGGCCCCGAACGAGGTTGTCGAGGATCACGGGGGTGATGCCCGCGTCCAGGCAGGCCGAGGCGACCGTGCTGCCGATGTAACCGGCTCCCCCGGCGATAAGGACCTTCGCCACGATGTTTCTCTCCCGGCTTCGTTCCAGCCCCAGTAGGCGAGCGGGCAAGGCTATCGGACAAACCAGACGGGCAAGGGCGGCCTCTCGGTTGCCCGGCCGGGCTCGCTTTCACGGACGCCGGCTGGGCCAGCGGCCCGTCCGGGCGCCTTTTACCAGCTCGGTTCACCTTGCCGCGGCGGTTCCCGGATTTCCGCGCCCGGTGTACAGCGGCGCCTCTACCGTCCAGCCCGACATGTGATCACGGGGCGGGCGAAGGGGCTGAGCGGTGGGGCGGGATCTGGGCCTGGACGGGGTGGTGGAGCACTTCACCCTGACAGCGACGAGGCGGGCTGGTTACGGAACAAGACCGGGGCGACGAGGCTGGGCTACGCCGTTCAGCTCACATTCCTGACCTAGCGCGGCCGGTTCCCCCGGATGTGCATGGAGCTGCTGCCCGACGCGGTCGAGCACGTCGCCAAGCAGGTCGGTGTGGCCGCGATCGAGCTGGGCTTCTACGACTTCACCTCCCGCGCCGCGAAGCGTCACCGCAGTGAGCTGCGGGATCTGACCGGCTGGCACGAGTGCACCAAGACCGACCTGGTCAAGCTCGTCTCGCACCTGGTGGACGTGATCTGGCACGACGAGCGCCGTGAGGAGCAGGTGAGGGCCGAGCTGCTGCGGCAGATGCGCGCGGAGATGATCGAGCCGCCGACTGCGGCCCAGGTCACCACGGTCATCCGCTCCGCGCTGCACCAGGCCGACGAGCGGGCCGTCGCCGAGGTCGCCGCCCGCCTCGCCTGGGCGAAGGACTGCACGCGGCGGCTGGACGCGCTGGTCTTCACCGACCCGACCGGCGACAGCACCGAGCCGGGCGACACCGCGGCCGTGGACGGCGACGATACGGCGGACGAAGACGATGTCGAGTCGGTGCTGGCGGACATCAAGGCGCATCCGGGCAACGTCAGCCTCAACTCGCTGCTGGAGGAGACGTCCCCTCCGTACGCCTGGAACAGCCGGACGGCGAGAAACACCTGGCCGTCGCCGAGGGGCTGATGAAGTTCGAGAGCCGCGGCTGGAAGGCAGTACCCGCTTCCCTGCCCCAGTTCCTCACCTGGGCATTCGCCAGCCGGTTCGTCCCGCACAGCCCGCGGACCCCGTGAACTACCCGCAGCGGGCGCTCGCCACGGTGTGGACCGCGCCGCAGTACATCACCGCCGAGGACACCCACCTCGTCGAGGAGGAACGACGCCAGCGCGAGTACGAGACCCGCATGGCCGCGCTACGAGCGGCCCCGGAGAAGAAGCGGGACGAGATCCGCGCCAAGAACGCTCCTGGCCGGTCTCCTCCTGATCTTCCCCCAGCCAGACCAGCCGACGGCGCTTCGAGAAAGCCACGAAGCGCGCCAAGCACAGGCCGATCGACGGCTACCAGACCGACTACGTGGACGCCCCGCCCGCCGGCCCCGCCCGATCCCGATCGCGCATCTCGTCGAGCCCGCCCACCTGCACCTGCACGACCCCGCAGCTCGTCGCGAGAATCCAGAACGCCGAGTACCCCGCCGAGCCCAGCGACCAGATGGGCCCCGCTGCCGCCCTCTTCCGGCCCCAGTGCCGGGCGGGCGGCGGCAAGTACGAGAAGCCGTGGCGCCGGACCGGCAGCACACCCATCAGCCGGACAAGCCGCCCAGAGGAGTGAAAACCCGCACAGGAAGCTACTGGCGGGTCACTTGTCACCTGGTTCGCCGCTCGTTAACGGCACCCCTGGTTATGGGGTCCCTGTGAAACGGAGGTGCTATCTCCTCTTAGTGTTACGCTCCCCGAAATGGAGATCAGGTCTCCGCATAAGTGTGTGTCTCTGGAGGTATGTCATGCCCGAGCAAGTCACGTCCGCCGCCGCAGGCCGGAACGCCACCGGGTCCGGGAGGAAGTCGCGGCGCACGCAGGTGAGTGCCGCGGTGGCCGCGGGGCTGGCGCTGGCCCTCTCGGTCGGTCCCGTCGTGACCGCGAGCGCGGCGGAGGCCACGCTGTCGGCCTGCCTCGACAACCCGCCCACCCCGGCCGGCGGACAGCCCCCGGTCGCGCAGACCATCAAACCCAGCAACACCAGCACCAGCACCGTGATCACGCCGACCGACGAGCAGATCCAGTGCGGCCGGACGGAGCTGACCACCTACAACAACGTCGTCTACTCCACCCCGACGACGGCCAGCGGCACCGAGACCCAGCTCATGGCCGACATCCAGGTCCCCGCGACCAGCGGCAAGAAGCCCCTGGTCATCTACCTCACCGGCGGCGGCTTCATGGCGTCCAACCGGACCGAGAACCTCAGCCAGCGCACCTACGTCGCCGAGCAGGGTTACGTCGTCGCCAGCATCTCGTACCGGACCGTCCTCAACGGCGGCGCCACCTACGAGCAGGGCGTCGAGGATGTGAAGGCCGCGATCCGCTATCTGCGCGCCCACGCCGACGAGTACGGCATCGACACCAGCCAGGTCGCGGTGTGGGGCCAGTCCGCCGGGGGGTATCTGGCGGCCATGACCGGTGTCACCAACGGCCTGAAGAAGTTCGAGGAGGGCGACCACCTCGATCAGAGCAGCTCGGTCCAGGCCGTCATCGACGAGTTCGGGCCCGCCAACCTCTCCACCACCGGCTCCGACTACGACCAGGCCACCTACGAGGCCAACATCGCCCCCGGCAACAACCTCGCCCAGTACGTCTACGGCGCCGGCACCACGAAGTCCGTCGCCACCTACACCTCGAAGGTGGCCGCCGCCGACCCCGCCACCTACGCCAGCAAGAACAGCCCCGCCTTCGCCCTCTTCCACGGCAGCGCCGACCAGCTCGTCTCGCCCAGCCAGACCCTGAAGCTGAGCGACAAGCTGAAGGCCAAGGGCGCCGACGCCACCCGCTATGTCGTGGAGGGCGCCAACCACGGCGACATGGCCTTCATGGGCAACACCGAGTCCGTCAAGGACTGGTCCAGCGTCCCCGTCATGAACGCCATCACCGGCTTCCTGGACGAGAAGCTCGACTGACCCGGAGGAGGGAGGGGTACGGGGTGCGGAGCCACTGGCCGCACCCCGTAGCCATATCTCCCGGCGGTGGTGAAAGGATCCGGCCCCTGCCGGACAGGACAGGGCGTGGAATCGATGACGGAACAGCAGGCGCGCCTGGAGAGACTCGCGCGGGTCGTGGTGGAACCGTTGCACCGGTATCTGCTCCGCCGCACCCACGCCGACCTGGCCGAGGACGTTCTCGCGGAGACCCTGCTGGTGCTGTGGCGCCGCATCGACGACGTCCCCGGACTCGGACCGGGCGACGACGACGTACAGCCCGACACCGGCCCCCCACCCGATCCGGCGGATGTACTGCCCTGGTGCTACGGCGTGGCCCGGGGCTGTCTGGCCAACGCCCGCCGCGCCGAGGGCCGCAGGCTCCGGCTGCTGGAGCGGCTGATCCGCAGGCAGGAGCCGCCCGCGGTCATCGCGCCCACCGACCACACCGACCACACCGATCTCTACGCCGCCCTCGACACCCTCACCGCCCTCGACCGCGAGGTCGTGCAACTCTGGGCCTGGGAGGAACTCACCCCCCGCCAGATCGCGGAGGTCACCGGACTGACCCCCAACGCGGTGAGCATCCGCCTCCACCGCGCGAAGAAGCGACTCGCGGCGCGGCTGGGACGAAAGGACGCCGAACGGCCCGGACACAAGAGGGTTGAAGGAAGGAGCAGTCAGTGAATGACGATGAGCTGCTGGCCCGGCTGAGGGCCGCGGACCCGGCACTGACCTCAAGCGCTCCGCCACCCGACACCGACCGTCTTGTGGAGGCCACCATGAGCACCTTGAACACGTCGAACACCCCGAACACCCCGAACACCCCGACCGTCATCCCCCTCGTGCCGCCGCAGCAGCAGCCGCAGGCCACCACCCGGCGGAAGCGGTACGGACTTCTCGGGCTCGCCGCCGCCACCGCCCTGCTCCTGCTCGGCGGCGGCATCGCCGCGGGAATCATGGCCGGTGACGGCGACAGCGGCACCACCCCGGAAGCGGCCGCCCTCACCCTCACCGCCGACGGCACCCCCGCCAAGTGCGCCGAACCCACCCCGGACACCCTGCGCGGATACCCGACCCTCTTCGAAGGGACGGTCACCTCCATCGAGGGGACGGTGGTCACCTTCCGTGTCGACCACTGGCTGACCGGCGGCGACGGCGCCGACACGGTGCTGCTCGACAGCGCCCCGGACCGGCCGGAGACCCTCACCTTCACCGCCGGTGAGCCCTACCTCGTGGCCGCCGACAACGGCGTCGTACCGCCCTGCGGCGCCAACTGGATCTCACCCGAGACCAGCGCCGAGTTCCGCCGGGCGTTCGGCGCGTAGCCCGAAGCGTCCGCGCCCCGGCCACCGGCACGGCGCTCACACCGTGAACTTCACCGCCTCCAGGAAGCGGGTGTTCTCCAGAGTGCCGCCGAAGACGAAGTCGGGGCGCGGATCGGCGCACCCCTGACTGCCCCAGTCGTAGCCGCGCACCTTGGCCGACGGGCAGATCCTGCCGCTGCCGACATTCACCGCGAAGCCCGTCATGTACGGGCCGGACGTCTTCCCGACATAGATGTCCCTGCTGTCACCGGTCACCGCCGTCCAGTTCGGCGACCACCTGCCCTCACCGTTCGTCGAGTCGGGGTTGTGCAGGAAGGCGTTGGCCGCCGAGCCGCTGACCCCGTACACCGCGATGTTCAGCGCCTTGATCGCCTTGTTCTGTCCGGTCGTCCCGGCCAGCGTGCCGTCGCACACCGGCTTCTGCCAGCCCTGCCCGGACACGAACGCCCGGTAACAGATGTGCCGCCCGTCCGGATCGCTCTTCGCCAGCCGCTTCACGGCACTGGCCGCGGTGTCCACCGCCGGTTTCTGCGTCACCGTCTCCACACTGCGCGGGGCGGTCGCGGTCACCGTCACGGGCGGCGGCGGTGCCTGCTTCCCGCCGGGCTTCGCGCTCCCGGACGCCTCCCCGCTCTCCCACGCCTTCGGGCTCGGGCTCGCCGACGGCGACGGCGGACTCACCGACACCGAGAACGTCGGCGCGGGCACATCCCTCTCCGCCGAAGGGCTCCCACTCACCTCCGTACCCGAACGCGCCGATGCCTGCGCGGAGTCGTCCCCCGACCCCCCACTCCCGACGATCACCAGCGACACCACCACGATCCCGGCCACGGCCAGCGCCGCCGGCGCCACCACCAGCGGGCGCTGGAGCAGCCCCGAGGGCGTGTACTCGTCGTCCGACTGCCGCGCCCGCTCCTTGCGGTCGAGCCGCCGGACAAGGGCGGGGGGGAGGGTGCGGTGCAGGGGGGAAGGGGATGCCGGTGTCGGTGCCGGTTCCCGTTCCGATGCCGGGGCGCGGTCGCCGCCATCGCCGTCATCGTCATCGTCGTATTGGTTCTCACGGTCGTCGGGACGGTCGTCGTACCGGTGGCCGTCCCAGTCCCCGCCCTCGTCGTCGCCCTCGTCCCCGGCCGGAGGCTCCCCCGTCAGCGGTGGCGGCTCCGGCAGGGTGTACGCCGCCTCGCCGTCCTCAGCCTCATCCGCGTCCGCGTCGGCGTCCGCCTCCTCGCCCTTCGTCCAGCCCGGCGGTACGCCGTCGTCCGCGTCCTTCGTGACGAGGTGCCCGTCCTCGTCCCCGTCCTCCTCCGCACCCTCCGCACCCTCCCCGCCCTCCCGCTGTTCCAGCAGGCGGCTGGAGCCGTCCGGGGAGACCTCTATGTGGGCCACATACGCCGCAGAAGGGTCCGAGATGGTCGCCGTCACCACCGTCCCGCGCACCAGGGCCCGGTCGTGCAGCGCGTCCAGTACCGCGGCATCGGGTTCCTGGCCCGCCACGATCGGCACGGGAGCCCCGTCGATCGCGGCGGAGCCGTCCCCGGAGATGACCACCGCGAAGTGGTCGTCCCCCGTGATCGGCTCGTCGAACTCCTCACCCCGGCTCATCCGCACTCCTCTCCGACGCCCACACCCGTGACGCCTCTGCATGTCCTCCGCGTCAGCGCAACGGCCCCCGGGTACCGGGCGGTTCAATGCGCACGGGAGTGTGACCGGTCGGTAGAGTGCGGCGCGTGAACACCCCGGATGCGTTGGTGTCGTTCGCCTTACTGGGCCCGGTCCGGGCCTGGCGGGGTGGACGGGAACTGGAACTGGGCTCGCCGCAGCAGCGCGTGGTCCTCGCGACGCTGCTCCTCCGCCGGGGGCGCCCGGTCACCCTCCATGAACTCCTGGACGCCGTCTGGGGCACCGCGCCACCGCAGGCCGCCGTGTCGGTGCTGCGGACCTATGTCTCACGGTTACGCAAGGCGTTCCACCCCGCCCCGCTGATCGTCTCGGTCGGCGACGGCTACGCCCTGCGGGCCGGTGACGACGCCCTCGACCTCACCGTCTTCGAGCGGCGCGTCGACCGGGCCGCCCGGCTGCGCGCCACGGGCGATCCGGCCGCCGCCGCCGCGCTGCTGCACACCGCGCTCGACGCCTGGCAGGGCGCGGCCCTGGCCGGACTGCCCGGCGTCGCCGCCGAGTCGGAGCGGGCCCGCCTGACCGAGATGCGGCTCACCGCGCTGGAGACCCGGCTCGACATCGATGTCGAACTCGGCCGGCACCGCGAGGCCGTCCCCGAGCTGATCTCGCTGACCGGCGCGCACCCGCTGCGCGAGGAACTCGGCCGGCTGCTGATGCTCGCGCTGTACCGCTCCGGGCGCCGGGCCGAGGCGCTCGCCGTCTACCGGGGGACCTGGCGCACGCTCCGCGACGAACTGGGCATCGAACCCGGCCCGGCCCTGCGGCAGTTGCACGACCGGATCCTGGCGGCTGCCGCCGCGTCCCCGCCACCGGTGAGGGGCGGCCGTACCAGGGGCGCGGACGACGACCCCGACCCCGGCCCCCATTCCCTTCCCGACCCCGGCCCCCATTCCCTTCCCGACCCCGACCCCGTCCCCCCGGCCCGCCCCGCCCAGCTCCCCGCCGATCTGCTGACCTTCGTCGGCCGGCGCGCCGAACTCGACCAGGTGCGGGCGCTGCTGCCCCGGGGCGGCGGCGCCCCGGCGACCGTGGTGATCAGCGCCATCGGCGGGATGGCCGGGATCGGCAAGACCGCGCTGGCCGTGCACTGGGCGCACGAGATCGCCGACCGGTTCCCCGACGGGCAGCTCTACCTCAATCTGCGCGGCTTCGACCCCTCGGGCACGGTCATGGCGGCCGGTGAGGCCATCCGCGTCTTCCTCGACGCCCTCGGCGTCCCGCCCACCCAGATCCCGGCCACACTGCCCGCCCAGGCCGCCCTGTACCGCAGTCTCCTCGACCGGCGCCGCATGCTCATCCTGCTCGACAACGCACGCGACACCGAGCAGGTCCGCCCGCTGCTGCCCGGCGCGGGCGGCTGCCTCGTCATCGTCACCAGCCGCAACCGGCTCACCGGCCTGGTGGTCGGCGAGGGCGCCCACCCGCTGACCCTGGACCAGCTCAGCCCCGAGGAGGCGCACGATCTGCTGGCCCGGCGGCTGGGGCAGCGGCGGCTCGCGGCGGACCCGGCCGCGGCGGCGGAGATCGTCGCCCGCTGCGCCCGGCTGCCGCTGGCGCTGGCCATCGTCGCGGCCCGCGCCGCCGCCCACCCCGGCTTCCCGCTCGCGGCCGTCGCCGCCGAACTGCGCGACAGCCACGGCAGCCTGGACGCCTTCGGGGCCGGGGACGACGATCTCGGCACCGATGTCCGGGCGGTGTTCTCCTGGTCGTACCAGGCGCTGTCCGCACCGGCCGCGCGGCTGTTCCGGCTGCTGGGGCTGCACCGCGGACCGGAGCTGTCCGCGCCCGCGGCGGCGGCGCTCGCCGGACTCGCCCCGAAGGAGGCCCGGCGGCTGCTCGGCGAACTCACCCGGGCCCATCTGCTCACCGAGCACTTCCCCGGCCGCTACACCCTGCACGACCTGCTGCGGGTCTACGCCGCCGAGCGCGCCGACGCCGAGGAGAGCGCCGACGGACGCCGCCGGGCCGTCGACCGGCTGCTCGCCTGGTATCTGCACACCGCCGACGCCGCCTACCCGCATCTCACCCCGAAACGGCCCCGCATCCCCCTGGACCCGCCGCCCGAGGGCTGCCGGCCGCTGGAGTTCACCGCCCACGAGCAGGCGTTGCAGTGGTGTGAGGACGAACGGGTCAACCTGGTCGGCGTGGTGCACGAGGCCGCCGCGTCCGGCCGCCCCGGGATCGCCTGGCGGCTGGCCGCCGTGCTGTGGGGGTTCTTCTATCTGCGCAGTCATCACGGCGACTGGCTGGACACCGCCCGCACCGGTCTGGCCGCCGCCCGCGCCGCCGGTGACCGGCGCGGCGAGGCCCGCGCCCTCGCCGACACGGCGGCGGCCCTGCGCGCGGCCACCCGCTACGAGGAGGCCATCGACCATCTGCGGCAGGCGAAGGCCGTCTACCGCGAGCTGGGCGACGCCCAGGGGCGGATCTCCGCCGTCTCCAACCTCGGCGACGCCTTCCTCCAGGCCGGACGGCTGCCCGAGGCCGTCGACCACATCCGCCGGGGCCTCGCCCTGCACCGGTACGCGGACAACGCCTGGGGCGTCGGCATCACCCTGGCCAACCTCGGTGACGTCTATCAGCGCCAGGGCAGCTTCCCGGAGGCCGTGGACTGTCTGGAGCAGGCGCTGACGGTGCTGCGCGAGCAGCGCAACCGCTGGGTCGAGGGCGTCGTCCTCGACATCCTCGGCACCGTCCACGCCCGCCTGGAACGGCACTCCACCGCCATCGAGTACTACGAGGAGGCCCTCAAGACGCACCACGACGTCGGCAACCGCTGGGGCGAGGGCCACACCCTGGGTCATCTCGGCGATGTGGAGCTGGCCTGCGGCGACCCGCTCGCGGCCCGGGTGAGCTGGGAACGCGCCCTGGAGATCCTCGCCGAGTTCGGGCACCCGGACGCCGAGGGGATCCGCGCCCGCCTGGCCCGGCTCTGACATGCCCCTCACCTCCTCACCCGTACGCACCTACAACGGGCCCACGGGTGAGGACGGTTCAACGCCCAGACGTGGGAAACGGGCGCGGACGGCCCGGATCCGGCCCGTTCGGGCTCAGCCCAGCGCCCGGTACGCCTGACCGGAGGCGTTCGGGACGGCCCCGGTGTAGAGGCCGGTCCCGAAGGTGTCCGTGGAGAGCGTGAACCAGGCGTAGCGCTCCAGGAAGTCCAGCCCCTCCAGCATCCGCGTGGACGACGTCACGAACGCGGCCTGCTCCTGCTCGCCCGGCAGCCGCGCGCTCCCCGACGACCAGTCGATCAGGCCGTACTCGGTCAGCCAGATCGGCTTCTGATAGCGGTCGTACACCCGCTGGAGATAGTCGCGGAGGTGGTTGACCGCGTCCGGGCCGAAGTCGGAGCCGTACCAGTGCACCGGGATGAAGTCGACCTTCAGCCCGCGCTGCTGGGCGCCGGTCATGAACCGGTCCAGCCAGCCGCCCGCCACATCGGCGTCGGCGGCGACCGCCGGGGCGCCCAGGCGCAGCCCGGTGGACTGGAGCCGGGGCCACAGGTCGAGGGCCTGTTCGGGGGTCATGTTTGCCTGGCCGCCGTGGTCGGGTTCGTTGAAGCCGAGGAGGGTGGTGCCCTCCTGCTTCGCGGCGTTCAGTTCGGCGTCCGTGACGGAGCCCGGCCCCCAGATCATCGGGACGAACTCCACGCCCTCGGGCCTGGTGACCGGGCCGGTGGAGGAGGCCCAGTTGTAGTACCAGGCGGCGCCGGAGTCGGTGATCGCCTCGGTGATCCCCGGCTCCGGGTTGATGCTGACCCCCTTGGCGCCCGCGCCCTCCCGCTCCGGCGCCTTCTCCTGCTCGGGAGCCCGCTCCACGGCGTCACGCGGCCCGGTCGGCGCCGAGCCCTCGGGCGCGGCGGCCCCGGTGCCGAAGGTGACCGTCATACCGGTGCACTCGGCGCACTGCCGGACCGTCTGGTTGCCGGGCTCGGTGTCCTGCTTCGACCAGGCGTACGCGGTCGGGCACTGCCCGCTGATCGCGTCGCTGTAGGGCGTCTTCGCGTCCCGGTTGGGGTTGACGCAGACCAGCGCCTTCCCGGTGGCCGCGTCCTTGGTCAGATTCTCGGCGGGGCAGGCGGAGAGCAGATCCTTCGCGCACCCCATCGTCTGGCAGGCCCCCGACTCCGGCACCCCCACCCCGTCCGGGGTGATGGTGATCGGCACGGACACCGCGTTGACATAACTCACGTTGTACCAGGGTGCCAGCGCGTCCCTCGGGTCGAAGTTGAACTCCGCGAGGCTGGTGGGCTGTTCACCCGTCGAGCACCGGTCGGCGTACGGCCCGCAGTCCCCGACGACGCACTTGAACGTCGATCCGTCCTCCCCGGCGCACCCCTGGCGCGCGAAGAACTTCCCTCGCCAGTGCCCGGCCCCGGCGTTCTCCGGGACGGTGATGGTCGCCGCCTGCCCGGGGTCGAGCTTCGGCAGCCCGGTCAGCACGGCCGACCCGTCGGCGTTCACCGTCGCCCCGACCCACAGCGGTTCGTCCGTACGGTTCTGGAACGTCACGGTGCGGTCGGCTCCGCCGGTTCCGGCGGCGTTCGCGCTGTTGAGGGACGTACCGCCGGAACGCTGCCACTGGAGGACCGCGGTGGTTCCGGCGACACCGGCGATCACCAGCAGCAGGGCCAGGAGCAGTTGGGTACGTCTGCGCAGTCGGCGCATCGGGCTCGCCTTTCGGTGAGGTGAGGTGAGGGGTGGGGGTGGGGGTGGGTGGGTGTCAGCGTCGGCCGGGGCGGCGGGGGGTGTGCGGGGGCGGGGCGCTACGGGTTCCCCTGGGTGCGGGGGAGTCGCCTCCGGCGGTCCCGAGCGAGCCCAGCGAGGTCCCCTTGAGGAACTCCCGCGCCTCGGGCGACAGCGCGGAGGTGACCTCGGCCCCGATGGCCGACGCCTCGGCCGGGGGGACTTCCAGAGGGACGAAGCCGGGGGAGGTAGGGGAGGTGGGGGGTGGCGGTGTCTGCGGGGGTGCGGGCTCCTCCGGCGGCAGCTTCGGGGGGACCGGAGGGGGTGCGGGTGTCTCGGGTGGTGGTGTCCGCGTTGTCTCCGTGCCGTTTCGCGGAGTCGGCTCCCGGCGCTCCTGTTCCCGGCGGTCGGCGACCGTGGCGGCGAAGGGGTCCAGGTCGGGGCGGGGGTGAGTGAAGGCGGTGGGGTGGTGAGGCGGCCGGGGGATGGTTGCCGGTGCCGGGCGTTCCCAGCGGGCCTGGGCCAACCGGTACTGATGGGCGTCGGCGGCCATGATCCGTTCCCGGGCCCGGTCCAGGGCCACCGCGGCGTCCCGCAGCGCCGGATCCGCTGGCAGCGGGGCCCGCGGGTCCCGTACTCGGTCGTCCCGGACCCGGTCGTCCGGTACTCGGTCGTCCCGTACCCGGTAGTCCTGGTCCCGCCGGTCCGCCTCTTGCCCCCGCTCCACCACGTCCCCCCGCTCCACCCTGTCGCCCCGCGCCACCCCGTCGCCCCGCTCCTCGGGCTCCCGGCGGCGCCGCTGTCGCAGGGCCCGGAGGAGGTCCCGTAGGGCCATCAGCAGGCGGAAGGTCAGGTCCACCACCCGCACCCAGCTCCCCTCGGCGCCCCGGGGCCGCCCGCCGGGTGCCTGGTGGTCGCTGTCGTCGTCCGCCATCGGTGCCGTCCTCTCTCCCGCCGCGGGTGCTGACGCGAGCGACAACGGCTGCGTCCGGGCGGGCGGTTCAAATCCCCTATGGGAACGCCCAGTTGCTGCCGCCGCCGCACCCGCCCCGGAGTCAGCGACCCCGCCGCCTCCGGTCCGGGGGCGACTGCCGGGGCGGCGGATCGCTGGGCACCCGGGCGGCCCGGGTCAGCGGGACACCGTCGTCCGAGCCCGCCGACGCGGTGCTCGGGGTGCGGCTCTGCCCGGCCTGGGGCGCGGCCGGGTCGTACGGGGTGTAGGAGCGGGCCGCCCGGACCAGCGGGACCACCGACCCCGACGAGGTGCTGTGACTGCCCCGGCGTTCCCGCTCCGCCCGGATGGCCTCCAGCTTGCGGTCCAGCGTCGCCATCGCCGACCCCTCCCGGCGCAGGGCGGCGGGCGGTTCGGGCGCGCCCGAGGGGCCCGTCCCCGCCCCGGGTGAGTCATGGCTCTGGGTGCGGCTGAGGTGCGCGGAGACCAGGTGGGAGATCTGTTCGGGGCTCGCGGTGAGGACCGGGTCGCCGGTGGCGGGGTCGGACAGGGTGACGAGGAGGTTCGGGTCGTCGAAGATCTCGTGGAAGTCGTGGAGCGAGTACCCGCCCGAGGAGCCCGCCGACGCCCGGTCGGGTGAGTCGCCCGCGTGGTTCGCCCGCTGCCGGTGGTGCCAGCGCTGCTGGTTGGCCCAGAAGTCCGGGTCCGTGGGGGCGCCCACCCGGTCGAAGGAGCCCTGGGAGTGGACGTCGTAGCTGTCCGCCAGCTCCAGGGACCACCGGCGGGAGTCGGACGGGCTGCCGGTCAGCCGCATGACGTTGATCCGCAGCCGGTCGATCCGGCCGGTCTCGATCCGGTCCCGCAGATGCGGCCACTCCAGTTGGGTCAGCACACTGTTCTGGACGATCCCGTCCAGCACCATCGCCTCCGGCTCCCCCTCCAGACCGCTCGCGAAGTGGACGGCGAACCGTTCCCACAGGGTGCTGAGCGCGGGCAGGCTCGACCAGTTCTCGCCGCCGAAGCCCTTCCCGTCGAAGAGCTTGCCCGGGACCGACTCCTCCAGAATCAGCCCGCCCTGCGCCTCCGCCGCCGCGGCCGGATGGTACGGCTCGGTCTTCATCCACACCCAGCCGTGCCGCCGGGCCTCCTCCGCCTTCGCCCGCCGGTCCTGGCGGAACGTCGGGTCGTCCTTGTGCTCCTTCCACCAGCGGGCCGGGACATGGAAGGCGTGCTTGCGCTCGAAGCGGTCGACCAGCCGGTGCACCTGGTCGCCCGCCCAGTCGGGCCGGGGGGCGTGGCCCTGGTTGAGCCAGATCCCGTTGGTGTGCACCCGGTCCAGGAAGCCGTGGAGGTCGTCCATGAACTCCCGGTCCCGGTGCAGGCCGTACTCCTCGGCCTGGCTCAGCAGCCGGGCCTTGTCCTCGTCGAACGCGCGCTGGCTGAACGGTGGCATCTGCGGGGATCCCTTCGGGTGCGTCAGGTCCGTCGGCGGCGCTCGGGCGGCGGGGGGCCGCCGAACGGGTCGAGGGCGTCGACAGGGGGGTGCTCCTTGGCGCGGTGCGCGCCCGGCTTGCAACCGGCGAAGGGGCCCATCGGGTCGCGCAGGGCGCCCATCACCGGGCCCAGATGGTCCCGGTGCCAGGAGGCGGGACCGGTCAGCCCGGCGCCGGGACCGGTCAGCTCCTCCCAGGCCAGCCACAGGCCGTGCAACTGGGCGACCGCCTCCGGGTGCTCCCACCAGCGCGGGCACCAGGGCGCCGACGACGACACCTCACGGCCGTAGACGGGCAGCAGCACATGGTGCGCCCACAGCGTCAGCCGCCGCAGGGCCTGCGCGTAGGCGGCGCCCTCCAGATAGAGGATGAAGGGGGGCGGGGCGGAGGGGGGTGGGGGCGGGGGGAGCGGCGGGGGTGTGCGGTCCCCTGGGCCGGGCGGGCTGTCGGCGGAGGACATGGGTGGGCCTTCCTGGGCTGTTCTCGGCTGTTCTGAGTTGCTCTGAGGTGCGAGGGCACCCGGAGCCCGGTCCGCGCTCATGCCCCCGGCCGCACCACCCCGAGGATCGGCATCGACCCCGCCGGGGCGATCGACACCGTCCGGCCCGGCCGGGGTGCGTTGATCATCCGGCCGTCGCCGATGTAGAGGGCGACATGGCTGGCGTCGGGGTAGTAGACGATCAGATCACCGGGGCGCATCGAGCCCACCGGGATCCGGGTCAGGCCCTGCCACTGCGCCTGCGAGGTACGGGGGATGGTGACCCCCGCCGACAGCCACGCCTGCGAGGTGAGCCCGGAGCAGTCGTAGCCGCCGGGGCCCTCCGCGCCCCAGATGTACGGCTTGCCGAGCTGGCGGGCGGCGTACTCGACCGCCTCCTTCCCGGCGGCCGTCGTGGTGGTGCCCGCCGTGTCCAGGACGCCGGTGTCCAGCCAGGCGTCCTGCGCGGTGTCCGCGTCCCGGGTGTCCAGGTCGTCCAGCGTCCGGAGCTGGTCGGCGGCGAGCCCGGCCTCCAGTTCCTCGGCGGCGGCGATCCGCTCCTCCACCTTCTCCCGCTCGGTGTCCCGGTCCTCGCGGTCCGTCCTCAGCCGCTCCAGCACCTCGGCCGCCTCGCCGCCGCGGGCCCTCAGCTCCTCGCCGGTCGCGGTGAGCGCGGTGACCAGGCCCAGCGTGCCCTGCTGCGCCTGCCGGGCCAGGGTGGCATCGTCCAGGGCCCGCTCGGGGTCCTCGGCCAGCACGAACTGCACCTCCACGGGCAGGCTCGCGGCCGTGCCGGAGCGGTACTGGGCGCGGGCCGCCGCCCCGGCCCGCCCGGTCAGCCGGGCCAGCCTCCGCTCGGCCTCGCCCACCTGGTCCCGCAGGGTGGCCACCCGCTTCTCCTGCCGGGTCACCTTCTCGTCGGCCGCGTTGAACCGGTCCGTGGCGACGGCCGCCTCGCGGTACAGCCGCTGGAGTTCGGCGCGCACCTCGGGGAGCGTGGTGGGGGCGGGGGTGGGGCCGGGTTCCGCGAGGGCGGGCCGTGCGGCGGCGGCCGTCAGGGCGAGGGCCAGCGCGGCGACCGTCAGGGTCCGGCGGCGCCGGGCGCGCGGCGTCCGTCTCGTCCGTCTTGTCGGGCTCATCGGGGCCGGGGCTCCTTTCAGGGGCGGCGGGGTGTGGTCCGCCCACACAACGGGGCCGTGCCGCGTGGTGGTTCAAGGCGACGGGAACCGTTCGGGGGCCGGGGCCCGTTGTGGAGTCGAAGAGGGCCGCCACCGGCCGTCGAAGAGGCCGCCACTGGCCGTCGCAGCAGGCGGTCACCGGCCGCCGAAGAGAGCGGTCACCGGTCGTCGAAGAGGGCTGCCGCAGGCCCCGGGGGAGGAGCCGTATGGGTGCCGAATGGGCCGGGCCCGCGCTGCTCGCGCTGTGCACGGGAGGCGGGCTGTGGTGTCTGCTGCTCGCCCTGCGGGCGGGCGCGAGGGCGTTCGCCCTGCGGCTGCGCGGACTGCGGGCGACCGGGACGGTACGGGCCCGCCCGCCCGCCGACCGGCGCCCCGGCGGTCTGGTGGCCTTCGCCGACCAGGGGGGCCGCGAGCAGATCGTCGACCCGGGGGCGTACGCCCCGCTGTGCGGGCTGCCCGGGGCCGGGGCGAGTGTGCCGGTGGTCTATCCGCGGGCGCGGCCCGCAGCGGCCCGGCTGTGGACCCTGGCGCATCTGCTGGCCCCGTCCTTCGGCTGGTTCGTCTCGGCGACGGTCGCCTTCGGCACCGGTCTCGCGGTGACACCATGAGCGCGGCCGAGGGGACGGGCGGAGGGACGGCCGGGGGAAGGGCCGGGGGGACGGGCCCCGCCGGGAGCGCGCGACGGCGGTCGTACGCGGTGAGCGGGGGCAAGGCGCCCGCGACGGCCGCCGAGGACATCCCCGGTGACGGCCGCCGGGTCGTGGCGCTCGACGCGCTGCGCGGCTTCGCGCTGCTCGGCATCCTGATCGTCAACGCCCTGATGTCCGCCGGGCCGTACTACACCTTCGGCGGCGGACCCGACGCGAGCGGGCTGGACCGGGTGGTCGCCTGGCTGGCCGGGGCGCTGGTGGCGGGCAAGTTCTATCTGCTGTTCTCCTTCCTCTTCGGCTACAGCTTCGTCCTCCAGGAGCGCTCGGCGCGGCGGGCGGGCGTCCCCTTCGCGCCCCGCCATCTGCGCCGCACCCTGGCCCTGTTCGCCCTCGGCCTGGTCCACGCGGTGCTGCTCTACTCCGGCGACATCCTCATGGCCTACGCCGTCCTCGCCCTGCCCCTGTACGGGCTGCGCAACCTCGCGCCCGGCACCGCGGTCCGGGTCGCGGTCGCCCTGGTGGCCGGGCTCGGCGCGCTGCTGCTGCTGGAGGGCGTGCTGTCCGTCGCCGCCACCGAGCCCCAGACCCTCGCCGCCTATGTCCCGACGGTCGCCGACACCATCGCCGCCCACCGGGGCGACTTCGGCTCGGTCCTCGCCGTCCGGCTGGAGCATCTCCCGGGCGCGATCGGCGCCAACATCCTCTACGCGCCGGACATCTTCGCCGCGTTCCTCGCCGGTCTCGCCGCCGCCCGGGTGCGGCTCCTGGAGCGGCGGGCCGGGGACCGGGTGTGGCTGCGCCGGACCGCGCTGCGCTGGCTGCCCCTCGGTCTCGCCGGGGGCGCTGTCGCCGCGCTGTGCACCACCGGCCCGCTGGACACCCGCTGGTTCTCCATAGGCCAGGCGGTGTCGGTGCTCACCGCCCCCGCCCTCACCGCCGCCTACGTCTGCGGGCTCCTGCTGCTCCTGGACGCCGCCCGCCGCCCCGCCGCCGTCCGCGCCGCCGGGGCCCTCGCCGCCTCGGGCCGGCTGGCCCTCACCCACTACCTCACCCAGTCCCTCGTCCTTGCCCTGGTCTTCACCGGCTACGGCGCCGGCCTCTACGACCGGCTCGGCACCGCCACCGTCGTCGCGGGCTGCCTCGTCCTGTACGTCCTCCAGCTCGCCGCCGGGGAGCGGCTGACCCGCCGGTTCCGCTACGGGCCCGCCGAACTGCTGCTGCGCGCGGTCACGCTGGCGCGGCGTCCCGGGACCCGCCCCGACGGTCGTCGGGATGACGGCGGGAGCCCTTCGCCAGCGGCACTCCCGGCACCGGATCCGACGGCACTCCCGGCACCGGACGGGCCGCCGCCCGCTCGGTGATCGCGAGCGTCTCCGCCTTCGCCGCCGCCGAGATCGCGGCGGCGCCCGGCTCCTTGTACCAGGGGCGCAGCCGGATCAGCGCCGGACGCACCCCGGTGGCCAGCAGCAGCGCCGAGCCCTTGGGCAGGGCCCGGATCCGGTCCGGCGGCAGCACCGCCTCCTGCCGGTAGGAGTAGGAGCGCGAGGAGCCGTCCCGGCTGTGCGAGACGCTCGGGGTGCGGACATCGTGCTGCCCGACCAGCGTGGAGATCTTCTGCACGAAGTCGGCGTCGTCCAGGCCCGCGCCCAGCAGCTTCACCGTGGCCGCGCTCCACAGCGCGTCCATGCCCAGCTCACCCCAGACCCGGGCGCCCTGCCGGTAGCTCTGGAGCAGGGTGACGACATTGATGCCGCGCGAGCCGAAGTGCGAGTACAGATCGGGCAGATCGGAGATCCGGCAGACGTTCGCGGCCTCGTCCAGCACCGCCGTCAGCGGCGGATCCAGCCGCCCGCCCATCCGCTCGGCGGCCACCACCCCCGCCCGCATCGTGGCGTCGGCCATGCCCGCGATCACCCCGGCCGCCGAACCACCGCCGTCCTTGGACAGCAGATACAGGGTGTCGGTGCCCAGCACATGCCGGTCCGGGCGGAACTCGGGCAGCTCCGGGTCCGGGGTGACCCAGGCGAGGATCTCCGGGTCGAGCAGACAGGACACCGTCTGCCGGGCCGTCTCGTAGATGCCGTCCCGGGTCTCCACCGCGCCCCGGATCGTGCCCTGCAACTGCTCGGCCATCGCCGGGAGCCCCACCTCCCGCAGCAGATCGACCGGGGTGCGGTCGGCGGGGTCGGCCAGCCAGCCCAGCAGCTCCGGGACCGGCGCCCGGCCGCGCGCGGCGGCCAGGAACAGCGCGGTCAGGGTGTTCTGGGCGGCGGCGATCCAGAAGTCCTTCTTCGCCGTGTCGTCGTTGACGGACGCCACGAAGTGCCCGGCCAGCCGCCGGGCGCCCTCGATGGTGTGGCACTCGTCAAGCATGTTCCACCACATGGCGCGCGGCGCGTGCGCGATGCCCTGCGGGTCGAACGTCCACACCGTGCCCGCCGCCGCCCGCCGGGCCCGCGTCACCGCGTACACATCGGACTTGTTGGAGGTCAGCAGGACCGCGCCCTGGGCGCGCAGCACCCGGGGGATCGCGATCCCGGTGGACTTCCCGGCCCGGGGCGCCATCAGGTCCAGTTCCACGTCCTCGTAACTGCTGCGCAGCTCCGGCCCCCTGGGGTCCAGGTCGCCGAGCAGATTGCCGGTCTCGTCCGGGTGGAGGGTCCCGCGGCCCTTGAGGGAGGGGCGCAGTTCGCGGGCGCGGGCCTCGACGCCCTTCGGGGCCAGCCCGGCCAGCTCCCTCGCCCCGGCCAGCCCGCCGGGCTTGGTGAGGCGCCCCCGCACGAACCGCACCGCGAGCACCACCGGCGCGCACACCAGCGCCAGCACCAGCAGAATCCCCCCGTACACGGCGGCCGGCGGCGTCCCCGGCCACAGCGCGCCCGTCCCCTCCGAGGTCAGCGCGCCCGCGCTGGACAGGGAGAAGGGCGGGGCGTCCCAGCCGTGCCCGGTCAGCCCCGCGCCCAGCGTGCCGCCCGCCCACGCCACCGCGAAGCCCAGCAGCACCGCGCCCGCCATCGCGGCGACGGCCCACTGCACCTGGTCCTGCCCGACACCGCCGCCCGGCCGCCCGCTCACCGGCCCGCCCCCGTACCCGTCCCTGGCCCCATCCCTGCCCTCGTCCCCATCCCCGCCCCTGCCCCCGTCCCCGTCCCCGTCTCCTCGTTGGGCGTCCAGCGGGTGTTGGTGTTGTGCAGGCGGCGCTCCGCGTCCGTGATGGCGACCTTGATGGGGATACCGGGACGGCCACCCACCTTGATCAGGAACCGGCCCCGGCCGGGCGGCTCCTCGTTCTCCCCGCTCATCCCCCAGCCCGGCGGCGACGACCACGACGACACCAGCTCGATCTCCCGCCGGGACAGCCCCACCACCCGGCCCAGCTCCTCCATCTCCGCCCTCGGCAGCCCCGCGCACACCACCATCCCGGCCCGCTCCACGAAGCCGCGCGCCTTGGCCCGGTCCGCGTCCGTGCCGAGCGCCTCGGCGTCCTTCAGGGTGTGGGTGATCTTGGCGTCGCCGAGCCCGAGCGAACGGTTGAGGCGGGTCAGCGCGTCGATCCGGTCGACGATCCCGGACGCGGCCCGCAGCGGGCGCCACAGCTCGTCCAGCACCGTGAAGAACCAGCGCCGGGGCGCGAGTCCGGCGTCCGCGAGGGCGTGCGAGGCGGCCACCGTGCCCAGCCCGTCCGACCAGGCGGCCAGCATCGCGGCGGCGGTCAACTGGGTGTCCGCCTCCCCGATGCCGGAGATGTCGATGCACACGGCGGGCGCGTTCGGGTCGATGTGCGTGGAGGTGCGGGAGGCGAAGGTGTCGCCGAGCGGGCCGTCGAGGATGCCCAGCAGTGAGCGGTGCAGCGGGTCCACGGCGTCCCGGTAGCGGGTCACGTCCCCCCGGTCCAGGGTCACCGCCCGCACCCGGTCCGGGCCCTCCGACAGCACCCGCAGCACATCCGGCAGCAGCACCGGGCGCCCCTGCGGGGGGTGTTCGCGCAGATGGTGCAGCACCGCCGACAGCACGGACTGCTCATGGTCGTCCATCGGACGCCCGCGCACGATGGTGATCAGCGCCGCGACCATGTTCAGCACCCGGCCGTGCGCCTCCGCCCGCAGCACCTCGCCCGCCTTGCCCCCGATCCGCTCCGCGGCGGCGCCCATCGCCCCCGGGTCCAGCACATTGATGCCGCCCCGCCCGCGCCCGATCGAGATGACCTGCCCGCCCAGCGCCCGCACGGTGTCCGCGTAGTCCGGCTTGAGGTCGCCGAGCACCAGCGGGACGACCCCGGTCGCGGCCAGCCCGATCAGCATCCGGTTGATCAGCGTCGACTTGCCGAGCCCCGGCATCCCCAGCATGAACAGCGACGGGTTGGAGATGTAGCGGGCCCGGGTGAACCAGTTCAGCGGATCCCCGCACACCGTGGCCCCGGTGAACAGATGCTGCCCGAGCGGCACCCCCGTCATCGGCGACCCCGACCCGGCGGCGAACGGCCACATACCGCACGCCTGCACGGTGGTTGCCCGCCACATGGTCGGCGGATCCAGGTACCCGACCCGGCCCCCACCCGCCCCCAGCCACCCGCGCGGCGGCACATACGGTTCCCGGGGCCGCGCCCCCGGCCTCCCCTTCCGCGCCACCGGCTCCCGCTCCGGCAGCCGCCCCGCCTGCCGCTCCTCGGCCAGTCGGTCCGCCAGCTCGGCGTGCCTGCGCTCCCGACGGCCGCTCACAGCGCCTCCTGCAACTCGTGCGGGACGAGGGTCTGCTCCCACGGGAGGATCCCGGCCGGGAGGGTGCAGGTGAACGCCGCCGCCTGCATCCGGTCCGCCGGACGCATCAGCACCCGTGCCGCCGCCGTCAGATTGCGCACCGCCACACTCGCGTCGGCCAGCTCGTCCATCGTGTCGACGGTGACCGTCAGCATCAGCGAGAACTCCACCAGCCCCGCCCCCGACGCCTCCTCCGCCGCCGTCTGCTCCGCCGCCCGCATCTCGGTGGCCGCCCGCGCCTGCACCATGCCCTTGCCGGACGTCGCCATGAACTGGGCGCTGCGCCGGTCCGACTCCACGATCCGCGCCGAGGTCGCCGGATCGATCGGCCGGTACACCAGCGCGACCCGCTTGCGCCGGGTGCCCGGAGCGGCCTCCAGCATGCCCCGCAGCACCGAGGAACGGACCGTGCCGCGCGGCGCCAGCGTCATCAGCCAGGTCCGCGACACCCCCGAGTCGTGCTGGTAGGCGCCCACCGTCTCGACGGCCGCCGCCGGACCGGCGTCCTCCCACTCCAGCCCCGTACCGCCGTGCTGGGCGCGCGCGGTGAGGACGTCACCGGCCACCGCCGGGTCGTAGGCGACCCGGACCACCTCGGCGATCCGCTCCGCCGACAGCGGGTACGCGGCCCCGCCCCCGGCGGCGACCAGCCCGCTCAGCAGGCCCGGGATCCGGATGGCGAGGTCGGCGATCACCTCGTCCCGCTTGCGGCGCTGCCCGCCCGGGACGCCATAGGTGAGCGCCACATAGGTGTGCATCTCGGAGGAGGCCGTCGGATAGCGCTCCACCACCTCCTCCATGACCGCGCGGGCCGCGGCGGGGGCGTCCGGGTGGATCCGGGGCAGCACCTCGTGGGCGAGCCGGGTCCCCGGGTCCGGGGCGGTCTCCACGATCACGGTGGCACCCCGCAGCCCCGGTTCGTGCGACAGCCGGGCCAGCCACTCG
Source organism: Streptomyces sp. NPDC093252 (assembly GCF_040683675.1). Classification (NCBI taxonomy): domain Bacteria; kingdom Bacillati; phylum Actinomycetota; class Actinomycetes; order Kitasatosporales; family Streptomycetaceae; genus Streptomyces; species Streptomyces sp. NPDC093252. The sequence goes on along the minus strand of NZ_JBFBEM010000002.1, from coordinate 610,546 downwards.
CCCCACAGCGCCACCCAGACGTCGACCTGGTCCGGGTCGATCAGCGCACCGCCGTCGGGTTCGCAGCCGAGGACGATGGTGTAGAGGTTGCGCGCGGGGTGGTGCAGGACGCCGAAGGGGCGGTCGTAGGCGTCCCGTCCTTCGGTCGCGGTCACCTTGTTGAGCAGGCCGGGCGGCCGGAACCGTCCGCCGGGCCGGGCCGACATCGGCCCGGAGACGTACAGGTGCGCGCCCTTGGACTTCCGGCGCAGCCAGCCCACCCGCAGGGTGACCAACTGGTAGACGTTGCGGCCGTCCTGGGTGCGCAGCGCGAGCGGGGTGAGCATCACGACCGTCGGCACCGCCACGACCAGCGCCGCCCGGAGCGAGATCAGGGACGCCATCAGGGTCAGGACGAGGCCGCCGAACACCCCGAAGGTGCCGATCAGTCCGAGCGGCCCGAGCCCCGGCCGCCGTGGTCTGCGCCAGTTCCCGTAGGTCGGATGGGTGGCGGCTTCGCTGGACATGGGATGCCGTGCCTTTCTCAAGAGGGGAGGGGAGGAGCCGGGGACCGCCGGGCTCCCAGGGGGCGGGGGAGCCCGGCGGCCGTCAGAGGGGGGAGCCGGGGCCGGGGGCCGGGGTCATGTGTTGTGCCCGAGGTTGCCGTCGCCGTCGACGGCCTGGGTCGCGCCCTGGGCGACGGCCTGCGTCCCGGCGGCCAGGACCGCACCGGCCGCGGCAGCCGCCGCCCCCGCCGGTCCCGCGACCGAGGCGGCCCGCCCGGCCCCCGCAGCCGCACCACCACCCCCGCCCTTGCCACTGCCACTGCCTCCGCCGGAGGCACCCCCCGCGCGCCCCGCGCCGGACGGCCCGCCCCGGTCGCCCGAGGACGCCCCGGACCCGCCGTCCGCGCCCCCCGGACCCCCGCCGCCGCTCCGCCCGTCGCGCCCGCCCGGCCCCGCCGCGCCGCCCCCGCCGGAGGCACCGCCACCGGTCGCGGACGCCCCCGAGGGCCCGGTCTTGCCCAGCCCCCCGGCGCCCCCGCCCCCGGAGGCACCGCCGCCGCTGCCGCGCCCGGCGAGCTGGATGGCGCCGGAGGCCAGACCACCGGCCACGCCCACCGCCTCCCCGCCCGGGTTGGCGCTGCCGAGCGCGGCGGTGGCCGGCACGATCAGCTTCAGCAGCGCGGGCAGCGCGACCGCCGACAGCAGCATCACGGCGATCCCGGCGATCCGGGTGTGGATGGTCCCGTCGGCCTCGCCCTGCACGCCCTTGCCCGCGCCGGTCATCACCGAACCCGCGTACAGGATCAGCCCCGCCGCCGGTTTGTAGAGGAGCCAGGCGATCAGCCAGCCGATGTGCTTGCGCCACCAGCCCGCGCCCCAGTCCGTCATGGACGCCGCCGCGGCCACCGGGAGGGTGCCCAGGAGCACGATCATGACGCCCATTCGGATGTAGAGCAGGATCGTCTGGAGGATCCCGGCGATCAGCAGCAGGAAGGCGAGGATCAGCTTGACGAACGCGCCGACCCCGCCGATGTCCGAGCAGCCGCCGATCTGCTTCAACTGCGCCTGGGCGCCCGCGTTGAAGAGATGGGTCGCGTAGCTGTCCGAGAGGACGACGGCGGCGCCCACGACGGTGGTCGCGGCGGTCGAGACGAGGACGACCCGCAGGATGCCCTTGAGCGCGGTGATCCCCGCGGTGCCCTTGCGCTCGACGGCCATCTTCGCCGCGGCGAACAGCAGCGAGCCGACCGCCAGATACACCACCAGCCACCGGGTCTGCCCGCTGACCTCCCGGGAGGTCGTCATCGATTCGAGCGTCGGGATGCCGGTGATGATCGCCCCGTACACCTGGACCGCCGCGAAGAGCACGAAGTCCGCGATCGTGGACAGGATCGTCCCGATGGGGTCGCCGAGGAAGCTGAAGAAGCCGAGGATGGCGTCGATGACCGGATTGCCGGTCTTGCAGGTCATGGTGTTCCGGCCCCCCACAGCAGATAGCCGTTGGTGTCCTGGACGGTCGTCATCTCGGTGTAGAGGGAGCCGTCGATCAAGGGCTGCACCTTCCAGTCGCCGTCGCTCCAGCGGACCTGCACGGAGGTCGCGGTGAAGCCCTGGCCGCCCTTGATGAGCAGCGAGACGGTCGCCGCCCCGGGCGTGTACGCGGTGAGCGAGAAACCGACGTACGAGGAGGCCGGGGAGCCGTCCCGGCGGCGGGCGGTGTCGGGGCTCAGCGAGCGCTGGAACTCGAACATGTCCCGGCCCGCCCCGGCCACCACCTGCTGCTCGGTGACGGTCCGCCAGTGGGCCTCGCTCATCTGGCTGGGGATGACGGTGGCGGCCAGCGCGGCGCCCGCCGGGGTGTGCGCGAAGCACCACCACAGGGCGCCCTGGAACCGGGTGGGCCCGGCCGAGGGCGAGACGGGCACCCGCCCGACGCCCAGCGTCCGCCACTCGATGTCCTCGGGCCCGCGCTCCGCTGCCGCGTCACCGCCGCCACCGCTGTCGTCGGTGGCGCACCCTTCGGGCCGCCCGCCCGTCAGAGGCGCCCCGGCGGACAGCGGCCCTTCACTCGCCGCCGCCGCTTCCGCCGTCTCCCCGCCGATACCGCCGGTGGCGGCCGTGGTCAGCGCGACCAGTCCGCCGATGACGACGACCAGGGCGAGGAAGCCGGCCGACAACTGCCAGCCCGGCTGCCTCCAGTACGGTCCGGACTCCTCGGTCCGCCGTTGTCCGCGCAGGAACATCCAGGTGCGCCCGTCTCTCGTTGCTCGGCTCTCGTCCGCGTCCCACACCGCCCCGCTCCGCCCCGCTCCGCTCCGCTCCGCCCCGTCCCGCCCCGTCCCGCCCCGGGTCCGGGTTCGGATCCGGGTCCGGGTCCGGGCTCAGGTGAAGACGAAGGAGACGATCGGACCGGCCGTGGCCACGAGGATGCAGCCGCCGAGCACCATCCCGAGGCGGCTCATGTGCTCGGAACTCTCGCCCCGCTTGACGGAGATGGCCATCATCGCGCCGGTCACCAGCACACCGGCGACCCCGGCGGCGGTACCGGCCCAGGCGACCAGGTCGAGAACGGTGCCGACCTTCTCCATCAGCGGTTCGGGAGCGTCGCTCTCCGGTTCCGGGACGTTGGCGAGGAAGCGGGTGGTCGTCTGCAGGAGGGAGGAGGAGGACATGAGGATCTCCGGGAGGAATCGGCGCCCCGCGCGAACCGCGGGACGGGGGGTAGGGGTACGGGCTCACTGGAGGGTGAGGTCGCCGAGCCAGGAGACGAGCGGTCCCGCCGTCGTGGCGACGATGCAGGCGAGGGCGATGATGAAGACCCCGCGGAAGTGCTCGCCGCCCTCGCCCGGATCGCCGCGGCGCAGTTGGAGCGACATGTTCATCCCGACGACCATCAGTCCGAAGACCCCGGCCGCCGAGACGCACCAGGCGAGGGTGTTGAGGATGTCGGCGCTCGCCGCGGCCTCCTTGGGCAGCGTCGGATTGAAGTACGAGGCGCTCGGCACCGGCTGGGCGAGGAGCTGGAGCAGATTCACGACCGCCCCCTCTCCCGCCCGGCCGGGGCACCGACCAGTTCACCGAGCCGTTCGAGCTGGACGGGCAGCCGCCGGGGCTCACCACCCTCCCGCCAGGCGGGGATCCAGGGCACCCGGTGCACCCGGGCCACCGACCGGACGACCCGGATCCGGCGCAGCAGACCGAGCGGCAGCATCCCGGGCGCGTCGGCGATCAGCACCACACAGAGCAGGTCCAGCCCGCGCGGGGCGTGGCCCTCCGCCAGCGACCGCAGCGCCTGCGACACCGACCGCAGCCCGCTCGCGCTGGTCCGCCCGACCAGCACCACCCGCCGGGGCTCCCCCCGGCCGGGCTCCGGCCACCGGGCACCCAGGTCGACCCCGCCGAACACCTCCACCAGCGAGGTCACCCCGGCCCCGCCGTGCGCCTTGACCCACCCCACCGCGTCCCGCGACGCCCCCCGTCCCGGCACACCCCGCCGGGTCGGCTGCCCCCAGGTGCCCTCGGGGACGGGGGCGGGGACGGGGACGGGCACGGGGGGAGCCGTGTCACGCCCCCGCGGGGGTGCGGGCGGGGCCTTGGGGGCGGGGGCGCGGCGTACGGGGGCGGTGCGGACCGCAGATGCGGGCGGGGTCGGGGTTGGGGTCAGGGTCGGGGGCGAAGGAGTGGCCGGGGCCGAAGGGGTGGCGGGAGCGCCCCGCCCGCCGGGTGCGCCCCGCCCGGCGGGTGGGCGCGGCGCACTCGGTCCGCTCGGCGCGCCCGGCGCGCCCGGCGTGTGCGGCGCACTCGGTCCGCGTTCCCATGACTGGGGGCCGGTCGCCGTTCCGGTCGCACGTGGGCCCATTCCCGTCCCGCCTCCCTCGTCGCTCGCGCTCGCGCCTGCGCCGCGCTGTCTCATCTGTTTTCCACCGCTTTGAACTCTTCTGGTCCTGCGGCCCGTTGGTCTGTCGAGCCCGGCGGACAGCACAACGGGCGGTCCGGCCACGGCGGTTCAAGGCGAGGGGAAGAAGGCGCGCGCGCATGGCAGACGGCGAGGAGGGCACGGCGTCGAAGGCCGTCCGGAACACCCTGATCGCGGGCGGTTCCTGCGGCTGTCTGATGATGCCGCTTGTCCTGGTCGGCGGGGCCGTCGTCGTGCTGATCTTCGGCGGGCTCGGGGTCCTGCTGGCCCCGCTCATCGCGCTGATCCTGCTGTTCGGCGGCGGGGGCGGCTCCTCGGCGGGTCCGGACGACGCGGACGAGGTGATCGAGGTGTTCGAGGGCGACGGCAAGGGCGCCCTGGAGCCGTCCACGGTCCCCGCCGACCTGGTGGACCCCATCGAGGAGGCGGGCGGGCTGTGCGACGCCGTCGGCCCGGTCGTCATCGCCTCCCAGGTCGAGCGGGAGTCCGGCTTCAACGCCGCGATGGTCGGCGCGAAGGGCGAGGAGGGCATCTCCCAGTTGCCGCCGGACGTCTTCAAGCGGTACGGCGAGGACGAGGACGACAACGACAGGACCTCCGCCTTCGACGCCGCCGACTCGATCGTCGCCCAGGGCCGCCACCTGTGCGCGCTGGCCGAGGAGGCGCAGGGGATGGTCGACGCGAAGGAGACCGACGACAGCGTCCTGGACCTCACCCTGGCCGCCTACCACGTCGGCATGGAGTCGGTCCGCGCGGCGAGGGGCGTGCCCGCGACGAGCGAGGCACAGGGCTATGTCGCCGCGATCCGCGCCCAGTTCGCCAAGTACGGCGGACTGGCCGCACCGCCGCCCGGCGCGACCCCGGGCGTCACTCCGAGCCCCACCCCGTCACCACCCCCCGCATGAGGAGCACGACAGCCATGGACCGCTTCGAGGTGTACCTCTCCGACGAAGGCCCGGCCGAGATCGACGGTGAGCCGGTCCGCACCGCCCCCGGCGGGTCCGTGCACGAGGCGGTGCTCGACCGCTTGCAGCGCTACGCCCAGGAGCGGGGCGGGCCGGTGGAGGCGATCGTCAACCAGGGCTCCGGCCTGGACGACTTCGCGCTCCAGGTGTCACCGGACGGTTCGAGCCGCTTGCTGCTGCCGGGGGAGGGGCTGGAGCCGGACGGGGAGGAGCGGCGGGGCCACGAGGCCGATGAGGCCGACGACGAGGCCGCCGAGGACCGCGGCGCGTCCGAGCCACCCGAACCTGTCCCCTCCCCCTCCCCCTCCCCCTCCGCCGCCTCCGCCCTCGCGGCCGTGGTGGGCCGGGCCAGGACGGCGGCCCGCGAGACACCCGCCGCCCCGGCCGCCCCCGACTCCTCCGGCCTGCCCCTCGCGTTCGCCCGGCGCATCGCCCGGGTCAACTCCCTGTCCGCCGCCGGCCGCCTGGAGGACGCCCACGCCGCCGCGACCGCCCTGCGCAAGAGCCTCACGCGCGAGGTGGGCGCCGACGCCCCGCCCGCGCTGGAGGCCCGCTCCCTGGAGGCGTACGTCGCCCATCTGGCCGGGGAGCACCGCGAGGCGGTCGTCCTGGCGCTGGGGGTGGCCCGGATCCGGTGCGGGGCCGGGGACCTGCGGGCGCCGGGGGACGTGGCACGGGCGGCGGCCTTCTGGCAGCGACTGGACGACGACACCGCGGCGCTGACCCACGGCCGGGAACTGCTCCACATGTGGGACGCCCTGAACCGCCGCGGCCTGCTGGCCCCCGGCCACCGGACCCTCGCGGAACGGGTACGGGCGCACATCGGATCACTGACACCGCCGGAGCCGCCGGGCCCCCTGGAGCCGGTGAGGCCGCCGGAGCCGGCGGAGTACGCCTGAGGCGCCGGTATACGCGAGGGACGGGCGCGTACACGGGACGTCAATCGCGCATGGACCGCCCCTCGGAACACTCCGTTCCCCAGGACGGCCCCGCTCCCGGTCACCCGGACCGGCTCCGGTCGTCCCGAGGAGCTGGAGCACACCATGAACGTGACGGTCATCGGTTCGGCGAGCGCGGCCTCGCCCGAGGAACGGGCGCTGCGCGACCTCTATCTGGCCCATGGCCCGGCGCTCCACACCTATGTGCTGCGCATGCTGGGCGGTGACACCCACCGCGCGGAGGACATCGTCCAGGAGACGCTGCTGCGCTGCTGGAACACCCGGAACCTGGCCGACGGCGAGGGGATGGCCGTACGCCCCTGGATGTTCCGGGTGGCCCGGAACCTGGTCATCGACGGGCACCGCACGCGGATGGCCCGGCCGCTGGAGATCAGCGGCGACACCTGGCTGGGGGAGTGGAGCGCCGAGGCGGACGACATCGAGCGGATGCTGTCGTCGGTGGTGGTGCAGCAGGCGCTGGAGGTGCTGACCCCGGCGCACCAGGAGGTGCTGCGGGCGACGTTCTTCGCCGACCGCACCACCCGCCAGGCGGCCGAGGCGCTGGGCGTCCCGCAGGGCACGGTCAAGTCCCGGGTGTACTACGCGCTGCGCTGCCTGAAGTCGGCCCTGGAGGAACGGGGGATGGGCTGAGCGCCCCCGCTCCCCCTTCGCTCCCCCCGTTAGACCCCCACGCCCATCCCCACCCCCGTACTCATCCCGGTACTCATGCCCGTACTCATCCCCACTCCCACTCCCACGACCTTCCCGTACTGCTCCCTGACCTCGCGGTAGCGGAGCAGTTCCGCGGCGACGGGGTCCAGGACGCGGGCCCGGCCGCAGGCCGCCGCGGACTCCCGCAGCCTTCGTTCCGCCTCCAGGCCGTAGCGTCTGGCCGGGCCGCGGGCCGCGAGCCGGCAGCTCCACTCCACCAGCGGCCCGCCGACGATCCCGACCACCATCAGCAGCACCGGCACCCCCAGATTCGGGGCCAGCGCCCCGGCGATCTGCCCCACCAGCCACACCCCGCCCGCGATCTGGAGCAGTGTCATGGCGGCCTGGGCGAGGACCGCGACCGGCCACCACCCGGGCCGGGGCGGACGCCCCGAGGGCAGCCCCGCCTGGGTGGCCAGTTCGTCCAGCGCCTCCGGCAGCCCCTGCGCCCCGCGGGCCGCCGCCTCGCGCACCGCCAGCGCCCAGGGCGCGGGCAGCCCGGCCGACGCCCGGTCGGCGACGGTCCGCACGGCCTGCTCGACCCGCTGCCGGGCGGTCGCCTCCTCGTCGGCCTGCGCGCGCAGCGGGAGCCGTCCGGTGGAGTGCTCGCCGCCCCGGTCCTGGTACCAGCGCCAGAGCCGCAGCCAGGGGGTGCCGCAGGCGCGGTTGGCGTTGCGCCGCCAGGCTCGTTCGGCGGCCTCGCCCGCCGCGCCCGCGCCGACCGAGTCGGCGAGCCGGGCCGAGAACTCGTCGCGGGCCTCCTCGCTCAACCCGGCGCGCCGCCCGGTCGCGTACACCGGACGCAGCCGGGCGGCGGCGGCGTCCATGTCGGCGGAGATACGGCGCGCGGCGGCGCCCCGCTCGGCCACGAACTGGCCCAGCGTCTCGCGCAGTTCGCCGAGCCCGTCGCCGGTGAGGGCGGAGAGGGCGAGGACATGGGCGCCGGACTCGCCGTACTCGCCGAGCGCGATGCCGTCCTCGTCCAGGAGGCGCCGCAGATCGTCCAGGACCTGTTCGGCGGCCTCGCCGGGCAGCCGGTCGATCTGGTTGAGGACGACGAACATCACCTCGGCGTGTCCGGCCATCGGCCGCAGATAGCGCTCGTGCAGGACGGCGTCCGCGTACTTCTCGGGGTCGACGACCCAGATCACGGCGTCGACCAGGGCGAGCACCCGGTCCGCCTCCTCGCGATGGCGTACGGCGGCGGAGTCGAGGTCGGGCAGATCGATCAGGACGAGCCCGCGCAGTTGTGCCTCGGCCTCCGCGTTGTGCAGGGGGCGGCGGCGCAGCCGTCCGGGGATGCCGAGCCGGTCGATGAGCCCCGCGGCGCCGTCGCTCCAACTGCACGCGATGGGCGAGGAGGTGGTGGGCCGCCGGACACCGGTCTCGGAGATGGTGACCCCGGCGAGCGCGTTGAACAACTGCGACTTGCCGCTGCCGGTGGCTCCGGCGAGGGCGACGACGGTGTGCTGCCCGGACAGCCGGCGCCGCGCCGCGGCCTCGTCCAGCACCTGCCCGGCCTCGGCGAGGGTACGGCTGTCCAGCCGGGTCCGGGACAGCCCGACCAGCTCGCGCAGCGCGTCCAGCCGGGCCCGCAGGGGCCCCTCGAACGCCAGCGGGGTGACCGGGAGGGCCCCGGCCCCGCCGCGCGCCTCCGCGAGCGCCGCTGCGGGCCGCTGCCCGCCGTCGCCGTACGGGTGCTCCTCGCCACCGCCGCCGTCCTCGGGCACCCGCCGCGCGATCAGCCCGTCGTCCCAGACGGGCGCGGCGCCGTCGGGGCCGGGGGCCGACGGGGCGGCGCGGGGCGGGGGCTCGGGGGCCGGAGGGGCGGTGCGGGGGAGGGGCTCCGGGGCCGGTGGGGCGACCGGGGCGGCGGTGCGGGGCGGGGGCTGGGTGGGGCGGGGCGGGACCGGGGGAGTGAGCCCGGCGGCGCTGACGGTGCGGCGGGGGGTGTCGCCGGACGCGGCGGACTCGGCGGGGATCGATGCCGCTTTCGCGGAGATGCTCCCCTCCGGGCGGCGGGGCGGGCTCTCGGGAGAAGGCTCAACGGAACCCGGCACCGTATCGACACCGCCACTGCCACCGACATCGGCGTTGGCGTTGGCATCGACGTCACCGGGGACGGGAACGGCGTCCGGAACACTCCGCATATCCGAGCCCTCCGGCACGTGCCGCTCACCCTGCTCACCTTGCTCCCCGCCCGCACCCGCACCCGCACCCGTGCCCACATCCCCGCCCACCACATCGGCCTCCTTCTGCTCGGCGTGGCCCGTCGGATCCTGGTCAGTGACGGCGGTCACCGTTCACCTCTCCTTCTGAAGTACGGACAGCGCGGCGATGAGTTCGGCCTGGGGCTCGGCGTGGACGTTGAGCCCGTCCAGCGGGGCGAGCCGGCGTTCGCGCTCGATGTGCAGCACCCGGTCGACGTACTCGCCGAGGAGCCGTCCGCCCCGGTCGCGCAGCCGGAGGGCGCCATGGGCGCCGAGCCGCTCGGCGAGGCTCTCCCCGGCGGTGCGGGCCCGGCGTCCGCCGAGCAGGGCGGTGGCGACGAGGGCGGCGATCAGCTCGGGGTCGGGTGCCGCGCCGCGGTCGAGGTCGCGGATCTCGTCCTCGGCGTACTCCTCCAGCTCCCGGCGCCAGCGGCGGACCGAGACGCCGATCCGGTGCTCGGCGCTCTCGGGCGGGGCGTCGCGCTCGACGAGCCCCGGGGCCCCGGAGGCGGGCTCGCGGCGCCAGGACTCGTCCACCCGTTCGTCGGCGGCGGTGACGGCGCAGGTCAGCAGCGTGCCGAGGCTCTCCACGAGGGCGTCGAGGAGTTCTCCGGCGGAGCAGTCGAGGGGGAAGGCGCGCCAGCGCTTGAGGGCGTCCCCGGCGAGGACGGCCCCCGACTGGAGTCGGCCGCGCAGACGGGCGTGCTCGCTGTCGTAGGCGTTGTCGACGGCGGAGGTGAGCCGCAGGGCGGCGGAGTACTGGGCGGCGGCGGCACCGGCCAGCTCGGGCATCCGGGAACTGAGCGAGTCCAGGACGCCGTACGCGGTCCGGGTCACCGTGAGGCGCCGGGCGCCGGGGTCCTGGGCCTGGTGGAGCAGCCAGGTGCGGAGCGCGGCGACGGCGCTGGCGGGCAGCAGGCCGCCGCCCCCGGCGGACTCGGGCAGTTCGGGGACGGTGAAGCGGGGCACGTCGCCGAGCCCGGCCTTGGTGAGGAGGGCGCCGTACTGGCGGGAGACCTCGGCGACGACCTGGTGGGGGACCCGGTCGAGGACGGTGACGAGGGTGGCCCGGTACTCCTTGGCGGTGCGGAGCAGATGCCAGGGGACGGCGTCGGCGTAGCGGGCGGCGGTCGTGACCATCACCCAGATGTCGGCGGCGCAGATCAGTTCGGCGGCGAGGACGCGGTTGTCGGCGACGAGGGAGTCGATGTCGGGGGCGTCGAGGAGGGCGAGGCCGGGCGGCAGGGTGTCGGCGGTCTCGATGCGCAGCACGCGGGTGGGGTTCTCGCCGGACAGCAGAAGATCGTCGCCGGGCTCCTGGTGGGGCACCCAGACCCGGGTGAGCTGGGGGAGCACGCGCATCCCGCTGAACCAGTGATGATCCTCCGGATGGCAGACGAGGACCGGCGTCCGGGTGGTGGGCCGCAGTACGCCCGCCTCACTGACCCGCCGTCCCACCAGGGAGTTGACGAGGGTGGACTTCCCGGCGCCGGTGGAGCCCCCGATGACGGCCAGAAGAGGCGCGTCGGGCTCTCTGAGCCGGGGCACCAGATAGTCGTCGAGCTGCGCGAGCAGTTCGTCGCGGTTGGCACGCGCGCGTGGGGTCCCCGCCAGGGGCAGCGGGAAGCGTGCGGCGGCGACACGGTCGCGCAGGGTGGAGAGTGCGTCGAGGAGCTGAGGCCGTACGTCCAAGGTCACCACATGCGAAGAATGCCCAATTTTAGGGGAATTCTGAAGCATATGCGCATGTCTGCGCGCCGACCGGACACAAGGGGCGGAAGGGGCGACTGGGGATCAGTCACAGTCGAGGCATAACGAGTGCACAACACCCGGGGCGTAAGACGTCAAAAGCGGTGCACGATTCGTACCTGCCTGCGATTATCAGGACCGCTTCACCGAACCTCCACATCGAGCCACGGAGGCGAAGCAACAGGGGCAGGGAACCCGGAGCTTTATCCTTGTCCCCGGCAACGTCACGGATCAGCCCGCACCCGGGCACCACGACAGAGGCCACACCAGGCCCCCGTAGCTCAGTGGATAGAGCAGGCGCCTTCTAAGCGCTTGGCCGCAGGTTCGAGTCCTGCCGGGGGCGCCATCGGCGTCTCGCCAGGAGCTGTGTTGTGCCTGGTCAGACCAGTGTCTGACCCGCACGGAAGCGCAGCGTACGCCGACGGGCCTCTATGGGTGCTGTCCCCCCCGCATCCCCCGCCGGAATGGCCCCAAGCGGCCATTCCGAGCCTTCTCCCTCACCTGGACACCGGACCAATACGGGCATCGCCCGGTTGGTGGCTCCCGGCCTGCCCACCGCACTGCTCTGCCCCCCTGCTCAGCAATGTCAGCGGTATCAGTGGTACCAGCAACGTCGCCGGTATCGGCGATTCGGCCATCTCCCGCCCGCAGTCGCCCCAAGCCGGACAAGGGATGCCCCACCCGCAGGGCTCCCCGGCGCAGGAAACAGCGGGCTCCCCAGCACGACCGAATGACGTGTGTTCGATATCGCAGTTGTGTCGTTGGACCTCACGACCCTGCCGTAGCGACCGCCCGAAGGGGAACGATGACCTCGGCCAATACCCAGAACCAGCCGCCGCAACCGCCCAAGGGGACCCCGCCGGACGATGAACCGCAGGAGGCCGGTGTTCGAGAGGAGGAGTATCTCTACCGCGACGCGTCACGGCTCCGGGCCGGCTCCCTGCTGACGTCCCGCACCATGGCGCGGCGCCTGCCCTCGCTCGTACGGCGCTCGGTGCGGATGGCCTGGCGCGTGGACCGCGGCGCGACCATCGGGCTGCTGGTGTGCCAGACCGGGACCGGCGTCCTGGCGGCCCTGGGCCTCCTGGCTGTCACGGGCACGATCACCGCGCTGATCTCCTCCGGCGACATCACCGAGCGGCTGTGGGACGCCGCCCCGCAGCTCGCCGTGATCACCGTCGCCACCGGCCTGCGCGCCCTGCTGGGCATCGCCGTCGGCTGGCTGACCGCCCGGCTGCGCCCGATACTCGGCCGGGCCGCCGAGCTGACGATGATCGAGGCCGCGCTCGGCGCGGAACTGGCCGCCAACAACAAGCCCGGCTACAACGACGCCTACGACATCGCCGACCGCGGCGCCCAGGTCACCCCCGACCTGGTCGAAGAAGCGCAGGACGTCCTGGCGGCGACCGCCACACTCACGGCCGGCGCCACCGTCCTGACCGTCCTGCACCCGCTCCTCCTCCCCCTGCTCTTCCTCGCGTGCCTGCCGCAGGCCGCCGCCTATGTCCGTTCCGCCCGCGTGATCTACCTCGCCGGGCTGGAGACCTCCGGGCGGCGCCGGATGCTGGGCAAGCTGCGGTGGCACATGGCCTACCAGGAGTCCAGTGAGGAGATGCGCGCTTGCCTGGCCGGTCCGTTCCTGATCGGCCGGTACCGGCGGCTGGCGGCCTCGGTCAACACGGCCGAACGCAAGGCCGCGAACACCGGTGCCTGGATGGGACTGGCCGGGGCGGTGGCCGGCGGGGTCGCCTCGACCGCGGTGTGGGCGGCGCTGCTGTGGCTCCTGGCCTCCGGACGGATGAGCCTGGCAGCCGGCGGCGGCGCGGTCTTCGCCCTCCAGACGGCCACCGGCTCGGTGCGCGGCATCATCAACGGCGGCGCCCGCCTCGTACGCACCGGCTGGTATGTGCAGGACTGGCAGAACTTCCTCGACAACGCCCACGGCCAGGCCATGACCGACTCCCGTGGCACGGCGCCCTTGACCGCGGCCCCGAGGCGTTTCGAGGTCCGCGACGTCACATACCGCTACGACGGCGCACCGCAGGACAGCCTGAGCAGTGTCTCCCTGCATGTGCGGCGCGGGGAGATCGTGGCGCTGGTCGGCGAGAACGGCTCCGGCAAGACGACCCTCTCGCGCCTGCTCTGCGGGCTGCTGCTGCCCACCGAGGGCGAGGTGGCCTGGGACCACGCCTCCACCACGGATCTGGACCCGTGGGGATCGTGGGAGCACGTCGCGGTGGTGCCGCAGAAGTTCACCTACCTGCCGCTGACGATGCGCGACAACATCACGTTCGGCCAGGGCGACACCAGTGACGCGGCGCTGCTCGCCGCATGCGAGGCGTCCGGCGCCGCGGAGATGCTGCCAGGGCTCCGCTCCGGCCTGAACACCCTGCTGACCAGTGAGTGGTTCGGCGGCCAGCAGCTCTCCGGCGGGCAGTGGCAGCGCTTGGTCCTCACCCGCGCCTTCCACCGCCAGGCGGCGCTCCTGGTCATGGACGAACCCACGGCCGCCCTGGACGCGCGGGCGGAGCACCGGATCTTCACCGGCCTGCGCGAACTGGCCAAGGACCGCGCCGTCCTGCTGATCACCCACCGGCTCACCAACGTCGCGGTCGCCGACCGGATCGTGGTCCTGGACCAGGGACGGATCGTCCAAGAGGGCAGCTACGACCAACTCACCCAGGAGCCAGGTATCTTCCGATCCCTGTGGGAGCTGCAACGCAGGATGAGCGGCGACACCGCCTGATCCCCACTCACCGCTGCGCATACCCATTGGAGGAAACAGCGCAGCGGGTCGCGAACCCTCCAGGGTTGATAACCGACGACGGCAGGGTCCGCTACAGCGGCCCCGGTGGACTGTTGCGAACCCTCCAGGGTTGATAACCGACCCCGAGTGTAAAGCCGCACGTCACCGGGTGCATTTCTGCGCCTCTCCTGCGGAACGCCGTCTGGCGCGGCCTCCCCCTCAGCTACGAACGCCGCACCCTGCCCCCGATCGTCGAGTACGCCCACGCCCACGGCCACCGCGACCGCGCCGGAATCGCCGGCTGACCGATCTCTTCCCAGCGGCTGCGTGCCCGTCGAAACGGAACTCCCCCTTCGAGTGGCGAGGTTTTCCACAGGCCCCGGAGCCGTCCACAGCCCCCGGCGGATGTCGGCCCGCGGCGGCAGTCTGGTCACACGGCGCTCGCCCCGACGGCGAACGCCCGGCACAGCCACCGCCGTACGGGACGGACCCTTCGGCGTACCCGGCAGGGAAAGGGACGAGGACCATGAACGAGACGCAGGTGTGCACGGTGGGGAACGTGGCGACGCAGCCGGTCTACCGGGAGCTGGCGGCCGGACCGTCGGCCCGGTTCCGGCTGGCCGTGACCTCGCGGTACTTCGACCGGGAGAAGAAGACCTGGGCCGACGGACACACCAACTTCTTCACGGTGTGGGCCAATCGCCAGCTCGCCACCAACGTGGCCGCGTCGCTGGGGGTGGGTGACCCGGTGATCGTGCAGGGCCGGCTGAAGGTGCGCAGCGATGTCCGCGAGGGGCAGAGCCGGACCTCCGCGGACATCGACGCGACGGCGATCGGCCATGATCTGGCCCGCGGCACCTCCGCGTTCCGCCGCGCGACCCGCCCGGAACCGCCCACCACGGCCGCCACCACCCCCACCCCGGACCCGTCCCGCCCCGACCCGGAATGGGAGACACCCCCGGCCAACCAGAAGCCCAACGACGACCCCAGCGACGACCCCAGCGAGGAGGCAAGCGGAGAGACCAGGGGCGAGGCCGACCACCAGAGCGCGCCCGACTCCACCCCCGTCCCCGTCCCCGTGACGACGTAACGCCCCCTCCACGCCGTACTCAAGCCGTACTCAAACCCATCACGGCTTATCGGCGAATACACCCAGGAATCACGAATCACCCTCATCCTCCCCCTGGGGATTTGTCGATAAGCCCAGTTCGAAACCCGCCCCGGCGATAACGATTCCGATTCGGATCGGTTGCCCGTGGAGATCACTGGGAAGCGCGGTTCGTTCTCGTCCTTAGGATGCCGAACAAAGCTCCAGGGGCTGCTGATGCTGCTGGTGGGACCACACCCCCCACATCAATGGGTCCTGCTCGAAGGGGAGTTCCGTGTTTTCTTCGTTCTGCGTGCCGCTCCTGTCCACCGTGCGGGGACGCGGTCCGGTCCGCCGGGCCGCCGCTGCCGCGCTGGTGGGCGGGGTCGTGGCCGTCGGCGTGCTCACCGCCGCCGGTCCGGCCGCCGCGGACGGGACACCGGCGCCGGGCCAGGGCGGCGCGGTCGCCACGGTGGGCGCGCTCAAGACGTACGGCGACGCGGTCATCCACGACGAGGACGGCGACCACCGGATCTCCGCCGGGCTGTTCGAGATGTCCGTCGAGGGCGGCGGCATGCTCCAGACCTACTGCGTCGATCTGCTCAACCCGACGCAGAAGGACGCCAAGTACCACGAGACCCCCTGGAGCGGCACCTCGCTCGGCGCCAACAAGGACGCCGGGAAGATCCGCTGGATCCTCCAGAACTCCTACCCCCAGGTCAACGATCTCGCGGAACTCGCCCGCAGAGCGGGCATCCGCTCCGGCTCCGGCTTCACCGAGCAGGACGCGGCGGCCGGCACCCAGGTGGCGATCTGGCGGTACTCCGAGAAGTCGGGCGGAGCGCGGGGCGTGGCGGTCGAGGCGCTCGACCCGCAGGCCGAGCGGCTCGCCGACCACCTGGAGAAGAGCGCCCGCTCCACCGCCGAGCCCAGCGCCTCCCTCACCCTGGAGCCGCCCGCCGTCTCCGGGCCGCCGGGCGCGCTGCTTGGCCCGGTCACGGTCCGGACGAACGCCGGGAGCGTGACGGTGTCCCCGCCCGCCGACGCCGCCACCTCCGGGGTGCGGATCGTCGACGAGGAGGGCGAGCCCGTCACCACCGCCGCCGACGGCGCCCGGCTCTACTTCGACGTCCCCGCCGACGCCCCGGACGGCACGGCGGAGCTGACCGTGCACGCCTCGACGACCGTCCCGGTGGGCCGCGCCTTCGCCTCCGAGAGCCGCAGCCAGACCCAGATCCTCGCCGGGTCCAGCGAGTCCTCGGTCACCGCCGGCGCCGCCGCGACCTGGGCGCAGAGCGGCCCCGTACCGGCCCTGTCCGCGCGGGAGAACTGCGCGGCGGGCGGAGTCGACATCACCGGCGCCAACGCGGGCGCGGAGCCCTTCACCTTCGAACTCCTCGGCGTCGAGCACACCATCCCGGCGGGCGCCACCCGCACCGTGACCGTCCCGCTCCTGGAGGACCAGGCGTACGACTTCACGATCACCGGCCCCGGTGGCCTGGAGCGGCGCTTCAGCGGTGTCCTGGACTGCCTGACCCGGAGCACCGACACCGGCGGCCCGAACACCCAGATCCTCAGCGAGCCCAGCCCGGCCACCGTCGGCGGCACCTCCGAGGAGCTGAACCTCGCCGCGACCGGCTCCTCCGGCGCCGCCCCGCTGATCGGCGGCCTCGCGATCGGCCTGGTCGTGATCGGCGGCACGGCCCTGATCGTGCTCCGCGACCGCGAGAAGAAGCCCGCCCACCAGGACTGACCCCCCGACCCACCAGGACTGACCCCCGCCCGCCAGGACTGCCCCCCTCGATCCCCGCCCCCGCCCCCGCGACCCCCTCGCCCTCACCCCCCTCGTACCCGCCCGAAACCCCCAGGTCAGCGACGCTCGCCGGAACGGGTTTTCGTCAGGGGGTCGCCGTCGGGCAAGATGGGGTGTATCTGCCCACTGCCAGATTTCAAGCTGCCGGACGGTTTCTCTTGGCTGAGTACATTTACACCATGCGCAAGGCGCGCAAAGCGCACGGCGACAAGGTGATCCTCGACGACGTCACCCAGAGCTTCCTTCCAGGTGCCAAGATCGGCGTCGTCGGCCCGAACGGCGCCGGGAAGTCGACCGTCCTGAAGATCATGGCGGGGCTGGAGCAGCCCTCGAACGGCGACGCGTTCCTCACCCCCGGGTACACCGTCGGCATCCTCCTCCAGGAGCCGCCCCTGACCGAGGACAAGACCGTCCTGGAGAACGTCCAGGAGGGTGTCGCCGAGATCAAGGGCAAGCTGGACCGGTTCAACGAGATCGCCGAGCAGATGGCGACCGAGTACACCGACGCCCTGATGGAGGAGATGGGCAAGCTCCAGGAGGAGCTGGACCACGCCGAGGCATGGGACCTGGACGCCCAGCTCGAACAGGCCATGGACGCGCTGGGCTGCCCGCCCGGCGACTGGCCCGTCACCACCCTCTCCGGTGGTGAGCGCCGCCGGGTCGCGCTGTGCAAGCTGCTCCTGGAGGCGCCCGACCTGCTGCTCCTCGACGAGCCCACGAACCACCTCGACGCCGAGTCCGTGAACTGGCTGGAGCAGCACCTGGCCAAGTACAAGGGCACCATCGTCGCCGTCACCCACGACCGGTACTTCCTGGACAACGTGGCGGGCTGGATCTGCGAGGTCGACCGCGGCCGGCTGCACGGCTACGAGGGCAACTACTCCAAGTACCTGGAGACCAAGGCGTCCCGCCTCAAGGTCGAGGGCCAGAAGGACGCCAAGCGGCAGAAGCGCCTCAAGGACGAGCTGGAGTGGGTCCGCTCCAACGCCAAGGGCCGCCAGGCCAAGTCCAAGGCCCGCCTCGCCCGCTACGAGGAGATGGCCGCCGAGGCCGACAAGATGCGGAAGCTGGACTTCGAGGAGATCCAGATCCCGCCGGGCCCGCGCCTGGGCAATGTCGTGGTCGAGGTCGAGCACCTCAGCAAGGCGTTCGGCGACAAGGTCCTCATCGACGACCTCTCCTTCACCCTCCCGCGCAACGGCATCGTCGGCGTCATCGGCCCGAACGGCGCCGGCAAGACCACGCTGTTCAAGATGATCCAGGGCTTCGAGCAGCCCGACTCCGGCACCATCAAGGTCGGCGACACGGTCAAGATCTCCTACGTCGACCAGAGCCGCGAGAACATCGACCCCAAGAAGTCCCTGTGGGCCGTGGTCTCGGACGAGCTGGACTACATCAACGTCGGCCAGGTCGAGATGCCGTCCCGCGCCTATGTCTCGGCGTTCGGCTTCAAGGGCCCGGACCAGCAGAAGGCGGCCGGGGTCCTCTCCGGCGGCGAGCGCAACCGCCTCAACCTCGCGCTCACCCTCAAGCAGGGCGGCAACCTGCTGCTCCTCGACGAGCCCACCAACGACCTCGACGTGGAGACGCTCTCCTCGCTGGAGAACGCGCTCCTGGAATTCCCGGGCTGCGCCGTGGTCGTCTCCCACGACCGCTGGTTCCTGGACCGCGTCGCCACCCACATCCTCGCCTACGAGGGCGAGTCCAAGTGGTTCTGGTTCGAGGGCAACTTCGAGTCGTACGAGAAGAACAAGGTCGAGCGGCTCGGCGCGGACGCGGCCCGCCCGCACCGCGCCACCTACAAGAAGCTGACCCGGGGCTGATCGATCTTGCGGCACCTCTACCGCTGCCCCCTGCGCTGGGCGGACATGGACGCGTACGGCCACGTCAACAACGTGGTCTTCCTCCGCTATCTGGAGGAGGCCCGTATCGACTTCCTGTTCCGCCCGGACAAGGACTTCCAGCAGGGGTCGGTGGTGGCCCGCCACGAGATCGACTACAAACGCCAGCTCGTCCACCGCCACTCCCCGGTGGACATCGAGCTGTGGGTCACCCAGATCCGCGCCGCGTCCTTCACCCTCACCTACGAGGTGAAGGACGGGGACGTGCTCTACGTCCGCGCCTCGACGGTCATCGTCCCCTACGACTTCGAGGCGGGGCGCCCGCGCCGGATCACCACCGAGGAACGCGAGTTCCTGGAGGGCTACCGGGACGACGAGGAGGAGGCCGTCGCCGCATGACGGTGCTCCATCTCGCCGACGAGGGGGAGGCGGCGGATCTCGCGGCCTTCCTCTCCCGGCTGCTCCACTACGACCGCTCCGCCGCGGTCCGCGTCCAGTCGGCCGGCACCACCCTCGCCGTCTTCGGCCGCCCGCCCTCCTTCGAGGTGCTGGCGATCCGCGCGGTCCGGCTGGCCAAACCGTATGAGAACGGGCTGAACAGCACCCTGGACGTGACGGTGTCCGCGGGGGAGCTGCTGGAGTCCGTGGACGAGACGGCGGCCACGGCTACCGTGCCGCGGTCCGTCACCGGCCCGCCCTGGGCCGGGGTCCTCCCCCCGCGCGGCGGCTGGCGTCCCGAACCCGGACTGCCGGGGCCGGAGGCGCTGTTCGCCCTGGTGCGGGCGGCGGTCGCCGAGTTCAAGGCACGCACCCAGGAACTCGCCCCGGAGCGGCGGATCCGGGCCGAACTCGACCGGATGGGCCGGGAGATCTGGTCCCGCACCGTCGGCGACACCGGGCTCCCGGTCCGCGCGGTGCACGCCGCCCAGTCCCTCGGCTTCCTGCGCCCCGGAGCACCGGGAGCACCGGGAGCGCCTGGTGTACCCGGAGTACCTGGAGTACCTGGAGTACCCGGAGCACCCGGAGTGCCCGACGCCTCCGGAGCACTCCGAGCACCCGGAGGGCCCGCCTCCGGCGACATCGCCCTCTTCGCCTCCGGCACCTGGCTGCGGCTGCGCACCGCGTACGGCTCGGTGGCGGTACGCCGGGTGGGTGCGACCCCGGGCACCTTCGGCCTCAGCGTCCGCTGACACTCCCCGGCCGGGGGTGCACGGATCCCCTCGGCCTCGTCAGCCCCCTCACACCCCCCTCACCCCCCCTCAGTCCCCCCGCTCCCCTCCGCTGTCGTCCGGCCGGACGGCGATGTGGTCCTGCTCCAGTTCCAGGGCCACCCGGTCGCGCATCCCGAGGGCGGTGGTGTAGTCGGCGGGGAGCTGGAGGCGCCCGGCCCGGTCGAGCATCGCGTACTCGCGGGCCACGACCGTCTCCTGCCCGGTCGCCGCGTCGATCTCGCTGCGCCGCAGCACCTCGGTGGAGGTCCGCCCGTCCCGGATGGCGACCGTGCGGCGCACCTCGGTGGCCACGGCCTGGTCGTGGGTGACGATCACGATGGTCGTGCCGAGCTGCTCATTGGCGTCGCGGAAGGCGCCGAAGACCTGCTCGGCGGTGTGGGAGTCGAGTTCGCCGGTGGGTTCGTCGGCGAGCAGCACATCGGGGTCGTTGGCGAGGGCGACGGCGATGGCGCAGCGCTGCTGCTGGCCGCCGGACATCTGGTGCGGGCGCCGGTCCCGGCAGTCGGCGACCCGGAGCAGCTCCAGCAGACGCAGGGCCCGTTCGGTCCGGTCGCGGCGGCGCGTGCGGGTGCCGGAGAGCTGCATGGGCAGGGTGACGTTCTGGGCGGCGGTCAGATAGGGGAGCAGATTGCGGGCGGTCTGCTGCCAGACGAAGCCGACGACCTCCCGGCGGTAGGCGAGCCGGTCCTTGGCGGTCATGGCCAGCAGATCGCGGCCGGAGACCCGTGCGGCCCCGGCGGTGGGGGTGTCCAGCCCGGCGAGGATGTTCATCAGGGTGGACTTGCCGCTGCCGGAGGCGCCCACCAGGGCCATCAGCTCGCCCTTGCGGACCAGCAGGTCGAGCCCCTGGAGGGCCTGTACCTCCACCCCGTCGGTGGTGAAGATCCGGACCAGCCGGTCACAGGCGATCAGGGCGTCGTGGCCGAACGCGGGGGCGCCCCGGGCGGCGGTGACGCGGGCCGCGAGGTCCGTGAGGGTGGGTTGTCGTTGTTCGGTGGTCATGGGGCTCCGAGGGCGGTGAGCGGGGTGAGGGCAGTGAGCGCGGTAGGGGCGGCAGGGACGGTGGGGGCGGCGGGGACGGTGAGGGCGGTCTCCGTCGTTTCCGTTGCCCGGGGGCGTGCTTCCGTTGGACGAGGGCGTGCTTCCGTTGCCGTGGGGACAGGGGTCTCCGCGCTCACCCCCCACCCCCCGCCCGCAGCTCCCGTACCGCCCCCCGCCGGGCCGTCCACCACGCCTGGGACGCCGCGACGGCGAGGGTCAGGAGCAGGACGCCGATGGCCGGTGCGGCCAGGGACACGGGGTCGGCGCGCAGCTCGGGCGCAGCCGTGACCACCTCGTTCGCGGGCAGGGCGAGGGAGGTCAGGTCCAGGCCGGGGGCGAGGACCTGGATGGTCGCCCAGCCGGTGAGGACCCCGCCGAGCGCCGCCAGCGCGGCCTGCGGCAAGGACTCCAGGACCAGCAGCCGACGTCCCTCGGCGCGGGTCAGGCCCATGGTGCGCAGCCGGGCCAGCAGCGCGGCGCGTTCGGGGGCGGCGCGCACCAGCGCCAGCAGCAGGGCGAGGGCGGCGAGCCCGGCGCCGGAGAGCACGGCGACGGTGTAGAGGCGTTCGACACCGGACTGGAGGGGGGAGTCGACGAACCGGTCCCGTTCCTCGGCGCGGAGCTGGACATGGGCGGGGCCGCCCCGGGCGGCGGCGCGCAGCGCGTCCCCGTCGACCCCGGCGCCAGTCACCAGGACCGCCGTCGGCCGGGCGGCGGCGGCGTCCAGCCCGGCGCGGTCCACGACGAGGAACTCGGTGCCGGAGACGGCCGGGGTGCTGTCGCGGACCAGCGCGATCCGGACGTCGACGATGCCGCCGTCGCCGAGCCGCACCGGGAAGGGCCGGGTGCCGTACATCTCGGCGACGACCGGCGAGGCCAGGGCGGGCAGCGGGTCGCGGGCGGCGGCCGGGCGGCGTATCGCGTCCGCGCCGAAGGCGCCGAGCCGGGTCCGGTCGGCGAGCGCGGCGTAGGCGGGGACGTCCACGGCGGCGAAGGGCACCGACTGGGTGGCGGCGTGCGGGCGGGCCTGGTAGTCGACGCTCAGCACGGTCGTGGAGGTCACCCCGGGGGCCTCGCGGATCCGGTCGGCCAGCCCGCCGGGCAGGGGTACGGTCGCCTCGACGCGGGCGTCGGCGCCGATGGCGAGCAGCGCCGCCCGGTCCCGGGCCTCCTGCACCCCGGCCACCACCGAACCCCCGAACGCGGCGGTGGTCAGGGCAACGGACAGGGCGAGCAGCGGCAGGACGGCGGAGGCGGAGCCGCGTCCGGCGCGGGCCAGCGCGAGATGCCCGAGCAGGCCGCGCAGTTGGGCGGCGGGCCGGGCCAGCAGCCGCAGCGGCAGCGGATACAGCCGGACCAGGACGAGCGCGGCGATCACCGCGACCAGCACGGGCGCCGCCGAGGCCAGTCCGCCGCCGTCGCCGTCCCCGCCCCGCTGGCGCAGGGTGACCACCGCCCCGGCGGCGAGCGCGACCAGGGTCAGCTCGGCGACCGTGCGGCGCCGGGAGGGGCGGAGCGCGGTGAGGTCGGCACGGGTGTCGTGGACGCGGACGCGGCGGTGGGCGGCGGCGGCCCGCAGCGGCAGGGCGAGGGCGGCGACGGCGGTGGCGGCGAGGGCGGCGAGCAGCGCGGGCGCGGTGCGGCCCGCCGGGATCAGCAGCAGCACGGCGCCCAGGGCGAGGGCCCCGGCGGGCAGGGCGACGACGGCCGTCTCCCCGAGCAGCCGCCCGGCGAGTCCGCGCAGGGCGGCGCCCCGGGCGCGCAGCAGGGCGAGTTCGGCGCGGCGCCGGTCGGCGGCGAGACCGCCCGCCATCAGCAGGACGACGACGGCGACCGTGCCGGTGCCGACGGCGGCGACGGCGGTCAGGGGGGCGAGGCCGGAGCGCAGCCGGTCGTAGCCGTTCAGGAGGTGATCGAGTTCGGTCACCGCCTGGGTGCGGTGGTCGGTGGCGTTGCGGGCCGCGCTGAGCCCCGGGCCGGACTCCAGGGCGGCGACGGCGGAGCGCAGTCGGGGCAGGTCGTGGGCGTGCAGCCGGGAGACGGTGGGCGCGAGGTTCCAGTAGCGGGTGGGGAGTCCGGCGGTGCCGAGGGTGACCGGGGCGGCCTCGGGGGCGAGGTGCAGGGCGCCGACCCAGTAGGTGCTGCCCTCGGGGTCGTCGGGGACACGCATCCGGGTCGGGGTGTGCAGCAGCGGGTCCGTCGACCAGTAGGCGCCCTCGGTGGCGCGGGGCGCGAAGACGCCGGTGATCCGGACGGCGAGCGGGTCGCGTCCGGCGCCCGGGACATGGATGACGGCGCCGGGCCGGATGTTCAGTTCCTTCGCGGTCCCGGCGCTGACGGCGGCCTCCACCTCCGGGGTCCCGGCGGTCACCGGCGACCCGGTGACCCGGGGCAGCCGCCCCGCCGTCAGGTCGGCGTGGTCGGCCAGCCCGCTCTGCGCGGCCAGCACGACCTTGGCGGGCAGCCCGCTCGGCCGCGGGATCCACGGCTCGGGCACCTCCAGCGGCACGGTGGTCCGCACCCCGTACGCGGATTGTCCCGGGTCGGGGACGAAGGGGGCCTCGGCGGCGGCCACGACCTGCGCGTACTGCCCGCCCAGGGTGCCGGGCCGCAGCGCCGCCTCCCGTTGGGCGGGCGGCAGGGCGGAGTCCGGGTCGGGCGCGTAGATCTGGACGGTGGACCGGTCGCCCCCGGCCCCGGCGACGGCCTCGCGCAGCCCGTCGTCCTGGTAGCGGTCCAGGGCGCGGGGGAAGGCCGCCGCGAGCCCCGCGACCAGCAGCACCAGCACCGCGAGCGCCCAGGCGGCGCCGGGCGCGGCCCGCAGCCGGGTCCGCACCCAGGGCGCGGCGACGCGCGTCCCCGGACGACCCCCGGACTCCTCACCGCCCCTGGACCCCGATCCCGACCCCGACCCCGACCCCGATCCCAATCCCGACCCCGACCCCGATCCCGACCCCGTAAGGGAATTCGCCCCCTTATGGGACCCCCGGCCCCACCCCAAGCCCTTCACTCCCCGCCCCCCTGTTCCCGCAGTGCCGCCACCGGATCCGTGCGCCGCAGCGCGAGTGCCGCCGTCACCAGCAGCGGCGCGAGCGCCACGGCGGCGAGCAGGACGGCGACCCGGCCCGGCGGAAGCTGGACCAGGACGTCCGGGACCGGCCGGGTGGCGCGGGAGGTCAGGACGATCAACGGCAGCACCGTCCGGGTCAGAACGATCCCCAGCACCGTCCCCACCAGCAGCGCGAGCCCCACCAGAACCCCCTGCTCGGCGGCGATGGTGCGGGCCAGTCGGCGCCGGGGCGCGCCCAGCGCCCGCAGTACCGCGAACTCGGCGTCCCGCTCCCGCAGCGACCCGGCCGCGCTCACCGCGAACCCCACCGCGGCCAGCGCCGCCGCCACCCCCGCCGCCGCGGTGAACGCCGCCTCGGGCCCGGCGCCGAACGGGTCGTCGCGCAGCCCGGCGGCGATCTCGTCCCGCACGACGACCTGCGAGGGATCGAGGGCGGGCCGGTCGCGCAGGGCGTCGGCGACGGCGGCGGGCGCGGCGGTGCCGAGCCACCATTCGGTGGGCATCAGGGCGGCCCCGTACCGGGCCTGGAGCTGCTGGTTGACGGCGCGCAGATCGACCAGGAGGCCGCCGCCGTCGCTGTCCTCGGGGGTGGTGGGCAGCGCGGACACCGTCCGGACGATGGTGACCCGGAGGGTCTGGCCGCCCAGGGCGATGTCCACGGGCTGTCCGACGCGGGCGCCGGTGGACTCCAGATAGCGGCCGGTGGCGACGGCGCGCAGTGCGGGCGGCTCGGGCTGCGCGACCTGGAGCCGCACGGTGACCAGCGGCGCGCGGGTGAACTCGTCGTAGAGATACCCGGTGCTGTAGGCGGCGGTCGGCGCGGCGCCGGGGACCAGTTGGGCCCTGGTGGGGAGTCTGTCGTCGGAGGGGTCGTCGATGGCGTCCTCGGTCTGGGCCCGCCAGCGCTCGGGCAGCGGCACCGGCCGCCGGGTCCCGTCGGCGGCGGTGACGGCCAGATCCCGTACAGCGAACCGGTGCTGGTCGGGCCGTCCGATGGGCTGGCCGACGGCCCATTCGACGGTGGTCAGGCGGAGCGCGCCGACCGCGCCGGTCAGATCGGCGGTGAGGACGTGCGGGCGCCCGTCGGCGGGCAGGGTCCCGGCCCGGATGTCGTACGGGACGCCGCTCGCGTCCAGGACGGTGACCAGGACATCGGTGCTGGTGCCGGACTCGGCGCCGCTGAGGGAGGCGGTGAGCCGGAGCGCGGTGGAGCCCTCGGGGAGCGCGGCACCGGTCGGCCGGTCCTTCGGGGCGAGGGGCGCGAGGAGGGGGCGGGCGGGTACGGGGGAGAGGTCGGGGCGCAGCAGCAGGGAACCGGCGGCGGCCCCGGTGTCCAGGGCGAGGACGGTCGCGGTCCGGCCGCCGGACAGGGACTGCTCGGCGCGGGTGCCGGGGGCGACGGAGTCGACGCCGGGCAGGGCGGCGTAGGCGAGGGCGCGGCCGGGTTCGGCCTCACCGGCGCCCAGGACCCGTACCGGGGCGCCCGCCTGGAAGTCGGCCTGGTCGTCCTGTGAGCGCTCCCACGAGGCACCCTGCCCGATGGCCAGCATGCCGAGCCCGATGGCCAGCACCAGCAGCAGCACCGGCCCGGCGCCGCGCATCGGACGCCGGCTGAGCTGCCAGCCCGCGAGCGCCGCCGCGACCCCCCGCCCGGAGGTGGCGCGCCGCTCGGCGAGCCGGGCCATCGGCGGCAGCAGCCGCAGGGTGAGCACGGTCCCGGCGAGCAGCGCCAGCGCGGGCGCGGCGACGAGCAGCGGATCGACCCCCAGGGAACCGGACGAGTCGGTGGCCGAGTCGGTGGCGACGACCCCGGAATCCTGCCCGGACAACTGCCAGTACGCGACGGCGGCCACCGCGAGCAGCCCCAGGTCGGCGCCCGCCCGTACCGCGCCGGGCAGGGCGCGGGCCCGTCCGGCGCGGAACCCGGCGGAGGCGAGCGCGGGCAGGGTGACGGCGAGCGCGCACCCCAGCGCGGCGCCGCCCGCGACCAGCCACACCCCCGGATCCCCGGCGCCGGTCACCTCCAGCCGCAGCCCGATCCGGTCCAGCGCGCCCTGCCCGGCCAGCAGCCTGGTGAGCGGCCCGGCGAGCAGCGGGGCGAGCAGCAGCGCGGGCAGGGCCAGGACCAGCGACTCCAGGGCCGCGTGCAGGGCGATCCGGGCGCGGGAGCCGCCGCGGGCGCGCAACAGCCGGGTCTCACCGCCGCGTTCGGCGCTGAGCAGCCTGGCCACCAGCAGCAGCGCGCACCCGGCGAGCAGCACGAGCTGGAGCGCGACGATCAGCAGGGTGGACCGGGAGACCAGGAGGGAGCGTTCGATCCGGTCGAGGACGGCGGGGAGTTGGGTGGTGGCGGCGGTGGTGCCGCTCAGTTCGGCCTTGCCGCCGAGCCCGGCGGGCCCGCTGACCGCACCGGCCCGCAGCGCGTCGATCCGTTCGGCGGTGAGGGCGGAGAAGTCGGCGGCGGCCAGCCACCCCGACTGCCCGGCGCTGAGCGCCGCGACCGCCCGCCCGTCGGCGAGCAGCGGCCCGTACGTGGTGAATCCCCCCTGCTTGACGCCCCGCCCCTGAAGCTCGTCGAGCTGCCAGTAGGGGGCGGTGGGGGAGGCGGGCCGGTAGACGCCGGTGATCAGGACGGCGACATCGGGCCCCTTGAGCCGGTCGGTGAGGGTGAGGGTGGCACCGGCTTCCAGCCCGAGCAACTCGGCGGCGGCCTGCGGCACGGCGGCTTCGACGGTCCCGTCGGAGGAGCCCTCGATCCGGCTGGGCAGCCGCCCGGAGACGACGGCCACGAGATCGGCGTCGATCGCGGCGAAGTGGGTCAGATCGGGCTCGTCCCCCGGCCCGGCGGCCCCCTCGGCGCGCACGGAGGCGGGCAGTGCGTAGGGCCCGGACCGCTGGAAGGTGCGCACGGTCACCGGCAGCCCGTCGAAGGTGCGCCGGGCCGCGTCCCGTACGGTGCGGTCGGCGGCCCCGCGCTGGTCGGCGGGGACGGTGGCCTTGACGATCAGTGCCGCGTCGGCGGCGTTGCGGTCCTCGCGCAGGGAGTGCCGCAGGGCGGCGTCGCCGATGGCGCCGGAGTAGGCGGCGAGCGTGGCGAGCACGGCCGTGGTCAGGACGACGGTGAGCAGCGCGGCGGCGAGCAGCAGCCGATGCGCCCGCCCCCGCCGCAGCACGAATCTGACGGCCCCCGTGAACCCCACCCCGTAGCCCCCCTGTGAACTGCCGAATCCCGGTGATGTTGTCAGAGGGGATGCGCGCGGGGTAACCGCCGGGAGTCGGGGCTTGACCGGATTGTGACCGAAAATCGGCGAAGACCGACCGGAATCCGAGCTTCACCCGATGATCAGGGCGTCGCTCGCTCTGCTCAGCCCGCGGTATTGATCATCGAGGCGGCGGCATAGGTCAGATACTTCCAGAGCGTCTGCTCATGCTCGGCGGAGAGCCCGAGTTCGTCCACGGCGACCCGCATGTGCTTCAGCCAGGCGTCATGGGCGGCCCGGTCGACGGCGAACGGGGCGTGCCGCATGCGCAGCCGGGGGTGGCCGCGGTTGTCGCTGTAGGTGGTGGGGCCGCCCCAGTACTGCATGAGAAACAGCGCGAACCGCTCCTCGGCGGGCCCGAGGTCCTCCTCCGGGTACATGGCCCGGAGCACCGGATCCTCGGCGACCCCCTGATAGAAGCGGTGGACCAGGCGGCGGAAGGTCTCCTCCCCGCCGACCTGCTCGTAGAAGGTCTGCTCCTGAAGCGTGCCGCGCGGAATCTCATTCACGCCCTCCATGCTCTCAGACAGGTCGGCGGAGGACTTGAGTCTTAGGTCCCGGCCCCTCGCCCCGGTACGCCAGCACATCGAGAAACTCCACGGGCCAGGGGGCCTCCCGCTCGGGCAACTGCGTCCGGAGCCCGGCGGCGGCGGCGAAGTCGACGACCTCGCCCCTCCCCTTGCGCATACCCCGGGCCCCGCCCCCCGGCGCCGGGCGCCACTGCAACCGGGCGCACAGGGAGGCGGTGGGCGGCCACAGGCAGCTCGGCACCTCCCGCGCCCACATCTGCTGCACGAACGGCAGCCGCGCGGTCCGCGCGAGATACCGGAGCCGTTCGATCGGCTCCACCTCGGAATCCCCCTCGCTCCGCTCACTCGGCCGAGGCGGCACGGCCCCCCAGGCCCCGTCCGGCCGCACCGGCGGCTCCTCCCCCTCCGCCATCCGATAAACAAGCAGATCAGCCTGCGGATCCAGCCCCGGAACGGGCGGCCGTCCGGCCCGCTCGACGACATACCCCGCCCCTCGCAGCGCGACGGCGACGGCATCCAGCCGGGCATCCCATCGAGCCCCGAGCCCTTCCCCGACCCTGTTCAGCTCCCGATCGGGGAACCACTGCACGACGACACACAACTCCGCCCCCCGGGGCCAGGCGCACTCCGGCGCGTACATGGCCCGGCACCACCCGTCACCGGAGTTGATGACGGGCCCCCAGACCTCCCGCCCGTCCTGCTCCCCGACGACGGACCAGTTGTCACCGAGCCCGAGCCGGTCCAGCTCGTGATTGACGACGAGGGGTCCGGTGCTGTTGGGCCGGTCGCGGTCGTAGAGGGGGCGTTCGGTACTGAACACGTGGGGGCTCCCTGCGGGGCTTGTGGGGGGTTGGGGGGACGGGTCACGTGTTCACGGTGCCTGGGTGGGGGCCGGGTGGAGGGCAAGGACACACCAGGTGGTGGTGGAGTCGGGGCTGACACCCCAGTCATCGGCGAGCGCGGCGACGAGGAAGAGGCCCCGGCCGTGCTCGTCGTCGGGGGAGGCGTGGCGGAGGGTGGGGGCGGTGGGGGAGCCGTCCCGTACGGCGATGACCAGCCGGTCGTCCCGGACGCGCATCCGGAACCGGATCTCGGGCCCGGTGCCGTGCCGGAGGGCGTTGGTGATCAGCTCGGTGGTGAGCACTTCGGCGGGGTCGATGAGGTGGGGGTAGTGGTGGCGGGTGAGGGAGGCCCGGACGATCCGCCGCAGCCGGCGCGGCCAGGCGGCGTCGGCGGGGGTGAGGTGGTGGGGGGTGGATGCGGGGTCGCGCGAGAAGGAGAGGTCGAGGGTGGGGGTGGTGGGGGTGCTGGGGGTGGGGGTGGGGGTGAGGGTCGGTGAGGTCATGCCGGTTCTCCGGTCCTGGGCAGGCTAGATCACTTGTTGTGGGGAAGTGGTCACGCCGAGTGGTGGTCTTCAACTACGGTGGCGCCTGGCAGGGTTGGGAATCAATCGAATCGCTGCTGAAAATTCAGCGGAGGCGTAAATGGACTATGCGGGAACCTGCACAGGGTGCGCCCGCGAGTGCTCAGCCGACGCGATGCCCTGCACAGCAGCATGTCCGACCAGCGCAGACACAGAGGAGTGGTGCACAGGTGGCGGCGAAACGAGGGGCGACGGGCCGACGTCTGGAACTCGGGATCCAGCTCAGGCAACTGCGCGAGAACTGTCCGCCCGTCGAGGACGGCAGGGCGCGCGGAATGACCCGCAAGGCGGCCGTGCGAGGACTCAAGGCACTGTCCGAGGCATCCCTTGCCCGGATCGAGAGCGGCGAACTGAACTTCCGCCGCAATGTGGGGGACTTACGGACCCTGCTGAAGCGGTACTCCGTGGACGACGAGGAGTTGGTGGAGCAACTTCTCGAACTGAACCGTGAGGCACCCAACGAGGCATGGCTGATCCAATACCGGACCTTCATGCCGACGGGGATGCCGCACTATGTGGGGCTGGAGGCGGAGGCGACGGAGATCCTGGCCTATCACCCGACGTTGGTTCACGGCCTCCTGCAAACCCCGGACTATGCTCGGGCGCTCTTCGAGGTGCAGCGGCCCATCGAGGACACCACCAACGAGTTCATCATGCGCAACGTGGAGTTGCGCATGGAGCGCAAGCGCAGGGTCATCGAACGCGACGACGTCAGGCTTCGGGTGATCGTCGGGGAGGCGGCACTGCGCATCCCGGTCGGGGACGAGGCTGTCATGCAGAGCCAGTACCGAGAGCTGATCGATCTGGCTCGCCAGGACCACATCTCGATACAGGTACTCCCCTTCAAGCGCGGCTACAGGGCCACCAACGACTTCGCCATTCTGCATCTGAGCGGACTACCGTCCCGGGTCCAGTCAGATAATGCGTGGGGTAGCGTGTCCACGTCGGACAAGCCCCGTGAGGTCGACCGGTTCACCCGCCGGTTCAACGCGATGGTCGGGTCCGCGCTCGGCTTGGAGGAGACCATCGTTTTCCTGGAAGCGTTCACCGGAAAGCAGCAGAGCCATTAACACTCATCGAGCTCATCAGCCGTCCACCGACGTCGCTCCGGAAGAAGCCTGGTACAAGTCCTCCTACAGCGACGGCACCGGGAACAGTTGCGTGGAAGTCGCTCACGTCTCACCTCCGATCTGGCGCAAGACTTCGTACTCGGACGGCGCAGGCAACAACTGCGTCGAAGTCGCCGACTTCCCATCAGGGATCGGCGTCCGGGACTCCAAGAACAAGACCGGCCCGGCGCTCATCGTCTCCGGCCCGGCCTGGGCATCGTTCGTTCGGCTCGTCCGCTCCGGCCGCCACTAACGGCCCCGCCCGGCCGGGATTCTCCAGCCCGGCCGGGCCCCCTCACCCCAGCGCGTCGATCGCCCGCACAATCAGCGACCGCGCCTCCGCCCCGTACACCGCCATGCTCCGCAGTCGCTCGAACACCTTCAAGTACAGGGCGATCTCGGACGGCTGGGTGATGTTCACCTCGGCGGAGACCAACTCCACGGACACGAGGGTCTCGTCGAACACGTTGAACGTTTCCCTGGGCCAGATCACGCGCTCGCGCGTGGCCGTCGGAATGATGCCGAACGACACCTGCGGCAGCGCCCCCGCGGTGAGCAGGTGCCCCAACTGCGCGGCCATGGCCTCCGCGTCACCGAGCTGGTAGCGGAGCACCGCCTCCTCGATGAGGAGGACGTACCGGTGGCCGGGTTCATGGATCACCTGGGACCGCCGCACGCGGGCCGCAGCCGCCTCCGCCGCGTCGTCGGGCACGTCGTGCAGACGGGCGCTGCTGCTCAGCAATGCCTGGGCGTAGCCCTGGGTCTGCAACAGCCCAGGAACCACCACGGGGGAGTACACGCGCAGCAGCCGGGTCGCCTGATACCGCCCGACATAGCTGTCCTGGAGCTTGGCCAGCCCGGTGCGCACGCGCTGCCGCCACTCCCGGTACAGGGATTCCGCCTGCTGGGAGGCGTCGATCAGGTCCGGGACCCGGTCCGTGGCGTCGGTCGCGCGGCACCACAGACGGATGTCGGTCGGGGAGGGCGGGGTGCGGGCGTTCTCGATGCGTGAGGTCTTCGCGTGATGCCATCCGCACGCGTCGGCCAGCTCCGCCACCGTCAGACCTGCGTTCCTTCGCAGATTCCGCAACTGCCGCGCGACATTCTCACGCGCGGCCTGAGCCGAGGATGACGGCGAGATGGGCATGAGACGGCCAACGACGCTTTCTGTTCAGTGAATCTCGTATGTGCTGTGCGGGACAGCACGCTCCCAGACCGCTTCGAACGCATCCGAACACTGTTTGACGATACCCGGTTCGGTCCGAAGATCCTGGCGCGGATCGGCCCAGTCACCGGCGCCGTTGAAGAGGTTGAACAGTACGCGCGCGCCGTCGAAGATCCACAGATCCGCGCCGGGCAGCATCAGATCGACGGCCCGGTGGCGCGGCAGCCACCGCACCTGCTCGCCGGCCGTCACATTGACGGAAGCGCCCGCGTGCTCGTAGCGGATGTAGTCCGTGACCGGCTCGGAGACGATCCGGGCCCGGCGTACGACGACTCCGCGCGCGACCGTGCGCGAGATCAGGTCGACCCAGGGCGCCCAGTACTCCGAGGCGGGATCGGCGTCCCGCTCTCCCGTCCGCAGCCAGGTCTCGAAGTCGTCCGCCTCGTCGCCGACCGCGTACTGGTCGCGCATTTCGAGATGCACGGCGGAGTGCTGGGCGGCGCCCAGGAGTTCACTAAAGCTGGGCACGTTCTGCGACATTGCCCGCCTCCCTCAGCATCGGCACCAGGCGGGCCGGAACGCGGATCACGGACTCGTGGCCGGGAATGCCTTCGGCGTGCCCGGGGGCGGTGTTCTTCACACACGCGGCTCGCGTCGCGTCGTCCGCGGTGTAGCTCTGAAGCACGATGTCCGCGTTGTCGACGTCCACCCAGGCGGTTGGCGAACCCTCCAACTCGGTCTCCGGGTCGATCCCGATGAACCGTAAGAGCATGATGACCTCCCTCGTCGTCGTTGTGCACTGCTGCGCGCAAATCTCGCGCCCCAGCCGCCTGACGTCAAGTCAGGGCCAGGGCCAAGCAGCACTAAACAAGCCTGCACGCACATCCATGCACAACGCTGGCACCCCATCCCGCCCTCCCCCTAACGTGGCCCACCCCGACCACCCGGAAGAAGGGCACCGGCAATGACCGACCTCTACGACCTCCCCCTCCCCGACCCCACCACCTTCCGCCCCGCCTGCGGCGGCAACACCCACCCCGACGGCGAATCCTGCGCCACCCTCGCCGCCCTCGGCACCGACGCCTGGGCGCTCGGCGACAGCAAGCGCCCCACCGCCACCCCGCTCCGGTTCACCACCGCCGAACTCCACGCCGCCGGCATCGACCCGACCCGCTTCGGCCTGTCGGTCTGACGCCGGCCACGGCCGCACGGTCCCGAGAGGCACGCCAGGTGCACCATCACGGATACCTATGGACCGGCCCCAAACACCGCTTCGACAACGAAGCCCTCCGCCGCCCCGCCCACCCTCTCCCCCCACCCGGCGACAGCAAGCCGGAGCTGATCCAGCGCTATCGGGAGGTCACCGCCGAATTCCCGGTCGCCGATCTCCCGCCGCTGGAGATCGCCCACTGGCTCATCAAACCGGCGGCACTGGTGCGAGGTACCTGGGCCGAGCCCAGGGACGCCGCCGAGTGGCTCGCGGAGTGCGTCGCCTCCTACGCCGGGCGGTTCGCCGCCCCGGCCGAGCGGGATCAGGGGCGGCTCGCGGTACTGGTCCCGGGTGTCGTCGCGCGGCTGGCGTGGGGTGGGGACCTGGCCCGCGGGTTCTATCTCGAACGGCCCTCCTACCTCCACCTCTCCCTCGTGACCTGCTCGCCCAACCGGGCCGCCCCCCGGCTGGACTGCCCCCTGCGGCGGCCGTGACGCAGCAGCAGTGCCGTCGCCGGAATCGCCGCCAGCGCGAACAGCGCCGCCGCCATCCCCACGTACCCGTACACCCCCTCCACCGCGCTCTCCGACCTGCCCGGGAGGCGCGTCGCCTTGAGGATCTCCGCGCCCGTGAAGCTGAAGAGGACCGAGCCCACCGCCAGGACGACCGAGACCAGGCCCGCCGTCGTCCCCTGGCGCTCCGGCGCCTCCGTGCCGGTCGCCAGGTTGTAGCCGGACGCCCCGATCGCCCCGGCCGCCATCCCGACCAGCGCCCCGCAGCCGAGCGCCACCGGCAGGCTCGACACCCCCGCCAGCATCCCGAACGTCGCCACCGCCCCGAGGGCTATGCCGATGAGGAGCGGGAGCGCGGGGCCGTACCTGCCCGCGACCCAGCCGGCCAGCGTGCCGCCCACCACGATCCCCAGGTTGGGTGTCGCGAGGAGGACGGCGACCGCCTCGCCGTCACCCAGGCCGTAGCCGAGCCCCAGGTCGGCGGGGACCTGGGCGATGATGCTCGTCAGTTGCAGCATGCTGCGGAACGACCCCGCCGCCAGCACCAGCGCCAGCAGCGTCAGCAGGATCGGGCGGCTGAGCGCCCGCAGGTCGATGATGGGGTCCCGTACACGCCTCGCGAAGTACACCCACCCCACCAGCCCCGCCGCACCCGCCGTCAGCAGCGCGAGCGCCGCCCCGGACAGCAGACCCAGCTCACTCCCCAGGCTGACATACGCCAGTACCGCCGCCAGCCCCCCGCCCAGCAGCAGCGCCCCGCCCACATCCACCCGCCCGGTGGCCCGCACCGGCGCCTCCGGGACGACGGCACGGACGCACACCGCCGCCACCACGGCCAGCAGCGCCGCCAGCAGGAACACACTCCGGAAACCGAACCGGTCGATGACCGGCTCCAT
The DNA here is from genome assembly GCF_040683675.1 of Streptomyces sp. NPDC093252. Taxonomy (NCBI): domain Bacteria; kingdom Bacillati; phylum Actinomycetota; class Actinomycetes; order Kitasatosporales; family Streptomycetaceae; genus Streptomyces; species Streptomyces sp. NPDC093252. The sequence goes on along the minus strand of NZ_JBFBEM010000002.1, from coordinate 576,637 downwards.
CACGAACGGTTCGACCACCCCCACCACCGACGAGCCCGATGTCACCAGCCCGATCAGGGCCATCGCCACCCGCGGAGCGCAGATCCGGCGGGCCAGCGCCACCGTGATGAAGATCGACGCGAAGGCCGCACCCTGGAGGAACCGGCCCGCCAGGAAGACCCAGACATTGGGTGCCGTGAAGCAGATCAGCGCTCCCGCGCAGGCCAGCAGCAGCGTGCCGATCAGGATCCGGCGCAGGCCGAACAGATCGGCGCTCCTCGCCAGCAGCGGCGACCAGATCGCCCCGGCCAGCATCGCGCTCGCGCCCAGCCACGCCGCCTGATCGGTGTCGAAGTGCTCCAGTAACTGGGGCAGCACCATCATCGGTGAGCCGATGGCCAGGTCCGCCAGGACATTGGCGAGGGTCAGGACCACCGCCCAGAGGATCAGCCGTCCGCTCCAGCGGTGTTCCTGGGCGGGGGTGCTGCTGAGGTCGTTGTTGCTGTCGTTGTCTGTCGCTGTCACTGCGGGGTTCTCCAAGGAGAGGCGTGGGGGGAGGCAGGGGGTCAGAGGCGGTCGGGGGTGTCCAGTGCGCGCAGCGCCTTGTTCCGGGCGGCGATATCGCCCCAGCTCTCCGGCAGCATGCGGTCACGGCCGCCGTGCACCCGGTCCTGGGCGCGGGTGACATGGGGACGCAGCCGGGCCTCGTAGCGGGCGAATGCTTCGGAGTGGCCGGGGGCGGGGTCGGGTCCGGGGCCCCGGCGGTCTAGTTCCTCCGCCAGGAAGCGGGCGCCGAGGAGCGCGAGGGACGTGCCCCGGCCGGAGAGGAAGGCCGGGCAGTAACCGGCGTCCCCGACCAGGGCGACCCGGCCCCGGTGCCAGGCGGGCAGATGGACCTGGCTCGCGGCGGTGAGGTAGAACGCGGGATCGGCGCGCGCAGCGTCGAGCAGCTCCGGGATCCGCCACGACCGGAAGCCCGCGAAGGCGTCGGCGAGGATCCGCTTCTGGGCGTCCAGGTCCCGGTGATCGAAGTCGAGCCGCTCCGAACGGAACTGGAAGACCGCCACCGCCCGGCCCCCGTACCGGAACAGGCCCGCCATCCGGCGCGGGACGTTGTAGAGGGAGTTCGGGCCCTCGGAGTCCGCCTCGGCGGGGTGGTCGGCCAGGGCGAAGTAGACGCCCAGATGGCGCAGATGGTCCCCGTCGGGGCCGAACACCAGCCTGCGCACCGCCGAGTGCTGGCCGTCGGCGCCCAGGACGAGGTCGTAGCGCCCGGCGAGGCCGGAGACGAAGCGGATGTCGACGCCGTCCGGCTCCTCCGATATCGCGACGATCGCGTCCCCGAAGCGGATCGTCGGCGCGGTGGCCGGTGCGGTGGCCGGTGCGGTGGCTGGCGGGGTGGCCGGTGCGGTGGCTGCCGGTAGTGCGTCGGCGAGGATCCGTATGAGGTCCTCGCGGAGCAGCTCGATGTCGTCGGCCGAGTCGCTGACCGCCGCCATCGGCATCCGCGCCACCGGCTCCCCCGCGCTGTCCACGAACCAGGTCCGCTCGGACATCCGCACCCTGCGCCGCCGGATCTCCGGCAGCAGCCCCATCGCGGCCACGGCCTCGATCGCCGCACCCCGGATGTCGATGGGCGTGCCGGTGAGCCGGAGCCCGGGGGCCTGTTCGACCAGGGTGACGTCATGGCCGCGGACGCCCAGCTCCCGGGCGCAGGCGAGCCCGGCCACACCGGCTCCGGAGATGAGGATCTTCATGGCGGGCTGCTCCCGGGGTCGGAGGAGATTTGTTAAAGCGACGATCTGTCGCTTTAAGCGAGACTACTGATCCCCGGCTTGCACCGCAACGCCCCACCTGGCGACAATCGCCACCCCGGCGGAGCACCGGCCGGGAGCGGGCCGGCAGTCGGCCGGGAGCAAAGTGGCAGCAGGGTGGAAGGGCAGGAGGTGAGCGCGTGATGGCCAATGGGGCCGCCCCAGACCGCTCCCCGGATGACAGTCGCCCCGCCCGTCGCCCCGGTGGCCGTACCGCCCGGGTCCGGGCGCAGATCCTCGACGCGACCGTCGAACTCGTCGCCCGCGACGGCATCGCGGGCTTCCGCTACGAGGAGGTCGCCGAGACCGCCGGGGTCCACCGGACCAGCGTCTACCGCAACTGGCCCGACCGTGAGGAACTCGTGGTCGAGGCGCTGCTGCGCTATGCCGAGGGCCTCGCCTCGGTCGCCGACACTGGCGATCTCCACCGTGACCTGGTGGATTTCCTGGTCGCCCTCGCCGGTGGCCTGGAGACCCCCTTCGGCCGGACCCTCGAACAGGCCCTCCAGCCCGCCCGGCACGCCGCCACCGTCCAGGCGCTCGGCAAGATCCTCGACCAGCGGGTGGCCGCTCTGCGGCGCCGGGTGGACACGGCCGTCGAACGGGGTGAACTCCCGCCGGTCGACAGCGGTTTCCTCGGCGAGATGCTCTCCGGGCCGGTCCATCTCATCGTCAACCGCGGTATGCGCCCGTTCTCGCGCACGGACGCGGAACGCATCGTCACGGTGATCCTCGCGGGCATCCGGGCAACCACCGCCCCGACCGCCGCCCCGCCCACCGGGGTGCCCGCCGCTACGGGTCGGACCCGACGCCCACGGGCCTGACCGGTGCATGACGGGGGAGAAGCCCCGCCCACGCCCCCGGGACGCGTCAGACGTTGAACCTCACCGAGAACGGGTTCTGGCTGCTCACCGTCCGGCCCGGGTCCAGATTGCCGGTGAAGTTGGTGCAGTTGACGCCGAAGTAGTAACTCACCACCTTGTTGGTCTCGTTGACGAGGAGCCGCGCCCGGAACTGGAGGTTGATGCAGACGTTGTCGGGCGGGTTGGTGATCGTCAGCTCCTGCCCGGCGGCGCTGAAGTACCGGAGGTTGCCCGTGGCGCCGTGCGCCCCGGTGGCCAGGCCGACCGTCAGGACGGCCGCGGTGCCGAGGGTCAGACCCAGCCGACCCAGATGTGCGGATCCGGTCATGAGGATGTCCTCTTCTCTCTGCCCCTGGTGTGTGCGGTGAGGGCTCCCCGAAATCCGGCCCTCGAAGGGGGCATCCCACAGGTCCGCGCGGTTCAGAGACGATTCATATCGACTCCCGCCCGAATGAGTGATTCATGCGCTTATGTGGTTACTCGGGCGTACGGCCCGCCGTGCTCGCTTCCCGCCCCGAACCGTCGCACAGTGGAGGCATGACCCCCCACGCCCCCGGCCGGGAATCGGCGCGGCTGGCCGTGTCGGCGCGTGACGCGCTGGTGCGCCGGATCGATGCCACGGGGGCCTGGCGCTCCGACCCGGTCTGGCGGGACGCCTTCCTCGCCGTACCCCGCCATCTCTTCGTGCCGTACTACTACGTCGGCGCCACCGGCGGCTATGAGCGCCGCTGGGGCGAGGACCCCGACCCCGCCGCCCGTGACCGCTGGCTCCTCGGCGCCTACGCCGACACCCCCCTCGCCACCAAGCTCCGCGACGGGGAACTCCTCTCCTCCAGCAGCCAGCCGTCGCTGATGGCGCTGATGCTGGTCGCCCTCGGGGTGCGCCCACGGGACCGCGTCCTGGAGATCGGCACCGGCACCGGCTACAACGCCGCCCTGCTCGCCCACCGGCTCGGCGACGACTCCCTCGTCACCACCATCGACCTCGAACCCGAGATCACCGACTCCGCCCGCGCCCATCTCGCCCGCGCCGGGCACCACCCCGTCGTCGTCACCGGCGACGGCGCCCGGGGCGTCCCCGAACGCGCCCCCTTCGACCGGATCATCGCCACCTGCGCCCTGGCCACGATCCCGCGCCCCTGGCTCACCCAGTGCCGCCCCGGCGGCCGGATCCTCACCCCGCTCGCCACCGGCGTCATCGCCCTCGACGTCAGCGCGCCCGGCCGGGCCGAGGGACGCTTCCTCGACACCCCCGCCTACTTCGTCCCCCTGCGCGGCACCGGCCGCCCGGAGACGGAGGCGGACCCCACATCCCTGGCCGGCGTCCCCCGCCGGGTCCGGGAACACGAACTCTTCCGCTTCCTCGCCGCCCTCACCCGCGGCAGCCTCGACCCCCAGGACGCCCACGCCCTCTGGGAGCACGAGGGACGGCCCCCGCGCGAGCGCTACGGCATCACCGTCGACGGCGACCGCGCCTGGTCCTGGCTCGACGAACCGGAGGGGCCGTACGCCTGGCCCCTCCCGGGGTGAGACACCCCTCGGTCGCCCCTCAGCCGCCCCTCAGCCGCGCCGGATCGTGATCGTCGTCCACGCCCCGACATGCACCCGGTCGCCGTCCTGCAACGGCACCGGTACGTACGGCTGGATCGGCTCCTCCGAGCCGTTCACCGTCGTTCCGTTCGTGGAGTTCTGGTCGACCACCGCCCAGCTCCCGTCCGGCTGCTGCACCAGGACCGCGTGCTGGTGCGAGACCCCGGGGTCCTCCGGCGGCACCGACAGATCGATGTCCGGGGTCTCCCCGGTCGAGTGTCTGCGGCGGCCGATGGTGATCTGGTTGCCGGTGAGCGCGCGCTGCTGCTCCGGGGAGTACGCCGGGAGGTTCAGGCCCGCGGCCTCGGGGCCCGAGCGCTGCATCATCGCGAGGAAGTAGTCCCGGTCGGGGCCGATCGTCGCCGACCAGGTGAGCGGGCGCTGCGGGGCGGGCGGCGCGGGGGGCGCCTGCGTCGAGCCCGGCTGCGGGTAGCCGTATCCGCCGGGGGCACCGCCACCGGCGGGCGGCGGGATCACCCAGTCGTCCTCCGCGTTCCCATAGGGTCCGCCGGGGCCCGGCGGGCGGCCCGACTCCTGCGGGAATCCGGGGTGCGGCGGGGGAGAGGGCGGCCCGGGGGGACCGGAGGGGCCGGGATGGCCGCCGGGGTGGCCGCCTGGATGACCCGGGTGTACGGGCGCCCCCGGCCGACCCGGGAGCGCGCCCGGCTGGCCGGGCTGGCCGGGCTGGTGGAACGCCTGCGGGGCGCCGCCAACGCCACCGCCGCCGGTCATGCCAGGGCCCGGTCCGGGTCCGGGCGGTCCGGGGTTGGTCGGCTGGGGCACCGGCCGCGAGGGGTCACCCGGGCTGCCGTAGGGGCCGGGGGCGGGGCCGCCGAAGCCGCCGGGGCCGTTGGGCCCGCCCGGTCCACCCGGACCGCCCAGTCCCCCTGGCCCACCCGGACCCCCCGGTCCACCGGGGCCTCCCGGTCGTGGTGCGTTGGGGTCGCCGAACGCGCCCCCTCCCGGCGGAATCGGCTCCGCCGGCCGGTTTATCTGGGACGGGCGCGAGCCCTGGTAGTCGTAGGGGTCGGCGCCACCGCCGTACGTCGGACCGGGGCCGCCGGGGCCCTGGCCGGGGGGCGGGCCCGTCTGGAAGCTCGGGGGCGGGCCGCCGGCCGGGGGGCGCGGGGCCGCGGGCGTGTACGACGTCGCCGTGTTGGTCAGGAAGTTCCACCGGCACTCCTCGCAGAACGGCGCCGCCCCCTCGCGGGGCGTGCGGCACTGCGGGCACAGCTCGGGCGGACGTCCCCCGACCGGGCCGGGGTAGCCCCCGCCCGCGCCGGGCTGGCCCCCGGCGGGCGGCGGGAAGCCGTAGCCCCCGGCGGCCGGAGGCGGCGGCGGGGGAGGCGGCGGTACGGCACCGGCCATGCGGTGACCGCAGACCTCGCACCAGTCGTCGGAACCCGACTGGTGTCCGTTCGGGCAGGTCGGCATGTCGGCGCCTCCCCCTCTCCTTCTCCCGGCCCCACGGCCGGTCTCCCACCCCGAGGGGCTGCTGTCGCTGCTACTGCTTCTTTACACGAACAGTCTGTGTCGACCGGGTTTCGAGCGTCATCTCGTCGGCCTCCGCGACCTTCGTCTTCAGTCGCACAGTACCCGTCGTGGCGTCGACGACATCCACCACCTTCGCAAGGAGTTTCGCCGTATCCCCGTTGCCGGAGGCGCTGGCGAGCTGAACCGCGCGGCCGAACTTGGCCGTTGCTCCCTCCACATCTCCGGATTTGCGCAAATCCAGCCCTTGTTGGATGACTTGCGCCAGTTCGGCCTGCCCGGTGTAGTGGGCGACCTGCGGATTGATCGACGTCGACGCGACCATGTCGTCGGTCCAGACCGCCCGCACGAGCCCCTGTGTGCCGAGATTGCGCACGGACCCGCCCCCGGGCTCGGGTATGACCAGCGAGGCTCTCGCCGCCAGCATCTCCTGGCCCAGACCGGCCGCCGGGACCTCGACACAGATGTGGTAGTCACGGGACTCGTCGCCCCAGGAACCGGTGGGGTAGTCGCCCGCGCGCGGACCCGCCTCGGTGCGTCTGGCCGTGAGGTCCTCGACGCGCGGGGCGACCTGCTTCACGTACTTGATCGTCGTCCCGACCGGGGTCCACAGGCGCAGGGAGACATCGGCGACCTCCTTGCCCATCGCCGTCTCCATCATCTGCGTGAAGTCGGCGGTCAGACCGGACGGGTCGGCCACGATGTCGGCCGTGCCGAGCAGCGCGGACGCGATCCCTGTGACTTCTTTCACTTCCCAGTCCGTCCCCACGCCCCGGGCGTCACAGGTGAACCGCCCGGCGCAGGAGTCCAGCGCCGCCCTCAGATCCTCCGGCGCCTCGTGCTCGTTGCGGCCGTCGGTCAGCAGGATGCCGTGCCGGATCTCGACCTCCGCCGCCGACAGCAGCCGGTCGGCCAGCCGCAGCCAGGTGCCGATCGCCGTGCCGCCGCCCGCGCTCAGTCGCCGCAGCGCCTGCTTGGCCAGGTCCCGGGTGGCCGGACTGGCCACCGCCAGACGCCCGCCGCCGGGGTACACCTCCCGCGCCACATGGGTGCCGTCGATCACCGCGAACTCCACACCGTCGCGCAGGGCGTCGATCGCGGCGGCGGTCGCGTCCCGGGCACCGCGCATCTTGGTCGGCGGGTAGTCCATCGACCCCGAGCAGTCGACCATCAGCGCCACGGCGGCGGACGGGCCCTGCCCCGGTGAGTAGAGGTGCGGCGCCGCGACCGCGCTGCCGACGGTCCCGCCGCCGATCGCGCTGACCGTGACGATCGCGTTGACCTCGCGGCCCCCCTCCGGCAGGTACTCGTTCTGGTACACGTCCATCGAGAACTGCGGCACCTTGGACTTCGAGAAGTTCGCCATCCCTGTTCACATCCCCCTCGCACGCCCCGGGTCCGCCGGGACGCCATCGGTGAGCGGACCGGTCCCCTCCGACCCGCGGACGATCATCTTCGATCGGCTTTCGATTGACTTTCGATGCTTTCGGTACAGATTCCCTCCGGGAACCCGTCGAACGCGGGCCGCCCCCTCCGGGGAACCCTCGGCTCCTTGGACCCTTGGGCCCTTGGACCCTTGGGCCCTTGGCCGCTTGGCCCTTTGGAACCCTTGGCTCCCTTGGCTCCCTTGGCCTCTTGACCTCTTGGCCCCTTGGCGCGGGTCCGGCCCGCCGCCGGAGCCGGTGCCCGGCTCGCTGCCGGACCTGCTCGCCCGGTTACCGGCCGGGCGGCCCCCAGGGGCCTTCCCCGGCGCGGGGCCCGTCCCGGGCGCCGGGCGGACCGTCCCGCCGAGCGGGCCGGGCGGCACCGGCCACCCCCGCCACCACCCGCCTCAGGCCGATCCTGCCCCCTGCGGTACCGCCGGGAACGGCAGCACGGCCACTGTTACGTTGTCGTGGCCCCCGCCGTCCAGGGCGTGGCCGACCAGGACCCGGGCGCTGTGCAGCGGCCGGACCGCCGCGTCGACCGGTACCGTCCGGGCCATCTCCTCCGCGCCCTCGGCGTAGTTCCACAGGCCGTCGGTGCAGACGATCACCACACCCGGGCGGTCCGGTTTGAAGGACGCGGTGTGCGGCTCCAGTTCATAGGCGTCCGCGCCGAGCCAGCCGGTGATCGCGTGGGCGCGCTCGTCGGCGTACGCCTCCGCCTCGTTCATCAGGCCCGCGGCGACCATCTGGGCGGCCCAGGAGTCGTCCTCGGTGAGGCGGGCGGGCGGCGAGGTGCGGTCGGCCGGGATCCAGTAGGCCCGGCTGTCGCCGACCCAGCCCACCACCAGCAGCCCGCCCGTGACGATCGCGCCGACCAGGGTGCACGCCGGGGCGTTCTGGTGCGGGGCCTGCTCGCGGGCCGTCGCGGGCTCGTTGGCCAGCGAGTTGACCGCGAGGGACGCGGCGACGATCGCGTCGTGCATGGCCTGCTGCGGATGGGTCCCGGCGGGCAGCGCGGCGAGCAGACTGTCCCCGGCCGCGCGCGAGGCGGCCAGCGAGGCATCGTCCGGGCGGGTCGCCGAGGACACCCCGTCGCAGACGATCGCCAGCACGGCGGGGGAGCCGTCGGGCAGCGCGGTGTGGGCGACGGTGAAGGCGTCCTCGTTGCGGTGGTGGCGCAGCCCGCGGTCGCTGACGGCGGCCACCGGGCCCGACTCCCGCTCCATGTGGTCGCGTTCGCGCGGCTGGGCGTGGCCGCAGTTCTCGCAGTACCCGTCGCTGTCCACCCGCCCGGCGCGGCACGCCACACACACCGGCACCCCGCCCCCGGCCCCAGCCCCGGACGGCGTCTGCTGCGGCTCGGCGATCCGGGGATCGGGTGCCTGGAGCGGATACTCGTCGGGCTCGTGGGAGGGCGGTCCGGCGGAAAGCGGTCCGGAGGCGGGCGGTCCGGAGGGTGGCTGTGCGGGGGGCGGTGACGAGGGGGGCGGTGGTACGGAGGCGGCTGCCGGTGCGGAGGAGTGCGGCTCCGGGGCGCCCGCGCGGCGGTCGAAGCGGACCCCGGGCGCCGGCTGCCCGCCGTCCGGTACCGCGCGCGGACCCTGCGGCGGCACCGCGCCCAGCGGCGCCGCGGCCGACGCCCCCGGCGGGGCGCCCCGCTCCGGGAGCGGGATCCCCCCGGAGTCCGTGCCCCGCAGGTCCGTCGGCAGATGGGTCGCCTGGCTCCCCGAGGAGCCGGGCGCGGCGGCGGGCCAGCCCGGTGGCTCCTCCGGCGCCGGGGGCGGACCCGGAGGGGGTGGCGGCGCGGGCGCGCCCAGGGTCAGCGTCGGGTGCTCGTCCGGGCGCAGCGGCACCGCGGACAGGTCGTAGCCGCACGCCCCGCAGAAACGGTCGCCCGACTCCAGCGGCTCCGCGCAACTGGGGCAATGGGACACAGCGGCCTGCGGGGGCGTGTGGGGCGTCTGGGGGGGCTTCTGCGTCATCAACTACACCCACGTCCGGGGGCGGTAACGGTTGGCACGTTCCACCAGGTCGATCCTCTCCTCGCCGCCCGGCGCGAGCCGGGCCAGCGTGCGGTACGCGCGCTCCAGGCCGAAGCGCAGGCCCCGCTCGTCCAGCCCGTTGCCGAGCAGCGTCCGTCCTCCGGCGGCGGGAGGGGCGGAACCCCGGCCGTCGGAGAGTATCCAGTCCAGCGCCGAGCCGAGTACCTCGGTCGCCAGCCGCTCCCGCCGGGTGGCGTCCAGACCGTACGCGTTCAGCGCCTCGACCTGGCCCGCCGCCGCGCTGAGATCGTCGAGGAAGGGCAGGTCGGAGGCGGTCGCCGTGCGCTGCCGCAGCCGCGCCCGGACGGCCGCCACCCGCGCGGCGGTGTAGTGGATGGACGCCTCCGGCACCGATTCGAGCGTACGGACGGCACCCGACCGGTCCCCGGCGGCGAGCTGCACCCGCGCCAGGGCGAACGCCGCGCTGACGAAACTCGGGTCGGTCGTCCACACCAGCCGGTAGTACTCGGCGGCGTTGTCCAACTGGCCCAGCACCTCCGCGCACAGCCCGAGGGCCAGCTTGGGCGCGGTCTCGCCCGGGAAGGCGTCGTAGATCGCGTCGAAGGCCAGGGCCGCGCCCTCGAAATCGCCGGTGACCAGGGCGGCCACCCCCCGGTACCAGACCACCCGCCAGTCGTCGGGGCGTTCGTCCTCCAGTCTGGTCAGGGCGGTGAGCGCGGTGTCCGATTCGCCGTTCTCCAGCCAGGCCCGCACCTGCCGCAGCCGGGTTTCCGGGGACGGCGCGGGCGCCGCGTTCAGCGCCGTGACCAGCTCGGCCGGGGCGGACGCCAGGAGCCCGGCCAGGAACCCCGCGTTGGGGTCCTGGGGGTCCACGTGCGGCACCGGCAGGGCCAGCGCGGCGGCGGCCGTGTCCAGGGAACCGACCAGCGGCGGCGCGGGCGGCGGCAGCACGGTGGCGGCCACCCCGATCGACGAGGCGAGGGCCCGGGACGGTGTCGGCGTACCCGGCGGCAGCGCCGGAGCGGACGCCCTGCGGCCCGGTGCCGTCGCGCGCGCCCCCAGCCGGGACACCTCCTCGCGCAGCTCCGCGAACAGCTCCGTGTCCGTGACCCGCAGTTCCGGCCCGAACAGTGTCGACAGCGCCGGGCGCGCCCGCCCCGTCTGGAGCGACACCACCTCGCGCAGCACCCCGGTCAACTGCTCCGCCATCTCCTGGGCGGACGCGAACCGGCGCGCCGGGTCCGGGTCGGTGGCGCGCACCAGCAGCCGGTAGTACGACTCGTACCGGCCGAACACCGGGATGTGCTCCGGGTCGGGCAGCGAGTCCACGAACACCGTGGTGTAGCCCTGGAAGTCGAACGACAGCACGGCGAGCGTCCGGCCCACCGTGTACAGGTCCGACGCGATCGTCGGGCCGGTCTCGGCCACCTCCGGTGCCTGGTAGCCGATCGTGCCGTAGATCGCCGACTCGTCGTCGTCCAGGCGGCGGACGGCGCCCATGTCGATCAGCTTCAGCTCGTCCTCGGCCTGGATGGCGTTGTCGACCTTGAAGTCGCAGTAGACCAGGTTGCGGCTGTGCAGATGGCCGAGCGCCTCCAGCGCCTCGATGCCGTACGCGCACGCCTGCTCCACCGGCAGCGGGTCCCGCTTCCCCCCGGGGCCGCGGCGGGCGTTGGCTATCTCCTTCAGCGACTTGCCGCCGACGTACTCCATGACGATGTACCCGTCCAGCGAGCCCGTGCGCTGGTCCAGGTGCTCCACGAAGTTGTAGATCCGGACGATGTTGGCGTGCTCGATCTCCGCCAGGAAGCGCCGCTCGGAGATCGCGGCGGCCATCGCGTCCTGGTCACCGGTGTCCAGCAGGCCCTTGAGCACCACCCACCGGTCCGACACCGCCCGGTCCACCGCGAGATAGATCCAGCCCAGCCCGCCGTGTGCCAGACAGCCCACCACCTCGTACTGCCCGTGCACCACATCGCCGGCCTTCAGCTTCGGCACGAAGGAGTACGGATTCCCGCACCGGGTGCAGAAGCCCTCCACCCGGCCCGGCTGCTTCCCGCGCGCCCGCCCCACCGGCGCCCCGCAGTCCGAGCGCGAGCAGAACCGCTTGCGCTCCGGCACCTCCGGATTGTCCAGCACCATCGCGCGCGGGTCCGGCCGCGGGATCGGCGGCACCTGCACCAGCCCGGCCCCCAGCCGCCCCCGGGACGACGAACCGGCCGCCGAGCCCGAGCTGCGCACCGACACCGAACGGCCCGCCGTCCGCCCCGACAGCGACCGCGACAGCCGCCCCGACACCGACCGCCGCGACCGCGACGACTGCGAGGTCCGCCCCGTCCGCGACGACGTACGGGAACTGGCGCGCGACCCGCCGCGGGCGGCCGAGCCGCTCGACGCGGAGCGCCCGCCGCCGGTGATCCCGGTGGGCGGCGAGGAGATCATCCCCTGCGCGGACACCACCGGCGCCAGACCGCAGGTGTCGCAGTACAGCTCACCGCCGCCCATGTCCTCGTACCGGCCCTCGCAGCCCGGCCGCTGGCAGGCGCCGGGGCCCCCGGCTCCTTCAGCTCCTTCGGGTGCCTCACTCATCATGTCTCCCCCCACCCCCTGTGGTCCTCGCGCCGGTGCGGTCCCGCGCCGCCCAGCAGCTCGGCCGCCGCCCGCTGGTAGCGCAGCACCGCCTCCCCGGCCACCCGGAGATCGCAGGGCGCGCTCCACAGCATCCTGCGGGCCGCGTCGTACCGCTCGATCAGCACCGGGTCCTCCGCCAGCCCGTGCCGGGCCACCTTCGCCCGGTAGGCGTCCAGCCGCCCGCGCAGTTCGGCGCGGACCGCGAGCGGCGCGGTGACGGCGGTCAGCGACTCACGGGCGCGCAGCAGTTCGTCCTCGGCCTTCTGCTCCAGCGACTCCAGCAGCGGCGACAACCGGTGCCACTGGCCCTGCCGACGGTACTCGGCCGCCGTCGCCAACTGCTCCTGGAGCGCGGTGGGCGGGCCGCTGACCGGCGGCACCTCGGTCGCCGCGATCTTCGCCAGCACCTCCCCGCGCGCGGTGCGCGCCTCGGCGAGGGTCCGGTCCGCGCGGCTGAGCACGTCCCGCAGCCGGATCAGCCGCTGCTCGGCGTCCTGCCGCACCCCGAGGACCGCGTCGATCTCCCGGCGCACCTCCTCCAGCGCGCGGGCCTCCCGGTCGTAGACCGAGGTGTCCGGCCGGCCGCCGCCGGGCGCCGAACTGGCCTGCGCGGGCAGCCAGTACGCCAGCGGATCGGACACCACCCGCTCGCGCAGGGCGGTCAGGGTGCGGGTGATCCGCTCCAGGTCGTCACCGGCCGGATGCTCACCGGGGCGCACCCCGACCGAGTGGGCCAGCCTGCGGGTGCGCTGGAGTTCGGCGGCCAGCAGATCGATCCGGGCGGGCAGCGCCGACCAGACCGCGTCGGCGGCGACCACCATGTCCAGGGAGCCCGCGTACAGCTCGTTCATCCGGTCCACCAGCGACGCCAGCGAGAAGCTCTCGCTCAGCCGCCCGCCGCCGTGCGGGGTGGGCGCGAAGGCGGTCACGGCGGCGGCACCGGCCAGCGCCACCGGCTCGCCGCGCAGCAGCTCCGTCAGCTCCACCAGGTCCTCGCGGGAGGACCAGCGGCGCCGGGAGCGGATCTCGCGGGCGGAGCGCAACGCGCCCGCGTAGGCGTCGAAGTACGTCCACAGCAGGGTGATCGCCGCCTCGGCGCCGCGCCAGCGCTCCTGGGTGGTGCCGGTCAGCTCGGCGCCTTCGAGGAGCCTGCGGCCGGCGTGGTCCTGGAGGGCGAGCAGCGAGGTCTCGATCGCCTCGTGCTCCGCGCCGAGCCGCGCCAGCGCACGGTCCACCTCGTCCCGGTCCATCACCGGCCCGGTGGGTCCCGTGCCGCCCATCGATCACCTCTCGCTGCTGTCGCGTGCCGTCCGTCTGGTCTCTGCCGTGGTCTCTGCCGTGGTCCGTGGGTGGTGGGGGCTACTGCCGGTACTCGGGCACGGGCGGGGTCGCGGACTCCGAGTCGGCGCCCATGGTGTCCGACAGCCAGCGGTCGTAGGAGTCCTGCCAGCCGTTGTCCTGGCGGTAGTCCTCCAGTATTCGGTTGACCCGGCGGACCAGGTCGTCCGCGCCCTTCTTCATCGCCACGCCGTAGTACTCGGTGGTGAACCGCTCGCCCTTGAGGCCCACCGTCGGGTCCTGCGCGGCCTGGCTGGCGGCCAGCGCGCCGTCGGTCACCACCGCGTCCACCTCGCCGAGCTGGAGGCGGACCAGGCAGTCGAGCTGGTTGGGCACGGTGGTGGAGATGTCCGCCTCCTTCGTCAGCTCGCCCGCCTTCTGGTCGGCCTCCAGCCTCTCGAACGCCGTCGAGCCCGACGCCGAGCAGATCTCCTGCCCGGCGAGGCTGTCGTCATAGCCGGTGATGTCCGAGGTGACCGGCGCCAGGACCTGCTGGCCGGTCATGAAGTAGGGGGCGGAGAAGGCGACGTCCTCCATCCGGGTGCAACTGATCGTCATCGTGCGCACCACCATGTCGACCTGGCCGCTCTGGATCGCCGGGATGCGCTGGTTGGTGGGGATCGCCTTGAAGATGATCTTGTCGGGGGAGCCGAGCAGCTCCTGCGCTATCCGCCGGGCCAGATCGATGTCGAAGCCCTCCAACTGCACGTCCTGCCCCTGGCGGTTGGGGTCGCGGTAGCCCCAGCGGTAGCCGTTCTGGTCGACGCCGACCACGAGTTCCCCGCGCGCCTTGATCTCCTCGACGGTGGTGCCGTCGACGGTGGACGGGGCGAGGCTCTGGTCCTGCGGGTCGGTGCACTCGGGGGCCCGCTGCCCGGCGTTGACCCGGGAGGCGTCGGCGACGCCGGAGCCGCCGGGGTCCGCGGCGCCGTCGCCGCCGCGCGAGGCGGTCAGCGGCAGCAGCAGCGTCAGCAGCGCGGCCAGGGCGCAGACGACCGCCATGGCGGCCACGCCGCCCCAGCCCCTCAGACTGGCTCGCTTCCGACCTGCTCGCATCGTCACGCCCCCTTTCACCGGTACTCCGACAGCCTGCGGCCGATGCCCAGGACCGCGCCCGCCGCGCCGAGCACGGCCAGCACCGCCGCACCCGCCGACAGCCCGGTCATCGCGCCCAGCCCGTCGGCGGCGGCGGCCCGGAACTCCTTCTTCTCGTGGTCGATCGCCAGCGCGAGGCTCTCGTCGACCCCGTCGAAGCACTCACCGGTCGGCGGGGTGTCGGGGTCGCCGCCGATGACCCGGTTCAGCGCGCTCTGGTAGTCGCCCGCGTTGTCCGCCGCGCGCGCCTCGCCGTGCCGGACCTGCCACTCCTCCATATTGCCCGCCGCCTCGGACACCGGGCTCCGCCCGGCGTCGTCGTCCGCGAGACCGGCGGCCGTGTCCAGCCCCTTCTCCAGGTCAGCCATCGACTTGCCGAACTCGACGTCGAACCGGTCCTGGAACGCGCCGTCGACCTCCACGGTCTCCGCGCCCCGGCTGACCAGCGTCAGATTCTCGTTGCCCCGCGCCTTCAGGGAGGCGATCCGCGCGTCGTGCAGCGCGTTCAGCGAGCGGACGCCGTGCTCGTAGGAGTCGTTCAGCCCCGCGCGCGCCACGCTGTGCCCGACCACCAGCCACAGCAGCACCACGACGGTGGCGGTGGACGCGGCGACCAGCCCGTGGTTGAGGACCCGGTTGGTCCGGCGGTACGTACGGTGCTGGGCCCAGGCGAGGGCGCCGAGGGCGGTGACGCCGAGCGCCATCGCCGCCCACGGGTAGGGCGTCGCGTCCGCGTAGTCGGCGCTCAGCCGCTCGTTCTCCGTCGTGTAGAGCTTCTCGGCGGCCGGGAGCATGTCCGACTGCATCTTGTCGTTGGCGTAGCGCAGATAGGCGCCGCCCAGCGGGAAGCCCTGGCGGTTGTTGGCGCGGGCGCGCTCGATGAGGCCCTTGTACTCGGGCAGCAGCCGGTTCAGATCGGCGATGGTCCGCGCGGACGCCGAGCCGGGCTCGGAGTTGTTCGCGGCGCGGACCAGGCCCTCGGCGGCCTTCTGGATGTCCTCCTCGTACCGCGCGCGGGACTCCTCGGTCTCCTGACCGCCCGCCAGGAAACCGCTGGAGGCGGCGGTGTTGGCGTCCGCCAGCGAGCGGTAGATGTCGGCGGCCTCGGAGCTGAGCGGCTGGCTGGTGTTCAGCACCGCGTCGGCGGCGTCGGCGCGCTCGGTGGTCTGCCACGCGGTGATCGCGCCGAACGCGACGACCAGCAGGGCGAGCAGGGCGCCGATGATGCGCAGCCGCCCCGGCTCCGTGGTGGCCGCCGCCCGCAGCAGGTCCACGCCCTCCGCGAACGCCGTGCGCCGGGTCGGCTCGGGGAGCGGCGGCGGTGGCGTTGCCGGTGGTGTGGTGGCCGGGGCGGGCCGGGGCTGGGGCGGGATCGCGGGCACGGAGGGGGCGCCCGTGCCGCCTGTGCCGCCGCCGCCCGGTGGAGCGGTGGTGCTCTTGGGCGGTTGTGTCACTGTATTGACCTCCCCCATGGTCATCCGTCGCCGCAAGTATCGCTGCCGGGGCCGACATTCGCATCGCGCTTCTGTGGATCTTGCGCTCCACAGCGCCCCCTTCCCATGAATACGCCCCCGGAATCGGTTCGGTTCCCGGGTGGGGGGACGGGGGCGGGAGGGGTGTTGCGGGGGGCTTGCGGGGGGTGCGTGAAGGGGTGGGGATGGGGTGGGGGGCCGGGGGTCCGGGGGGTGTTCGGCGGGGCTCGGGTCTGTCCGGGGCCCGCCCCGTCCCGGCCTGGGTCCCCCGGCCCAGGCCCGGCCGGACATCGGGTCAGAAATGGGCGCGCAGGCGGTCCTGGGCCTCCGGGCCCGATCCCAGGGTGTCCAGGCCCAGGAGGGCCGCGCCCAGGACGGGGGGCGCGGTGACCACCCGGGGGACGGCCTTCGGGGCGCGTTCGGCGAGCAGGTCGCGGACGCCGGTGTCGAGTTGCTCGTGACGGGCCGCCAGCACGCTGCCGCCGAGGACGACCGGGGCCGTCTCCTCCAGCAGGCCGAGGCGGGTGAGGGCGACCGTCGCCAGCGTCGTCACCTCGTCGGCGAGGTGGTCGATCAGGGCGCGGGCGACCGGGTCGCCGTCGGCGGCCGTGCGGAACAGCACCGGCGTCAGTTCGTGGCGGCGCGGCGGGTCGATCCGTTCGAAGTGCAGGGCCTCGATGAGGGCGTACATGGACGGCAGGCCGAAATGGGCCGGGAGAGTGCGCATCAGGTCCGTCGGGCCGCCGCGGCCGTCCTCCGCGCGGGCCGCGTGGTAGAGCGCCTCCTCGGCCATGCCCCAGCCGCCGCCCCAGTCGCCGGAGATCCGGCCGATCGCGGGGAAGCGGGCGGTGCGGCCGTCCGGGAGCATCCCGACGCAGTTGATGCCCGCGCCGCACACCACGGCCACCCCGCGCGGCTCGGCGACCCCGGCCCGCAGGATCGCGAAGGTGTCGTTGCGGACGTCCACCGCGCCGCCCCACCCGCGCGCGGTGAGCGCCGCCGTCAGCCGCTCCTCCTCCAGCGGGAAGTCCGCGTTGGCCAGACACGCCGAGACCCGCGCCACCCGGGGCGCCCCCGCGTCGGCGAGGGCGCGGTCGACCGCCTCCGCCAGGATGCCGACGGCCGTCTCCACGCCCACCACCGGTGGCTGGAATCCGCCGCCGCGGGCCGTGGCGAGGACCTCGCCGTCGCCCGACACGACCGCGACGTCGGTCTTGCTGTTCCCCGCGTCGACGGCGAGGACCGCTGCGCTCATGCCCACGCGAGGTGCTCCCGGTTGTGCGCGATCAGCCGGTCGGTGAGCCCGTCGGCCTGGGCGTGCCGGCCGATCAGGGGGTGCGCGAGGAGGGCCTTGAAGACCCGCTCCCGGCCGCCGTGCAGGGCGGCGGTGAGGGCGAGGTCCTCGTAGGCGGTGACATGCGCGATCAGCCCGGCGTACAGGGGGTCCACGGGCGGGACCGGCAGCGGGGCCGGGCCCTTGGGGCCGACGGCCGCCTGGACCTCGATGACGGCGTCGTCGGCGAGGAAGGGCAGGGTGCCGTTGTTGGCGGTGTTGACGACCTGGTGGGGGCTGCCGGAGCCGCCCAGCAGCGCCGCCGCCAGATCGACGGCCGCCTCCGAGTAGTAGGCCCCGCCGCGCTTGGCCAGCAGCGCCGGTTTCTCGTCCAGGGCGGGATCGGCGTACATCTTCAGCAGGTTGCGTTCCATCTCGGCGACCTCGGCGGCGCGGGAGCGCTTGGTGCGCAGTTCCTCGACCACCTCGTCGTGGGCGTAGAAGTAGCGGAGGTAGTAGGAGGGGACGACGCCGAGGCGGTCGACGAGCGAGTGCGGCAGGCTCAGATCGGCGGCGATGGTGCCGCCGTGCTCCGCGAGCAGCGCGGGCAGGACGTTCTCGCCCCCGGGGCCGCCGAGGCGTACACCGGTTTCCCAGGTGAGGTGGTTGAGGCCCACATGGTCCAGGTGGACCTCGGCCGGGGTCACCCCGAGCAGGCCCGCGAACTTGCGCTGGAAGCCGATCGCCACATTGCACAGCCCGACCGCCTTGTGCCCGGCCCGGAGCAGGGCGCGGGTGACGATGCCGACCGGGTTGGTGAAGTCGATGATCCAGGCGTCCGGGTTGGTGCGGCGGACCCGCTCGGCGATGTCGAGGACGACCGGGACCGTGCGCAGCGCCTTGGCGAGGCCCCCGGCGCCGGTGGTCTCCTGGCCGACGCACCCGCACTCCAGCGGCCAGGTCTCGTCCTGCTCGCGGGCCGCCTGGCCGCCGACGCGCAGTTGCAGCAGCACCGCGTCGGCGCCCTCGACGCCCTCGTCCAGGTCGAAGGTGGTGACGATCCGGCCCGGGTGGCCCTGCTTGGCGAAGATCCGCCGGGCCAGTCCGCCCACCAGCTCCAGCCGCTCGGGCGCCGGGTCCACCAGGACCAGTTCCTCGATCGGCAGGGTGTCCCGCAGCCGCGCGAATCCGTCGACGAGTTCGGGTGTGTAGGTCGACCCTCCGCCGACCACGGTGAGTTTCATGTGGTGCCTAACCCTTCACTCCGGTGAGCGTGATGCCCTCGACGAACGCCTTCTGCGCGAAGAAGAACACAAGGATCACGGGGGCCATGACCAGCACGGTCGCGGCCATGGTGAGGTTCCAGTCGGTGTGGTGCGCGCCCTTGAAGGACTCCAGGCCGAAGGACAGGGTCCAGGCGCCGGGGTTCTCGGAGGCGTAGATCTGCGGTCCGAAGTAGTCGTTCCAGGCGTAGAAGAACTGGAACAGGGCGACGGCCGCGATGCCCGGCTTGGCCATCGGCAGGACGACCTTGAGCAGGGTGCGCAGATCGCCGCAGCCGTCCACCTTCGCCGCGTCCAGGTACTCGTCGGGGATGGTGGTCAGGAACTGGCGCAGCAGGAAGATCGAGAACGCGTCCCCGAACGCCATCGGGATGATCAGCGGCCACAAGGTGCCCGACAGATCCATCTGCTTGGCCCAGAACAGGTACATCGGGATGATGACGACCTGCGGCGGCAGCATCATCATCGAGATCACCAGCATCAGGGTCACATGCCGCCCCCGGAAGCGGAACTTGGCGAGCGCGTACGCCACCGGGATGGACGACACAACTGTCAGGAGTGTTCCCAGTCCGGCGTAGAGCAGGGTGTTGCGCCACCAGACGAGGAAGCCGGGGGTGTCGAACACCTTGGCGTAGTTGCCCCACTCCCAGGTGTCGGGCACCAGGTCCCGGGTGAGCGCCTGCTGGTCGTTCATCAGCGAGGTCAGCACCACGAAGACGAACGGCAGGACGAAGAAGAGCGCGGCGGCCACCCCGAGGGAGTGCACCGCGATCCACTCCAGGACGGCCCGGCGGCGGGCGGTCCGCTGTGCGGGGGAGGGCGCCTCGGCGGCCTCCGCGGGCCGCTGCTCCAGCAACTGCGTCATCGCTCACCTGCCGGGCTCGGAAGCCGCTCTTGGACCCGTGTCATCGCTCACCTGCCGCACTCGCGAGCCGCTCTTGTACCCGTCTCATCGCTCACCTGCCGAGATCAGTCCGCCCCGGCGGCGCATCAGCAGGGCCGTGAACGCCATGGACAGGGCGAACAGCACCAGGGCGACGACACAGGCGGCGCCGTAGTCGAAGCGCTGGAAGCCGAGGTTGTAGACCAGTTGGGGGAGGGTCAGCGTGGATTTCTCTGGGTAGCCCGGCTCGAAGGACTGGCCGGAGCCGCCGATGATCCCGGACGCCACCTTTCCCGCCACCAGCGGCTGCGTGTAGTACTGCATGGTCTGGATCACGCCGGTGACCACCGCGAACAGCACGATCGGTGAGATGTTGGGCAGGGTGACGAACCGGAACCGCTGCCAGGCCGACGCCCCGTCCAGCTCCGCCGCCTCGTACTGCTCCTTGGGGACGTCCAGCAGCGCCGCCATGAAGATCACCATCAGGTCGCCGACGCCCCACAGGGCCAGCGCGGTGAGGGCGGGCTTGGACCAGGTGCTGTCGGTGAACCAGCCGGGGGCCGGCAGGCCGAGGCCCTCCAGGACGGAGTTGACCGGGCCGGTGCCGGGGTTCAGCAGGAACACGAAGGCCAGCGTCGCCGCCACCGGCGGGGCCAGATAGGGCAGGTAGAAGAGGGTGCGGAAGACCCCGGCGCCCGTTCTGATCCGGGTGATCAGCAGCCCCACCCCGAGCCCGAACACCACCCGGCAGGTCACCATCACCAGCACCAGCCAGAGGGTGTTGCGCAGGGCGGGCCAGAACATCGGGTAGTCCTGGAAGACGTACAGCCAGTTGTCCAGGCCCCGGAACTCGGGGACGCCGAAACCGTCGTACCGCATGAAGGAGAAGTACACGGTGGACAGCAGCGGGTAGGCGAAGAAGACGCCGAACCCGATGAGCCACGGTGACAGGAAGGCCGCCGTCCGAAGCGCCGACCTGCGGCGCTTCGCGCGGAGCGTGTACGTGGTCACCGGGGACTACTTCGCCTGCTCGATGTCGCGGTCGATCTGCGCGGCGGTCTTCTCCAGACCCGCCCGGAGGTCCTTCTCCTTGCCGGACTCGTACTGGTAGCCGAAGTCCTGGAGGGTCTGCTGGTAGGTCGAGCCGTTGACCGAGGCGGGCGGGCTGCTGGACTCGGGGTGCTGGGCGATGTCCAGGAAGGTCGAGAACGCGGGGTCGTGCTTCAGGTCCGGGGACTTCAGGGCCTCGAAAGTGGAAGGAACGTTGCGGATCCCGTTGGAGAAGGCGACCACGGCGTCGGTGTCGGTGGTCATGTACTTCACCAGTTCCCAGGCGGCGTTCTGCTTCTCGCTCTGCGGGGCGATGCCCATGATCGTGCCGGACAGGAAGCCCTTGCCGTACTCGTCCGCCTCGTCGTCGGCGACCGGCATCGGCGCGGTGCCGATCTCGAAGTCCACCCCGGCGTCCTTGGCCATCCCGAGCCGCCACTCGCCGTCGAGCTGCATGGCGACCTGCCCGGTGTGGAAGGGGTGCTTGGCGCCCCACTCGTCCCCGAAGGTGTTGCGGTACTTCTCCAGCTTGGAGAACCCGCCCAGGTCGTCCACCAGTTGCTTCTGGTAGGTGAACATCTCCGCGAACGCCGGGTCCTTGGCGATGTTGGACTTGCCGGCGTCGTCGAAGTAGGTGTGGTCCCACTGGGACATGTAGTGGTCGACGACGGTCTCGTAGCCGTGGTAGTTCGGCATGAAGCCGAGCTGTTCGTAGCTGTCGCCCTCGGCCTTGGTGAGCTTCTTGGCGACCTCGGCGAACTCGGTCCAGGTCTTCGGCGGGGCGGTGATGCCGGCCGCCTCGAAGGCGTCCTTGTTGTAGTAGAGGCCGTAGGCGTCGCCGAGCAGGGGCAGGGCGCAGCGGGTGCCCTCGAACTGGGTGTAGTCCAGCATCGGCTTGGGGATGAGCGTGTCCAGATCCAGCTTCGACTTCTCGATGAACGGCTTCAGATCGAGGAAGGCGCCGGACGAGCAGAACTTCCCGATGTTGGAGGTGGTGAACGACGACACCACGTCCGGACCGCTGGAACCGCCCGCGCGCAGGGCCTGGTTGAGCTTGTCGTCGTTGATGTTGCCGACGACCTTGACCTTGATGTTGGGGTGCGCCTCCTCGAAGCGGGCGATGTTGTCCTCGATCGCCTTCACCTCGCTGGGCGCGCTCCAGCCGTGCCAGAAGGTGATCGTGGTCTCGGCGTCCGGGTCGTCGGAGGCACCGGTCCCGGCGGAGCCGGTGCAGGCGGTGGCGGTCAGCGCGAACGCGGCGGAAGCGGCCAGTGCGAGGGTGACTTTCCTGGATATTCCGGGCATGGCGGGGTCTCCTCGGGGAAGGGAGCGGCGTCTTTCCAGGGGCGGGGCGGGCGCGCCCCTTCAGGGGCGCTGGGGGTACCCCCTCTGGGGGAGGAACTGCGCGACCGGCCACAGCCGGCCCGCAGCGATACCGGCAACCGGTGTTACCGGGCGGCGCCCCTAGCGGAGCGCCAACGTGTCGAAGACTTCGTCGCGGGTCGCCGCGAGGGCGCTCTCCAGCGCCCCCCGCAGCACGGGCTGCTCGGTGACCTCGCCGACCACCAGCCGGGGGCGCGAGGCGGCCAGCTCCTCCAGTTCGGCCTGGATCAGGGCGCGCAGCCGCTCGCCGCCGGAGGTGAGGGCGGAGCCGCTGAGCACGACGAGTTCGGGGTCGAGGACGGAGACGAGGGAGGCGAGTCCGGTGGCGAGGCGGGTGGCGTAGGCCGTGAGCAGGACACCGGCCTGGGCGGTGTCCTCGGTGACGGCACGGGCGACCAGCGCGGCGGCGACCTCCGCGTGGGTGCCCGTCGGGATGTGGTCGTAGCCCAGCTCGGCGGCCATCCGGGAGACGGCCTGGGACCCGGCCAGCTCCTGATAGCCGCCACTGTTGGCTTTGGTGACATGCCGGACCAGCGGGGTCCCGGGAACCGGAAGGAAACCCACCTCCCCGGCACCGCCGGTCCAGCCCCGGTGCAGCCGTCCGCCGAGCACCAGGGCGGCGCCCAGGCCCTCCTGGCTCCACAGCAGGACGAAGTCGTCGTGGCCGCGCGCCACCCCGAGCCGCTGCTCGGCGACGGCGGCGAGATTGACGTCGTTCTCGTACTCCACCGGCATCGGCAGCGCGGCGGCCAGCTCGTCCAGCAGGCTGGGGGAGTGCCAGCCGGGCAGATGGGAGGCGTAGCGCAGCCGTCCGGTGCCGGGGTCGAAGGCGCCGGGGGTGGCGATGACCAGCCGGCGCAGCTCCGCCCGGGTCAGCCCGGCCGCCTTCACCGCCCCGTCGAGGGCGTCGGTGACCTGGCGGACCACCGGCTGGGCGGGGCGGCGGCCCGGGGTGCGCAGTTCGAACGCCCCCACGGTCCGCCCGGTGACATCGGCCACCGCCGCCCTGATCCGGGCCGGGGTGACATCGAGCCCGGCGGCGTACGCGGCGGCCGGGTTGACCGCGTAGAGCTGGGCGTTGGGCCCCGGGCGGCCCTCGCTGGTGCCGGTCTCGTGGACCAGTCCGGCGGCCTCCAGCCGGGCCAGCAACTGCGAGGCGGTGGGCTTGGAGAGCCCGGTGAGTTTCCCTATCCGGGTGCGGGACAGGGGGCCGTGCTCCAGCAGCAGGTCCAGGGCGGCCCGGTCGTTCATGGCCCGCAGGACGCGGGGGGTTCCGGGCGTTCCGTTCGGTCCTGCCATCGGGTTCGGCACCTGCCTCTCACCTGGTCGTCGGGTCAGCTTGGCAGCGACGCGGACAACCCGTCCAACTCCGGGATCACCGGAGGCTCCGCGCCACTGTTAGGAAACTTTCCTATCCGGTTGGCAGAAAGTAATCCGCCGCGAGGAGGCCGTCAATAGGCGCAGACGAGGAACGCCCCCGCGGCAATGGAGTCGTTATCTGCGGGGGCGCGGCCCGGCGGGGCGGGGTGGTGGCAGGGGGGTGTGCAGCGGGGGGAGGGGTGCGGGGAGGGGGAGGGGCGTGCCGAGGGGGACCTCGGTCCCGGTCGCGTAGTACGCCCTGGTGGGGTCGTCGTCCGGGAGAACGGGATCCGTGTGGCAGTGCGCGGTCCTGCTGGTGCGGTTGATCAGCACGTAGACCGGGACTCCGGCGGCGGCGTAGACGCGGAACTTCGGCCCGGTGTCGATCTCGTGGTGGGCCGAGGTGACCTCGCCCACCAGGGCGACCATGTCGATGGGGTACCAGCCTCCATGGGCGACATGGTAGGACTCGTCCGCGTCGGACGGCTTGCGGCGGCGGAGGTAGAAGTCCGGGATGAGCAGGCCCAGAGTGGTCCCGTCCTTCTCGGTGACCCGGTAGCCGTTCCCCCGGCCCACGAGGGGGAAGCCCGCGGTGTGCATCTGGAAGGTCAGTTCACCCACGGTGTGACTGTGGGCGTGGTCGGGGGGCGGCGGAACGACCGTCATGCCGTCGAGATACTCGGGCTGGATCGGGGCCGCGGACGCCTCCTCGAAAGCGAGGAGCAGGTCGGCGGGTTCCTGAAGCTTCATGCCGGGAACGGTCGCGCACGCCGTGTGCGTCGGGACTGCGATTCCCTCGGCCGTCACTCGAACGAGTGTGCAGAACCGTTCCGCTGTTCCCGTCCCGCGGCCCTCGCCCTACTTCGTCACACTCGGCGGCGCTATCGGCGCAGCCGCCGTCGACTGCGGGGACGTGGTGCTGGCGAAGGCGGACGGGGCCGACATCGTGGCCGTGGGGTCGGGGTCGGCCTCCACGGGCGGCTGGAGGGGGAGGCCGCCGACCAGCGGGATGCCCTCGGCGTCGAACGCGCGCTTGATGCGCCAGCGCAGTTCCCGCTCCACCGTGAGGGCCTTGCCCGGCATGGTCTTGGCGGTGACCCGGACGACCATGGAGTCCAGCAGGACGCTGTCCAGGCCCAGGATCTCGATCGGGCCCCAGAGCGTCTCGTTCCAGGGCTCCTCCTTGCTCATCTCCTCGCCGACCCGGCCGAGCACCGCCTTGACCCGGTCCAGGTCCTCCGAGGGACGGACGGTGACATCCACCCCGGCCGTCGCCCAGCCCTGGGAGAGATTGCCGACCCGCTTCACCTCGCCGTTGCGGACGTACCAGATCTCCCCGTTGTCGCCGCGCAGCTTGGTCACCCGCAGGCCGACCTCGATCACCTCGCCGCTGGCCACGCCCGCGTCGATGGTGTCGCCCACCCCGTACTGGTCCTCCAGGATCATGAAGACCCCGGAGAGGAAGTCGGTCACCAGGTTGCGGGCGCCGAAACCGATCGCCACGCCCGCCACACCCGCCGACGCCAGCAGCGGCGCGAGATTGATCTGGAAGGTGGACAGGATCATCAGCGCGGCCGTGCCCAGGATCAGGAAGGACGCCACCGAGCGCAGCACCGAGCCGATCGCCTGCGAGCGCTGCCTGCGCCGCTCCACATTCACCAGCAGCCCGCCGATCGCGGTGCCGTCCACCGCCTGCGCGGTGCGGTTCATCCGCTCTATCAGCTTGGTGATCGCCCGCCGGATCATCACCCGCAGCACCACCGCGATGGCGATGATCAGCAGCACCCGCAGCCCGATCGCCAGCCAGGTCGACCAGTTCTGCTCGACCCAGCTCGCCGCGTTCGTCGCGCTCTCGTGCGCGTCCTGGAGCGTCGGCATCGCCGGGGCGGTCTCCGACTCCGACGGCGCGGGCGAAGGGGACGCGGCCCGTGCGGGGGTGAGGAGAGCGGACAGGGATGCCGAAGACGACGGGGACGACGGGGACGACACGCGGGGTACCTCCTGGAGCTGCGGCCCGGCCACTCCTTCGGCAGAGATCGCGGCTGCACGGCTGTTCAAGGTCACGGAAAGGTCACTGGAGCGGCGGAGTCATCCACACTAACCGGGCGGCGCGCCCGGATCGGCGGTACGGGCTCGGGAGAGACCGTTCTCACCCCGCCCACCCCGGTAGGAACTGGTGGGATGAACGGCAGCCGATCCTGGGGACGATTCAGGGTGTGGTCGAAAACACTCCCAGCCCGTTACCGGGACATGGTGGCGCTTCCACCAGGCCGGAGGGGAGACTGATGGCAGATCGTCCCGGCGCGAGCCACGCGCCGCCGGCGTACAAGGAGGCATCCGTGCCGCATGTCCTGGTCCTCAACGCGTCGTACGAGCCCCTTGGCGTCGTACCGCTCCGCCGCGCACTCATTCTCGTCCTGGAGAACAAGGCCGTATGCCTTGAGGAGTCCGGCGCCTTCCTGCACAGCGCGAGCGTCACAGTCCCCGCACCCAGCGTGGTCCGGCTCAAGCGATTCGTCCGGGTTCCCTACCGGGGGCCCGTTCCTCTCACCCGAAGAGCGCTCTTCGCGCGCGACGGGGGCCGGTGCATGTACTGCGGTGGCGTCGCAACCAGCGTCGACCACGTCATCCCGCGCTCGCGCGGGGGCAAGCACGTCTGGGACAACGTGGTGGCGTCCTGCCGCCGCTGCAACCATGTCAAGGCCGACCGTCACCTCGGTGAGATCGGCTGGCGGTTGCGCCACAAACCCGCCCCACCCACCGGCCTGGCCTGGCGCATCATCGGCACCGGCCATAGGGACCCGCGCTGGCTGCCGTACTTGCAGCCGTACGGCGCGGACGACGCCCTGGCCCGGATCGACGGCATTTCCGCCTGACGATCCGGGCCTTCGCATTGCCCGCGCACGGACCGGGGAGACCCCCGTCCACCCCGGTCCGGTCGCCGGCGGCGCGGTCCGTCCGGCGCGGCGGGGGACAGGACCCGCCCCGCGCCGGGCCGCCCCCCGGCATGCCCGCGCACGGGACCCGCGCAGGGGGCCCGCGTACGGAGAACGGTCCCGCCTCCCGGTCCGTATGACCGCGCGCCGCACGGTTTCTCATCGGTCCCGGCGCGAGGTCATCCGTACCTCAGTTCCCCCGGCCGGACCGACCGGCCCAGCAGCGGCAGCGCCGTCGCCGCCGCCAGCAGACAGCCGCCGTACACCGCCACCGGCACCAGCAGCGCCGCCCACGGCACCGTCCAGCCTGGGCCGGTCAGGGTCGCGTAGCCGGTGCCGACGACCAGCCCCCCGGCGCCCGCCAGCAGCAGCGCGGGCGCCAGCGGCAGCGCCGTCTCCAGCAGCAGCGCCCGCCCCAGCACCGCCCGCGGCACCCCGGCGGCGGACTGCGCGGCCAGCCCCCGCCGCCGGGCCGCGAGGGACTCGGCGGCGCCGACCGCCAGCGCGCCCAGCGTGATCAGCAGCGCCACCCCGATCGCGGCGGCGGTCAGATCCAGCCCCGTCGTGTAGAAGGCGAGGGACTCCATGGGCCGGTCGGCGTGCAGCATGTCCAGCAGCGCCGCCCGCACCCCCACGAACCCGGCGCCCACCACGGTCACCAGCAGCGCCGCCGCATGCGTACGGGCCGCCGCCCATGGGTCCGCGCCCAGCCGCTCCGCCGCGATCAGCACCGCCGGACGCGAGGTCCGCGCCGCCAGCCACCGCCCGGTCAGCCGCGCCACCAGCCCCGAGAGCCCGACCGCGCCCAGCCCTGTCAGCACCACCCCCACCCACACCGTGACCGGCGCCAGCGGGAAGGCCGCCCGGTCGTGGTCCCACTGAATGAACACGATCAGCAGCGCCGGTACGCCCACCAGCGCCCCGCCGACCACGAACCACGGCGCCCGCCCGCCCGGCGCCCGCACCCGCCGCACCCACCCCAGCGGCGACGCCACCACCCGCCGCAGCGCCAGCACCCCCACCAGCGCCCCGGCCACCGGCACGCCCACCGCCACCACCGCGATCCCGGCCCACACCGCCCCCGCCGGCCGCCCCCACCGCGTCATCAGCAGCAGCACCGAGAACACCGTCGCCACCGCCGACCCCGCCAGACACGCCAGCCCCGTCTCGTACGCCGCGATCCGCCGCACCTGCCAGGGCGAGCCGCCCGCCAGGCGCAGCCCGGCCAGCCGCCGGTCCCGGTGCACCGCCCCGATCCGCGCGCACTGCCCGAGGAACCCCAGCACCGGGATCAGCAGCAGCACCAGCGCCAGCACCACCCCGGCCCGCTCCCCGGGCCGGTCCAGCAGCCCGTGCGCGATCCCGCTCCGGTACGTCCCCTCCAGCGCGGCCAGCACCACCGCCGCCAGCGCGAACCCGGTGGCCAGCGCCGCCCCGATCCCGGTCAGCGTCACCCGCCACCACTCCCGCCGGTCCGACCCCCGCAGCAGCGCCCACGCCAGCCGCACATCCGACCCCATGGCCGCCATGGCCGTCCCCGTCCGCCCGGTCCTGCCTGCCCTCCCGTCGCCGGACGGGCCACCGCCGTGCCGCCCGTACCCGTTGCCCTCGTCCGTGCCCGTACTCATCGCCGTCCCCGCGCTCACCGGGCCACCGCCGCGCCCGTATCCGTCCCCGTAGCCGCGCCCGCGCCCGTCCCCGCGCCCATTCCCGCCGACTCCGGGACCCCGTCCCGCAGCGTCACCTCGCGGTCGGCGTAGGCCGCCACCCGGGCGTCGTGCGTGATCAGCAGCACCGCGGCGCCCGTCTCCCGGGCGGTGTGCACCAGCGCCGTCATCACCTGCTCCCCGGCGAGCGAGTCCAGCGCGCCGGTCGGCTCGTCGGCGAACACCACCCGCGGGCCGGTCACCAGCGCCCGCGCCAGCGCCACCCGCTGGGCCTGGCCGCCGCTCAGCTCCCCGGGGCGCAGTTCCCCCTGCCCCCGCACCCCGAACCGCTCCAGCCACTCGCCCGCCGCCCGGCGGGACTCCGTGCGGTCCGTCCCGGCCAGCAGCAGCGGCAGCGCCACATTGTCCAGCGCGGTCAGCTCCGGGATGAGCTGGCCGAACTGGAACACCACCCCGAACTCCGTGCGCCGCAGCTCGCTCAGGCGCCGCTCCGGCAGTCGGTCCAGCCGCTCGTCCCGGTAGCGCACCTCCCCGGCGTCCGGGCGGACGATCCCGGCGAGGCAGTGCAGCAGCGTGGACTTGCCGCTGCCGCTCGGGCCGGTGACGGCGAGGATCTCGCCGGGCCCCAGCTCCACCGAGGCACCGCGCAGCGCCCGGGTCGGGCCGTGGGCCTTCACCAGCGCGCGCCCGGCCAGCACCGGTGACGCGTCCCGTACCGATGACACGTCCGGAACACTCGTACTCGTACCGCTCATGCGGGGTCGACCTCCGCGGTCAGGGTGGTGAGCCGGGCCGCGGTGGTGGTCATCCAGCGCAGATCGGCGTCCAGGTGGGTCAGGGCGTAGTCGGCGGAGAGCACCGTCGGCAGCCGCGCGCCCGGGGCGCTCTTCACGGCCGTCAGCTCCCGCATCCGGGTCATATGGGCGGTGCGCTGCTCGCGCAGATAGGCGGCCGGGTCCCCGGCGACCAGGATCGAGACGACCACCTTGGCGAAGATCTCGTTGGCGACGAAGGGCGCGGGCGGCGCGATCTCCCCCGCCCAGCGCTCCAGCTCGCGCCGGCCCTCGTCGGTCACCCGGTACCGGGTGCGCTCCGGGCCGCCGTCCGCCTCGGTGCCGTCGACCTCGGCCAGATGGTCCCGGACCAGCCGCTGAAGGGTCTGGTAGACCTGCCCGTAGGCCAGCGGCCGGGCCTCGGGGAACCGCTCGTCGTGCCGCCGCTTGAGGTCGTAGCCATGGCGGGGCCCCGCGACGAGCAGGCCCAGCAGGATGTGACGGGTGCTCATGGGCATCAGTATGTACTGAGTACATGTACTGAGTGAATAGCGGCGGGGAAATCCGCAGCGGGACGCCCGGCGGACCGGAAATACGTCTGCCCCGGCCCGCGCTGGGTAGGGCTGCCTTAGCCGAACCACGAGATCGCCCCGAGGCCGAACCACGAGATCCCCCCGAGCCGAACCCACGAGACCCCCCGAGGCCGAACCACGAGATCCCCCCACCGAATGCCCGCACCATCCCCCACACAGCCCCTCACACCGACCCTGACCCGCCCCCCGTATCCCACAAGGAGCCCCCGTGGCCGCAGCGGCACACCTCCTGCTCTCGGCGCTCTCCAAGCATCCGGACGACGCGTCCGCCCCCGACCCCTGCGATCCCGCCGACTGGTACATCTGCGTTCTCAGCTCCGAGGGCGCCCGCGCCCAGACCCCCCTGACCAGCGAACCCCCGCTGCCCGACGCGGAACCGCTGACCAGTGAGCCCCCGCTCGCCGCCCCGGACGCCGACACCACGAGGCCGTAGATGAACCCATCCCGTCCGGCCGAGGTCCCGGACGACGACCTGGTCCGCCTCGCCGAGCTGCATGGCGTCACCCCCTCCTACCGCCCCTCCCCGGACCGCACGGTCACCGCCACCGCCACCGCGCTGCACCGCGCCCTCACCGCCCTCGGCGTCGGCACCGACACCCCCGAAGCCGTCCGCGCCGCCCTCGACGACCGGCGCCGCGCCCTCGACGCCCGCCTCCTGCCGCCCACGGTCGTCGCCTGGGGCGAGGCCGCCCCCGCTGCCCTGGCCGCCCTGCCCGACGGCACCCGCCTGCGGATCGAGACGGAAGAGGGGGAGACCCGGAGCAGCGCCGACGGCCTCCCGCCCGGCGTCCACCGGCTCACCGCCACCGCCCCCGACGGCCGTACCGCCACCGTCCATCTGATCGCCGCCCCGCCCCGGCTGCCCGCCCCCGAGGGCCGCTCCCACGGGCTCCTCGTCCAGCTCTACTCGCTGCTGTCCCGGCGCTCCTGGGGCATGGGCGACCTCGGTGACCTCGGCGAACTCGCCGCCTGGGCCGGACGGGCGCTCGGCGCCGGATTCATCCAGGTCAACCCGCTGCACGCGGCCGTCCCCGGCACCCCCACCGACCCCTCGCCCTACCGTCCCTCCTCCCGCCGCTTCCCCGACCCGGTGCATCTGCGGATCGAGGACGTGCCGGAGTACCCGGACGCCGACCCCGACCGGATGCGGGAGCTGCGCGAGCGGGCGGCGCGGCTGCGCGAGGGCGTCCTCGCCAAGGGCGCCCTCATCGACCGGGACGCGGTCTGGGAACTGAAGCGGACCGCGCTGGACCTGCTCGCCGGGGTGGAGTGGGGGCCCGGCCGCCGGGCCGCCTACTGCGACTTCCTCGCCGCCCAGGGCACCGCCCTGGAGGACCACGCCACCTGGAACGCCCTCGCCGAGGTCCACGGCCCCGACTGGCGCACCTGGCCCGAGGGGCTGCGCGACCCGCGCTCACCGCGGACCGCCGCCGCCCGCCGCGAGCTGATGGACCGGGTCGATCTGCACTGCCGTCTCGCCTGGCTCACCGACACCCAGCTCACCGCCGCCCAGCGCACCGCCCGCGAGGCCGGGATGCCGCTCGGGATCATCCACGACCTCGCGGTCGGGGTGCACCCCGAGGGCGCCGACGCCTGGGCGCAGCAGGAGTACTTCGCCGCCGGGATGTCGGTCGGCGCCCCGCCCGACGCCTTCAACGCCCGGGGCCAGGACTGGGGTCTGCCGCCCTGGCGCCCCGACCGGCTCGCCGAGGCCGGGTACGCGCCCTTCCGGGAACTGCTGCGCGGACTGTTCCGCTTCGCGGGCGCGCTGCGCATCGACCATGTGATGGGCCTGTTCCGGCTCTGGTGGGTCCCCCAGGGCCTGCCGCCCACCGAGGGCGCCTACGTCCGCTACGACGCCGAGGCCATGCTCGCCGTCCTGGTGCTGGAGGCCACCCGCGCCGGGGCGGTGGTGATCGGCGAGGACCTGGGGACCGTCGAACCGGGGGTGCGCGAGGCACTGCGCGCCCGCGGGGTGCTGGGCACGTCCGTGCTCTGGTTCGAACGGGACTGGGACGGCGACGGCAGCCCGCTGCCGCCGGAGCGCTGGCGCGCCGACTGCCTGGCCACCGCCACCACCCACGATCTGCCGCCCACCGCCGCCCGGCTCGGCGGCGACGACGTGGACCTCCGGGCCCGCCTCGGCCTGCTCACCCGCCCGCTCGCCGTCGAACGCGCCGAGGCCGCCGCCGACACCGGCGCCTGGCTCGCCCTGCTGGCCCGCCTCGGCCTGCTCGACGGCAGCGGCAGCGGCGGCGGCCACGGCACCGCCGAGGAGGAGGCCGCCGTCCTCGCCGTGCACCGCGCCCTGCTGCGCACCCCCGCCAGACTGGTCGGGATCTGGCTCCCCGACACCGTCGGCGACCGCCGCCCGCAGAATCTGCCGGGCACCTGGGACCAGTACCCCAACTGGCGGCTGCCCATCGCCGACGCCGACGGCACCCCCGTCACCCTGGAGGACCTCGCCGCCTCGCCCCGCCTGCACGCCCTCCTGGACGCGCTCCGCGCCGAACCCTAGGAACCCCTTCCGGCGGCGCGCCCCTTACGGCACCCCGGGCGCGCCGCCGGACCGGGGGCCGGGTACGTTGGCCCCGTGGACAAGAAGAACGCCCTGCGCGCCGGCACCCTGGCGGCCGGTACGACGCTGATGATGCTGCTCATGTCGTCCCCCGCGCTCGCGCTGACCCGCGACGACGGTGACGACCCCGGCCCGGGTTTCAGCGTCATCGAGACGCTGGGCTGGTTCGTCTTCCTGCCGCTCGCGCTGTTCCTGGTCATCACCGGTCTGGTGATGGCCCTGGACCGGTCCGCCCCGGCCCACCGCGTCTACACGCCCGCCGAGCGGGAGAAGGCAAAGGCCAAGGCCAAGGCCGGGGTCTGACGCCTCACCTGGTGCGGCGGGCACGCGCCCGCCGCCCGCGCCGCCCCCGCCACCAGGTGCGCGCCCACAGGACGTGCACCCCGCCCAGGGCGACCAGCACCGCCGCCGCGTCCAGTCGCTGCGCGGCCCCCCGGTCCCCGGCGCACAGCCGCCCGGCCGCCCGGGTCAGCAGCGCGAGATCGGCGGGCAGGGTGACCGTCACCAGGAACGCCAGGCACAGCGCCGTCCCGGCGACCAGCAGCACGCTGTAGATCCGCACCGCCCGGCGCTCGTGCGCGGGCAGCGCCCGGCTCGGGTCGGGCGCGCGGTGCCCCGGACGCAGCAGCCGCCGGGCCGCGTAGCGGGCGTAGGCCCGGCCGTCGCCGTACAGATCGCGGCAGCGGGTGAGGTCCTGGAGCACGAAGTACAGATCCGTGCGCATGAACACCATGAGCTGGAACGGCAGCGGCAGCAGCGCCAGCACGGTGAGCGCGGCCAGCACCCGGCGCGCGGTGCCGTCCACCGCCCCCGCCGCCAGCGCCGCCCCCGCCGACACCGCGAGATTGACCCCGATCCCCGCCAGATAGGCCGTCATACGGTGGCGTCTGGGCGCCAGTTCGATGCCGCTGATGTCGGTCTGCATCACCAGGAACTGCAACCGGGTGCCCAGCCGCATCCGGGCCGGGACCCCGGTGGCCCGCGCGGTCACCAGATGCGCCAGCTCGTGCAGCAGCAGCAGCGCCCACCCGCTCGCCGCGCCGAACGCCAGCACCAGACTCCCGTGCTCGCTCCACAGCAGCGCCCGGTAGGAGACCGAGACCCCCTCGGGGCGGACCACCAGCGCGGCCGTCACCAGCAGCACGACCAGCAGCGGCAGCAGCGGGCTCAGCGTCCAGCGCACCCGCGCGGGCCGGATCCCGGGCAGCGTCGGGCGCGGCGGCTCCGGCAGCGGCACCGCCCGCCCGTCGACCTCGGCGACGAAACCCAGCTCCACCAGGGCGTCCACGAAGTCCGCCACATCCAGGTCGTGGCCCGTCTCGTGCTCCAGGCGGCGGGCCGCCTCCCCGGTGCTCAGCCCCTCGCCGAGCAGCTCCAGGGCGCGCTTCCCGGCCTCCGGCACGGCGACGAACGTCCCCGTGGCCGGGCGGCCGACGATCCACTCCGCACCGTCCGGGCGGGCGGCCAGCTCGTGCAGCCGTATCCGGCTCATCGTGGTCCGTCGCCGCACGCCGGGCAGTCCGGGCGGCGCGGGAAACGCTGGTGCACCCGGTCGCCGGGGACCATCAGATTGACGCCGAAGCGGAACCCCGGCTCCAGCGCGGGCACCCCCGTCAGCAGCGCCAGCGCGGCATGCGCCAGCAGCCCGCCCGACAGTCCCGCGGTCACCGCGCTCGCCGGGTTCCACGGCAGCCGGGGCGAGGCGACCTCCTCGTCCTGCCCGGGGGCGAGACGCAGCTCCCGCCGGTCCGCCTCCCCGGCCCGCAGACACTCCCAGCACGCCCCCCGCCCCGGGACATACACCCCGGCCGTCACCAGCGGCCCCCGGTACCCGGCGTCCACCCAGGGCAGACCGGCGTCCAGACAGACCCGGTTGGTCCAGCGCCGCAGCTCGGTGGGCCGGTCGGCGGCCAGCACCAGCAGGTCGTACCGCCCCTGGGGCGACCGGTCCGGGCCCACCAGGTCCCGCAGCTCGTCCGCGCCCCGGGCCTCGCGCCGCTCCCCGGTCACCGTGACGTCCGAGTTCAGGGCGCGCAGGAAGGACACCGCCGCCTCGACCTTGGGGCGGCCGATGTCCGCCTCCCGGTACAGCGGCTGCCGGTTGAGGTTGGACAGCTCCACCACATCCGGGTCCACACAGTGCAGCAGGCCCACCCCGGACGCCACCAGGGACTGGGCCGCGTAGCCGCCCGTACCGCCCACGCCCAGCAGCAGCACCCGGGCCCGGCGGAGCTGGAGCTGGGCGTCCCAGGCGCTGGCGCGCGGGCCGAGGTCCATCCAGCGGAGTAAGGGCACGCCCCGGCTGTAGCGCTCCCGCTCCCGGTCCGACACCGGCACCGGCGCCGCCGCGTCCTCCACGAACCCGGCCGCCAGCAGATCGGCCATCGCCTGCCGGACATCGTCCGCGCCCACCGCCGGATGCGCCTCGCGCACGCACGCCACCACCGCCGCCGGGTCCCGGGAGCCGTCCATCGCCTCCACCAGCAGCCACACCCAGCCCTCGGGGTCGGCGATCTCCGCGCCGATCCCGTACACCACACTGCCGATCCGGACATGGCCGTCGACGGTCCGGTACGCCCGGTGCTCCGGCTTCACCCGGGGGCGCCGCAGGGCCTGCACACCGTCCGGTGTCATCCCGGTCGTCGTCTCGTGGGTCACGCGGTCGCCTCCGAAAGAAATACGACACGGGCCGGGCGCGGAGCACGGCGGGGCAAAGGAACCCTCAATAATTCCGGGCGGCGAAAACGGCCACACCAGGCCGACGAGCAAGTACGCCGCCAACTGCGACATCCGGCTCGAATACGCACCCTTGACACTCTTGTTCACCCGCACGACAGTTGGCAAGAAGCTCCCGCCGAGGGGCTTGAATCCAGTCAAATCCCTTGTGAGAGCGGCGAGTTGAACGGGAGGGAGAGCGGCAATGGCCGAGAAGATCGTGATTCGCCCGCTGGACAAGAAGGAGACCACCGGGGACAGCAACTCCCAGGGCGCCTGAGCGAAGCGGGGTACCAGCGTGCGGACATCGTGCCATCCGGGATATCCGGCCGTCGGTGAACTGGAGCGGCGGGCCCGCGCGCTGGCCTCGGCGGTGCCCGGCGCGCTGCGGCTGCGGGCCGTCGGCGAGAGCCGTGCCGGGCGCCCGCTCTGGCTCCTGTCGGCCGGCCACGGAGAGCGGAACATCCTCACCGTGGCCGGGGCGCACGCCAACGAACCCGTCGGCGGCGCCTCCGCGCTCCGGCTCGCCCGCCTCCTCGCCCACCGCCCGGACACCCTCGCCCGGCTGGGCTGCACCTGGCACTTCCTGCTCTGTCTCGATCCCGACGGCGCCCGCCTTGCGCACGGCTGGATTCCCGAGGACGTCGCCCCCTCGCTGGAGGAGTGCCATCTGCGCTTCTACCGGCCGGCGTTCGCCCGCCAGCCCGAGTCGCTGCCCGGCCCCGGCAGCGCCCGCCGCCCGATGCCGGAGTCGGCCACCCTGGTCCGGCTCCTGGACGAACTGCGGCCCACCGCGCAGTTCACCCTGCACGGCATCGAGTTCGGCGGCGCGTTCGCCATGATGACCCGCCGGGTCCCCGGCGCCGCCCGCGCCTTCCGCGCCACCGCCACCCGCCTCGGCGTCCCGCTGGACGACCACCCCTGCGACGGCCCCGACTGGCTGCCCGACCGCCCCGGCGTCCTGATCCGCCCCGGCGACCGGGCGGGCGACGAACGCGACCCGAGCGGTTTCGTCGCCGAGTCCACCTGGCTCTACCCGCGCCGCTACGGCACCCTCACCACCCTGGTGGAGGCCCCCGCCTGGGCCGTGCCCGCCGTCGCCGACGACCGCCCGGCACCCGACCCGCGCCGCGAGGTGGCCCGCATCGGCGCGCTCCTCGTCGCCCGCACCCGCGACCTCGCCGCCGTCCTCGCCGGCGCCGCCCACGGCCCGGCCGGGCCCGGCGGCGTCCCCGGGGCGCTGGCCCCGCTGCGGGACGCCGCGCGGGAGCTGATCGAGGTCGCCCCGTCCGTCGCCGCGACCTGGGCCGCCGAGGAACTCACCGGCTCCCGGGGCCACTTCGCCACCCTCGCCATCGCCGCCCGCCGGATGCCGCTGCGGGCCGCCGGGATGATGCGCCGGGCCCTGCTGCCCACCGACCCGGCCACCGCCGACGCCCTCGGCGACCTGGTCCGCGAGTGGTGCCAGGAACTCGACAAGACCTACGCCCCGCGCTGGGTCCCGATCCCGGCCCAGACGGGCCTGCACGTCCGGACGATGCTGGACATCGCGGAACGGGTGTGCGGCGGCTCGTGACCGGTGGATGTCGCCGGGCGGGTGGCGCCCCGCCGACCACCGGCGGCGTGGGGTTCCTGACCGGCAGGCGAGCAGAAGAGGGGGCGGCCCACCAGGACCGCCCCCTCTTACCGCATCCCGCCTACTTACTGCATCCCGCCTACTCGGCCGCCGCGTCCGCCGCCTGGGCGCGCAGCGCCCGCTCGACGCCCGCCCGCGACTCCGACACCAGCCGCCGCAGCGCCGCGTTCGGCTCCGCCCCGGCGAGCCAGGCGTCCGTGCGCTCCAGCGTCGCGGGCTCGATCTGCACCGCCGGGTACAGCCCGACCGCGATCTGCTGGGCCATCTCGTGCGACCGCGACTCCCACACCCCCTTGAGGGCCGTGAAGTAGGTCTCGGTGTACGGCGCCAGCAGCTCCCGCTGGTCGGTCTGCACGAACCCGGAGATCACCGCCTCCTGCACCGCGTTCGGCAGCTTGTCGGAGTCCACCACCGACGCCCACGCCTCCGCCTTGGCCTCCGGCGTCGGCCGGGCCGCCCGCGCGCTCGCCGCGTGCCGCTCCCCGGCGGCGGTGCGGTCGCGCTCGTACTCCCCGGCGATCTCGGTCTCCTCGTAGCGGCCGACCGCCGCCAGCCGGTGCACGAACGACCAGCGCAGCTCGGTGTCCACGGCCAGGCCCTCGATGGTCCGGGTGCCCTCCAGCAGGCCCTCCAGCAGATCGAGCTGCTCCGGGGTGCGCGCGGTCGCCGCGAACGCCCGCGCCCAGGCGAGCTGGTGGTCGCCGCCCGCCTCGGCCGCCCGGAGCTGGGCGAGGGCGGCGTCGGTCCAGCGGGTGAGCAGCGCCTCCCGGGCGGCCGGGTCGGCGTACAGGTCGATGGCCAGCTTGACCTGCCGCTGGAGGGACTGCACCACCCCGATGTCGGACTCCTTGCCGATGCCCGACAGCACCAGCGAGAGATAGTCGCGGGCGGGCAGCTCGGCGTCCCGGGTCATGTCCCAGGCGGACGCCCAGCACAGGGCGCGCGGCAGTGAGTCCGCGAAGTCCCCGAGGTGCTCGGTGACGAAGGCGAGGGACTCCTCGTCCAGCCGGACCTTGGCGTAGGACAGATCGTCGTCGTTGAGCAGGATCACCTCCGGCCGCGCCGTCCCGGTGAGCTGCGGTACGGCGGTCAGCTCGCCGTCGACGTCCAGCTCGACCCGCTCCAGGCGGACCAGCCTGCCGCTCGCCGCGTCCCGCCCGTACAGGCCGACCGCGATCCGGTGCGGGCGCAGCACGGGCTCGCCCTGGGCCCCGGCGGGCAGCGCGGGGGCCTCCTGGCGGACCGCGAACGAGGTGATGACCCCGTCGCCGTCGGTCTCGATCTCCGGGCGCAGGATGTTGATCCCGGCGGTCTGGAGCCACTTCTGCGACCAGACGCTCAGATCGCGCCCGGAGGTCTCCTCCAGGGCGTCCAGCAGGTCGGAGAGGCGGGTGTTGCCGAAGGCGTGCCGCTTGAAATACGCCTGCACGCCCGCGAAGAACGCGTCCATGCCGACATACGCCACGAGCTGCTTGAGCACCGAGGCGCCCTTGGCGTAGGTGATGCCGTCGAAGTTGACCAGGACGTCGTCCAGGTCGCGGATCTCGGCCATGATCGGGTGGGTGGAGGGCAACTGGTCCTGGCGGTAGGCCCAGGTCTTCATGGAGTTCGCGAACGTCGTCCAGGCGTGCGGCCAGCGCGAGCCGGGGGCGTACGCCTGGCAGGCGATGGAGGTGTAGGTGGCGAACGACTCGTTCAGCCACAGATCGTTCCACCACTCCATGGTGACCAGATCGCCGAACCACATGTGGGCCAGCTCGTGCAGGATCGTCTCCGCACGGACCTCGTACGCCGCGTCCGTCACCTTGGAGCGGAAGACGTACTGGTCGCGGATGGTCACCGCGCCCGCGTTCTCCATCGCGCCCGCGTTGAACTCCGGCACGAAGAGCTGGTCGTACTTCTCGAACGGGTACGCGTAGGCGAACTTCTCCTGGAACCAGTCGAAGCCCTGCCGGGTGACCTCGAAGATCGCGTCCGAGTCCAGGTGCTCGGCGAGCGAGGGCCGGCAGTAGATCCCCAGCGGCACCGACTGCCCGTCCTTCTCGTACACACTGTGCACCGAGTGGTACGGGCCGACGATCAGCGCGGTGATGTACGACGAGATCCGGGGCGTCGGCGCGAAGGTCCAGATGTCGTCCCGCGGCTCGGGGGTCGGCGAGTTGGAGATGACGGTCCAGCCGGCCGGGGCCTTCACGGTGAACTGGAAGGTCGCCTTCAGATCCGGCTGCTCGAAGGAGGCGAACACCCGCCGCGCGTCCGGCACCTCGAACTGGGTGTAGAGATACGCCTGGTCGTCCACCGGGTCCACGAAGCGGTGCAGGCCCTCGCCGGTGTTGGTGTACGCGCAGTCCGCGACCACCCGCAGTTCGTTCGGGCCGGCCGCCAGCCCCGGGAGCGCGATCCGGGAGTCCTCGAAGACCTCCGCCGGGTCGAGCGCGTCCCCGTTGAGCGTCACCTCGTGGACCTGCGGAGCCACCAGGTCGATGAAGGTCTCCGCACCCCCCTCGGCGACCTCGAAGCGCACGGTGGTGACCGACCGGTACGTCCCGCCCTCCTGCGCGCCGGAGAGATCGAGATCGATCTCGTACGAGTCCACGGTCAGCAGCTTCGCGCGCGCTTGCGCCTCTTCGCGGGTCAGGTTTGTGCCAGGCACGCGGTCATCTCCTCGTGATGTGTCGTTCGCGCCATCCTTCCATGTCACCCACACCGAACGCGATGTCCAAAACCCGCCGGTAACGTCTCCGCCGACCGACCACGCTGACCCTCATGACCCCACCGCGCACCTCACCCCGCACCCCCCGGCCCATCGACGCCGCGACCCTGGCGGAACTCCGCGACCTCGACGACGCCGGCCGGCCCGTGCGCCCGGTCCGCGACGAGGAGGGCGGCGCCCCGCTCCGCTGCTGTCTGCGCCGCAGCCGCCCCGGCGAGCTGATCGCCCTGGTCTCCTACGCCCCGCTGCGCCGCTGGGCGGCCGGCACCGGCGCCGACCCCGGCGCCTACGACGAGCAGGGCCCGGTGTTCATCCACGCCGAGGACTGCGCGGGACCCGAGGACCCCACCGCCCTCGCCTTCACCAACGCCCCCCGCGTCCTACGGCGCTATTCGGCCAACGGGCGCCTCCTGGGCGGGCGGCTGGTCACCCCGGCCGACGGGTTCGCCGACGCCGTCACCGAGGCGTTCACCGACCCGGAGGTCGCCCTCGTCCACGTCCGCGCGATCGAGTACGGCTGCTTCCTGTACGAACTGCGGCGGGCCTGAGCTTCGCTCGGGGCGGGGCCCGGCCGTGGCTCGCCGGTTCCGGTGCCGGGGCGCCGGCGGCGCCGGCCGCCGCTCACCACCGCTCACCGCCGCCGGGGTGGGCGGGACCGGTGGCTGCGGGGCGCGGGGGGTCCGCGTCGGGCTCCGGGGGGTCCGGGTCGGCTCCGGTGGGTCCGTGTCGGGCTGGGGTGGGTCTACGGCTGGTCCGTGTCGGGCTGCGGTGGGTCCGTGTCGGCTCCGGTGTGGTCAGCAAGGTGTCCGCCGTGTTCTGGAAGCCCGGCCGCGGCTTCCCGGCCGTGTCCCGTGCCGTCGTCCGTGCTCGTGCCGTCCTCCGTGCCCGCGCCGCCCTGCGTGCCGTCCACCGCCGCTCGTAGCCGCCCGTACGCGCCGCTCGTGGCGCGTGCCGTACGCCGGACACGGCGCCTTCTGCCCGCCGTGCGCGGGTGCGCGCCCGGCGGGGCGGCTCCACCGGTGGGCCGGCGCGGCCCCGGCGGTGCCGGTCCACCAGTCCGGCGGCCGGTGTGCCGGAGGCACCACGCACCACTCCGGTGCACGCGGGTCCGGCCCGCTCACCCGTGCCCCTCCTCCCACCGGTCGGTGAATTCCACTCCTGGAAGGGTGAGGAAAAGGCCGTTGATCCCGGCGCGTCCGCGTCGAAGGGTGGAGTCATGCCCTTCACGCCCTCCGTGCGCGCCGCCACCGCGCCGGGCCGCCCCCACGGCGCCGCCCCGGCCCGCCCCTGGACCGCCGTCCTGGCCCTCGCCGCCGCCACCTTCTGCGTGGTCACCGCCGAGATGCTGCCCGTCGGACTGCTCACCTCCCTCGGCACCGACCTCGGGGTGTCCGCCGGGACCGCCGGTCTCGCCCTCACCCTGCCCGGACTGATCGCCGCCCTCGCCGCCCCGCTGTTCCCGGTCGCCGTCCGCCGCGCCGACCGGCGCCGGGTGCTGTGCGTCCTGCTGCTCCTGCTCGCTGCCGCCGGTCTGCTGTGCGCCCTCGCCTGGCACTTCAGCGTGCTGCTCATCGCCCGCGCCCTGGTCGGGGTGTGCATCGGCGGGGTGTGGGCGGTCGCCGCCGGGCTCGCGGTACGGCTCGTGCCGGCCGCCCGGGTCGGCCGGGCCACCGCCGTGATCTTCAGCGGGATCGCGGTGGCCTCGGTGCTCGGGGTGCCCGCGGGCACCTTCCTGGGCGGGCTCGCGGGCTGGCGCTGGGCGTTCGCCGCGCTCGCCGCCCTCGCCCTCGTGGTGGCCGCGCTGCTGGCCCGCGCCCTGCCCCCGCTGCCCGCCGGGCACCCCATACGGCTGTCCACCGTCGCCGCCGTGCTGCGCGCCCCCGCCGTCCGGCGCGGACTGCTCGCCGTCGCCCTCCTGATCACCGGGCATTTCGCCGCGTACACCTATGTCCGCCCGGTCCTGGAGCGGCTCCCGGGCATCGGCGCGGGGCAGATCAGTCTGCTGCTGCTCGGGTACGGGGTCGCGGGGGTCGCCGGGAACTTCGCCGCCGGTCCGCTCGCCGCCCGCGCCCCGCACCGGGCGCTGCTGCTGCTCGCCGCCGCCATCGGCGCCGTCGTCGTCCTGCTGGTCCCGGCGAGCGGCTCGGCCGCCCTGTCCCTCGCCCTGCTGCTGCTCTGGGGGCTGGCCTACGGCGGGGTCTCGGTGTCCGCGCAGAGCTGGCTGACGGGTGCCGTGCCGCACGCCCGCGAGGCGGCCTCGGGGCTGTTCGCCGGGGTCTTCAACAGCGCCATAGCGCTGGGCGCGTTCGGCGGCGGCCGGGCACTGGACGGGCCGGGCCCCTCGGGCGCGCTGCTGCTGGGCGGGGCGGCGGCGCTGCTCGCGGTTCCGGCGCTGGTGTGGACGGTCCGGGCACCGCGCCCGCCGGACACCGGGCCGGTGGGGGAGTGAGGGGGCGGCCACGGTCACCTGGTGACCGCCCCTGCGCGCTCGGCTACTTCGCCGCAGACAGTTCCCGCGCCACCAGCTCCGCGATCTGTACCGCGTTCAGCGCGGCGCCCTTGCGGAGGTTGTCGTTCGAGATGAACAGCGCCAGCCCGTTCTCCACCGTCTCGTCCCGGCGGATCCGGCCCACGTACGACGGGTCCTGCCCGGCCGCCTGAAGCGGGGTCGGGACGTCGGTGAGGGTCACGCCGGGTGCCTCCCCGAGCAGCTCGGTGGCCCGCTCCGGGGAGATCGGGCGGGCGAAACGGGCGTTGACCTGGAGCGAGTGCCCGGAGAACACCGGGACCCGGACACAGGTGCCGGAGACCTTCAGCTCGGGGATCTCCAGGATCTTGCGGGACTCGTGGCGCAGCTTCTGCTCCTCGTCGGTCTCGTTCAGCCCGTCGTCCACGATCGAGCCCGCGAGCGGCAGCACGTTGTACGCGATCGGCGCCACGTACTGGTGCGGTGCCGGGAACTCGGCCGCCGTACCGTCGTGGGTCAGCTTGGGCGCGTCGTCGCCGACCTTCTTGATCTGCTCGAACAGCTCGTCCACCCCGGCGAGGCCCGACCCGGACACCGCCTGGTACGTGGCGACGACCAGCGCCTCAAGACCCGCCTCGGCCGCCAGCGGCTTCAGCACCGGCATCGCCGCCATGGTGGTGCAGTTCGGGTTGGCGATGATGCCCTTGGGGCGGTGCGCGACGGCGTGCGGGTTCACCTCGGACACCACCAGCGGCACCTCGGGGTCCCGCCGCCAGGCGGAGGAGTTGTCGATCACCACGGCGCCCTGCGCGGCGACCTTCTCGGCCAGCGCCCGCGAGGTCGCGCCGCCCGCCGAGAACAGCACGATGTCCAGGCCCGTGTAGTCGGCCGTGGCGGCGTCCTCCACCGTGACCCCGTCGAGGACCGTCCCCGCCGAGCGGGCCGAGGCGAACAGACGCAGCTCGGTGACCGGGAAGCTCCGCTCCACCAGGATCCTGCGCAT
Source organism: Streptomyces sp. NPDC093252 (assembly GCF_040683675.1). Classification (NCBI taxonomy): domain Bacteria; kingdom Bacillati; phylum Actinomycetota; class Actinomycetes; order Kitasatosporales; family Streptomycetaceae; genus Streptomyces; species Streptomyces sp. NPDC093252. The sequence goes on along the minus strand of NZ_JBFBEM010000002.1, from coordinate 534,622 downwards.
GACCGTGCCGACCTGACCGGTGGCTCCGACGATTCCGACCCTCACGACGACTCCTTGGTGTGACTGGCATGGCTGGCATGGCTGGCATGACTGGTGTGGCTGGTGTGACTGGTCTGGCTCTGTGCTGGGCGTGCCGACCCCCGGGGCGACCTGGGCCCTTCCCGCCTCCCCATCATGCGGGGGACCCCTGCCGATATGTCCAATCGATTGCCCGGTCCCCGGACGGTCACTCCCGCGGCTCGCGCGGTTCGATGGTCCACTCGCCGAGCGCCCGCACCTGGAGGAATCCCGCCGAGATCCGGTAGGGATCGGAAGATCCGGTGACTTTGCGGGCGGGGAACAGGTTTTCGTCCAGTTGGTAGAGGTGCTGGAGCCCGCTGGTGGAGGCGAACACGATCTCCGTGTCCGGCCCGGTGTGATGTACGACTCCATAGCCGACGCCCTGGGTGCGCCGCCCGAGCCCGGTCGCCGCCTCCCAGGGCTCCGGCTCCAGCCGCCACGGGGTGTCCTCCTGGGCGGCGACCACGACGAAGCAGGTCCCGCCCGGGTCCACCCACACCGGCCCCAGCACCGGCCGGCGGCCCTTCACCGAGGCGATGATCGCCGTATTGCCGTAGGGGTGGTTCAGGGCGTTCGCGAGGACCGAGGCGTCCTTGGAGCGGGAGGTCTGGCGGACGGTCATCAGGGTCGGCGGGCCCTGGTAGCGGAACAGGGCCGAGCCCCTGCCCTCGACCGGGCCGGTCAGCAGCGGCGCGTCCTCCTCCGGCAGCACCCGCAGCGTCCAGTCCCCGCTGTGCTTGATCCGGATCCGTATCTCGTCCTGGCCCCGGCCGAACAGACCGGCCACCCCGCGCGTCCCGGTGGTCTCCCCGGACAGCCACTCGGTCTCGTCGCCGTACTCGTCCAGCCGCCACACCTGGAGGTCGTAGCGGCGGTCCACGTCCTGGAACGCGTAGCTCAGCAGGGCCGGGCGGCCCGGCCGGGGGTTGGCGATCGTGATCGTCCGCTCGCCCCGGCCCTCGTACACCCCGGTGCGCAGGCCCGCGGACGGGTCGCGGACCGGGAGGGGGCGCGGGGTGAGCTGCCAGGCGCCGTCCGCCTTCTCCACCACCACGAGGTGCGGGCCCGCCGGGAGCGGGAAGGTCTCCTTCAGCCTGCCGGTCTCGTTGACCAGCAGATCGTGCCGGTCGAGGTCGTTCAGGTCCTCCGGCCGGTGCCCGGTGATCAGCAGCCAGGCGTCCCGGTCGGGGCCGCCGTCGAACCGGGCCTTCACATCGCCCTCGGTGCCGGTGTGCACGAGGACCTCCGGACCCCGGCCCTTGACGGTGTCCGTGCCGAGCGGGCGCGCGGCGGTCAGCGGCAGGATCCGCAGCGACCACTCCCCGGCGTACTTCACCCGCAGCCGCAGCGGACGGCCCTCGGGCAACTGGACCAGGGCACGGCCGTGCAGATCGCGCAGGGTGGAGTTGAAGACCAGCTTGTCCTCCTTGTTGCGCCGGGTCAGCGTCTCGACGCACAGCCAGTCGTCGCCCTTGACGCGCATCTCCACGATGACCGGCCCGGGGGGCAGCGGGGCGTCCACGGTGACGACGTCGTTGCCGCGGCCGGTACGGGAGAAGGGCGGGAAGTCGGTACCCAGGGGGCCTGGGGAGACCGGGACGGGGATGTTGGAGGGAGAGGGAGAGAGTGAGGGAGAGAGGGTGGGGGTGGGGGTGGGGGTGGCCGTTGGGGGGCCGGGTGCCTTGGAGACCTTGGTCACCGGCACCGGCACCGGCACCGGGGTTGGCACCGGCACCGGGGCAGGGGCAGGCACAGGCGCAGGGGCCGCATCCCGGGGATGCCCCCGCTCCTCCGCCACCTCGATCCCGAAGTCCGTCGCCAGTCCCGCCAGCCCCGAGGCGTACCCCTGGCCCACCGCGCGGAACTTCCACGCCCCGTCCCGCCGGTAGAACTCGCCCAGCACGAACGCCGTCTCCGTGGCCGCCTCCGTCACCGCGTAGTGGGCGGCGATGGCGCCGTCCGGGGCCACCGCCTGGACATACAGCCCCGGTACCTCCCCGAACGTCCCGCCGTCGCAGGAACCGGCGATCACCACGCGCTGCACGGCCGGTTCGACGTTCGGCAGATCCAGTTCCAGCCACTCGGCCGACTGTCCGGCGCCCTGGCCCAGGCCCGCGTGCCGTACCGCGCCCGAGGGGTGCCGGGGCTGGTTGTGGAACACCAGGTCGGCGTCGCCCCGCACCCGTCCGGTGGCGTCCAGCAGCAGCGCGGAGGCGTCCACGGCCGGGGTGCCGGGCACGTCGGCGCGGCCGACCGCCACCCGCAGAGGAGCGGCGGGGACAGGGGCGTTGCCGCCTTTGGTGATGTACGTCATGGGGCACATGGTGGCAGTGGAGAAGGCGTGAAGAAAGCCGTCGCCGCATTCCGCGAACGTTTCGGCGCGCCCCGGCGTCGTAGAGGAAACGCGGCGAGGAGAGGGGTGGCTGTGCTGCGCAGATTCGCGCGCCGCGGCCAGGGGGCGGACCGCTCGGCGGACGACCCGCTGGACGCGGCCCAGGAACGCCGGGTGCGGGCGGTGCTCGCGCTCGGCGGGGTGCCGCAGGCGGACCTGCCGGACGGGGTGCAGCAGGTCCGCCTGCGGCTGCTGGAACGGGCGGCCAGTGGCCGTGAGGCACCGAGGGACGTCTCCGCCTGGGCGGCGGTCGTCGCCTCCAACCTCGCCATGGACTGGCACCGCGCCAAACGCCGTCAGGAACGCCTCGGTGAACGCCTGGCCGCCCTCCACGAACCGGTGCTCCCGTCGGCCGAGGAGTCCCGGCTGCTCTCCCTCGCCGTCGCCCGGGGCCTGGACGAACTGCCCGACCCGCAGCGCCAGGTGCTGGTCCTGCGGTTCTACGCCGATCTGCCGGTGCGCGGGATAGCGGAGCAGCTCGGCATCCCCGAGGGCACGGTCAAGAGCAGGCTGCACACCGCGGTCCGGGCCCTGCGCGCCCGACTGCACGAGGACGAGGTGGTGTGACGTGTCCGCCGAACACAACGGCCCCGCCGAACACAACGGCCCCGACCGCCGAGACGGCCGCGACGGCGCCAACGGTCCCGACGGCGCCCACGGCCCCGACGGTTCACCGGGGGTCTACGACGCCCCGGACCCGCTGCTCGCGGTGCTCATGGACGAGCCGCCGTCCGCCGCCGCCCGCGCCGACGCCGCCTTCATGGCCGAGTACGCCGCGGCGCGCGCCGATGTCACCGTCCTGCGCGACCAACTGTCGCTGATCGCCGACGCCCTGACCGAGCCGGAACCCGCCCCCGAGCCCTCTCCCCTGCCCCTCCCCCCGCCCCCGCCCCGCCGCAGGCGCCGCCCCTTCGCCGTCGCCCTGGGCACCCTCGCCGTGGCCTGTGCCGCCTCCCTGGTCGCCGGGCTCGGCTGGCTGGTGGTGGAGGGCGGCGGCACGGGCGCCGCCGACACCAGCAGCGCCGCGGACAAGGCGTCCGGGGGCCGGGAGGAGGCTTCCGCGGCGCTGGGTGACCCCCGCCGTCTGGCCTGCACGGTCCTGGTCGCCGAGGGCGACATCACCGCCGTACGGCCGCTGACCGGCGCGGACGCCGGGCGGGCGCGGATCACCCTGGACGTCACCGCCTACTACAAACCCACCGACGGAGGTGAGCGGCGGATCACCTTCGAGCGCGACGAGGAGGCCCTGCCCTCGCTGGTGGCGGGCGACCATGTCCTGATCGCCACCCGGGCCGACGGCCGGGACGCCGATCTGCTGGCGGTCGGCGACCCGGATGTCCGCAAGGAGGCGGCGCTCGTCGCCCAGAGCCTCCCGGAGTCCACCGCCCTGCCCTGCGGGTAGCGGCGGACGGAAACGGAAGGGCGGGCGCCCCCCAGGGAACGCCCGCCCGGTACCACGGAGTCAGTGGTCTGACCGGTGCTACGGAGTAACCGTGCCGATCTCCACATGGCCGGTGCCCGCGGTGGTGCCGCGCGCGGTGACCAGTCCGACCTCGCCGAAGAACGTGCGCCCGGCGGGGGCGGGGGCCGTGGCGGTGACCGTCGCCGAGACCTGCGCCGACTCACCCGTGCCCAGCTTCACCGGACCCGAGCCGTCGACCGAGACGGTGCCGAGCGCGGAGGAGAAGAACACGTCCAGGTAGTCGTAGGCGGTGCTGCCCGCCGGGACCGAGTAGCCGTCGATCTGCACGTAGTACGTGCCGGGCGCCGGGTTGGCGACCGAGACGGCCTCCTCGGAGTCGCCGTCGGCCGCCTGGGCGACGACGGTCCCGCCGGCGTTCAGCAGGTAGAGGTCGAGGTCGGCGGCCGGGTCGGCGGTGTTGCCGATGGACGCGTCGAGCCGGGTCGCGCCCTCGGGGACGACGACCTCGTAGACGGCCGCGTCGCCGTGGTCGATGGTGCGCCGCTCGGACAGCGACGAACCGAGGGCGCCGCCCGCCAGCTTGCCGTCGATGGGGGCCTTGTTGTTGGTGACCGTCCAGGAGACCGGGGCCGGGACACCGGCCTTGACCTCGGGCAGGCTCACCGTCTCCGGCGCGAAGTCGGCGCCGAGCACGGTGACATCCAGCGTGTACGGGTTGTCCAGGTGCGGCGAGGTGCGCCGCGACTCGACCTCGATCTCCCAGACGCCGGGCGCCGGGTCGGCGTAGGAGCGGACGTCGGGGCGGCAGCCGTTGCCGTCGAGGTAGTTGTTGTAGCAGTACGGCGTGGAGTTCTCGTCCAGCGGGACACCGTACGGGTGGAGGGAGATGAACCGGGTCTGGCTCTTGTCCTTCAGCCCGCCGATGGCCACCTCCAGCGTCCTGGCGCCCTCGGGCACGGTGACGAAGTACGAGGTCGAGCTGTTGCGCTGGACCGAACCGGAGGCGGCGAAGGTGTAGGTCGCGGGCTTGGCGACCACGACCGAGTTCAGCACCTGCTTGTCGATGCCCTCGGTGCGCGGGTCGTCGACCTCCAGGATGGCGCTCTTGATCCCGGCCGACTTCGGCGACGCCTGCACCTTGACGGTGACGGGCTGGTTCAGCGGCAGCCTCACCTCGTCCGAGCCGACGATCCGGAAGGTGCCCTCGGCGTTGTTCTCCAGGTGGAGTTCGTGCCGCAGGGCCCTGTCCGCGCCGGTGGTCCGGGTCACCGTGATGTCGTACGTCTTCTTCTGCCCGGCCTTCAGACCGCCCTCGCGGTCGTAGAGACCGGTGCCGAAGCCCGGGGTCTGGAGGTACTGCTCGATCGCGGTGTCCACCGGGGCCTTCACGGTGTACTCGTGGGCGTTCGCCCCGTCGCGGATCGAGTCCCAGGCGTCCTCGATGTTGATGAGGCCCGCGCCCTCCTCGTACGCCTGCACACCCTTGATGTGGTCGGCGGTGGAGGTCAGGGCGGTGCGCAGGGTCGCCGGGGTGAGGTCGATCCCGCGCTGCTTCGCGGCGCTCAGCAGGAGGGCGGCGGCGCCCGCGGCCTGCGGAGAGGCCATCGAGGTGCCCTGGAGCATGGAGTAGCCGGGCGGCAGGGTGTAGCCGGCCTCGGCGACCGGGCCGCCGGGCGACCAGGTCTGGGTGGTGTTGATGGCGGCGCCGGGCGCGGAGAGCGTCGGCGTGAAGCCGCCGTCCTCACGGGGGCCGCGCGAGGAGAACGGCATCATGGCGTACCGCTTCTCCACCTGGGAGCCGTAGTTGGCGGCCCAGGTCTCCCGGGAGACGGTGGCGCCGACCGAGATCACCTTGTCGGCGAGGGCCGGGTCGCTGATGGTGTTGACGCCGGGGCCGTCGTTGCCCGCGGAGACGACGAGCTGGACGCCGTACTCGTCGATCAGGCGGGTGTAGAGGGCGGCGCGGACGTTGTTGCCGTCGTTGAGCGCCGGGAGACCGCCGATGGACATGTTGACGATGTCGACACCGCGGTTGACGACCAGGTCGATCATGCCCTCGGTGAGGGCCATGTTGGTGCAGCCGCCGCTCCAGGTGCAGGCGCGCGAGGAGACCAGCTTGGCGCCGGGCGCGGCACCGTTCATCTCGCCGCCGAAGAGGCTGTTGGCGGCGGTGATCCCGGCCACATGGGTGCCGTGGGCGCCCTCGATGACACCGATGCTGACGTAGTCGGCCTTGGCGCCGGCGTCGTTGTAGACGACGTCCTTGCGGGTCTCCACCACGAACGGGATGCGCTCGGCGATGGCGGTCGCCGGGTTGTCCGTGCCGAAGTAGCCGATCTGGTAGCCGTCCTTGTACGGCTTCATCGCGGTCTCGTCGGTGAAGTCGAGATCGTCGTCGAGGTCGATGCGGACGGTGCCGCTCGCCGCGTCGTACAGCACGCCCCAGACATCCGTCCGGTCGCCGTCGCGGTTGAGGTCACCGGCCATGTCGCCGCCGTTGGTGGCGGACTCGGAGAAGTAGTTGAACTTGTAGGCCCCGGCCGGGGTGGTGAAGGTCTCGCGGACGCCGGTGGGCGCGGTGACGGTGAAGGCCGGGCCGCTGACCGAGGCGGTCATCCGGCGCCAGGTGCCGTCGCCGTCCACCACCGGGTCGGTGGCGGTGACCCAGTCGACGATCTTGCGCTCGCCGGTGGTGGTCTTCTGGAGCGCCGGGTGGGCGAGGTCGACCCCGGAGTCGAGGATGCCGATGGTGATCCCCCGGCCGTCCGCCTTCGGATGGTCGTCGACGAAGTCCACGGCCCCGGTCTCGAAGGACGGGTTGTACGGGTTCTCCGCGGGGGTGTTCTTGTCCGGCGCGGGGTAGGTGCCGGCGGCGCTCTTCCCGCCCTGCGTGCCCGCGTCGGGGCGGGGGTCCTCCAGCGGGATCTCCTCGCGCAGATCGATCGCCTGCACGGAGGAGAGCTTCGCGGCGGCGGCGATGGCGGCGTCCGCCCGGCCGGTGGGGACCGTGGCGCGGACGTAGCCGAGCCGGTCGTAGGTCTTGCCGACCAGGCCGCCGTCGACGGCGCCGAGCTGGCCGGCGACCTGCTCGGTGGCGCCGGGGGCGGTCGCGACCATCAGGGTGACGGTCTTGTCGCCACCGGCCTTGGCCTCGGCGAGCAGCTCGGCGTCGGCGGAGCCGAGTTTGTCGTCGGCGGGCTTGACGGCGGGGTCCGCGGCGGGCGCGGGGTCGGTGGCGGCGACGGCGGCGGGGATCGGCCCGGCCGCGGCCAGCGCGGCGACGAGGCCGGCGGCCACGGCGATCCGGGCCACGCGTCTCGCGCCGGGTATCGACTCGGGGGTCTGGGTCATCGGCATCCCTTGGAGAAGAAGGACGACAGGTGTCCGTGGGTGTCCGTCCGCCGGGGTCGATCAGCGAGGTGATCGACGGCGGTCGAAGGCGTCCGGAATGCGGTTCCGGACGATCGCCCAGCCTTTCGCAAGGGATGCGGGTTTGGGGAGAGTTGACCGGAAGCAACTGGGGAAATGGGGAAAACCCGCGATGGGATTGGGTGGGGGTTGTGGGGGGTTGGGGGTGGTTGGGGGGTGGGGGTGAGGTGGGGGGTGTGTGCGGGTGGGTGGGGGCTGGTCGCGCAGTTCTCCCCCAGAGGGGGCACCCCCACCCCCAGAGGGGGTACCCCCAGCGCCCCCAAAGACGGGCGTTGCCCAGCCTCCTCCTCTCCCCCCCCGCGAGCCCCCGCCCAGCCGTGGGCAACGGTGTGAGTGACGCCCCGGTACTCCGTGAGATGAACGCTCAGTGACCGTCCAACGGCCGGCGCACCCGGCGAGGATCGCGGCCCTCCGATCGGCGGCGCCCGTTGTCGCCTCGTTAACGCGCAGGCCACCCCCGGTGCCAAGCATCCGAGGAGGCGAGGGAACCGCAGCCGGTGACCCCGCCCTTACCGTCGACGCGTTCGCACTCGGGGAGATCGCGCCATGCCGCGCACACGCTCTGTCGCCGAAACCGCCGCCGAGGGCCTCGCCCTCAACCGCCGGGCCGTCCTTGCCACCGCCGGGGCGGTGACCCTCTCCGCAGGCATCGGACACGCCCTGCGCCCCACCGACAGCCAGGCGGCCCCGGCCGCCCCCGCAGCCCCGGCCGCACCCACAACCCCGGCCGCACCCACCGCCCAGGGCGGCGCCCCCACCACCCTCGTCACCGCCTCCACCCCCCGCCCGGGGAGCGGATACCGGCGGCTGACCAGCGGTCCCGGGTGGCGGCGGGTCCTGCGGACCGACCTCGCCGCCGCCAAGTCCGGGCGGGCGGAGCGCCGTACCCCGCTCGCCGCCTTCGTCCAGGTCACCGATCTGCACATCCTCGATGTGCAGCACCCGCTGCGCCTGGAGTTCCTGCGCTCGGCCGATGTGCACGCCTGGCGTCCGCAGGAGGCGCTCACCGTGCAGGGCGCGGTCTCCCTGGTGGAGCGGATCAACGCGCTGCGCGCCGCCCCCGCCACCGGCGCCCCCCTGCGTTTCGCCATCACCACCGGCGACAACACGGACAACAACTGCGGCACCGAACTGGAATGGTTCCTGACGGTCATGAGCGGCGGCCGGATCACCCCCGACTCCGGCGACCCGCGCCGCTACGAGGGCGTCATGAACAGCGGCCTCACCCAGTACTGGCAGCCCGACGCCCCCGTCCGCGACGCCGACAAACAGCGCGGCTTCCCCCGACTGGAAGGTTTCCTCACCGCCGCCCGCCGCGAGGTCAACAGCCCCGGCCTGACCATCCCCTGGTACTCCACCGTCGGCAACCACGACTCCCTCCCCCTCGGCTGCTACGGCCACGGCGACCCCTACCTCCGCGACTTCGCCACCGGCGGCAGAAAGCTGATGAGCCTGCCCGCCGCCGAGGCGAAGAAGCTCCAGGACGCCATCCGTACCGCCAAGGACCCGATCGGCGTCCGGTTCCGTGATCTGCTCAAGGCGCACGCCCGCGACCTGCGCCCCGTCACCCCGGACCCGCGCCGCGCCCCCTTCACCGCCGCCGAGTACCTCAGGGCCCACCTCGACCCGAAGCACACCGGCCCCGGCCCGGTCGGCCACGGCTACTCCACCGCCAACCTCGCGGCGAGGACGCAGTACTACTCCTTCCGGATCGCCGACGACGTCATCGGCATCAGCCTGGACACCACCGACGCCGGCGGCCACTACGAGGGCTCCCTCGGCACCGCCCAGCTCACCTGGCTCGACCGCACCCTCACCGAGAACAGCGACTCCTACGCGATCATTTTCAGTCACCACACCAGCGACTCCATGGACAACCCCCGCCCCGACCCCGCCCGCCCCGGCGAGCGCCGCCACCACGGGGCCGAGGTCCTCGCCCTGCTCCACCGCCACCGCTCCGTCCTGGCCTGGGTGAACGGGCACATCCACCGCAACGCGATCACCGCCCGCCGCGCCCCCGACGGGCGGTCGTCCTTCTGGGAGATCTCCACCGCCTCGCACGTGGACTTCCCCCATCACGCGCGGGTCGTGGAGGTCGCCGACAACCACGACGGCACACTCTCCCTGTTCACCACGCTCGTCGAGTCCGCCGCCCCGCACCGCACCGACTTCACCGACCTCTCCCAGACCGGACTGGCCTCCCTGTACCGCGAACTCTCCTTCAACGCCCCCGGCGCCCGGACCGACCTGAACGGCGGCGCCCGCGACCGCAACACCGAACTGGTGCTGAGGAAGGCGTGAGGTCGGCCGAAAGTCACTCAACCGGCCCGGGGCGAGCAACCTTCAGGAAACCCCTCAGGTCTTCGCCCTCGACCGAGATCACGGCCCGGAGCGCGACAGGCGCACGGGCGAGAAGGGGGAACGACATGACCCTACGTGCACGGGCGACCCTGGTGGCGGCCACCGCGGCCACGCTGTCGCTGGCCCTGGCCGTCCCCGCGTTCGCGGCACCGTCCGGCAGCGGCAGCGGCAGCGGCAGCGGCAGCACCAGCACCAGCGCCGGAGGCGACACCCACTCCGCGACACGCGACGCCATGCGCGCCGTCGTGCAGGGCGGAGTGCCCGGCGTGACGGCCATCGCCCGCGACACCGAGGGCACCTGGCGGGCCACCGAGGGCGTGGGCAACCTCAGGACCGGCGCCCCCCGCTCCGCCGACGACCGCTACCGCGTCGGCAGCATCACCAAGACCTTCGTGGCGACCGTCCTGCTGCAACTGGAGGCCGAGGGCGAACTCGACCTCGACGACACCGTCGACACCTGGCTGCCGGGCCTGGTCACCGGCAACGGCAACGACGGCCGGAACATCACCGTCCGCCAGCTCCTCAACCACACCAGCGGCATCTTCAACTACACCTCGGACGAGCCCTTCGCCCGCGAGATCTTCCTCAAGGAGGGCTTCGACCGGAACCGCTACCGCACCTGGGCCCCCGAGGAACTCGTCGCCGTCGCCATGCGGCACGAGCCGAATTTCACCCCCGGCTCCTCCTGGAGCTACTCCAACACCAACTACATCCTGGCCGGAATGGTCATCGAGGCGGTCACCGGCCGCCCGTACGGCGAAGCGATCGACGACCGCATCGTCGAACCCCTCGACCTGGACGACACCTTCGTCCCGGCCGGCCGCCCCACCCTCGGCACCCCGCACAGCCGCGCCTACTCCAAGCTGGCCGAGACGTCCGAGGGCCGGTCCTACGACGTCACCGTCTTCAACCCGTCCGCGGCTGGCGCGGCCGGTGAGATGGTCTCCGACAACAACGACCTCAACCGTTTCATGAGCGCCCTGCTGCGCGGCAAGCTGCTCCCGCCCGAGCAGCTCAAGGCGATGAAGACCACGATCGTCGCCCCCGGCATCCCCAACGCCACCTACGGACTCGGCCTGATCAAGCAGGACCTGTCCTGCGGCACCACCGTCTGGGGCCACGGCGGCGGCATCCACGGCTCGACCTCCGAGTCCTACACCACCGGCGACGGCAAGCACAGCCTCGCCCTCAACCTCAACGCCGACTGGACCGGCGACACCCAGTCCATCATCGAAGCCGAGTACTGCGCCGACTGACCACACCCGAGGACACCGGGCGCCACGGAGACCGAGCCCACCGTGAAACCCAAAGGCGCCGGGCGCCACGGAGACAGCCCACCGTGACGCCCGGCGCCCACACCACCCCGCTCCCGTCATCTGGGCAGCACCACCACATACGCGGCCGGCTCCCGCTCCCCGGCCGTCATCAGCGCCGTCCGCACCACCGTCGCCTGCTGCTCCATCGCGTCGCGCAGCTTGCGCGGGGTGAGGTGGACGACCGTGACCCCGAGCCGCTCCAGATGCTCGCGCTTACGGGCGTACTCGGACCACAGGGCGTCCTCGTCCTGCGGATCGCCCGGCCGCGGCGCCCGGGTGTCCAGCTCGACCGCGACCGACTGGTCCGGCCAGAACGCGTCGACCCCGCCGAGCTGCGGCCCGCCCGGCAGCCGCAGATCCACGTTCCACACCGGGTCCGGCAGCCCGAACTCCCGCACCATCCGGTACAGCCGCTCCTCCGCCATCGCCCGGCCCGCCGCCAGCAGCGAGTCCACCGCGTCCACGACATGCGCCCGGCCCAGCAGCTTGGCCTGATCCAGCTCCCGCACCACCGCGCCCGGCTCGCAGTACCCGCCGCGCACCGCCTCCGTCAGCAGCCGCCGCACCAGTCCCGCGTCCGTCAACTGCGCCACGGCGTCCGCCAGCGCCCTCGGCACCGGCGCGACCGGCAGCCCGGTGCGCTGCTGGGGCGTCGGCAGCGCGGCGGCCCGGACGATCCGCGCGGTGCCCGTGGAGCGCAGCCGCCGCATCCGGGAGACCAGCACATCCATCTGCTCCAGCGCCGGCAGCGGGGGCGCGGCGGTGAACCCGTGCAGATTCAGCGCGGCAAGCCCGGTGATCATCACCTCGGAGTACGCCGCCGAGGGCTGCGTCCCCGGTGCCCCCGGCTGCGCGGGCACCACGGGTACGGGCTCACGCGAGGCGTACATCAGCACCGCGTGCAGCCGCTCCTCGCTCGTCGGCGGCCCGGAGTGCAGCAGAAAGACCCCGGGCAGCAACTGCCGCCAGGCGCCCCCGGCGCGGCACTGCGCCTGGGCCTCGGCGGCGGAGACCCCGTGCGCCCGCAACTGCCCCGCGGTCAGCACCCGGCGCCGCGAGGCGTCCAACTGGCCGAGCGGGCGGGGCGTGAGGGGGGAGGCGGGGGAGACCTGGGACGGGGGGAGGGGGGTGTCGTGGTTCATGCCCCGGGGATTCCCGCGACCCCTCCCCTCCTTAACCCCTGTTACACAGTCGTCGGCAAATCAGGACAACCCAACACTAAAGGACGAATGTTCGGCTGCCGAAAACCCTCGGCACTTTTCGACGCCGTAAGGGGCAACGCCGGATCTTCTAGGGGCGCGGGGAACTGCGCGACCAGCCCCCACGCACCCGCACCCGCCCCGCAACCCCTCTCACCCCTCCGAGTCCGCGCCCCCCGCATCACAAGCCTGCCCCCGAAGCCCCCGAGCCAGATCATCCCGAGCCTCCAGCACCAGCCTCCGCAGCGCGGGCGCGGCCCCGGCATGCGCGGAGAGCCACGCATCCGCAGCCCCCACAGTCCCCTCCGTATCCACCAGCCCCGGGAACAACCCCCGCACCACATCCACCCCGATCTGAATGGACCGCTCCGCCCACACCCCCTCGATCGCCGCGAAGTACTTCTCGGCATACGGCGCGAGCAACTCCCGCTGCGACGGCTGTTCGAACCCCGCGATCGTCGCCTCCACCAGCGCGTTGGACAGCGCGTCCGACTCCACGACCTGCGCCCACGCCTGCGCCTTCACCGCCGCCGACGGCCGCGCCGCCAGGCACCGCACCTGGTGCCGCTTGCCGGACGCCGTGTCGTCGCGGGCGAGTTCCGCGGCCAGCTCCCGCTCCCCGACCACCCCGTGCACGGTCAGCGGCTCCAGGAACGCCCAGCGCAGCTCCTGGTCCACCTCCAGCCCGTCCACCTTCTCCACCCCGTCCAGCAGCCCCCGCAGCAACAGCAGATCCCCCTCCCCGGAGGCCACCGCGGCGAAGCACCGCGCCCAGGCGAGCTGGTGCTCACTGCCCGGCTCGGCCCCCCGCAGCTCCCGCAGCGCGCCCTCGGCGAACAGCGCCCCGCCCTCCGCCCGCCACTCCGGCGCGGCGTAGTGGACCAGCGCGGACTGCGCCCAGGCGTGCAGCATCTGAAGGACGCCGATGTCGCTCTCGCGCCCCGCGAACCGCAGCACCAGGGCGACGAACTCCCGGGCGGGCAGCAGCGCGTCCCGGGTCATGTTCCACAGCGCGGTCCAGCACAGGGCCCGCGCCAGCGGGTCCGTCATCGTGCCGAGCGACTCCCGCAGGGTGGCCAGCGAGGTGGCGTCGAAGCGGATCTTGCAGTACGTCAGATCGTCGTCGTTGACCAGCACCAGCGCGGGCGCCTCGGCCCCGGCCAGCTCGGTGACGACCGTGCGCGGCCCGTCGACGTCGACCTCGGCGCGGGCGTACCGCTCCAGCGCGCCCCCGTCCGTACGCCGGTAGAGCCCGATGGCGACCCGGTGCGGGCGCAGCCGGGGATGCGACTCGGGCGCCTCCTGCACCACCGCCAGCTCGCCGATCCGCCCCTCGGGCGTCAGCAGGGTCTGCGGGGTGAGGGAGTTGACCCCGGCGGTCTGGAGCCAGGCGGCGGACCAGGCGCCCATGTCCCGCCCACTGGTCTCCTCCAGCACGGACAGCAGATCACCGAGACGGGTGTTGCCGTAGGCGTGCCGCTTGAAGTAGCGGCGGGCGCCCTCCAGGAAGGCGTCCTGACCGACGTACGCCACCAACTGCTTCAGCACCGAGGCGCCCTTGGCGTAGGTGATGCCGTCGAAGTTGAGCTTGGCGTCCTGGAGGTCGCGGATGTCGGCGGTGACGGGGTGGGTGGAGGGAAGCTGGTCGGCGCGGTACGCCCACGCCTTCCGCCGGTTGGCGAAGGTGATCCACCCGTCCTTGAACCGGGTCGCCCCCACCAGCGAGAAGGCGCCCATGAAGTCGGCGAAGGACTCCTTGAGCCACAGGTCGTCCCACCACTCCATGGTGACCAGGTCGCCGAACCACATGTGGGCCATCTCGTGCAGGATGACGTTGGCGCGGCCCTCGTAGGACGCGCGGGTGACCTTCCCCCGGAAGATGTACTCCTCGCGGAAGGTCACCAGCCCCGGGTTCTCCATCGCCCCGAGGTTGTACTCGGGCACGAACGCCTGGTCGTACTTCCCGAAGGGGTACGGGTAGTCGAAGTGGTCGTGGAAGAAATCGAGCCCCTGCTTGGTGATCAGGAAGATGTCGTCGGCGTCGAAGTAGGGCGCGAGCCCCTTGCGGCACATGGCGCCCAGCGGAATCTCCACCCTCCCCCCGTCCTCGAACACCCGCTCGTACGAATCCGTCACATAGTGATACGGACCGGCGACGACACAGGTGATGTACGTCGAGATGGGCCGGGTCTCCGCGAACCGCCACACCCCGTCGGTGAGCGTCCCGGCGCCATTGCTCCACACCGTCCACTCCTCCGGCGCCCGCACCTCGAACCGGAAGGGCCCCTTCAGATCGGGCTGCTCGAAGTTGGCGAAGACCCGGCGCGAGTCGGCGGGTTCGTACTGGGTGTACAGGTACACCTCGCCGTCCTCGGGGTCCACGAACCGGTGCAGCCCCTCACCGGTACGGGAGTAGGCGCACCGCGCGTCCACGATCAGCTCGTTGTCCGCGGCCAGGTCCTCCAGCGCGATCCGGGTCCCGTCGAACACCTCGGCCGGATCGAGATCGCGCCCGTTGAGGGAGACGGCGGTGACGGCGGGCGCCACCAGATCTGCGAAGCTGCTGGCGCCCGGCTCGGCGCAGCGGAACCGGATCGTGGTCACCGAGCGGAAGGTCCGCGGCCCCTCCCCGGTGTGCTCGCCCAGCGCCGAACGCACGTCGAGCGACACCTCGTACCCGTCGACGGACAGCAGGGCGGCCCGCTCCCGGGCCTCGTCACGGGTCAGATTCTCACCGGGCACGGGCGGTACTCCCTCGGCTGCTGTTCGCTGTGCGGTCAGGCCCGATCCTGCCATGTGCCCCTGACCGGGGGCACCCGGGAATGCGGTGGTGAGGGGTGGTGTTGCGCCCGGTACAGCCCACCTTCCCCAAGGAGAGCCATGCCCACGCCCCCCTCCGCCACCCCCACCCCCCGTACCCAGGTCGACTTCTGGTTCGACCCGGTGTGCCCCTGGGCCTGGATGACCTCCCGCTGGGTCCTGGAAGTGGAGAAGGTCCGGGACATCGAGGTCCGCTGGCATGTGATGAGCCTGGCGGTCCTCAACGAGCACCGGCTCGACGAGCTGCCCGAGGAGTACGCCGAGAACATGCGCCCCGGCGGCTCCACCTGGGCCCCGGTCCGCGTGGTCATCGCCGCCCAGCAGCGCTACGGCGACGAGGTCGTCGGCAGGCTCTACACCGCCCTCGGCACCCGCTTCCACAACGAGGGCCTCGGCGTCAACCGCGAGAGCATCGCCGCCGCCCTCGCCGACGCGGACCTCCCGGCGGACCTGGTCGACCAGTGGGACCAGGACACCTACGACACGGAACTCCGCGCCTCCCACAAGGAGGGCATCGACAAGGTCGGCCAGGAGGTCGGCACCCCGGTGATCTCGGTCCCCGGCCCCGACGGCACCGAGGTCGCCTTCTTCGGCCCGGTCGTCACCCCGGCCCCCCGCGGCGAAGAGGCGGCCCGCCTCTGGGACGGCACCCTCGCCGTGGCCTCGGTCCCCGGCTTCTACGAACTGAAGCGCACCCGCACCAAGGGCCCGGACTTCAGCAACCTGTGACCGGCCCCCGGACCCCGCCCCGCCACCTCACCACCGCCACCACCGTTGCCCTCGCCGCCCTGACCCTCGCGGCCTGCGGCGGCGCCGACGGCTCCGGTGACCGGGCGTCGGGGCGGCAGGAGGCCCCGTACTGGGCGGAGGGCGTCACGTTCGCGCGGGTCGCCGAACTGCTCCGGGTGACGGTCCCGGGGACGGCGACCGAGCGGACGGCGGCGGTGCAGCGCGGTTTCCAGGACGACGGGCTG
Organism: Streptomyces sp. NPDC093252; assembly: GCF_040683675.1. NCBI lineage: Bacteria > Bacillati > Actinomycetota > Actinomycetes > Kitasatosporales > Streptomycetaceae > Streptomyces > Streptomyces sp. NPDC093252. The sequence goes on along the minus strand of NZ_JBFBEM010000002.1, from coordinate 518,648 downwards.
CTGCTGGCCTTCGTCCTGCCGGAGGCGGAGACCGGGCGGTTCGTGGCGGGCCTGGCGCCCGAGCAGCCGCTCGTCCGGCGGGCCGAGGCGGCGTTCACGGCGGCCGAGTACCGGCCCACCACCCCATTCGCCCATCTGGGGCTGCCCGAGCCCGAGACGCTGGACGAGGTCACCACCGGGCCGGTGTGCGCGCCCTGCGGCGGTGATCTCAACTCCCTGGAGGTCACCGTCGCCCCGCTGGACGGCGACCGGGCGAGAATCTATCTGCGCGGGGTCGACTGACCGGCCCCGGGCAGGGGAGAGCCCCCGCGAGTCACGTCCTCGCGGGGGCTCCCTTTCTTCCGCCTGCCGGGTGAGCGGTGAGAAGACGATCACGAGGCAGGGCGCTCGGGGGCGGCTACGGCGCCAGCAGCAGCACATTCGCGCGGGACTTGGCGGCCTCGTAGCGCCGGGCCACGTCCTGCCAGTTGACGACGGCCCACATCGCGTCGATGAAGTCGACCTTCTGGTTCTTGTACTGGAGGTAGAAGGCGTGCTCCCAGGCGTCGAAGACCAGGATCGGGGTGGAGCCCTGGCCGACATTGCCCTGGTGGTCGTAGACCTGCTCGACGATCAGATGGCCGCTGAGCGGCTCGTAGGCGAGGACGCCCCAGCCGGAGCCCTGGGTGGTGGCGGCGGCCTTGGTGAGCTGGGCCTTGAAACCGGCGTACGAGCCGAACGACTCGGCGATGGCGTCCGCGAGGTCGCCGACACCGTCCGCGGCCAGCGGTTCGCCGCCGCCGTCGCCGGTCATGTTGTGCCAGTAGATGGAGTGCAGGATGTGGCCGGAGAGGTGAAAGGCCAGGTTCTTCTCCAGGCCGTTGATGGAGCCCCAGGTCTCCTTGTCCCGTGCCTCGGCGAGCTGCTCCAGGGTGTCGTTCGCCCCCTTCACATACGCCGCGTGGTGCTTGTCGTGGTGCAGCTCGATGATCTCGGGGCTGATCACCGGGGCGAGCGCGGAGTAGTCGTACGGCAGTTCAGGCAGCGTATAGACGGGCATGCGGTCCCCTCCGACCTGTTATTGCAAAATCCTTGCAAGTGCACGCTAGCAGCAGGAGGGGGCGGACGGGCGGTCGGGACGCGCGCCGGGATTCCCCGTCCGGACGAGGGGCCCCGCCCCCTCTTGGAGGGATCCCACAGACCCCTGCCCTCGGCACTCATGTGATCCGACCGTCCCCACCACCGTGACCGGCATCACGTCCACCCGGGTGTATCCCGCATTCTTTGTGCGGAGCCCACCAAGAGGCGGACACCCCCTTTGTCGTCTGCGAACGGTGATCGCCGCTCAACCGCTGGGATAGCGTCACGATGTCCCCAACTGCCCTCACCCCGCGGAGTCCCCATGGCCACCGCCGCCACCACCGCCCGTCCGGGCCTGGTCCTCGCCGACCTGCTCCCCGCCTCCCGCGTCCGTGACATCGCGCTCGTCGCGGGCGGCGCCGCCCTCACCGGCATCGCCGCCCAGATCGCCGTCCCGGTGCCCGGCTCCCCGGTCCCGGTGACCGGCCAGACCTTCGCCGCCCTGCTGGTCGGCACCGCCCTCGGCGCCGGCCGCGGCTTCCTCTCGCTCGCGCTGTACGCGCTGGTCGGCATGGCGGGCGTGCCCTGGTTCGCCGAGGGCGGCAGCGGGGTCTCCGCCCCGTCCTTCGGCTACGTCATCGGCATGCTCCTCGCCGCCACCGCCGTGGGCGCCCTGGCCCGCCGCGGCGCCGACCGCTCACCGCTGCGGATGGCGGGGGCGATGGTGCTGGGCGAGGCGGTCATCTACGCCGTCGGCGTCCCCTACCTCGCCCTGGCCGCGGACATGTCCCTCACCGCCGCCATCGCCGCGGGCCTGACCCCGTTCCTCCTCGGCGACGCCCTCAAGGCGGCCCTGGCCATGGGCGCACTGCCCCTGGCCTGGAAGCTGACCAAGCGCGACTGACGACGCCGGGGCCACCTCAACCCCGGCAGCACAGGGGCGCGGGGAACTGCGCGACCAGCCACAGCGTCGCCGCACCCGCCAACGCACCCCACCCCCCACCCCCTCCCGCGCCCCCACCCCCTCCCCGTGTCACACTCGTCCCATGCGCGTGTACCTCGGCTCCGACCATGCTGGCTACGAACTCAAGAACCACCTCGTCGAATGGCTGAAGTCGGCGGGCCACGAGCCCGTGGACTGCGGGCCGCACCTCTACGACGCCCAGGACGACTACCCGCCCTTCTGCCTGCGCGCCGCCGAGCGCACGGCCGCGGACCCCGACGCCCTCGGCATCGTGATCGGCGGCTCCGGCAACGGCGAGCAGATCGCCGCGAACAAGGTCAAGGGCGTCCGCGCGGCGCTCGCCTGGAGCGAGGAGACCGCGGCGCTCGGCCGCCAGCACAACAACGCCAACGTGGTCGCGGTCGGCGCCCGGATGCACTCGGAGGCGGAGGCCACGGCGTTCGTCGAGACCTTCCTCGCCACCCCGTTCTCCGGCGACGAGCGGCACATCCGGCGCATCGACATGCTCTCCGACTACGAGACCACGGGCGACCTCCCGCCGATCCCGGCCCACCACCCGCAGGACTGAGGCCGGGCGGGACGCGGGACGGACGGCCGGGACAGGAGACGGGATCGTGCCGGAGGGCCACACCATCCATCGGCTCGCCCAGGACTACCGGGCCGCCTTCGCCGGGCGCCCGGTACGGGTCAGCAGCCCCCAGGGCAAGTTCAGCGACGCCGCCGCCCTCCTGGACCGTACGCCGCTGGAAGCGGCCGACGCCCACGGCAAGCACCTCTTCCTGGGCTTCCGTGACGCCGACTGGGTCCATATCCACCTCGGCCTCTTCGGCAAGGTCAACTTCGGCGCCGCCCCGGCGCCCCCGCCCACCGACACCGTCCGGCTGCGGCTCGCCCACGACACCGCGTACGTCGATCTGCGCGGCCCGACCACCTGCGCCCTGATCACCGACGCCGAGAAGCGGGCCGTCCACGACCGGCTCGGCCCCGACCCGCTGCGCGCGGACGCCGACCCGGGCGCCGCTCACCGGCGGATCTTCCGCAGCCGTACGACGATCGCCGCGCTGCTCATGGACCAGAAGGTCATCGCCGGGGTCGGCAACGTCTACCGCGCCGAGGTGCTCTTCCGGCACGGCATCGACCCCTACCGCGCCGGACGGGACCTCACCGTCGCCGAGTGGGACGCGATCTGGGCCGATCTGGTCGCCCTGATGCGCGAGGGCGTCCGCCTCAACCGCATCGACACCGTCCGCGCCGAGCACACCCCCGAGGCGATGGGCCGCCCGCCCCGCGTGGACGACCACGGGGGCGAGGTGTACGTCTACCGGCGGGCGCACCAGCCCTGCCATCTCTGCGGCGGCGAGATCCGCACCGCCGACCTCGCCGCCCGCAACCTCTTCTGGTGCCCCACCTGCCAGTCCCGCTGAACCCGGGGCCGACCCCTTCAGAAACGCGGGGTCGCTCCCCTCAGAACCCGCGCGGCAGCCGGGGCACCGGCGTCCCTCAGAACCCGTGCGGCAGCCACGGCGCCGGTCCGCCGCCCGGTCCGAACGCCGCCGACCCCACCGCCAGCGCCCCGTCCCGCGCCTCCCGGACCAGCCCGGCCCCGGCCAGCGCCGCCAGCGACGTACCGCCCAGATACGCCGACCCCAGCGCCCGCACCGGCAGCGCCAGGTCCGCGGCGTCCGTGGTGCGCTCGCAGGACGCGCCGCCCGCGTCCCCGGTGAGGCGCCAGCGCCCCGCGTTCCAGGGGCAGAAGGCGTCCTCCACGTCCAGCACCAGATCCACCGGCACCGCGTACGTCCGGGCCGCCAGCGCCGCGCCCACGTCCACCAGCCGGACATGCGCCGAATCCTTCATCCGGACCCCCAACCGCCGCACGTCCGACGCCAGATGCAGCAGCGGCTCGTCCACCGGGCGCCCGCGCGCCTCCAGCGTCGAGGTGAGGTCGATGTCGAACAGGAACCGCCACAGCGCCGCGTACGCCGCCGGATCCAGCGCCTCCACATCCCGCAGCCGCACCACGCCGTTCGGCCCGGCCGTCTCCCACCCCGGCTTCACCTGGAACCGGGCGTACCCGACGATCTCCCCCTTCGCCCCCTCCGCGACCACGCACTGGAGCGGCGAGGCCCCCTCGCGCTCGCTCTCCGGGTCCAGCAGCGGCACCCGCTCCCAGCCCGGCTGCCGGGCCAGCATCCCCACCCGCCCCGGCACCTTCGCCGCGTACACCGCCTCGCACGCCGCGAGCACCTCCCCGGGCGCCGCGTACCGCAGCCGTACGTCATCCGTCCCCGGCGGGACGGACAGCCGTACCCGGCGGGTCTCGGCGGTCAGGCTCAGCGAGTGCGAGCCGATGCCGTAGCCGAACCGGCCGTAGATCCCCGGCTCGGAGGCCGTCAGCAGCGCCAGCGGCCAGCCCCAGGACCGGATGTCGGCGAGCTGGCGCCCCATCATCGCCGTGAGCACCCCGCGCCGCCGGTGGGTGGCGGCCACGCTCACCATGGTCACCCCCGCCGCGGGCACCGACGCCCCGCCCGGCACGGTCACCCGGAACGCGAACGCCCCGGCCGTCCCGACCACCTCATCGCCGTCCCACGCCCCGAGGGAACGTTCCGTCTCGATCAGGGAGTCCCACAGCTCCCGCTCCTCCGCCGCCTCCGGCACCCCGCCGAACGCGCGGATCAAGGTGTCGTACCAACGGGAGATCTCGTCCTTGTCGTCCTTGTGCGGCACCCGAAGATGCGCCACGCTCGCAGGGGCACCCGCACCAGCCGTCGTCGTGCCACTCGCCTTGCTCGCCATACTCACCATGAACCCATGCCTACCAGGGCATTGCCGGACGAGCCAGGGAATTTCCCCCTGAGGGCGGCGCGACGGCTTTCCGTGAAGTTCACTGTGAAGTCGAGCCTCGGACGGGGGACAAGTGGGACCTCCCGTACCGGGCGGCCGGTCCGATGGATAGGGTCCCGAACTAATGGCAGCAGGACGAGAGCGGCGCGCGGCGGCCGAGACGTTCCCGGCCCGGTTGAAGATGCAGTGGCACCGGGCCCGCGTCGGCGTGCGCAGAAGCGCCGTGGACTACTTCCGCGGCGACGGCTCCGACTGGATCGCCCTCGTCGGACTGCTGCTCACCATCCCCGTGATCACCGCCATGACCCTCGCCAACCCGGTCTGGTTCTCCCCGGCCGCGCTGGTGCTGCCGATCGTGGCGGGCGGCCTGCTGCTGCGCCCCGCCAGCCTGCTCGGGCTGTACGCGGGCGCGGCCACCGCGCTGATCCTGGAGTCCGTCCAGCTCGGCCCGTACACCGAGGGCCCCGCCCGGGTCACGCCCGGTGTGGTGCTGGTGGTGGCCGCCTGCGGGTTCTTCGGGCTGCTGATCGCCCAGTTCCGCAGCCGCGTCGGGGTGCCCTGGCGGCGCGGCGGCACCATGCTCTTCGACCTGCGCGAACGGATCCGCACCCAGAGCAGGCTGCCCAAGCTCCCGGCGGGCTGGCACCGCGAGATGGCGCTGCGCCCGGCCGGCGGCCAGTCCTTCTCCGGGGACTTCGTGGTCGCCGCCCGCACCAACGGCGGCCGGACCCTGGAGGCCGTCCTCACCGATGTCTCCGGCAAGGGCATGGACGCGGGCTCGCGGGCCCTGCTGCTGTCCGGCGCCTTCGGCGGCCTCCTCGGCTCCCTCCCGCCGCACGCCTTCCTCCCCGCCGCCAACGGCTATCTGCTCCGCCAGGACTGGGACGAGGGCTTCGCCACCTCCATCCATCTCGTCCTGGACCTCGACTCCGGGGACTACGAGCTGTACTCCGCGGGCCACCCGCCGGGCCTCCAGCTCAGCGCGGGCAGCGGACGCTGGGAGGAGAAGGCCGCCGAGGGCCCCCTCCTCGGGGTGTACGACGCCGCCCAGTTCGACCCGGTCAAGGGCACGCTGCGCCCCGGCGACGTCCTGATGCTGTTCACGGACGGCCTGGTCGAGACCTCCGAACGGGACATCGTGGAGGGCATCGACCGCCTCACCGGCGAGGCCGACCGCTATGTGGCGGGCGGCTTCCACGGCGCCGCCTGGCATCTCATCGAGGCGGTCGCCAAGGACGTCAACGACGACCGCGCGCTGCTCCTGATCAGCCGCGAGGGCGGCGGCCCGGCCACGCCCCCGCCTCCGGCGTCCTCCGGAGCGCCCCGGACCCAGGGGACCTAGACGGCCCTCCGGGATGCCCCCGGGACTCCCTGGGGTGCCTGAGGGCCTCTGACGGTCCCCGAAGGGCCCTGACGGTCCCCGAGCGCGACACTGGGGCATGACCGATGTCCCCGAGCGCGACACTGGGGCATGACCGATGCCCCAGCCCCGACCCCGGCAGACCCCGCCGACCGGCCCCGGCTCACCCTCCCCGAGGTCGAGGCGCTCGCCCGCGCCGCCCACCAGGGCCAGACCGACAAGGCCGGACGCCCCTACACCGAGCATCTGCGCGCGGTCGCGGACGGCGTCCGGCGCCGGGGCGGCGACCCCGACCAGATCGCCGCCGCCTGGCTGCACGACGCCGTCGAGGACGACGCCCTGTCCGAGCGGCAATTCGCCGGGACCCCGCTCAGCCCCCGGACGAAGGCCATCGTCCTGGCGCTGACCAAGCGCGCCGGACAGACCCCGGAGGAGTACGCGGCCCGCGTCCTCGCCGTGCCGGGCGCGCTGCTGGTGAAGGAGGCCGACCTGGCGCACAACGCCGACCCGGAGCGGCTGGCGGTGCTGGGGGAGGAGACCCGGGAGCGGCTGACCCGCAAGTACGCGCGGATGCGGGCGCTGCTCGGGCTGCCCGGGTAGCCGGTGGGTGGCCCCAAGATGGCCGGAAGATGACGGTCGGGTGGACGGCGTCAATAAGCAATAAGTAAGTTTCAGCAAGCATCTTTCTTCGTTTCCAATGGACTTCGCCCACCCGCCCGTTCATGTGCTCTTGGGGCACTTTGCTCGCGAGCGGTGTTTCGCCGAGGCTAACTTTCCAGTAATTGCCGCGGCGCCCCATGGTGAGGACAAGCAACGTTGTCAACACTCCTTGTCCATGGCTTCAGATGCCCTTAACGGCCTGTTTCTCGCGCTCACGGGTTCGGAGATGCCGGACGCCGATTCGGGGCTCATGCGCGCCTACCTGGTGCAGCCGCAGCGCGAGCTGGAGGAGCAGCTCCTCCAGATCCAGGAACTGGTCGTGCGGGTCTCCCAGTCCGTGTCGTCGAACTCGACCGGCGAGTTCAGCGAGTCGTATGTAGAGGCCATGAAGACGCTGGCGGCCCCGGAGGGACAGACCCTGCTGGAGGGATTGCGCGAGCAGGCAAGGGAGTTGGGGGACTTCGCGGAGGAGTCGGCGTACCAGGTCGACTACACGAATCTGATGATCCTCATGCAGCTCGCGATGTTCCTGCTGGAATGGATGTTCACGCTGATCATGGCGATGTGGAATCCCTTCGGCGCGATGATTCGGCAGTCGTTCCTGAAGGCGATCTACAAGGCGATCCTGAACAGTCTGCTCCTGCGGGTGCTGGCGTCGATCCTGATGCAGCAGGTGATCCAGGTCGGACTGGCCGTGGCCATGGACCGGATCGCCCAGTGGGCCCTGGCCAAGATGGGCAAGTACACCACCAAGGGCAACACCTATCTGGTACAGGCGGTCGGCTTCGGCGCGGTGTCCGGGCTGCTGGCGGTGCCGTTGCAGTTCTCGGCGTCCTGGCTGGCCCAGCGGCTGACCAAGGGGTGGCGCGGGGACGCCGGGACGAAGCTCTTCGACGATCTGACCAACGCGCTGGCCAACCGGCCGGGACCGGTCCGGACGACGACCCGGAACGCCGACGACGGGCTGGACGGCGGCGGCCCCGCCCCCGCGCCGAGGACCCGCACCTCGGACACCGTGTTCGCCCGGGACTTCACCGGCCTGGTCACCGATTACTCGGGACGGGTGATGCGCGGCGGGGACCCGGGCGGGTCCGGCCCGGCCTTCGTGGACGACATGGGGACCGTCTTCGCCCGGGGCTTCGCCGACGACCTGGGCGGCGAGGGTCCGGCGCGCACACTGGGGCAGGACTGGGCGCGGACCTTCCTCTCCCATCTGACCAGGGACGACCTCGGGGACGCGCTCAGAGGCGTCCTGGCCCGGGGTCTGCCGGACACCTTCGGCGGCGGGGTGCGGCGGGCGCTGTCGTACGGGGCGGCGGATCTGGTGGCACCGCCCGGCTGGGGCAGCAAGGCGGTCGAGTTCGTGGTGCAGGGGGCGGGGGAGGGGCTGCTGGGCCTGGGCTCGGAGATCGTCTACAACGCCATCGCGCTGAAGGAGTTCTCCCTCAACGCGGCGAGCTTCTACTCGGGGATGCTCAGCGAACGCCTGACCCAGGTACTCGACTTCAACGCGGAGTGGACGGCGGCGGGCTGGAAGAACCTGATGACGGACATCGGGTCCAAGCCGGGGGCGCCCGAGCGGAGCGGGAACGGGAACGGGAGTGCGGACGGGGGGACGGGTTCGGGCACGGACACGGCCGGTGCGCCGGATTCCGGCTCCACGCGCGGTGACCGTGTGGTGAACGGGCCCGGTGAGGTCAACGGGGCAGGCCCCCGGGGCCGCGGACTGCCGGAGGGCCTGAACGGCCTCGGGAGCCTCAACGGTCTCGGGGGTCCGAACGACTTCGGGGGCTTGAACGACTTCGGGGGCTTGAACGGTCTCGGGGGGTTGAACGGTTCCTGGGGTTCCGGTGGTTTCGATGGTCCCAGCGACTTCGGGGTGACGAGCGACTCCGGGGTGACCAGCGACTTCGGCAGCGGCAGCGGTGTGGTGCCTGCCGATGTGAACATGCCGCTGAGGGACGTGCCGGAACCCGGCTCTCCGATTCCCGCACCGGTCGTGCCGAGCACTTCGCTCGTGACGGAGACCGGCTCGACGGTGGACGCGCCGCGCCCGAACGGGGACGCGCCTCCGCAGGAGCCGGGCACACCCCGGTCGTCGACTCCGACCACCCCGTCGTCGGTGACGCCGCCATCGGTCACGCCGTCTCCGGTCAGCCCGTCTCCGGTCACGTCCTCTCCGGCGGGTCCGTCTCCTTCCGGTCCGTCGCCGGTCATGCCCTCCACGGCCACCCCCTCCACGGCCACCCCGTCGTCGGCCAGCCCGTCTCCGGACGCGCCCTCCACGGCCACCCCGTCGTCGGTCACCCCGTCTCCGGTCACGCCCTTCCCTGCCCCGCCCTCCACGGTCACCCCGACGTCGGCCACCCCTTCCCCGGCCGCCGACGCATCCCCGAGGTCCACCGGGTCCACCGCCACCGGGCCGGGCACGCCCACGCCCCGTTCCGAGCAGCCCACCCCCCGTTCCGAGCAGCCCACGCCCCGCTCCGAGCAGCCCCGCCCCGTGCCCGGCCCTCCCAGCCGCGTCCCCGGCCTGGTCTCCGACCCCGACACCGCCCTCCCGGGCACTGCCCCCACCTCCACCACCCCCACCTCTTCCCCCACCCCCGCCCCCGGCCCTACCCCTACCCCCACCCCTCTCCCCAGCACTGCCCCCACTCCCGTCCCCGGCCTCGTCTCCGACCCCGCCGCCCCCACCCTCAGCTCCGACTCCACCCCCACCCCCACCCCGACCACCACGCCCTCCCCTTCCCCCTCTCCTCCCTCCCCCTCGCCCACCTCCGAAGCCACCCCCTCCCCCTCACCCACCTCCGAAGCCACCCCCACCCCCACAATCACCCCCCTCCCCCCCGAAGCCCCCCACTCCCCACCCGAGTTGCGCGCCATAGTGAACGCCGCCGCCGACGCCGCCCGGCGCGAGTATCTGCGGGACCTCGGACCAACCGCAGCGACCGAGGCATCCGGCGCATCCGGCGCAAGCGGAGCCACCGGCGCAACGGGAACCACCGGAGCCACCGGCGCACCCGGAGCCGCCGGAGGCGACGTCCGTCAAGTCCCCCTCCGGCTCATCAACTGCGTGATCCTCGTGCAGAACCTCGTCCGCCACCTCTACCTCGGCAACAACCCCGACCTCTTCCGGGACGGCACCCACGGCGGCACCGGCGTCCGGGCCGCCCGGACCATGGACGACAGCGACATCGGCACCGCCCGGATGGACCGGAAGCTGGCCGGCGGCCCCGGCTGGACCGATGTCACCTCGCCGACGCAGGTCCGTGACGCCCTGCGCGACGCCGCCCCCGGCTCCACCGCCCTGGTCCTCGCCCAGCGTCCGGACGGACCGGGCCACGCCTACGCCGCGTACCGCACCGAGACCGGCGTCCAGTGGGTGGAGATGCAGATCGAGGACGCGGCCGGGGAGGGGCCCCGCATCAGCGATCAACAGCCCGGCGCGCTGCCCGGACTGACACGTGCCGTCGTCGTCGGCCCCGACGGCACGGTCGACCCCGACGCCTTCCGGGCGTCCCCCGGCGGAATCGCCGACCGCAGCCCCTCCGATGTCGAGGCCGTGCTCGACCCGCCGCCGACCACCGCGTACGGGGCTGTCGGCGACCGGCCCCAGCCCGCGCTGCGGCCCCTCGCGCCCCCCTACTGGCAGGCCCTCGGCCGTGCCCCGGCCATCGACCTGCCCACCCTGATCTCCCGGTTCGCCGACACCCCCGGCGCGAGTGTCGCGCACGCCGCCCGCGACCTCGCCACCACCATCGTCCGGGAGCAGGGCGGCACTCCCGGAGCCGTCGTCCTCACCTACGACACCGCCGCCACCGACACCCCGCAGCGGGTGCGCCGCCATCTCGCCTGGGCCATGAGGGCGGTCCGGGAGGATCTGCGGCAGGAAGGGCGGGTGGACCCGGGTGCCGACGCGCGGGCCCGGCGCTTCCTGGGGCGGTACGCCGCCGCCTACGCGGACCCGGAGTCCCTGCTCACCCGGCCCGGCACCCTCCAGCAGACCCTCGCGGCGGTCGACAGCGAAGTGCGGGCCATCCGCGCCAGGTTCACCGGCCCCGGCGACCCCCGGCCCGCCCCGCAACCCCCCGACTCCCTCCGCCTGCTCGGTCTGCGCCCCGAGCACCTGCTGCCCGCCCTCGCCGAGGAACTCGGCGTCCCCGTCCGGCTGGACCTCGTCGACCCGGACGGGACGGTCCGGCACCGGTGGGCGGAGTCCGGGGGGCTCGTCTACCACCGCGACCCGACCTCCGGCAACACCCTGCCCAGCGAGATCACCAGCGCACGCGGCTGGGCCGAGGTGGACCGGCGACTGGCCGCCCTGGACCCGCGCCTGCCGGACCTCCACCGGTCCGCGCTGCTCCTCACCGCGGCGCCCAACGGCACCACGGCCGGTGTCCGCTCCACCCTCCCGCCCCGGATCGCCAACGACGCCCACCACGCCCGGGGCCTGATCGACGGCCTGACCCGGGGCACCGTACGGCAGGACGCCGTCCCGGCCGCGGTCGACCTGGTCGCCCGCTTCCTCGACCCGGCGGCGACCGGCACCCTGATGGCGCTGATGGCCCGGCGCACCTCCAGCGGGTCGGCGGACGGCGGGTTCGCCGCCCTGGCCGGACGGCTGCTGGCCGCCGGTGAGGGGGCCTCCGCCCTGCTCGTCCCGGCCCACGACACCCCGGAGGGCTCCGAGGGTGTCCCCTTCGCCCCCGCTCTCCTGGTCCTCAACACCGGCGGCGAACTGCGCTGGGTCGACTCCGTCCTCGGCCCGCTCTCCGACCCCTCCCCGCCCGGCCGGTTCCATTCGCTGGAGTTCGACCGGAACGGTCACGCGCTCGCCCCGGCACCGGATCTGATGCGCCTGGGCGGCCACGCCTGGCCCCTGCGCCGCCTGGCCGTCGGGGACGACGAGTGGACGGCGATCAGCGACCTGGCCCAGGCACCGGACACGCCCCCGGATCCCCCCGCGCCCCCGGCCCTGCTCACCCCGAGCGCGCCGGTACGGTCCTTCGGCACCGAACACACCGGCGCCCTCGACCTCGTCCGCATCCTCCCGGTCCCGCAGCCCACCATCGAGTGGCTGAACCGCCGGGTGATCGCGGCGGTGGAGGGTTTCGACCCCGACCCCAGCCCGTTCGCCCGACCTGATGAAACGTTTCGCTCCGCTGTCCGCGCCACCCTCAACCAGAGCCTGCTCAGCGCCGACTGGCCCCGGCTGTTCAGCGAGTCCGGACTCCCGCTGCGGGTGCCGTACCGCGGGGAGTGGTACCCGATCTCGATCCGGCTCTCCACCACCGACCCGCAGCCGGCCGACCCGGGGACCGATCTGCTGTCCGACGGGCCGCCCGTGGCCGTCCACCGCTGGGCGTACGGCACCACCGAGAGCACCGAGACGGCCGGCGAGGGCGCGCTGCGGCCGGGCACGGCGGCGTACACGCACTACATCCCGACCGGGCGGGCCGCGCTGCCGGAGGTGTCGGTCAGCCCGCAGGCGAGCTTCGTCCACAACCAGACCGCGAGCTGGGTGACCACGGGCCGCAACGTCTTCCCGATCGTCCGGCTGCGCAGCACCGAGCGCTCCTTCGCCTTCTCGTACTCCATGGTCTGGGAGCTGCGGATCGGCGACGGGGCCGGGGACCTGCTCGACGGGCGGGTCCCGTCGGACGGGTGGGCGCCGGTCCCGGGCGTGGTGCCGGACCGGCTGACGGTGTGGTTCCCGAAGCATCTGGCGGACCCGGCGCCGCTGCCCGTCCCCGACCCGGCCGATCCCACCACCCTGCCCGCGCCGGTGGACCGGCTGCTGGACGAGGTCCCGCTCTACAGCCTGGTCAGCATCCCCCACCACGACCGGATGCTCGCCCATGTCATGGAGTCCTTCGCGGGGCCCCTCGAACGGCTGGGGGAGCGGTCGAGGGAATCACTGCGGGAGTTCCTCTCCGAGAACGGCCTGCGGGTCAACATGCCGTCGCTCTGGGGCGGTTCCCTGCCCTCGCCCACCCTCTACGACGACTCCGGCCGGGTGATCGGCTATCTGCGCCTCGGCATGGGCATGTCCGGCGGCGACGAGGTGACCGGGCCGGTCTTCGCGGGCGCCCAGATCCAGAGCATCCTGCACCGGGCGCTGCGCATGGCGGGCGGTTCCTCGGTGACCAACTCCCTGGCGGTCAATCTGCCGCTGCCGGGTGTCTCACTGACCCTGGGCGGGGCGACGGACCCGGAGACCGGGGCGCGCGGTGTCGGCGGGTCGCTGACCGTGCAGTTCGGGATCCGGCACACCTTCACCCACACCCTGAGCAGCGGCGGCAGCACCCGGCTGATGCGCACCCTGCGGATCGCCCGCCCGCTGTTCCACGTCACCCCGCAGGTGTCCCTGCACGTCACCCTGGTGCGCCCGGCCGGAACCGAGGTGGGCCCCGCCGAGGGCTCGCCGCTGGCCGACCCGGCCCAGCGCTATCCGGTGAACCTCAGGGTCCCCTCGCTGAACTCGCTGGGCGGGACACCCGCCGAGGCCCGGCACCTCCCGCCCTATCTGCTGCACCTCACCTCGCTGAGCACGGGCACGACCGCGCTCCAGGTCGAGGGGACGGGCCCGCTCTTCGACCGGGTCGAGGAGGTGCTGCGCGAGCAGGGCTTCATGCCCTCCCGGTCCGCGCTGGCCGGGGCGCTGGACACGGTCACCCAGCAGTCGGTCCGCGCGGTGCGGCTGGACAATCAGCACCGGCTCGACCAGGCCCGCGGCCGACTGGGTCTGCGTGCCGAACTGGACGAGATGATCGACGGCGGGTTCACCGTGCAGTTCTCGGTGCCCACCACCGCCGGGGTGCGACGGGTGACCCTCACCCTGGTCGCCGAGCGCCGCTACGGGAGCGGCGGCCCCGAGGACGGTGTGGTGCACGAGTCGGCGGTCCCCGATGTGCACACCGCCAACTTCTACGGCGCCAACCTCGGCGGCGAGGAGTCCTTCACGACGGTGCCGCTCGCCTGGAACGCCGGGGTGCACGGCGCGGTCACCAACCCCCTGTCCGCGCTGGGCAGCACCCGGCCCCTCACCCAGGTCGGCGCCGAGTACACGTACAACGCGCAGACCGCGTACACCCGGGCCGCGGCGACCGGGACCGACCACGAGTACTACCTGCTGACCCCGGCCGCCGAGGGCGTCCAGGTCTTCCGGATCCCGGTCACCTACCGCATGGAGCTGACCTTCGACGACGGGACGGTCGTCGCCCCGGATCCCGCCCACGGCTCGGTGCGGCTGGCGGTGCCGTCCTACCGGACCCTCGCCGAGCCCGCCGTGGCCCCGGCCCGCACCGTCCCCGTGATCCGGGACAAGGGCGGTCAGGACGACGCCCGGCTGCTGCTGCCCGACCAGCCCGGACGCACCTACCAGAACGGGGTGCTGCGGCTGCCGGAGACGGCCTATCTGGAGCGGGTGGAGGGCAGCGCCGCCCTGCGCGACACCGTCCACGACCTGCTGGCCGGGCTGGAGCTGGAAGTCGCCGCCCTGGTGGAGGCGGAGGCCGCGGAACTCGCCGTCCCACCGATCCCGGGCGACTGGGTGGACGACCCCAACGATGGGGCGCACGACGGCACGGACGACCCGACCGCCCCCGGCGGCGACCCCGCGACCGGGGCCACGCTCCCCCTCCCCGTCACCACCAGGGGGTCGGCCGGCCCCGCCACCCCGGGCACCTCCTGGGCCACCGCGCTGGCCGACACCACCGCCTCCGCCGTCGGCCACGCCGCGCTCGCCGCCGCCCGCTGGGCCGTCCTGCCCCCCGGCGTCGACGGCGCCTGGCGCTTCGTACGGCACATGGCCGTCGGCGATCCCGTCGCCGACCAGGGCGCCGCCATCGAGCAGGCGCACCGCGCGGCCCTGTCCCCCCAGCACCTGGTGGGCCACGCCATCCGCATCTTCCGCGACTCCTACGTCATCGAGAGCGGCGGCACCCCCGGAGCGCTGGCCGGTACGGATGTGAGCGTGGAGATCCGCGGCTACCTCACCGAGGTCCGCCGGGTGCCGGTCGCGCCGAAACTCACCGTCGAGCGCTACAACCAGACCAACGACGCGTCCTCGACCACCGAGTCCCGGACCTCGGGCCACCGCTTCGCCGGCTCCGTGACCGGCCGCTACGGCGACAGCACCCGCTCCTTCGACCCCACCGGCACCTACCACTACACCACCGCCACCACCGCCGGCACCACGACCGCCGACAAGACCGCGTCGGCCCGCGCGATGATCGACGAGGGCAAGACCGGGCACCTGTTCACCGCGACCCCGGTCTATGTCGTCACCGTCCGCAAGGGCATCGGCAACATCGTCACCGGCACCGTCCGCCCCGGCCCCTACATCGAGCGCACCCGGGTGGTCGAGGTGCCCGACGGCGTCGAGTTCATCCTGGTGGACGAGGATCTGCGCAACCACCCCGACTTCCTCTCCCTCGGCGCCCCCACCCCCACGCCCGCCCGGCCCGAGGACCGGATGCTGCCGTCCTGGTACCGCGACAGCGGCGGCGTCATGCCCACCGGCACGGTCATCGAGGCCCATCTCGACGGTGGCCGGGGCGCCCTGCACGACGCCGTCCGCGCCGCCGTCGAGGAGCAGGCGCCCGGCTCCACCACCCTGGGCAGCTCCACCTACCGCCGCAATGTGCTCAGCCGCATCAACGAGCACACCTCCGCCGTGGGCCTGCGCAGCCTGCCGGAGGCCGGCCCGTCCGGGCACACCGCCTTCCACTTCGTGCACAACTCCTGGTACGGCCCCCGGATGGTCGAGGTCTCCCTCTCCGCCCGGCCGGTCCCCGGCGCACTGGACCAGATCCGCGGCCGGGCCGCCGACCCCGACTCCGGCTTCGACACCCTCTACGACTACTCCAACGGCGAGGGCACCTCCCTCCGGGTCCCCGGCGCCACCCAGGTCTCCTTCACCCGCACCACCGGTCACGGTCTGGACCTCGCCCCCGTCGGCCAGGTCCGCGGCAACCAGGGGCGCCCCCGGATCGCTGTGTCCGGGAGCCGCTCCACCACCGACACCCAGTCCTCCAGCCGCCAGCAGCGCGCCTGGGCCCGGACCTCGAACTCGGTCGACTTCCACCGGGTGGAGTACGCGTACTCCTGGTCGGTCACCTCCCGTCCGCTGACCGAGGCGGCACTTGTCCGGATCGTCACCGCCGGGCTGGGCGGGGTGACCAACGGCCTGGTGTGGGCGGGCCGCGCGACGGGCCTCCTCGCCCCGGCCGGTCCGGCGACCGGCTCCAGAGGCACCCACTTCGCCCGCCTCGACCTCCGTTTCCCGGCCGACGAGGCCCCACCGGCCCCCACCGCCGTCACCCCGGCCCCGACGGCCGCCCTGACGGCCCCGCCGCCGGTGACCCCGGCGCCGGACAGGCTCGTGCCCGCGGCCGTCCACGCCTTCGACCCCGTCTCCGTACCGCCCCCGGGCGGGATCGCCGTCCAGATCGAGCCCCCGGAGGTGCCCGACTCCGTCCGCACCCTCCTCGAAGGCCGCCCCTGGCAGCCCACCCGGCCGATCCAGCTCTACGAGTTCGACGGCCTGCCCGAACTGCGCCGGGCCCTGCGCGAGGTGCAGCCCGCTCTCGGCGGCCGGGCCGACACCCCGCAGACCTCCCGCTCGCCTTCCGGCGTGCTGCTGCGCCTGACCGAACTCGTCTCCACCTCGCGCTGGATCGAGCTGGAACCGGCCCGGGTCGCCGCCTTCCTCGGCCAGGAGGGCGCCCCCGGCATCTCCCTGCGCATGGGCGGGGTGTACGCGGCCCGGCCGGAGAGCACCAGCGTGGACATCGCCATCGACCGCATGGCGATGATGGTGGACGGATTCGGCGGCCAGACCTCCAAGACGACCACGGTCGGGGTGACCTTCGGCGGCTCCCCGATGCACGCCGACGGCACCCAGCGCGGCGGCCCGTCCCTCCCCCTGCTGGGCGGCACCAGCACCTTCGGCCAGGGTTCGAACGTCACCGGCCAGCGCCGGGACGTGATGCGGTCCGGCACCACCAAGCCCGAGGCCGACGGGTCGGGCCAGACCGGCCACCGCATCCGCGCCGTGGCAGTGGTGGAGGTGCACGGCCCGGCGGGCACCCGCTGGGTCCTCGGCGACCTGGTCTTCCGCACCACGGAAACCCCCCCACCCCTGCCCACCCCGCCCCCGGCACTCCCCCCGATCCCGTCCCCGATCCCGTCCCCGACCCCGTCGCCCCCGCCCACCCCGACACCGCCCTCGGCCCCCATCCCGGAGCCCGCCCCGATCCCGATCCCGGTCCCGGTCCCGGTGCCTTCCCCGGCCCCCGTCTCGGTCTCCGACCGCATCACCGCCGTACTGATGGGCGGCGACGGCGGCGACCTGGACGCGGAGGACACCGGTGGCATACGGGAGGTTCTCCGCTAGACGCCCCGACCGCTGGGCGCCCCACCGCTAGGCGTCGACCCGCTCGCGCTCGGCGGGCGCCGGCCGCCGAGGGGAACCCCCGGCCCGCTCCCGCTCCCTGGCGGCCCGCCCCGCGTCCGGGCGGAACGCCCACTCCATCCGGGGCTCCATCGAGAACCGCAGAACCCGCCGCACCGGCCGGGTGCAGAGCAGCGTGACACCGACCACCGCCAGCGCTGTGACAAAGATCTCGCCGAACGGCCGGTGCAGCCACGCCGGGTCGAACAACCCGGCCTGATCGGCGCCCTTGACGACGAAACCGTGCAGCAGATAGCCGTACAGGGTGCCCGCGCCCAGCGCGGTGAACCAGGTGCGGCGGCCCGGCACCCAGGCGAAGAAGCACGCGGTCAGCAGCAGCGAGCAGACGAACAGGGCGAGCACCATCACCGGCCCGGTCCACCAGGGCGCGCCCAACTCCGCGGCGGAGTCGCGGTGGTAGAACCACCCGGTCTCCATCCGGGGCACCGACCACCAGCCCACCGCGACCGCGAGGGCGAACACCGGGACCGACGCGATCCGTACCGAGGTCCGCCGCACCCACTGGAAGTGCTCCGGCCGCATACCCAGCCCGAGCACGAAGAACGGCAGGAACTGCAACACCCGCTGAAGGTCCAGATCGTCACCGATTTCGGGGGAGAGGGTGGCGACCGTCGCGATGGCCAGAGCCACCGGCAGCGGATACCGAATCATCTTCCAGATCGGTGTGGTGAGCCGCCAGACGAACAACGCGCAGAGGAACCAGGTCAGATACCAGGGATCCAGCAGACTGATCTCCGCGGTCGGATCCTTTTCGACATACCGGCGGAATGCCCAATAGGCGGTCTCGAAGAGGATGTAGGGCACCGCGACACCGGTGATCAGGCGCTTGAGCCGGTCGGGCCGCATGTCGAAACTGCGCGAGAAGTAGCCGGAGATGACGATGAACGCCGGCATGTGGAACGCGTACACCGCCCGGTACAGACCCTCCAGCACCCGGCTGTCGCCCTTCAGGGGTTCCCAGGTGTGGCCGACCGCGACCAGGACGATGGCGAGATATTTGGCGTTGTCGAAGAATGCGTCCCGCTGCTTGCTCATCGGGGCACCCTAGTGGCGGGCGGAGTTTGTGCAAAACCACAGTGGCGCTCTTCGTATCACTATTCGAAATGTCCACTTCTCTGCTGTTCTAAAGACCTGTGAATTGCTGTGAACACAGTGTGTGGACATGGAAACGATTGTGCCGAATTCCCAGTTCAGGGCAGGTTGCCCGACGGGGCACGATCATCCTTGTGTGACCGACGTTGCGTCACGCCCCGCATACCGGAGCCGGGTTGGTGGCACCATGGTTCTGGCGGGGATGCGCGGTCGCACTCCCGGCCGGGAGAGCGGACCGACCGAGGGTGTGATCAGTTGTGGCCATTTCACTGTCCGTTGTGCTGCTGTTGGCGATCATCCTGGTGGTGTTGATCCGGGGCGGCTCGCTCAAGGCGGGACCGGCCATCGTGGCGGTCCTCTTCGGCTTCTTCCTGGCCTCGACCGGGATGGCCCCCTCGATCAACCGGTTTATGAACTCGATAGCGGAGACCATCAACTCGATCAGCTTCTGATCGGCACCCGATCGGCTTCCGACACCAGCCGTCACTCCGGTTACGCTCGTCCTCGTCCGCGGGCGGACGACGCGAAACGGGGGACGGCACGGGGATGGCGCTGCGCGACTCCGATCCGGCCGAGGTCGGCGGCTACCGGATCGAGGACCGGCTGGGCTCCGGCGGCATGGGCGTGGTCTATCTCGCCCGCTCCGCCTCGGGCCGCCGTCTCGCCCTGAAGATCGTGCACGACCAGTACGCGGACGACGACGAGTTCCGAGGTCGCTTCCGCCGCGAGGTGGCCGCCGCCCGCCGGGTCAGCGGCGCCTTCACCGCCCCGGTCGTCGACGCCGACGCCGATGCCGACCGCCCCTGGATGGCCACCCTCTACATCCCCGGCCCCACCCTCGCCGCCCATGTCCGCGACCACGGCCCGCTGCCCCTGCCCGCGCTGCGCGACCTCGCCGCCGGACTCGCCGAGGCGCTGCGGGACATCCATCGCGCCGGTGTCGTGCACCGCGACCTCAAACCGGCCAATGTGATGCTCGCCGAGGACGGCCCCCGCGTCATCGACTTCGGCATCTCCCGCGCCGCCGAGTCCGCCGCCGAGGCCCTCACCCAGACCGGCCGCGTCCTGGGCACCCCGCCCTTCATGTCCCCGGAGCAGTTCGCCGCCCCGCAGCGGGTCGGCGCCGCCACCGATGTCTTCTCCCTCGGCGCGGTCCTCACCTACGCCGCCACCGGCAGGGGCCCCTTCGACAGCGACAGCCCCTACGAGACGGCCGTCCGGGTGGTCGAGGGCCGCCCGGAACTGGACGCCGTACCCGCCGAATTGACCCCCTTCGTACAGCGCTGCCTGGAGAAGGACCCGGCGACCCGCCCCACCGCGGCCGACCTGGTCGCCGGACTCCACGAAACGGCCCTGCTCACCGCCCTCACCACCACCCCCGCCACCCCTGCCCCGACCCCCCTGCGCCCCCGCCCCACCCGGGCCGCCGACACGCAATGGGAGGCCGCCCACTGGGAGGCCGCCCACTGGAACGGCACCCCCCGGGACGACATAAACCGCCCAAACGCCGGCAGCCCCCCACCGACGCCACCCCCCGAGACCAGGCCCCCGACCCCGGAGAACGAACCCCCGGCCCCCCAGACCAAGCCCCCGACCCCGGAAGGCAGCCCCCCGTCCCCCCGCCCCCGCCCCCACCGCCTGGTCCTGGCCGCCGGGGCCGGAGCCGTCGCCCTGGCCGCCCTCGCCACCACCCTCCTCACCCTCGCCCCCGGCGGGGGAAGCGCCCCCACCGGCTCCGGCACCGGCTCCTCCGCCACCCCGGCGGCCGGTGACCTCCCCGACGGCTGGCGCCCCTGGGCGGCCACCGCCGACGGCGGCGAGCGGGACTCCCGTACCGCCTTCCGCGGCTGTGCCCGCGCCGGGGACTCCCTGGTGTGCGCGGGCGCCGATCTGACGGCGGCCGGATTCGCCCTGGCGGACGGCGGCCGGACCTGGCAGCGCCCGGTCGACCCGGACCCGGTGACCCGGGGCGCGGGCGGCGAGGGCGCGGTCATCGGCACCCGCGACGGCACGGTCTTCGGCTACGGCGCCGACGAGACCGGCACCGAGGACGACATGGTCGTCCGCTACAGCGTCCAGGCCCTGGCCGCCGACACCGGCGAGGTGATCTGGCGCACCGGCACCGGCACCGGCCCGCTGGCGTTCTCCCCCGACACCGAACAGGGCGGATCCGTCGCCGTCGACCAGGGCGTGATCGTCCGCTACGGCGACAGCGGCGAGGCGTACGCCCTGCTGGACGCCGAGGACGGCTCGGTGCGCTGGGAGAGCGCCTGGCCGAGGCCCGTGGACGACCCCGGCGTCCCCGGCGTCGGCGACACCTGCGCCCTGCGCGGCGCGGCCGGGCACGCGTACCTGCTCTGCACGACCGGCCGGATGGCCGACGGCGACGCCCGCACCCACCTCTACCTGCTCGACCCGGCCACCGGAGAACCCCGCTGGACCAGCGCGGCCGACGGCCTCCTGACCCCGCTGGGCGAGACCGGCGGCCGACTGGTGGCCGTCGCACAACAGGGCGAGCGCAGGCAACTGCTCCTCGCCGACATCGCCACCGGAGAGATCGCCACGGCCCCGCTGGCCCTCCCCCCGGCCGGCATCTCCCAGGGCACGGTCCATCTCGCCAGGGACACCCTCTACATCGTGCTGCCCGGCGGCACCGTCCGCGCCCACACGGCCACCACCGGCCGGAAGAAGTGGGAGAGCGACTCCACCGTCGAGCAGCCGGGCCCGCCGGCCGCCTCCGCCACCCACCTCTATCTGGCGTCCCCGAGCGGCCGGGTCGCCGCCCTCGATCTGCGCACCGGAGCCGTCGACGGCACGGCCCCCGCCCGCGACGACGCAGCCGTCGCCACCGACCGCGACCGCGGCGGCGCCCCGCCCCTGCTGATCGGCGACGCCCTCTATGTGCCCTACGGGGTCCGCTCCGTCTACACGGTCGACATCCGCGACCTGTGACCCCCCTCGGGCCCCCCTTGGCCCCCCGGTGGCCCCCCATGCGCCCGTACATGCCTCGGGGCCGGTCACGACGCGTTGCGCGTGACCGGCCCCGGGCCGGGAAGAGCGGGCGACGGGAATCGAACCCGCGTAGCTAGTTTGGAAGACTAGGGCTCTACCATTGAGCTACGCCCGCACATCTGTGCCGCAGGTCCGAGGACCGCGGCACCTGAAGCATCGTAGCGGGTCACACCCCCCGGCCGCACACCGCTTGTGCGCCCCCGGCGGCCGGAGCCGGGCCGCGGGGAGGACACCCCGTATATGCGGCGGTCGCACCGCCTGCGGGCATGTACCCTACGTGTCGCACCTGACGGGGTGTGGCGCAGCTTGGTAGCGCGTCCGCTTTGGGAGCGGAAGGCCGTGGGTTCAAATCCCGCCACCCCGACCACAGAGATATGGATCCAGGGGATTCAGCGGATCCGGTGGATCCAGTGGATCCGGACCACACAGATCCAGCGGATCCGGACCACAAAGGTCCAGTGGATCTGAACCACACAGGTCCCGCGGATCGCGTCCCGTGATCGCCTTTTGGGGCGTTCGGCGCCTGCGGTTACTATGCAAGCTGCGCGCCCGTGTCTCTCCTCACCGAAGTCTCCGGGCGGCGAACGTGTCGGACCTGTCTGGCTCCGGCAGAATCCAAGAAGTCAGCCACAAGGAGACCGAACCGTGAAGAGCGCCGTTGAGAACCTGAACCCGACCCGGGTTCGGCTCACTGTCGAGGTGCCCTTCGAGGAGCTCAAGGACAGCCTCGACGCGGCGTACAAGAAGATCAACCAGCAGGTCACGGTGAAGGGCTTCCGCAAGGGCAAGATCCCGGCCCGGGTCATCGACCAGCGGTTCGGCCGCGGCGCCGTGCTGGAGGAGGCCGTCAACGACGCGCTGCCGAAGTTCTACACGGAGGCGGTCAACGAGGCCGAGCTGAACGTCCTGGGCCAGCCCGAGGTCGACATCAAGGAGCTGAAGGACAACGAGCTGCTGTCCTTCACCGCCGAGGTCGACATCCGCCCGGCCATCGAGATCCCGGACTACTCCGGTATCGAGGTCGAGGTCGACGCGGTCGAGGTCACCGACGAGGACATCGACACCTCCGTGCAGCAGCTCCGCGAGCGCTTCGCGTCCACCTCCCCGGTGGAGCGCGCCGCCGAGGACGGCGACGTCGTCACCATCGACCTGGAGGCCAAGGTCGAGGGCGAGATCCTGGAGGACGGCATCGCCTCCGGCGTCTCCTACACCATCGGCTCCGGTGAGCTGCTGGAGGGCATCGACGACGCCGTGAAGGGCCTGGAGGCCGGTGGCGAGGCCACCTTCACCTCCGAGCTGAAGGGCGGCTCGGCGGCCGGCAAGGAGGCCGAGGTCACCGTCAAGGTCACCCAGGTCGCCGCCCGTGAACTGCCCGAGCTGGACGACGAGTTCGCGCAGCTCGCCTCCGAGTTCGACACCCTGGACGAGCTGAGGGCCGACAGCCGCAAGCGGCTGGAGAACATGAAGCAGTTCGACCAGGCCACCCAGGCCCAGGAGCGGGTCCTGGAGAAGCTCCTCGACCTGGTCGAGATCCCCGTCCCCGAGAAGCTCCTCGAGGACGAGGTCAACACCCGCAAGCACAACCTGGAGCACCACCAGCTCGGCCAGATGGGCCTCACCCTCGACAAGTACCTGGAGCTCCAGGGCAAGACCGCCGAGGAGTTCGAGACCGAGACCCACGAGGCCGCGGTCAAGGGCATCAAGACCCAGTTCGTCCTGGACGAGCTGGTCAAGACCGAGAAGCTCAATGTCAACCAGGACGAGCTGACCGAGCACCTGATGCGCCGCGCCGCCTCCTCCGGCATGTCCCCGGACCAGTTCGCGCAGGCCGTCGTGGAGCAGGGCCAGGTCCCGCTGCTGGTCGGCGAGGTCGCCCGCGGCAAGGCCCTCGCGGTGGTCGTCGAGGCCGCCACGGTCAAGGACACCAACGGCGAGATCATCGACCTCGACGACGAGGACGACGAGAACGCGGACACCACCGAGGCAGCCACGGAGACGGTCGCCGAGGTCACGGAGGGTGAGCAGGAGACCGCCGAGGACGCCGACAAGTCGTAGTCGACAGCAAGAGGGCCCTGGACGAGCAGAACGTCCGGGGCCTTCTTCGTCTGGCGCCCCGGACCCGCCCCTGAAGGGGCGCGGGACGTATCGGCATACGGCTCCGCCGCGCGGGCGCGACCAGCCCCCACGCCCCGCACCCGCCCGAGCACCCTCACCCCCCTCCGCCCTGGACGTCCCCACCCCCCCGGCGCGACTACGCCCCCGGCGAACACCTCCAATTCCGGGATTCCCCCGGAGGAGCACCGCGTTAGGGTCCATGAATACGTCCATGAATACGGCGAACGTAAGACGGCCCGGTGCCGTCGCAAGACGAGCAGGTGGATACGTGACGAATCTGATGCCCTCCGCCGCCGGCGAGCCTTCCATCGGTGGTGGTCTCGGCGACCAGGTCTACAACCGGCTGCTCAACGAGCGGATCATCTTCCTCGGCCAGCCGGTGGACGACGACATCGCCAACAAGATCACCGCACAGTTGCTGCTCCTTGCCGCCGACCCCGACAAGGACATCTACCTCTACATCAACAGCCCCGGCGGCTCGATCACGGCCGGTATGGCGATCTACGACACCATGCAGTTCATCAAGAACGACGTGGTGACCATCGCCATGGGTCTCGCGGCCTCCATGGGACAGTTCCTGCTCAGCGCGGGCACCCCCGGCAAGCGCTTCGCGCTGCCGAACGCCGAGATCCTGATCCACCAGCCCTCCGCCGGTCTCGCCGGTTCGGCCTCGGACATCAAGATCCACGCCGAGCGGCTGCTGCACACCAAGAAGCGCATGGCCGAGCTGACCAGTCAGCACACCGGCCAGAGCGTCGAGCAGATCACCCGCGACTCCGACCGCGACCGCTGGTTCGACGCCTTCGAGGCCAAGGAGTACGGCCTCATCGACGATGTCATCCCCACGGCCGCCGGTATGCCGGGCGGTGGCGGCACGGGCGCCTGAGGCACCCGAGCGCAGCCCCAGCCGACCGCCACAGCTCCTAGGAGAGAGACAGTGAACGATTTCCCCGGCAGCGGCCTCTACGACCGTACGCGCGCCGAGTACAGCGGCCCGGTCGCCGAGTCCCGCTATGTCATCCCGCGCTTCGTCGAGCGCACCTCCCAGGGCATCCGCGAGTACGACCCGTACGCGAAGCTCTTCGAGGAGCGGGTGATCTTCCTCGGGGTGCAGATCGACGACGCCTCCGCCAACGACGTCATGGCGCAGCTCCTGTGCCTGGAGTCGATGGACCCGGACCGCGACATCTCGGTCTACATCAACAGCCCCGGTGGCTCCTTCACCGCGCTGACCGCGATCTACGACACCATGCAGTTCGTGAAGCCCGACATCCAGACGGTCTGCATGGGCCAGGCGGCCTCCGCCGCGGCGATCCTGCTCGCGGCCGGCAGCGAGGGCAAGCGGATGGCCCTGCCGAACGCGCGGGTGCTGATCCACCAGCCCTACAGCGAGACGGGCCGCGGTCAGGTCTCGGACCTGGAGATCGCCGCGAACGAGATCCTGCGGATGCGCGCGCAACTGGAGGAGATGCTGGCCAAGCACTCCACCACGCCGATCGAGCAGATCCGCGAGGACATCGAGCGCGACAAGATCCTCACGGCCGAGGACGCCCTGGCCTACGGCCTGATCGACCAGATCATCTCGACCCGCAAGATGAACAACGCCTCCGTGCGCTGACACGGACGGCGCACCCCGGGCCGAGCGCGACCGGCGCCCGGGGGAGTATCGTCTGCCGCCCCTTGGCATGGTTCGCCCCGGTGCCCGACTCGGTGCACGTCAAAGTGAACCGCGCCAAGGGGGGCCCGAACGGGGGGCCCGGCAAGGTACCGTCGACATAAGGCAGCACCAGGAGCCGCTGTACCCGGAAGGGTCCAGGCAGCTCCCAGGCGAAGGGGAAGCACACCGTGGCACGCATCGGTGACGGCGGCGATCTGCTCAAGTGCTCGTTCTGCGGCAAGAGCCAGAAGCAGGTCAAGAAGCTCATCGCAGGCCCCGGTGTGTACATCTGCGACGAGTGCATCGATCTCTGCAACGAGATCATCGAGGAAGAGCTGGCCGAGACCAGCGAGGTGCGCTGGGAGGAACTGCCCAAGCCGCGCGAGATCTACGAGTTCCTGGAGGGATACGTCGTAGGTCAGGAACCGGCCAAGAAGGCGCTCTCCGTCGCGGTGTACAACCACTACAAGCGCGTCCAGGCCGGTGAGAACGGCGGCGCCCAGGGACGGGACGACGCCATCGAGCTGGCCAAGTCCAACATCCTGCTGCTGGGCCCCACCGGCTCCGGCAAGACCCTCCTCGCCCAGACCCTGGCCCGGATGCTGAACGTACCGTTCGCCATCGCCGACGCCACGGCGCTGACCGAGGCGGGCTATGTGGGCGAGGACGTGGAGAACATCCTGCTCAAGCTGATCCAGGCGGCCGACTACGACGTCAAGAAGGCCGAGACCGGGATCATCTACATCGATGAGATCGACAAGGTCGCGCGGAAGAGTGAAAACCCGTCGATCACACGGGATGTCAGCGGCGAGGGCGTGCAGCAGGCCCTGCTGAAGATCCTGGAGGGCACCACCGCGTCCGTTCCGCCGCAGGGCGGACGCAAGCACCCCCACCAGGAGTTCATCCAGATCGACACCACGAATGTGCTGTTCATCGTGGGCGGTGCCTTCGCGGGCCTGGAGAAGATCATCGAGTCCCGGGCGGGCGCCAAGGGCATCGGCTTCGGCGCCACCATCCGCTCCAAGCGGGAGCTGGAGGCCAAGGACCAGTTCGAGAACGTGATGCCGGAGGACCTGGTCAAGTTCGGCATGATCCCCGAGTTCATCGGCCGTCTCCCGGTCATCACCTCGGTGCACAACCTGGACCGCGAGGCGCTCCTCCAGATCCTGGTCGAGCCGCGCAACGCGCTGGTGAAGCAGTACCAGCGCCTCTTCGAACTCGACGGTGTGGAGCTGGACTTCGAGCGCGAGGCCCTCGAAGCCATCGCCGACCAGGCCATCCTCCGCCAGACCGGCGCCCGCGGCCTGCGCGCCATCATGGAGGAGGTCCTCCAGGCGGTCATGTACGAGGTCCCGTCCCGCAAGGATGTGGCCCGGGTCGTCATCACCGCCGATGTCGTCCTCTCCAACGTCAACCCGACCCTGATCCCGAGGGATTCGCGGGGCCGCGGTCCCGGGGAGCAGAAGTCGGCCTGACCGACGGCACGGTACGCGGCACAAGGGAAGGGCCCCGGTCGAGGTGACCGGGGCCCTTCCCGTTGCTTCGAACCGCGTCACTTCTTGACGCGGACCTCCTTGCGGAGGTCGGCCGCCAGCTTCGCGGCCTCGTCCAGGGTGTACGTCTTGGTACCGGCGGTCGGCTCGACCACGCCCATGGTGCTGTAGTCGGCCCAGATGCAGAGATAGGTGTTCTGCTTCTCCCCGGTGAGCACGCTCGGCGACTCCACCTGCTGGCACTTCATCACCGCGCCGTCCAGGCTGGCCGGTTCGACGGACTTGGCCTCGCCGACGAACGTGATGTCCTCGCCGCCCGACTCCTTCTTCATCTCCGCGAAGGTGGAGTCGAGCGTGGCCTGCGGGTCTTTCACCTTGCCGTACACACCGAAGTAGGTGAGGTTCTCGGCGTCGCCCATCTCGGTCGGGTCCTCGATGGATTCGAGGTCCGCGGTCGAGTAGACGGCGCCGACCGAGGTGGGGTCGGTGATTCCGGCCTTCTCCAGGTCCTTGGCGTCGCTCGCGCTCGCCTCCTCCTCGGTGGGCTCACCGAAGCGGTCGTACTGGTCGAGGACCGTCGCCGGGGCGCTCAGCTTGTGCGGGCCGTCGTCCTCGATGCCGCCCGCCCCGCCCGAGCCGCCGCCGATGACGAAGTACGCGCCGACGCCGATCGCCGCGACCACCGCGACCGCGCCGATGATCAGACCCGTCTTCTTCTTGCCGCCGCCGGGAGCCGGGGGCTGGGGCCCGCCGTACGGGGGCTGGCCGGGGGGCTGCTGGCCGTACGGGTTCGGCTGCTGGCCGTAGGGGCCGGGCTGCTGGGGGGTGCCGGGCTGCTGCGGGTAGCCGTAACCGGGCTGGCCCTGCGGCGGTGCGGGCGGCTGCTGGGGGTAGCCGTAGCCGGGCTGCGGTGCCTGCGGCGGCTGGCCATAGGGGCCCGGCTGACCGTAGGGGCCCGGCTGGCCGTGCGGTCCGGGCTGCTGGGGCGGCCCGCCGTACGGGCCCGGCTGGTTGTAGCTCATTTCTAGGTTCCCCCTGTGGCTGCTTATGTGTTCCTGACATCCTGGACCAGGCACCGGATTCGCAGGCCATCGGGGTCCCCACCGTTACAAAGCAATCGCGTTTCGGGACGGGCCCGTGACACCCCTAAACTGGGCCCGTGACCGAGAACGCTCAGCAGCAGCCCACAGCGCCCCACATCGAACTGCCGACCCAGTACGCGCCGGCCGACGTAGAGGGCCCGCTGTACGAGCGCTGGGTGGAACGCGGTTACTTCGAGGCCGACGCGCAGAGCGACAAGCCGCCGTACACCATCGTCATCCCGCCGCCCAACGTCACCGGCTCGCTCCATCTGGGGCACGCCTTCGAGCACACCCTCATCGACGCCCTCACCCGCCGCAAGCGGATGCAGGGCTTCGAGACGCTCTGGCAGCCCGGCATGGACCACGCCGGCATCGCCACCCAGAACGTCGTCGAGCGCGAACTCGGCAAGGAGGGCAAGTCCCGGCACGACCTGGGCCGGGAGGCGTTCGTCGAGCGGGTCTGGCAGTGGAAGGGCGAGTCCGGCGGCCAGATCTCCGGCCAGATGCGCCGCCTCGGCGACGGCGTCGCCTGGAACCGCGAGCGGTTCACCATGGACGAGGGCCTGTCCCGCGCCGTCCAGACCATCTTCAAGCGGCTCTACGACGACGAGCTGATCTACCGCGCGGAGCGCATCATCAACTGGTGCCCGCGCTGTCTCACCGCGATCTCCGACATCGAGGTCGAGTACCAGGACGACGACGGCGAACTCGTCTCCATGCAGTACGGCGAGGGCGAGGACACCATCGTCGTCGCCACCACCCGCGCCGAGACCATGCTCGGGGACACCGCGGTCGCCGTGCACCCCACCGACGAGCGGTACGCGCACCTGATCGGGAAGCTGATCCGCCTCCCCCTCACCGACCGCTCCATCCCGGTCGTTGCCGACGAGCACGTCGACCCGGAGTTCGGCACGGGCGCCGTCAAGGTCACCCCGGCCCACGACCCCAACGACTTCGAGATCGGCCGCCGCCACGACCTGCCCGCCATCACCGTGATGGACGAGCACGCCGTGATCACCGTCCCCGGCCCCTTCCAGGGCCTGGACCGGCTGGAGGCCCGCTCCGCCATCGTCGCCGCGCTGCGCGCCGAGGGCCGGATCGTCGCCGAGAAGCGCCCCTACGTCCACTCCGTCGGGCACTGCTCGCGCTGCAAGACCACCATCGAGCCGCGGCTCTCCCTCCAGTGGTGGGTCAAGGTCGGCCCGCTGGCCCGGGCCGCCGGTGACGCGGTCCGTGACGGCCGGGTCGCGATCCACCCCCAGGAGATGGAGAAGCGGTACTTCGACTGGGTCGACAACCTCCACGACTGGACCATCTCCCGCCAGCTCTGGTGGGGCCACCGCATCCCGGTCTGGTACGGCCCGGACGGCGAGGTCGTCTGCGTCGGCCCCGACGACGAGCCGCCCACCGGCGAGGGCTGGCGCCAGGACACCGACGTCCTGGACACCTGGTTCTCGTCCGGCCTGTGGCCCTTCTCCACCCTGGGCTGGCCCGAACGGACCGAGTCGCTCGCGAAGTTCTACCCGAACTCCGTCCTGGTCACCGGCTACGACATCCTCTTCTTCTGGGTCGCCCGGATGATGATGTTCGGCCTCTACGCGATGGACGGCACCCCGCCCTTCCACACCATCGCCCTGCACGGCATGGTCCGCGACCAGTTCGGCAAGAAGATGTCCAAGTCCTTCGGCAACGCGGTCAACCCGCTGGACTGGATGGACAAGTACGGCTCCGACGCCCTGCGCTTCACCCTCGCCCGCGGCGCCAACCCGGGCGTCGACGTCCCGATCGGCGAGGACTGGGTCCAGGGCTCGCGCAACTTCGCCAACAAGATCTGGAACGCCACCCGCTTCGCCCTGATGAACGGCGCGACGGTGGAGGGCCCGCTGCCGGACCCGTCCCGGATGTCCGCCACCGACCGCTGGATCCTCTCCCGCCTCAACGCGGTCGTCTCCGAGGTCGACGCCCTCTACGACGACTTCCAGTTCGCCAAGCTCTCCGACGCCCTGTTCCACTTCGCCTGGGACGAGGTCTTCGACTGGTACGTCGAGCTGTCCAAGACGACGTTCCAGGCGGGCGGCGAGCCGGCCGAGGTGTCGAAGCGCGTCCTCGGCGAGGTCCTGGACGTCACCCTGCGGCTGCTCCACCCGGTCGTCCCCTTCGTCACCGAGACCCTGTGGACGACCCTCACGGGCGGCGAGTCGGTCGTCATCGCCGACTGGCCGGCCGACAGCGGGTTCCGGGACGCCGCCGCCGAGCGCGAGATCGAGTCGCTCCAGTCCGTCATCACCGAGGTCCGGCGCTTCCGCGCCGACCAGGGCCTCCAGCCCGGCCAGCGCGTCCCGGCCCGGCTGACCCTGGACGGTACGGCGCTGGCCCCGCACGAGGCCGCCATCCGCCAGCTCCTCCGGCTCCAGCCCGAGGGCGGCGACTTCTCGGCGACGGCGACCCTCCCGGTGGCCGGCGCCTCGGTCGCCCTCGACCTCTCCGGCACGATCGACGTGGCGGCGGAGCGCAAGCGCCTCACCAAGGATCTCGCCGCCGCCGAGAAGGAGAAGGCCCAGGCCACGGGCAAGCTCGGCAACGAGGCGTTCCTCGCGAAGGCCCCCGACCAGGTGGTGGACAAGATCCGGACCCGCCTGTCGAAGGCGGAGGCGGACATCACCCGCATCACGGCCCAGCTCGCGGGCCTGCCGGAGGCGTAGGGCACGGGTGGCCGGGGGGCTTTGGGAGCACGGGTGACTGGAGGGCATTTAGGGGCGCTGGGGGTACCCCCTCTGGGGGAGGAACTGCGCGCCCAGCCACAGGAGACCCGCACCTACCCACCCGGCCCAGCCACCCCCCCCTCACCCCCCACCCCACCACCCCCGCCCCTCAAGCCCCCCGCCTTAGACTGACCCCGTGAGTGACAGCCACAGCGACGACCCGTTCGACGACATCGTCGGCGAAGAGACCGACCGCGACCCCGACCTCGCCGTGATCGAAGCGGGCAGCCGCACGCTCCGGACCCAGGGCGGCGCCCAGGCACACGCCGGTGTACCGGCCCGCCCCGAGGACCCGGAGGTCGACGCCGCGCTGCGCGAGGTCGAGGCCGAGCTGGCCACCCGCTGGGGCGAGACCAAGCTGGAGCCCTCGGTCACCCGGATCGCCGCCCTGATGGACGTCCTCGGCGAGCCGCAGCGCACCTACCCCTCGCTGCACATCACCGGCACCAACGGCAAGACCTCCACCGCCCGCATGATCGAGGCCCTGCTCGGCGCCTTCGAGCTGCGCACGGGCCGGTACACCTCCCCCCACGTCCAGTCGGTCACCGAGCGGATCAGCCTCGACGGCGCCCCGATCTCCGCCGAGCGCTTCATCGAGACGTACCGGGACATCAAGCCGTACGTCGAGATGGTCGACACCGCCCAGGACTACCGGCTGTCGTTCTTCGAGGTGCTCACCGGCATGGCCTACGCCGCCTTCGCCGACGCGCCCGTCGATGTCGCGGTGGTCGAGGTCGGCATGGGCGGCACCTGGGACGCGACGAATGTGATCGACGGGGACGTGGCCGTCGTCACCCCCATCGATCTCGACCACACCGACCGGCTCGGCTCCACGCCCGGTGAGATCGCGGCGGAGAAGTCCGGGATCATCAAGCCGGACGCCACCGTGATCATGGCCCAGCAGCCGGTGGACGCGGCGCAGGTGCTGCTGAAGAAGGCCGTCGAGGTCGATGCCACGGTGGCGCGCGAGGGCCTGGAGTTCGGGGTCGTCGAGCGGAGCGTCGCCGTCGGCGGGCAGCTCGTCACCCTGCGCGGGCTCGGCGGCGAGTACCCCGAGCTGTACCTCCCGCTGCACGGCGCCCACCAGGCGCACAACGCGGCCGTGGCGCTCGCCGCCGTCGAGGCGTTCTTCGGCGTCGGCGCCCTGCGCTCCGACCCGCTCGACCTGGACACGGTCCGCAAGGCGTTCGCCTCGGTGGCCTCGCCGGGCCGCCTGGAGGTCGTCCGGCGCTCGCCCACCGTCGTGCTGGACGCGGCGCACAACCCGGCGGGCGCGCGGGCGGTCGCCGCGGCGGTGGGGGAGGCGTTCCAGTTCACCCGGCTGATCGGGGTGGTGGGCGCGAGCGCCGACAAGAACGTACGGGGGTTGCTGGAGGCGCTGGAGCCGGTCTTCGCGGAGATCGTCGTCACCCAGAACTCCAGTCATCGCGCGATGGACGCCGATGAGCTGGCGGCGGTCGCGGTGGAGGTGTTCGGCGAGGAGCGGGTGCAGGTCGAGCCGCGGCTGCCGGACGCGCTGGAGGCCGCGATCACGCTGGCCGAGGAGGAGGGTGAGTTCACGGGCGGCGGGGTGCTGGTCACCGGGTCCGTGATCACCGTGGGAGAGGCCCGGCTGCTGCTGGGGAAGGGCTGAGTCGGTAAGTCATGCGTACGCTCACGTCGTCGACCCTGATCGGCGAGATCTTCATCATCGGTTTCGCCGGGCTGGTCGCCATGAAGGACCCGGACCTGTCCACCCAGACGGTGTGGACGGTGTGCGGGATCGCCATGTTCGCCTCGCTGGTGCTGTGCGGGCTGGTCACCCGGCCCGGGGGCATCGCGCTGGGCTGGGCGCTCCAGGGGGCGCTGATCCTGGCCGGGTTCGTGGTGCCGCTGATGTTCTTCCTGGGGGCGATGTTCGCCGGCCTGTGGTGGGCGTCGGTGCACTACGGGCGGAAGATCGACGAGGCCAAGGCCCGCTTCGCGGCACAGGGCGGCGGACCGGCCGGGCCCTCGCCTGACGCTGCGTGAGGACCGCTCGGGGCAGCCCTGTAGCCTCGTCCCACCGCACGCACACCGTCAGGTAGTAAGAAGGAGTCCTCACGTGACCCAGCGCACCCTCGTCCTGCTCAAGCCCGACGCCGTGCGGCGCGGACTGACCGGCGAGATCATCGGCCGTATCGAGCGCAAGGCCGGCTGGCGGATCACCGCGCTGGAGCTGCGCACGCTGGACCAGGAGACGCTGGAGCAGCACTACGGCGAGCACAAGGGCAAGCCGTTCTACGAGCCGCTGATGGAGTTCATGGCCTCCGGTCCGGTCGTGGCGCTGATCGTGGAGGGCGACCGGGTCATCGAGGGTGTGCGCGCGCTGGCCGGCCCGACCGACCCGATCGCCGCCGCGCCCGGCTCCATCCGCGGTGACTACGGCGTGATCGTGCGCGAGAACCTGATCCACGCGTCCGACTCGGAGGAGTCCGCCGAGCGCGAGGTGAAGATCTTCTTCCCGGGCCGCGGCTGAGGTACCGAGTCCCCCGCCCCCCTCGGCCTCCTTCCGCATCCCTCGCGCCCTCCGCGTCCCCCGCGCCTTCCCGGCGGTGTCGATCCGGGCCGAATTGGCCCATCCGGTGGCGTGCCGTCCGGGGGAGTTTTCGTGGACGTTCCTGACGGGATGTCAATCGGATCACATCGGCCGTGCGTCGACCACGGTGGGGCGGCCGGGCGTTTTCGGCCGCCCTTTGGCATATGCGTGGCGATCGGGGGAACGAATGCCCCCGATGGACCGTCTCCACAAGCGAGACGGGTCGCCATCTGCTGACAATGGCGAAGACCCTCGCGCAGTGTTCGTGCAGGCGCGTCTACGATGGAAGCCTTCACGTCACCGCACCCACCTCGCCTACCTGAAAAGCCCTCAAAGCTCCGTGGGAAGGCCAGACGAATCCTGATGGGGAACTCAATGTCGTTCATCGGCCGTGACATGGCTGTCGACCTCGGGACCGCCAACACGCTGGTGTACGTCAGGGGTCGCGGGATCGTACTCAACGAGCCGTCCGTCGTCGCGATCAACACCAACACCGGTGGAATTCTCGCGGTCGGCGCCGAGGCGAAGAAGATGATCGGACGCACCCCGGGCAACATCGTGGCGGTGCGTCCGCTGAAGGACGGCGTCATCGCCGACTTCGAGATCACCGAGCGGATGCTCCGCTACTTCATCCTGAAGATTCACAAGCGGCGGTATCTCGCCCGGCCGCGGGTCGTCGTCTGTGTGCCCTCGGGCATCACGGGCGTCGAGCGCCGCGCCGTCATCGAGGCGTCGTCCCAGGCCGGCGCCCGCCAGGTGCACATCATCGAGGAGCCCATGGCCGCTGCCATCGGCTCCGGCCTCCCGGTCCACGAGGCCACGGGCAACATGGTGGTGGACATCGGCGGCGGCACCACGGAGGTCGCGGTCATCTCGCTCGGCGGAATCGTCACCGCGCAGTCCATCCGCGTCGCGGGCGACGAACTGGACAACGCGATCATCCAGCACATCAAGAAGGAGTACTCGCTCCTGCTGGGTGAGCGCACGGCCGAGCAGATCAAGATCACGATCGGCTCCGCCTACGACCTCGACGCCGACGAGCACACCGAGATCCGCGGCCGGGACCTGGTGTCCGGACTGCCCAAGACGGTCGTCATCTCCGCCGCCGAGGTCCGCAAGGCGATCGAGGAGCCGGTCAACGCGATCGTGGACGCCGTGAAGACCACGCTCGACAAATGCCCGCCGGAGCTGTCCGGCGACATCATGGACCGCGGAATCGTTCTCACCGGCGGCGGAGCGCTGCTGCGCGGACTCGACGAACGGCTGCGCCGGGAGACCGGAATGCCGATCCACATCGCCGAGGACCCGCTCGACAGCGTCGCGCTCGGCTCCGGAAAGTGCGTCGAGGAGTTCGAGGCGCTCCAGCAGGTGCTGGACGCCCAGCCGCGCAGATGACATAACTCCTCGATTCCGCCGTACGAGACGATCCCCTCTCGTACGGCGGATCGTTGATTAACCGGCATAAGCTCCCTCCAGCTATCCGCTCCATACGCTCCACCCGCTCCCCCCGTTTCCTCCGATTCCTCCGTTTCCGTATCCACTCCGTATCCATCCCGTATCCGGCTCAGTCGCCGCATCCGCATCCGACTCCGCTGCCGACTCGGCCGCTGTTCCGTGTTCCGTATCCGATCCGTAGCTGTTCCGTTTCTGTTCCGTATGCACGCCGTATCCGATGCGCGGGCCGTATCGGATACCCGCTCCACCCACCCGAGAATTCCTATGAGGAAGGGCACGGCCGCCGCACGTGAGGGACACACGAGAGAGCCGGCTGCTCCTGGTGCTGCTGGTCGCCATCGCGTTCGCACTGATCACGGTGGACATCCGCGGCGGTGAGGACTCCCCCGTCGACGGAGCCCGGCAGGCCGCGGCGACGGTCTTCGGCCCGATCGAGAACGGGGTGGCCGCCGCGGTCGACCCGGTGGGCAACGCGATCGCCGCGGTCCGCGACTCGGGCGAGCGCCACGACCGGCTCGCCGCACTGGAGCGGGAGAACGCCGCGCTGAAGGCGCAGATCGGCAGCGAGGACCGGGGCCGCAGCCGCCTCGCCCAGCTCGACTCGATGCTGAAGCTCGCGGGCGACGGCCAGTACGGCATCAAGGGCGCCGAGGTCATCGCCATAGGGGCGGCCCAGGGCTTCTCCTGGACCATCACCATCGACATTGGCGCCAACGACGGCATCAAGCGTGACATGACCGTCCTCAACGGCGACGGACTGGTCGGCCGGATCACCACCGTCGGCCCGCACACCTCGACCGTGCTGCTCGCCAACGACCCCGACTTCACCGTCGGCACCCGGATGGAGGGCAACGACGAACTCGGCTTCGCCTCCGGCCAGGGCGACCGGCCGCTGCGCGTCGAACTCCTCAACGGCAAGGCCGAGATCAAGAAGGGCGACCGGCTGGTGACCTTCGGCTCCGAGGCCGACAAGCCGTTCGTGCCGGGGGTCCCGGTCGGGGTCGTCTCGCGGGTCGACCCGTCCGGCGGCGATCTGACCCGCACGCTGTATGTGACGCCGTACGTCGGCTTCAGCAAGCTGGACATCGTGGGCGTGGTCGTCGAGGCCCCGAAGAAGGACCCGCGGGACGCCGTCCTGCCCGACCGGCCCAGGGCCACTCCCACCCCGACCGTCACGGTGACCGTGACCCCCGGCGCCGACGGCGAACTACCGCTGGAGGAGCAGGCGGGCGGCGAGCGGCAGCAGGGCGGCCGGGAGCCGGAGCCCGGCACCGGGGAAGCGACCGGCACCGGAGACGGGACCGGCGCCGGGCAGGACACCGGCACCCGGGAAGAACCCGCCGGGCAGAACCGGCAGGGCGGTCCGGACCCGCAGGGCGGTGCCCGGGAACTGCCGAGCGCCCAGGACCTGCCCGGCCTGCCCGGAGCCACCAACCAGCGAGACCCGCAAGGGCAGTAGGGGAGCTGAACCACTCATGCGCTTCAACCGGATCCTGCTCTCCACCACCCTGGTCGTCGTCGCCCTGGTCATCCAGGTCAGCGTGCTGGCCCGGCTGCATCTGCCGGGCGCCGTCCCCGACCTGGTACTGCTCACCGTCCTCGGCCTCGCCCTGGTGTACGGCCATGTCGGCGGCGCCCTGATCGGCTTCGGCGCCGGACTGCTCTCCGACCTCGCCCCGCCCGCCGACCACGCCGCCGGCCGCTACGCGCTGGTGCTCTGTGTGATCGGCTATCTGGCCGGTCTGGTCAAGCCGGAGAACGGCCGCCTGAAGTCGGCGACGGCCCCCATGGTGGTCGTCGTGGCCGCCGCGCTCGGCACGACCCTGCTGTACGCGGGCGTGGGCGCCCTCGTCGGCGACACCGCCGCCCGCCATGTCGGCCTGCCCAGCCTGCTGTTCACGGCGGCGCTGTACGACCTGCTGCTGGCCCCGTTCGTGGTCCCCGGCGTCATGGCGCTGGCCCGCCGCGCGGACAACGACCCGCTGGCCGAGTCCTCCGCCGCCGCGAAGAACGCCGACATCTCCTCCGGCTGGCTCTCCTCCGGCACCGGACTGCGCATCGGCAACCAGCGCGGCGGTCTCGGCGGACTGAAGGTGAAGGCGGCGCGCGCCCGGGTGGCCCGGGCCGGGCGCATCAAGGGGGTCAAGCGGCTGTGACCGCAGGGCAGTTCACCCGAACGGGGGAGCGGGGACGGAACCCGGCCGTGTCGGCCGCTCGTTCCTCACTCGTACACGCACACGCATCAGCCGTGCACCCATACCCATACCTGCATCCGCATCCGTACGCGTACGCACACTGAGAGGGGGAGGCAGCCGCAGTGACCAACATCCCCGAGACCGGCCGGACCCCACGGGTCCAGATCCGGCTCGTCGTCATCCAGATCCTCGTCCTCTCCCTCCTCGGCACGCTCGGCGGCCGGCTCTGGTACCTCCAGATCCGCGAGGGCGCCGAGTACGCGAAGGAGGCATCGGGCAACCATGTCCAGCAGGTCGTCGACCCCGCCGTGCGCGGCTCGATCCTGGACGCGCGCGGAGTGCCCCTCGCGGACAACGAGACCCGGCTGGTGGTCTCCGCCTCCCGCACCGAGCTGCTGAAGATGCCGGACGACGGCGCCGGGGTGCTCGCCAAGCTGGCGGGCGTCCTGGGCATGGCGCCCAAGGAGGTCCAGGAGAAGGTCCGGCTGTGCGACGCCGAGACCCCCCAGCCCTGCTGGAACGGCTCGCCGTACCAGCCGATCCCGATCACCGACGAGGCCACCGCGCGCCAGGCCCTCCAGATCCGTGAGCGCGCCGAGGACTTCCCCGGCATCACCGCCGAACCCCAGGCCGTCCGCCGCTATGCCGCGCCGGGCGGGGCCAACACCGCCCAGGTCCTCGGCTACCTCTCCCCGGTCACCGACGACGAGCTCCAGAAGGCCCAGGACACCGACTCGCCGTATCTCCGCTCCGACCAGGTCGGCCGCTCCGGCCTGGAGCGGGAGTACGACGCGGAGCTGCGCGGCAAGGCCGGGGTCACCCGCTACGAGGTGGACAACCTGGGCCGGGTCATCGGCGAGGCCGAGGCGGACCCGGCCGAGCCCGGCGCCAACCTGGTCACCAGCATCGACGCCCGGGTGCAGCGGGTCGCCGAGTTCGAGCTGAACGAGGCGATGAAGGCGGCCCGCAAGGAGTGGGACCGCAACACCCAGGAGACCTACAAGGCCGACGCGGGCGCGGTCGTGGTGATGGAGGCCAAGACCGGCCGGGTCGTCGCCATGGCCTCCAACCCGACCTACGACCCCAACGCCTGGGTGGGCGGCATCTCCGCCAAGGACTACGCGGCGCTCACCGGCAAGTCCTCCAACTACCCGCTGCTCAACCGGGCCATACAGGGTCAGGCGGCCCCCGGCTCCATCTTCAAGGTGGTCTCCACGGCCGCCGCGGTCCAGGCGGGCTACGACTTCGACGGCGGATACAACTGCTCCAGCTCGTACTCGGTCGGCGGCCAGGTCTTCAAGAACTTCGAGTCGCAGAACCACGGCTCGATCGACCTGGGCCGCGCCCTGGAGGTGTCCTGCGACACCGTCTACTACTCCCTCGCCCACAACGAGTGGAAGAAGGACGGCGGCATCGACCCCAAGGGCAAGCCCAACGACTACTTCTACAAGGCCGCCCATGAGTTCGGCCTCGGCGCGGTGACCGGCATCGACCTGCCCAACGAGGTCACCGGCCGGGTCCCGGACCGCCAGTGGAAGCAGGAGTACTGGGAGGCCAACAAGGACGCCTGGTGCAAGACCGGCAAGAAGGACGGCTCCTACGTCGAGATCATCGCCTACGAGAACTGCCTCGAAGGCAACAAGATGCGCGCCGGTGACGAGATCAACTACTCCATCGGCCAGGGCGACACCCTGGTGACGCCGATCCAGATGGCCACCATCTACGCGGCCATCGCCAACGGCGGCACGCTCTACAACCCCACCGTCGGCAAGGCCGTGGTCAGCGCCGACGGCAAGCAGGTCACGGAGATCGAGCCGAAGTCGCACGGCAAGCTGCCGGTCGATCAGGCCACCCTCAAGCAGATGGACGAGGCGCTCGAAGGCGTGGCGACCCGGGGTACGGCGGCCTGGCGGTTCGGCGGCTGGCCGCAGGACGAGATCGCGATGCACGCCAAGACGGGCACGGCGGAGGTCTACGGCAAGCAGACCACCTCGTGGTTCGCCACGTACACCGAGGACTACGCGATCGTGATGACGATCTCCCAGGGCGGTACGGGCTCCGGGGCCTCCGGACCGGCCGTGCGCAACATATACGACGCGCTGTACGGGGTCTCCGACGACGGCACGATCACCGAGAAGAACGCGCTGCTGCCGACGCCGCAGAAGTCCCTGCCCAAGGTCCGCACGGACGGCACGATCACCTCGCCGAAGATCTCCAAGGACCCGGCGAAGGAGCAGCAGGCATACCAGAAGGGCCCGGAGGAGCCGACCGGGGGCCAGCTCCCGGCGGGCACCCCGCAGTCGCCGGAGGCGAACACGAACCGGGAGACGCGCAGGCGCCGACGCCGGGGCGGGGGATCGCGGGGCGGTGGTCCGGGGTCCGGCTCCGGGTCCGGCTCCGGACCGGGTCCCGGGCCGGGGTGCTGCGGGCCGGTCGGTGCGGCGGCGGCCCTGACGGGCTCGGCGACGGGATCGGCGGCGACGGGACATCAGGAGGCGCCCGGCGGCGGCAGGCCACGGCGGCTCATGCCGAGGCGGGCCGCCGGGGCGCGGGGCGCTCTGCCGGCCGCGCTGACGGACGGCCGGAAGGCGGCGGGCTCATGACCGGGGCGAACAGCTTCCACGTGTCCGGGTACGGACCGGAGCGGGCCGGATGGACCCGGCTGCTGGCCCGGGACTCGCTGGCCCGCCGGCTCGACTGGCCGATACTGCTGTCGGCGCTCGCCCTGTCCCTCATCGGCTCGCTGCTGGTCTGGTCCGCGACCCGCAACCGCACCGAGCTGAACCAGGGCGACCCCTACTACTTCCTGTTCCGGCATTTGCTCAACACCGGTATCGGCGTCGCCCTGATGATCGGCACGGTCTGGCTCGGCCACCGCACCCTGCGCACGGCGGTACCGATCCTCTACGGGGCGTCGGTCCTGCTGATCCTGCTGGTGCTCACCCCGCTCGGCTCCACGGTCAACGGCGCCCACTCCTGGATCCAGGTCGGCGGCGGCTTCTCGCTCCAGCCGTCGGAGTTCGTGAAGGTCACCATCATCCTGGGCATGGCGATGCTGCTGGCGGCCCGGGTGGACGCGGGCGACAAGCCCTACCCCGACCACCGGACGGTGCTCCAGGCGCTGGGTCTGGCGACCGTGCCGATGCTGATCGTGATGCTGATGCCGGACCTCGGCTCGGTGATGGTGATGGTCATCATCGTGCTGGGGGTGCTGCTGGCCTCCGGCGCCTCCAACCGCTGGATCTTCGGTCTGCTGGGCGCGGGCACCACGGGCGCGCTCGCGATCTGG
Source organism: Streptomyces sp. NPDC093252 (assembly GCF_040683675.1). NCBI lineage: Bacteria > Bacillati > Actinomycetota > Actinomycetes > Kitasatosporales > Streptomycetaceae > Streptomyces > Streptomyces sp. NPDC093252. The sequence continues at coordinate 478,569 of NZ_JBFBEM010000002.1, read as the reverse complement.
CAGCTCGGGATTCTCGACGAGTACCAGATCAACCGCTTCGCCGCCTTCGCCAACCCCGAGCTGGACCCGGCCGGGGTCGGGTACAACACCAATCAGGCGCGGATCGCGATCGGTTCGGGCGGGCTGACCGGGTCGGGGCTGTTCCAGGGCTCCCAGACCACTGGGCAGTTCGTGCCGGAGCAGCAGACCGACTTCGTCTTCACGGTCGCCGGTGAGGAGCTGGGCTTTCTCGGCGCCGGACTGATCATCGTGCTGCTCGGCGTCCTGCTCTGGCGGGCGTGCCGGATCGCCCGGGAGACGACCGAGCTGTACGGGACGATCGTGGCGGCGGGGATCGTGGCGTGGTTCGCGTTCCAGGCGTTCGAGAACATCGGGATGACCCTGGGGATCATGCCGGTGACGGGTCTGCCGCTGCCGTTCGTGTCGTACGGGGGGTCGTCGATGTTCGCCGTGTGGGTGGCGGTGGGGCTGTTGCAGTCGATCAGAGTGCAGCGCCCGATGTCGGCGTGAGGGATCCGATGTCGGAGTGAGACGTCCGATGTCGGCGTGAGGCATCCGATGCCGGAGTGAGACCTGCGATGGCGGCGTGAGCCGTGCGCCGGACGCGAGATCGGCTGGGGCGGCTTTGCGATGCCCTTGCCGGTCGTTTTCCCCCGGTTCACCCCGGGTGCACTCTGCCATCGCGGCGCGACTGCCATTAGGGTCGGTTCATGGCGGAGACGAAGCGTGAAATCGAGCGCAAATACGAATCCGACGAGAGTGGCCTGCCGGATCTGACCGGAGTGGCCGGGGTGGCGGCGGTCGTGGACAAGGGCCTCGCCGAACTGGACGCCACCTACTACGACACCGCCGACGAACGCCTCGCCGGGGCCGCCATCACCCTGCGCCGCCGCACCGGCGGCTCGGACGCGGGCTGGCATCTGAAGTTCCCGGTGTCCCCCGGGGTGCGGGACGAGATCCAGGCCCCCCTGTCCGACACCCTGCCGCGCGACCTCGCCGGGCTGATCCGGTCCCGGGTCCGGGACACCGAGCTGCTGCCGGTGGTGCGGCTGCGCTCCGCGCGGGACGTCCGGGAGCTGACCGACGGCGAGGGACGCCTGCTGGCCGAGGTGAGCGTGGACGCCGTACGGGCCGAGCGGCTCACCGGGGGCGGCGGGCGGGCGCAGTGGACCGAGATCGAGGTGGAGCTGGCCGACGGGGCGGACCCGGCCGTGCTGGACAAGGTCGAGAAGCGGCTGCTGAAGGCAGGGGTACGGCCGTCGAAGTCGCCGTCGAAGCTGGCGCGGGCGCTCACCGAGACCGCCCCGAAGAAGAGGAGAAAGCACCGGAGGGCGAGCCGGAAACCGGCCCCGCCCGCCACCGCCGGAGACCACCTGCTGGCGTATCTGCGCGAGCAGCGGGACACGATCGTGGCGCTGGACCCGGCCGTGCGCCGCGATGTGTACGACTCGGTGCACCGCATGCGGGTGGCGACCCGGCGCACCCGCAGCGCCTTCAAGTCGTACGGGAAGCTGCTGGACCGGGCGGTGACCGACCCGATCGGCGAGGAGCTGAAGTGGCTCGCCGGGGAACTGGGCGTGGACCGGGACCAGGAGGTGCTGACCGAGCGGCTCACCGACACCATCGGCGCCCTGCCCCGCACCCTGACCGTCGGCCCCGTCCGCACCCGGTTGCGCACCTGGTCGCACGCCCGGCGCGGCGGCTCCCGGCGCCGGCTGATCGCCGTACTGGACGGGCGGCGGTATCTGGCGCTGCTCGGCGCGCTGGATGCCCTGCTGGCCGAGCCGCCGCTGCTGGAGCCGGCCGCGGGGGACCCGGCGAAGGTGATCGCCAAGGCCGTGCGCAAGGACTTCGACAAGCTGGCCGTGCTGGTGGACCAGGCGCTGGGGCTGCCCCCCGGACCCGACCGGGACTTCGCGCTGCACGAGGCCCGCAAGAAGGCGAAGCGGGCCCGCTACGCGGCGGAGGCGGCCGTACCGGCGCTCGGGGGCCCGGCGGGCGGGCTGGTGAAGTCGATGAAGGCGGTGCAGAGCCTGCTGGGCGACCACCAGGACAGCGTGATGACCCGCGAGGCCCTCCGCGACCTGGCCCGCCAGGCCCACACGGCGGGGGAGAGCGCGTTCACCTACGGCGTCCTGTACGGCAGGGAGGAACAGCGGGCGGCGGACGCGGAACGCGAGCTGCCGGGCCTGTGGCGACCGATCCGCGAGACGGTACCGGCCTGAACCCGGACGCGGCACCGCCCCGGGGCACCGGACGGAACCGGGCCGCCGCGAGTCACCCTCGGCCCGCTGGCCGGAGTGCGCGCCGGAGCCATTCCCGGGCCGCCGCCCTGAGCCACCCTCGGCCCGCTGGCCGGAACCCTCCTCGGGCCACTGGCCGGAGTGCGTGCCGGAGCCACCCTCGGACCGCCGACCCCGAACCACCCTCGGACCGCGGAACCGGAACCACCCTCGGCTCGATGATCAGCCCGCACTCGGGCCGATCGTCAGGACGTACGAAGAGCCCCTTCCGTCGCGTTAGGCTGGATGGTCACTCCTCTTCCCCGGACCGGCCTCCGGCCGGGGGCGCCCCCGTCAGCTCACGAAAGTCCGCGATGTCTGCCGAGTCGGTTTTCCCGCAGCTCGAAGCCCTGCTCCCGCATGTGCAGAAGCCGATCCAGTACGTCGGTGGAGAACTGAACTCCACCGTGAAGGACTGGGACTCCTGCGATGTGCGCTGGGCGCTCATGTACCCGGACGCGTACGAGGTCGGGCTCCCCAACCAGGGCGTCATGATCCTCTACGAGGTGCTGAACGAGCAGGAGGGCGTCCTCGCCGAGCGCACCTACAGCGTGTGGCCGGATCTGGAGGCGCTGATGCGGGAGCACCGCGTGCCGCAGTTCACGGTGGACGCGCACCGCCCGGTGAAGGCGTTCGACGTGCTCGGCGTGTCCTTCTCCACCGAGCTGGGCTACACCAATCTGCTCACCGCGCTGGACCTGGCCGGCATCCCGCTGGCCGCCGCGGACCGCACGGTGGACGACCCCATCGTCCTGGCCGGAGGCCATGCCGCCTTCAACCCGGAGCCGATCGCCGAGTTCATCGACGCGGCCGTCATCGGCGACGGCGAGCAGGCCGTGCTGGACATGACCCGGATCATCCGGGCCTGGAAGGCGGAGGGCCGTCCCGGCGGCCGGGACGAGGTGCTGCTGCGCCTGGCGAAGACCGGTGCCGTCTACATCCCGCGCTTCTACGACGTGGAGTACCTGCCGGACGGCCGGATCGGACGGGTCGTACCGAACCGTTCCGGTGTGCCGTGGCGGATCTCCAAGCACACGGTGATGGACCTGGACGAGTGGCCCTACCCCAAGCAGCCCCTGGTCCCCCTCGCCGAGACGGTCCATGAGCGCATGTCCGTGGAGATCTTCCGGGGCTGCACCCGGGGCTGCCGCTTCTGCCAGGCGGGCATGATCACCCGCCCGGTGCGCGAGCGCTCCATCACCGGCATCGGCGAGATGGTCGACAAGGGCCTGAAGGCGACCGGCTTCGAGGAGGTCGGCCTGCTCTCCCTGTCCTCCGCGGACCACAGCGAGATCGGCGACATCGCCAAGGGCCTCGCCGACCGCTACGAAGAGGACAAGATCGGCCTCTCCCTCCCGTCCACCCGCGTGGACGCCTTCAATGTCGACCTCGCCAACGAGCTGACCCGCAACGGCCGCCGCTCCGGCCTCACCTTCGCCCCCGAGGGCGGCAGCGAGCGCATGCGCAAGGTCATCAACAAGATGGTCTCCGAGGAGGACCTGATCCGGACGGTCGCCACCGCCTACGGCAACGGCTGGCGCCAGGTGAAGCTGTACTTCATGTGCGGCCTGCCCACCGAGACCGACGAGGACGTCCTCCAGATCGCCGACATGGCGATGAACGTGATCGCCAAGGGCCGCGAGGTCTCCGGCTCCGGCGACATCCGCTGCACGGTGTCGATCGGCGGCTTCGTCCCCAAACCCCACACCCCCTTCCAGTGGGCGCCCCAGCTCTCCGCCGAGGAGACCGACGCCCGCCTCGGAAAGCTCCGCGACAAGATCCGCGGCGACAAGAAGTACGGCCGCTCCATCGGCTTCCGCTACCACGACGGCAAGCCCGGCATCGTCGAGGGCCTCCTCTCCCGCGGCGACCGCCGCATCGGCGCCGCGATCCGCGCGGTCTACGAGGACGGCGGACGCTTCGACGGCTGGCGCGAGCACTTCTCCTACGACCGCTGGATGCGCTGCGCGGACAAGGCCCTGGCCCCCTTCGGCGTGGACGTCGACTGGTACACCACCCGCGAGCGCTCCTACGAGGAGGTCCTCCCCTGGGACCACCTCGACTCCGGCCTCGACAAGGACTGGCTCTGGGAGGACTGGCAGGACGCCCTCGACGAGACGGAGGTCGAGGACTGCCGCTGGACACCGTGCTTCGACTGCGGGGTGTGCCCGGCCATGGACACCCATATCCAGACCGGCCCCACCGGCAAGAAGCTCCTCCCCCTGAGCGTGGTCAACAGCGCCACCTGAGCACCACCGGGAGGCGGCGGCGTACGGGGCACAGGGCCGTGGCGTACGGGGTGAGGGCCTGCAACGTAGACGGCCCGCAGGGCGCGGCGACCCGCACTCACCGGACCAGCGCCGGCCGTTTCGGGTCGAAGCGCCAGCCCGGGATCAGGTACCGCATCGCCGCCGCGTCGTCCCGGCCGTCGAGGCCGAGGGCGTGGTAGCGCTCCTGGGCGGCCTCCACCCGCGGCCAGTCCAGGTCGACGCCCAGACCCGGGCGGTCGGGGAGGGTGAGGCGGCCGTCGCGGATGGTGAGCGGGTCGCGGGTCAGGCGCTGGCCGTCCTGCCAGATCCAGTGGGTGTCGATCGCGGTGATCGCGCCCGGCGCCGCCGCCGCGACCTGGGTGAACATCGCCAGCGAGACGTCGAAGTGGTTGTTGGAGTGCGCACCCCAGGTCAGCCCCCAGGCGTCACAGAGCTGCGCGACCCGCACCGCACCGTGCATCGTCCAGAAGTGCGGGTCGGCCAGCGGGATGTCCACCGCGTCCGCCTTGACGGCGTGGGCCAGTTGCCGCCAGTCGGTGGCGATCATGTTGGTGGCTGTCCGCAGCCCGGTCGCCCGGCGGAACTCCGCCATCGTCTCCCGTCCCGAGTACCCGCCCTCGGCGCCGCACGGATCCTCGGCGTACGCCAGCACGTCCCGCAGTGAGCGGCCGATCGCGACCGCCTCCGCCAGCGGCCAGCCGCCGTTGGGGTCGAGGGTGATCCGGGCGCCGGGGAACCGCTCGGCGAGCGCGGTCACCGTCTCGGCCTCCGCCCGCCCCTCCAGCACCCCGCCCTTCAGCTTGAAGTCCCGGAACCCGTACCGCTCCTGGGCCGCCTCGGCCAGCGCCACCACCGCACCGGGCGTCAGCGCCTCCTCGTTGCGCAGCCGCGACCAGCGGTCCCCGGCGCCGGACTCGTCGCGGTAGGGGAGATCGGTGCGGCGGCGGTCGCCGACGAAGAAGAGATAGCCGAGGACGGGCACGGACGTCCGCCGCACCCCCTCGCCCAGCAGGGCGGCCACCGGTACGCCCAGGTACTGGCCCAGCAGATCCAGCAGCGCCGACTCCACGGCCGTCACCGCGTGCACCGCCACCCGCAGATCGAAGGTCTGCGTCCCGCGCCCGCCCGCGTCCCGCGCCCCGAACCGTTCGCGCAGGGCCCGCAGCACGGCGTGCGGATCACCGACCCGGGCGCCCACCACCAGCGCGCGGGACTCCTCCAGCGTCGTGCGGATGGGCTCGCCGCCGGGTACCTCGCCGACCCCGGTCCGGCCGTCCGAGTCGGTCAGCACCACCAGATTGCGGGTGAAGTACGGGGCGTGCGCGCCGCTGAGATTGAGCAGCATGCTGTCCCGCCCGGCGACCGGGACGACCCGCAGCGCGGTGACGACGGGGGTGGTCGCGGGGGCGGTGCGCGGGGTCGTCGTGGTCGTCGTTGTCGTCATGTCCCAGCCTCCCGGGCCGCCGGCGGGCAGGTGCCTCTGCGGGGGAGACGCTAGGAGGCCGGGTCGATGCGCGTCCAATATCGGTTCGGCATGCTGTGATGCGTCTCGCGCATCAGCCTGTCGGAGAGGGCCCCCTATGTACTCGCTGGAGCAGCTCGCCGGGTTCGTGGCCGTCGCCGAGGAGGGGCACTTCGGGCGGGCGGCGGCCCGGCTGAACATGACCCAGCCGCCGCTCAGCCGCCGCGTCCAGGCCCTGGAGCAGCAGCTCGGCGTCGATCTGCTGGACCGGTCCCGGCGCGGGGTGCGGCTCACCGCCGCCGGGCGCAGCCTCCTCACCGACGCCCGCCGCATCCTGGACCTCGCCGAGCGCTCCGTGCACTCCGCGCGCCGCGCGATGGCCGGGGAGACCGGCACCCTCGCCTTCGGCTTCACCGCGAGTTCCGGGTACGTCCATCTGGAGACGGTCCTCGGCATCGCCCGGACCCGGCTGCCGGGGGTGCATCTGGTGCTGCGCGAGATGGTCACCTCGGCCCAGCGCGCCGCCCTCCTCGCCGGCGACCTCGACACGGGCCTCGTCCGCCCGCCCGTCGCCTCCCCCGAACTGACCCGCCGCCCCTTCGCCCGCGAGCCCCTGCTCGCCGCGCTCCCCGCCGCCCACCCCCTGGCGACCCGCGACACACCCCCGGACGTCCGGGACCTGCACGGCGAACCGTTTCTGATGTACGACCCCGGCGAGGCCCGCTACTTCCACGACCTTCTCGACCGGCTGTTCGAGCGCACCGGCACCGCACCCGTCCACGTCCAGTACGCCAGCCAGGTGCACACCCTGCTCGCCCTGGTCGGCGCGGGGCTCGGCGTCTGCCTGGTCCCCGAGGCGGCCCGGCGGCTGGGCCCGGCCGGAGTCGTCTTCCGCCCGCTGACGGGCACCGGCGCCACCCGCGCCGAACTCCATCTGGCCTGGCGCACCGACCACGACTCCCCGGCACTCGGCGCCCTCCTCACCGCCCTGCTCCGCGACCCGCCCGCCGCCGGAACGGACCCCGGGGACGGCATCCGCAGCGCCACCCGCCCGGGCACCTGACCCCGCAGAGGCGTGGACCCGCCCCCCACCGCGCCCCCCTCGGCAACCGGAGACACCCCCTCAGCAACCGGAGGCGACGGCCGCGGGGAACCTTCCGGCCGCGGGACACGTACTCTTGGTAGCAGTACGACCGCACTCACGAAGGACTGAACGACACTGGGGAAGCGACAGCCCGAAGGCCCGCCGCCCGTACCCGCGGTGCAGCGCATCCGACTGCGCTACACCAAGCGTGGCCGCCTGAGGTTCACCAGCCACCGCGACTTCCAGCGCGCTTTCGAGCGGGCGCTGCGCCGGGCCGAGGTCCCCATGGCCTACTCGGCGGGGTTCACGCCGCATCCGAAGGTGTCGTACGCCAATGCCGCACCCACCGGCACGGGCAGTGAGGCGGAGTATCTGGAGATCGCGCTCACCGCGCCGCGCGACCCGCAGCGGCTGCGCGCCCTGCTCGACGAGTCGCTGCCCCCGGGCCTCGACATCGTCGACGCCGTCGAGGCCCGTACCTCCGGGCTCGCCGACCGGCTCACCGCCTCCGTGTGGGAGCTGCGGCTCGACGGTGTGGCACCCGAGGACGCCGCCCGCGCGGTCGCCGCGTTCAACGCGGCCGGGACCGTCGAGGTGCAGCGTCTGACCAAGAACGGCATGCGGACGTTCGACGCCCGTCAGGCCGTGGCGAGCCTGACGAGCGACCCGGCCGGCGACGGGGTGGCGACACCGGGTTCGCCGGCTGATAGGCCGACCGACCGGCCCTGTGCGATACTGCGGCTGGTTGTTCGGCACGTGACGCCTGCCGTTCGACCCGACGACGTCCTGTCCGGTCTCCGCGCCGTGGCCGACCTGGCGCCGCCGGTCCCCGCAGCGGTGACCAGGCTGGCGCAGGGGCTGTTCGATGCAGAGAGCGGCACGGTGACCGACCCGCTCACGCCCGACCGCGAGGCGGATGCGGCCCTTACTCCGGCCGCCCCGACCGCCGCCGCGAAGGCGCCTGCTTAGGGAAGGTCCCGCGTTGGGACGCACGTCGCAAGCGCCGCCCTCGTACTCGGGAGCCATCTGGGTCGGGCAGCGCACCGACCAGAAGACTTTCGCCAGGCCGTACGCGACAAGGCATACGGAACCGGCGAGACAAGACACAGAGAGCTTCCGTGCGGCGCCCGCGCCCCGGACGGCGGCCCACGCGCAGTGCGCGAGCCGCGGACGTCACCGGCTTCCCGCCGGACCATGCGCGGCGCCCGGAAGCCTGACGGGAGAAACGCCCGCATGCTCGAACCGACCGAACCCGCGGAGTCAGCGGACCACACCACCGACTCCGCCCAGAACACCCCCAGCGACACGCTGCCGCCGCGCCGTCGGCGCAGGGCGGCGTCCCGCCCGGCCGGACCACCGGCCGACCCCTCCGCCGCACCGGCCGAGTCCCTCGCGCCGAGCACCGGGCACGCCCTGGACGCCGAAGACGACGCCAAGGACAGCACGGACGACGACGTAGAGGACGCAGAGGCCGCCGCAGAGCAGGCCGTGGAGACCGCTGGGGCCGAGGAGACCACTGTGACGGCCGAGACGCCCGACACGAACGACCAGACCACCACCGAAGAGACCGGAGCGAGCGCCGAGGCGAGTGCCGAGCAGGCCCCCGCGCCCGCCGCGCGGACCCGCCGCCGTGCCGTCCGCAGGGCCTCCGCGCCCGTGGGCTCGCCCACCGCCGACGCCGTCGCCGAGACCGTGGTCCCGGCCACCGCAGCGCCGGTCGCCGAGGCCCCCGCAGCGCCGGTCGCCGAGACCCCCGAGGAGCCCGCGCCGCCGCGCACCCGCCGTCGCGCCACCCGCCGGGCCACCGCGCCCGCCGGTGCGCCGGAGCCGGTCGCCGCCGCGCAGCCCGCCGAGGACACCCCGGCGCCCGCCCAGGCCCCCGTCGCCGAGGACGACGCCGCCCCCCGGCGTACGCGCCGCCGGGCGACCCGCCGCGTGACGGCCGCGGAGAGCGCCGAGCCGGCCGCCGCGCAGCCCGAGGCCCCCCAGGCGGCCGAGCCCGCCCAGGCCCCCGCCGCGCCCGCCGCCCCGGAGCAGGCCCCCGCGAAGAAGTCCCCGGCCCAGGCCCCGGCCCCCGAGGCCGACGCCGCCGACGACGACACCTCCCCCCGGCGCCGCCGCAGGGTCGTCCGCAAGCCCGCCACCGGGTTCGCCGCGCCCCCCGTGACCGCCCCGAAGACCCCGGCGCCGACCGCCGCGGCCGAGGAGCGGGACGACGCCCCGCGCCGCCCGGCGCGTCCCGCCGTCGCCGTATTCCAGGCGCCGGTGTTCACCGAGCCGCGCTTCCAGACGCCCGAGCGGGCCGCCGCCGAGGCCGCCGCGGTGGCGGCGGAGCCCTTCGAGGACGCCCCCGAGGAGCCCGCCGAGGCCGTCGAGGCCGCCGAGCCCGTCCAGCAGACCCGCCAGGCCCGGCAGACCCGGCAGGCCCGGTCGGCGGAGCCGCCCGCCGAGGCCGCCGACGAGGCGTCCGGCCCCCGCAGCCGCCGCCGTCGCCGCCGGGGCGCCGCCTTCGAGGAGGCCGAGTCCCGCGCCGAGGCCCCGGCCGAGGACGAGCAGCCGGTCACCGAGCCCACCGGCACCGCTGACACCACCGGCATCACCGGCACCACCGACTTCATCGACACCGACACCGACGGCGACGACGGAGACGAGGGTGCCGAGCAGGCCGACGACTCCGACGACGCCGAGGAGACCGGTTCGCGCCGCCGCCGCCGTCGTGGTGGCCGCCGCCGTCGCCGCGGGGAGTCCGCCGACGGCGACCTGTCCGACGACGGCGACGACAGCGCCGCCGAGCAGGCCGCGCAGGACGCCGAGGACACCGCCGAGCAGCTCGACGAGGACGCCGAGGACGACGACCGCGCCGAGGACTCCGGGGGCTCGTCCGCCGGCAGCCGCCGTCGCCGCCGCCGTCGTCGCCGGGCCGGGGACTCCTCCGGCGAGGGCGACGGCTCCGACCGCTCCTCCGACGACCCGGAGCGCACGGTCGTCAAGGTGCGCGAGCCGCGCAAGCAGTCCGAGCGCGAGCCGTCCGACGAGGTGCAGTCCATCAAGGGCTCCACCCGGCTGGAGGCCAAGAAGCAGCGCCGCCGCGAGGGCCGCGAGCAGGGCCGCCGCCGGGTGCCGATCATCACTGAGGCCGAGTTCCTCGCCCGCCGCGAGGCCGTCGAGCGCGTCATGGTGGTCCGCCAGCACGGCGACCGCACCCAGATCGGCGTCCTCGAGGACAACGTCCTGGTCGAGCACTACGTCAACAAGGAGCAGTCGACGTCGTACGTCGGCAATGTCTACCTCGGCAAGGTGCAGAACGTGCTGCCGTCGATGGAGGCCGCCTTCATCGACATCGGCAAGGGCCGCAACGCGGTGCTGTACGCCGGTGAGGTCAACTTCGAGGCGCTGGGCATGGCCAACGGGCCGCGCCGCATCGAGTCGGCGCTGAAGTCCGGGCAGTCGGTCCTCGTCCAGGTCACCAAGGACCCGATCGGCCACAAGGGCGCCCGGCTCACCAGCCAGGTCTCCCTGCCCGGCCGCTACCTGGTGTACGTGCCCGAGGGCTCGATGACCGGCATCAGCCGCAAGCTGCCCGACACCGAGCGGGCCCGGCTGAAGACCATCCTCAAGAAGATCGTCCCCGAGGACGCCGGGGTCATCGTCCGCACCGCCGCCGAGGGCGCCAGCGAGGACGAGCTGCGCCGCGATGTCGAGCGGCTCCAGGCGCAGTGGACCGACATCCAGAAGAAGGCCAGGAGCGGCAACGCCCCGACCCTGCTGTACGGCGAGCCGGACATGACCGTCCGGGTCGTGCGGGACATCTTCAACGAGGACTTCTCCAAGGTCATCGTCAGCGGTGACGAGGCCTGGGGGACCGTCCACGGCTATGTGGCGCATGTGGCGCCCGACCTGGCCGACCGGCTCCAGAGGTGGACCAGCGAGGTCGATGTCTTCGCCACCTACCGGATCGACGAGCAGCTCGCCAAGGCGCTGGACCGCAAGGTCTGGCTGCCCAGCGGCGGTTCGCTGGTGATCGACAAGACCGAGGCGATGGTCGTGGTCGATGTCAACACCGGCAAGTTCACCGGCCAGGGCGGCAACCTCGAAGAGACCGTCACCAGGAACAACCTGGAGGCGGCCGAGGAGATCGTGCGCCAGCTCCGGCTGCGCGACCTGGGCGGCATCGTCGTCATCGACTTCATCGACATGGTGCTTGAGTCCAACCGGGACCTGGTGCTGCGGCGCCTGCTGGAGTGCCTGGGCCGGGACCGTACGAAGCACCAGGTGGCCGAGGTGACCTCGCTGGGCCTGGTCCAGATGACCCGCAAGCGGGTCGGCCAGGGGCTGCTGGAGTCCTTCTCGGAGACCTGCGTCCACTGCAACGGGCGCGGTGTCATCGTGCACATGGACCAGGCGACCGCCGCCGGAGGCGGTGGCGGCGGCAAGCGCAAGAAGCGTGGGCGGGGCGGGGCCGAGACCCCGGACCACGTCCACGAGACGCAGGAGATCCACGAGTCGTATGAGCCCCATGGGGCCGAGCCGCTCGCCCCGGCCGCCGAGACCGAGGCGGAGGTGGCCGCCGAGGTCGCCGAGCCGGTCGCGCTGACCTCCCCGGCCTTCGAGCCGGACGAGGAACTGTTCAGCAGCATCGCCGAGGCGGAGGCCGCGGCCTCCCGGGGCGGCCGTTCCCGGCGCCGCGCCGGGCGCCGCGCGTCGGCCCCGGCGGGCGCGCCCCGCACCGGGGCGGCGGCCCCGCAGGTCGCCGTACCGGAGCCGCACGCGGACCCGGTCGCCGTGGAGGACCCGGTGGTCGAGGCCCCCGAGGCCCTCGCGCCCGCCGCCCCCGAGGCCCAGGCCCCCGCCGCTGCCGAGGCACCCGCCCCGGCCGACGACGCCGCGCCCAAGGGCCGCACCCGGCGCCGGGCGACCCGGCGGGTCTCCGCGCCGGCCGGTGCCCCGGAGGGCGCCGAGGCCACCGTCGTCACGGTGACCGAACCGGCCGCGAAGGCGGCGGAGCAGCCGGAGACCCCGCAGGCACTGGAGCCGACCGCCCCGGTCGAGGCCCCCGAGGCCGCGCAGCCCGCGGAGGTCCCCGAGGTCCCCGAGGCGGCCGAGCCCGCCCCCGCCCGCCCCCGTCGCCGTGCCGTGCGCAAGGCGACCGCGCCGACCGCGTCCGAGGAGACGGCCGTCGTGGTCGTCCCGTCGGCCGCGGCGGAGGCCCTCGCAGACGCCACCGAGACCGCCGCCCCCGGCGACACCCCGGTGGACGAGCCGGCGGCCGACGAGGCCCCCGCCAAGAAGACGGCGGCCCGTAAGACGGCGAAGAAGGCCACGGCGAAGAAGGCGGCCACGAAGAAGACGGCCGCCAAGAAGACCACGGCCAAGAAGACAGCCGCGAAGAAGGTCACGGCGAAGAAGGCGGCGACCAAGAAGACCGCGGCGAAGAAGACCGCGGCGGCGGAACAGACCCTGTCGTCCGTGACCTCGGTATCCGCGTCGACCGACGACTGAACCGAGACCGGAGAACCGACGACTGAACCGAGGCCGGGGATCCGACGTCTGAACCGATGCCGGAGAACCGACGACTGAACCGAGGCCGGGGATCCGACGTCTGAACCGAGGCCGGGGATCCGACGACCGGACCGAGATCGGAACCGGCGGCCGAACCGCCGCCGGAACCGACGATTCAGCAGCGGTACAAGGCAGTTGACGGCCCGTCCGGAATCCACCGGGCGGGCCGTCGCCGTACCCCCGGGGCTGACATGAACGCGATAGCGCCACTGATGCCTGTGAATACCAGGTGAATCTGTGATGGAGTGACAAGGTTATGATGTGGGCACAGACTGACGGTTAATTCAGAGGAAACGAGGAAGCACGGGCTTCAGTACGGTCCTCAGCACTGTCCGCGGTGTTCCGGTGTCGTGCGCTGCCTCTTGTTCCGCGATTTCCCACGATTCGATCAATGGGGTTTCCAGTGGTGGTAGGGGTGCGTTCGTGAAAGCTCTCGTCCTGTCCGGGGGAGCGGGCACCAGACTGCGCCCGATCACCCACACATCGGCCAAGCAGCTCGTGCCGGTCGCCAACAAGCCCGTGCTGTTCTACGGGCTCGAAGCCATCGCCGACGCCGGGGTCACCGAGGTCGGGATCGTCGTCGGCGACACCGCGGACGAGATCCGCGAGGCGGTCGGCGACGGCTCCCGGTTCGGCGTCGAGGTCACCTACATCCCGCAGGACGCCCCGCTGGGCCTCGCCCACGCGGTGCTGATCGCCCAGGACTTCCTGGGTGACGACGACTTCGTGATGTACCTCGGGGACAACTTCATCGTCGGCGGCATCACCGGGCTGGTGGAGGAGTTCCGCGCGGACCGCCCCGACGCCCAGATCCTGCTGACCAAGGTCCCCAACCCCACCGCCTTCGGCGTCGCCGAACTGGACGCGGAGGGCCATGTGGTGGCCCTGGAGGAGAAGCCGCAGCAGCCCAAGAGCGATCTCGCGCTGGTCGGCGTCTATCTCTTCACCCCGGCGATCCACGAGGCCGTGCGGTCGATCAAGCCGTCCTGGCGCGGCGAGCTGGAGATCACCCACGCCATCCAGTGGCTGATCGACGCCGAGCGCCGGGTCCGCTCCACCACCATCTCCGGGTACTGGAAGGACACCGGCAACGTCACCGACATGCTGGAGGTCAACCGCTCGGTCCTGGAGACCCTCCAGCCGCTGAACGAGGGCACGGTCGACGAGGCCAGCGAGCTGATCGGCCGGGTCCGTATCGAGGCCGGTGCCACGGTCACCGGCAGCCGGATCGTCGGCCCCGCGATCGTGGGCGCCGGTTCGGTGGTCAGCGAGGCGTACATAGGCCCCTTCACCTCGGTGTCCGAGGACTGCCGGATCGAGGACAGCGAGATCGAGTACTCCATCGTGCTGCGCGGCTCGTCCGTGACCGGGGTGCGCCGGGTGGAGGCATCCCTCATCGGGCGTGATGTCGAGGTCACGCCCGCCCCCCGTCATCCGTCGGCCCACCGGCTCGTCCTCGGTGATCACAGCAAGGTGCAGATCTCCTCATGACCCCGACCGACAGCACCCCCGGCTCCGGCCCCACCACCCGGATCCTGGTGACCGGCGGCGCCGGTTTCATCGGCTCGCACTACGTCCGTACCGTCCTCGGTCCCGGTGGCCCCGGCGATGTGTCGGTCACCGTCCTGGACAAGCTGACCTACGCGGGCAACCCGGCCAATCTGGACGAGGTCCGCGAGCACCCCGGATTCGCCTTCGTGCAGGGCGACATCTGCGACCCCGAGCTGGTCGGCAAGCTGATGGCCGAGCACGACCAGGTGGTGCACTTCGCCGCCGAGTCGCACGTGGACCGCTCGATCGACGGCGGCGCCGAATTCGTCCGCACCAATGTGGTCGGCACCCACACCCTGATCGACGCCGCCCACCGGGCCGGGATCCGGACCTTCGTGCACATCTCCACCGACGAGGTCTACGGCTCCATAGACGAGGGCTCCTGGCCCGAGACCCACCCCCTGGAGCCCAACTCGCCGTACTCCTCGGCGAAGGCGTCCAGCGATCTGATCGCGCTGTCCTACCACCGCACCCACGGCCTGGACGTCCGCGTCACCCGCTGCTCCAACAACTACGGCCACCACCACTTCCCCGAGAAGGTCATCCCGCTCTTCGTGACCAACCTCCTCGACGGCAGGAAGGTCCCGCTGTACGGCGACGGCGGCAACGTCCGCGACTGGCTGCACATCGACGACCACGTCCAGGGCATCGAACTGGTCCGCACCAAGGGCCGGGCCGGCGAGGTCTACAACATCGGCGGCGGCACCGAACTCTCCAACAAGGAGCTGACCGGGCTCCTCCTCGAAGCCTGCGGCGCGGACTGGGACACCAGCGTCGAGTACGTCGAGGACCGCAAGGGCCACGACCGCCGCTACTCCGTCGACTGCGCCAAGATCCGCGACGAACTCGGCTACGAGCCCCGCAAGAGCTTCACCGAGGGCCTCGCGGAGACCGTCGCCTGGTACCGCGAGAACCGCTCCTGGTGGGAGCCGCTGAAGGAGCGGGCCGCCCTGTGAGCGAGAACCGCCCCTGGCTGATCACCGGCGCGGGCGGCATGCTCGCCCACGACCTGCTGCCCGCCCTCGCCGCCGCGGGTGTCCCGGCCGTCGCCCTGGACCGCGCGGCCCTGGACCTCACCGACGACAAGGCCGTGCGCCGGGCCGTCGAGGAGCACCGCCCGGCCCTGGTAGTCAACTGCGCCGCCTGGACCGCCGTCGACGACGCCGAGACCCGGGAGGGCGAGGCCCTCGCGGTCAACGGCGACGGCCCCGCCCATCTGGCCGCCGCCTGCGCCGCCACCGGCGCGATCCTGCTCCAGGTCTCCACCGACTACGTCTTCGCGGGCGACGCCACCGCCCCGTACCCCGAGGACGCCCCCACCGCCCCCCGCAGCGCCTACGGCCGCACCAAACTCGCCGGTGAGCGGGCCGTCCTCACCGCCCTCCCCGAGACCGGCTATGTGATCCGCACGGCCTGGCTGTACGGAGCGGGCGGCCCCAACTTCGTCCGCACGATGATCCGCCTCGCCGGTGAGCGGGACACCGTCTCCGTGGTGGACGACCAGCGCGGCCAGCCCACCTGGACCGCCGATCTGGCCGCCCTGCTGCTCGCCCTCGGCCGCGGCGCCCTGGACGGCACCGCACCGGCCGGGATCTACCACGGCACCAGCGCCGGGGAGACGAGCTGGTACGGCTTCACCCGGGAGATCTTCCGGCTGCTGGACACCGACCCGGACCGGGTCCGCCCCACCACCAGCGACGCGTTCGTCCGCCCGGCGCCCCGCCCCGCGTACAGCGTCCTCGGCCACGACCGGCACCGCGCGGCCGGGCTCACCCCGCCCCGCGACTGGCGCGCCGCCCTCACCGAGGCGTTCCCCGCGATCCACGCGGCCCACGCGGCCCAGACGAAGGAGCGTCCGGCGTGACGGTCAAGGTCAGTGTCGTCATCGCGGTCTACAACCCCGGCAAGTACTTCGAGGACTGTGTCACCGGGCTGCTCCGGCAGAGCCTGACCCCCGACGAGTTCGAGGTCTGGTTCGTCGACGACGGCTCCACCGACGAGACCCCGGCCCGCCTCGACGCACTCGCCGCCGAGCACCCGCACTTCCACGTCGTCCACCAGGAGTCCTCCGGCTGGTCCGGCCGCCCCCGCAACACCGGGATCGACGCGGCCCGCGGCGAGTACGTGATGTTCGCCGACCACGACGACTGGCTCGGCGACGAGGCCCTGGAGCGGATGTACGCCTACGGCCGGGCCAACGACGCGGATGTCGTCGTCGGCAAGATGGCCGGTATCGGCCGCCCGGTCCCGCAGGAGCTGTTCCGCGTCAACCGGCCCCGGGTGACCGTGGAGACCGCCCCGCTGATCGACAGCCTCACCCCGCACAAGATGTTCCGCCGGGCGTTCCTCGCCGAGCACGGCATGCGGTTCAAGGAGGGCAGGCGGCGCCTGGAGGACCATGTCTTCGTGGTCGAGGCGTATCTGCGGGCCAAGAGCGTGGCCGTGCTCAGCGACTACCTCTGCTACTACCACATCACCCGCGACGACGGCTCCAACGCCGGTTTCCAGCGCTTCGACCCGGTCGGCTACTTCAAGAACCTGCGCGAGGCGCTCGACGTCGTCGAGGACCTCACCGAGCCCGGCCCCGTGCGCGACCAGCTCTTCTCCCGCTGGCTGCGCAACGAGATGGTCGAGCGGCTGCGCGGCCAGCGGCTGCTGAAACTCCCCGAGGACTACGCCGAGGAGCTGTACGGCGAGATCCGCGCGGTCATCACCGAGCGCTTCGGCCCCGGGGTGTTCGACCGGGTCGCCCCCACCCAGCGGGTGGTCGCCGGCCTGATCGCCGCCGACCGCTACGCCGATGTCCGCGCCCTCGCCGAGTGGGAGGCCGGCATCCGCCCCACCGGCCGCCTCACCTCCCTGACCTGGGAGAACGGCTCCCTGGCCCTCGGCTTCAGCGCCGAGTACGAGGTCGACGGCGCCCCCATGACCTACCGCCGCGAGGGCGGGCACGACCTGCTCGGGCTGCCGCTGTCCGAGGAGGCCCGGGAGGCCCTCGCCGCCCAGGACATCTCGCTGGCGGCCCCCGTGGACCGCAGCGATGTCGACCTGGTCGTCCGCCACCGCGAGCAGGCCACCCAGTACTACCTCCCGCTGACCAGCGAGCGGCACCGCACCGGCATCGGCGCCGACGGCGACGGCTACGGCGACGGCCACGGCGACTCCGCCTTCCGCCAGGAGATCACCGCGCGGGCGGTGCTCGACCCCGAGACCGCCGCCGCCGGGGGCCCGCTCCCGGCCGGTCTCTGGGATCTGCACCTGCGGATCAAGTCCTGCGGCTGGAGCAAGGAGACCCGGCTCGGCGCGGTCCGCTCGGACGGTGTGGAGGCCACCCGGCTGCCCGCGCTCACCGGCGAACCCCGCCGCCTGGTCCTGCCGTACTGGACCGACGGACCCGGCAATCTCTCCCTCGACATCGACCAGCGGACCGGCAAGCTGGAGCGCGAGGCCGGGGAGCTGATGGACTGGGCGGAGGCCGGCGCCGACAACGGCACGCTCCGCCTCCCGCTGCCGCTGCACCTGGGCTCCGCCGCCGGAGCCCCGCTCCAACTCCGCTTCGAGCGCAAGAACGTCGGCAAGTACCCGGCCGAGGCCACCACGGACGGCCGTACGCTCACCGCCGCGCTGCCGCTGGAGCGGCTCACCGGCAAGCGCTGGGCCGTCCGGATCGGCATCCCCTCGCCCGAGCGGGGCGAGGTCCGCTGGACCCGGCTCCCGGTCGACGTGGTGGTGGACGCCCAGGGCCGCGCCCGGGTGATCGACCGCCACACCCCGCCCGCCAAGCCCGCCACCAGGGCCCCCGCCCGCCCGCCGCGCCCGCTGTGGCGCCGGGTGGCGGGCCGGATGCGGCGCGCGCTGGCCGGAGGACGCCGGTAGGGCGGGTCCGGCGGATCTCCGCGGTGTCGCGAGAGCGGATCCCCGCGGTGTCGCGAGATCCGATCCGCCGGACCCGCCCCCGCCCTCACCGGCGACCCGCGGCCCCGCCCGCACCCGAAACCCACCCGACCCCGATCCGAGGACCCCGCGATGCGACCCCTCTCCCTTTCCGGCTCCTGGGTGCACGAGCCCAAGGTGTTCCCCGACGGCCGGGGCAGCTTCCACGAGTGGTTCAAGGCGCCGCTCTTCACCGAGGCCGCCGGGCACCCGTTCACCCTCGCCCAGGCCAACATGTCCGTCTCCAGCCGGGGCACCCTGCGCGGTATCCACTTCGCGGACGTGCCGCCGGGCCAGGCCAAGTACGTCAAGTGCGTCCGGGGCTCGGTGCTGGACGTGGTGGTGGACATCCGCACCGGCTCGCCCACCTTCGGCGAGTGGGAGGCCGTACGGCTGGACGACCGGGACCATCACGCGGTCTATCTCTCCGAGGGCCTCGGGCACGGGTTCATGGCGCTCAGCGACGACGCCACCGTCGTCTATCTCTGCTCCGAGGGCTACGCCCCCGAGCGGGAGCACGGCATCCACCCGCTCGACCCGGCCCTCGGCATCGAGTGGCCCGCCGATGTCGCCCCGCTGCTGTCGGCCAAGGACGAGCAGGCGCCGACCCTGGC
Source organism: Streptomyces sp. NPDC093252 (assembly GCF_040683675.1). NCBI lineage: Bacteria > Bacillati > Actinomycetota > Actinomycetes > Kitasatosporales > Streptomycetaceae > Streptomyces > Streptomyces sp. NPDC093252. The sequence goes on along the minus strand of NZ_JBFBEM010000002.1, from coordinate 459,814 downwards.
CGAGGCCCGTGAGCAGGGCCTGCTGCCCTCCTACGCGGAGTGCGTGGCGTACCGGGAGAGCCTGGGGCGCTGATCCGCGCGGGGCCGCCCGGGGCTCGGTTTGACCAGTCCTGGGGTGCCCCGTAACCTTGACCGTCGGTGTGTCCCTCGATATGGACACGCCACATCCCCGTAAACCTCTTCCTCCGGAAGCCGGCGATGTCCGGTGTCCTGGAGAGGCCGCCCGTGTTCGGGCGGCTGGACTTCGGGGGTGCCGTTCCCGAGCGAGAGAGTGAGATCCGCGTGTACGCCATCGTGCGCAGCGGTGGCCGCCAGCACAAGGTTGCTGTCGGTGACATCGTCGAGGTTGACAAGATTTCCGCCGCCCAGGTGGGTGACACGGTAGAGCTCTCCACTCTGCTCGTCGTCGACGGCGACGCCGTGACCAGCGACCCGTGGGTGCTGGCCGGCATCAAGGTCCAGGCCGAGGTCGTGGATCACCACAAGGGCCAGAAGATCGACATTCTGCGCTACAAGAACAAGACCGGCTACCGCCGTCGCCAGGGCCACCGCCAGCAGTACACGGCGATCAAGGTGACCGAGATCCCCGCGGCTGCGAAGTAAGGGACTGAGGAGACATGGCACACAAGAAGGGCGCGTCGTCCACCCGGAACGGCCGCGACTCCAATGCCCAGCGGCTCGGCGTGAAGCGCTTCGGCGGTCAGGTCGTCAACGCGGGTGAGATCCTGGTCCGCCAGCGCGGCACCCACTTCCACCCGGGCTCGGGTGTCGGCCGCGGTGGCGACGACACGCTGTTCGCCCTCCAGGCCGGTTCGGTGCAGTTCGGCACCCACCGTGGCCGCAAGGTTGTGAACATCGTCCCGGTCGCCTGACCGGACTCTCTGCGCGAGGCGGACCTCACTTCCCGGTCGGGAAGGCGGGTCCGCCTTTCGTGTGTTGACCTGTAGGCATCTGACCGAGGGGCGCCCCCGGATCCGACCCCGGCTCCCTGGACTCCCTGACTTTCGTACGTTTCTGGAGGCACCACCATGACCACCTTCGTGGACCGCGTCGAACTGCATGTCGGCGCGGGTAACGGGGGCCACGGCTGTGCCTCCGTGCACCGGGAGAAGTTCAAGCCGCTCGGCGGCCCCGACGGCGGCAACGGCGGACGCGGCGGCGATGTGATCCTCACCGTCGACCAGTCCGTCACCACGCTGCTCGACTACCACCACTCCCCGCACCGCAGGGCCACCAACGGCAAGCCCGGCGAGGGCGGCAACCGCTCCGGCAAGGACGGCCAGGACCTGGTCCTGCCGGTCCCGGACGGCACGGTCGTCCTCGACGGGGCCGGGAACGTCCTCGCGGACCTGGTCGGGCACGGCACGTCGTTCGTGGCCGCGCAGGGCGGCCGGGGCGGCCTCGGCAACGCGGCGCTGGCCTCCGCCCGCCGCAAGGCGCCCGGGTTCGCGCTGCTCGGCGTCCCCGGGGATCTGCGCGATGTCGTCCTGGAGCTGAAGACCGTCGCCGATGTGGCGCTGGTCGGCTACCCGAGCGCCGGGAAGTCCTCGCTCATCTCGGTGCTCAGCGCGGCCAAGCCGAAGATCGCCGACTACCCCTTCACCACCCTGGTCCCCAACCTGGGCGTGGTCACCGCGGGCTCCACCGTCTACACCATCGCCGATGTCCCCGGGCTGATCCCGGGCGCCAGCCAGGGCAAGGGCCTCGGCCTGGAGTTCCTGCGCCATGTCGAGCGGTGCAGCGTCCTGGTGCACGTCCTGGACACCGCGACCCTGGAGTCCGACCGCGACCCCACCTCCGACCTCGATGTCATCGAGGAGGAGCTGCGGCAGTACGGCGGGCTCGGCGACCGGCCCCGGATCGTGGTCCTCAACAAGATCGACGTCCCGGACGGCAGGGATCTCGCCGAGATGGTCCGCCCCGATCTGGAGGCCCGCGGCTACCGCGTCTTCGAGGTGTCCGCGGTCGCCCACACGGGCCTGCGGGAACTGTCCTTCGCCCTGGCCGACCTGGTCGGCCAGGCACGGGCCGCGAAGCCGCAGGAGGAGGCGACCCGGATCGTCATCCGCCCCAAGGCCGTGGACGACAGCGGGTTCACGGTGACCCGCGAGGACGACGGGCTGTACCGGGTGCGCGGCGAGAAGCCCGAACGCTGGGTGCGCCAGACCGACTTCAACAACGACGAGGCCGTCGGCTACCTCGCCGACCGGCTGGGCCGTCTCGGGGTCGAGGAGCAGTTGATGAAGGCCGGTGCCCGCGCGGGCGACGGCGTGGCGATCGGGCCCGAGGAGAACGCGGTCGTCTTCGACTGGGAGCCGACGGTCATGGCCGGCGCGGAGATGCTGGGCCGCCGCGGTGAGGACCACCGGATGGAGGCCCTGCGCCCGGCCGTCCAGCGCCGCCGAGAGCGCCAGGCGGAGCGCGACGAGGCGGACGAGGAGTACGAGGGCTTCGAGCCGTTCAAGGGGTCTGAGTAAGGGGGCCTGGGGTCTCCCCAGCACCGGGGAGACCCCAGGCTTTCAGGGGCGCTGGGGGCACCCCCTCTGGGGGAGGAACTGCGCGACCAGCCCCCACCCACCCGCACCCACCCCACAACGCACCCCACCCCACTGCCCCCGGGTCACCCCCCGTCACCCGTCGTGACATCCCTCCCCTGTGGAGTTACTCACAGCAATCCCACCCCCGATCCCGCCGCGCAGGGAACTTTTCGTCCATCACCAGCGTCAAAAGATGAATGAGAGGTTGCGTGCACATATGCGGCGGAGGTCGCTCACCTTGCATCGCGGTAACCACAAGTGGGAGCATTTGCAAGCTCCCAGACGCCCCGAGGTAGGTCACCTGTGTCACAGCACATTGCCAAGCCCCGTACCACCGCAGTGATCCTGGCCGGTGGCACCGGCCAGCGCGTGGGACTCTCGATTCCCAAGCAACTGCTGAAGATCGCCGGCAAGGCAGTCATCGAACACACGCTGACCACCTTCGAGAAGGCCGATTCCATCGACGACATCATCGTTCTGATGGCCCCCGGCTATGTGCCCGACGTGGAGAAGATCGTCGCCAAGGCGGGCTTCGAGAAGGTCTCCCGGGTCATCGAGGGCGGCGCCACCCGCAACGAGACCACCGAGCGCGCCATCGCCGCCCTCGGCGAGGGCCTGGCCGACGGCGAGGACCGCAACGTCCTGTTCCACGACGCCGTCCGCCCGCTGCTCTCCCGCCGGGTGATCGACGACTGCGTGGCCGCCCTGGAGCGCTACCAGGCCGTCGACGTGGCCATTCCCTCCGCGGACACCATCATCGTCACCCGCACCCACGGCGAGGACGGCGAGTTCATCACGGAGATCCCGGACCGCTCCCGGCTGCGCCGCGGGCAGACCCCGCAGGCGTTCAAGCTGTCCACCATCAAGCGGGCCTACGAGGTGGCGGCCGGCGACCCCAACTTCCAGGCCACGGACGACTGCACGGTCGTGCTGAAGTACCTGCCCGACGTGCCGATCCACGTGGTCGCGGGCGACGAGTACAACATGAAGGTCACCCAGCCCGTCGATGTCTTCATCGCCGACAAGCTCTTCCAGCTCGGCTCCACGGCCGCGCCCGAGCACAGCGGCGAGGCCGCCTACCGCGAGCTGCTCGCGGGCAAGACCCTGGTCGTCTTCGGCGGGTCCTACGGCATCGGCAAGGACATAGGCGAGCTGGCCGAGTCCTACGGCGCCACCGTCTATGCCCTGGGCCGCTCCACCACCGGCACCCATGTGGAGAACCCGGAGGAGGTCGACGACGCGCTGTCCAAGGCGTACGCCGAGACCGGCCGGATCGACTACGTGGTCAACACCGCGGGTGTGCTGCGGATCGGCAAGCTCGCCGAGACCGACAACGCCACCATCCAGGAGGCGCTGAGCGTCAACTACCTGGCGCCGGTCCAGATCGCCCGCTCCTCGTACAAGTATCTCGCCGAGACCAACGGCCAGTTGCTGCTCTACACCTCCAGCAGCTACACCCGGGGCCGCGCCGAGTACAGCCTCTACTCCTCCACCAAGGCCGCCATGGTCAACCTGACCCAGGCGCTGTCCGACGAGTGGGCCGCCGACGGCATCCGCGTCAACTGCGTCAACCCGGAGCGCACGGCGACGCCGATGCGCACCAAGGCGTTCGGCCAGGAGCCCGCGGGCAGCCTGCTCTCCTCCGAGGCCGTCGCCCGTACCTCCCTGGATGTGCTGCTCTCCGAACTGACCGGGCATGTGATCGACGTCCGCCAGCAGGACCCGACCGCCAGCGCCGGTCAGGCGTCCGGTTTCGAGCAGGCGCTGGCCGGGGTCCTCGACCGCCAGGACACGTAGCCACGCACCCTCCGTACGGCGTGGTTCACCCGCACCTACGGCGTGGCATAATCGACATCTCCTGGTCTTCTGTCATTCAGGCCCTTGTGGGTTCCGGTTCGCCGAATATTCACAGGGGCCTGAGTCCGTACATTCCCCACATTCCCCGTAAGTTTCCAGAACTTCACACCCTGGCTACACAGAATCTTCAGGAATTTTACGGGCCTTGCCGACGCCCGCGGATTGTCGCCGAGGGCACCGCACCCCTCTCAGAGCAGGTTTTCCGTGATAACCACCGCTATTCGCGTCGCCCGGGTGGGCAGCGCCGCCGAGCTGGTCGCGGCGGCCCTGGTGATGCTGGGCTTTCCGGCGCTCATGCTGGCCGCGCTCGTGCCGAGCGTCCCCGCCTTCGCCGCCGCGGCGGCCGTGACCTACCTGGCGGACCACTTTCTGCACCGCCGGGGCAGCTATCTGATCAACCGCCTGAGCAAAGTGCGCGCGGGCCTGTCGATCCGCTTCCTCATCCGTGAGCTGCTGCTGGTCCTGCTGCTGGCCCGCCTGTCCCTCTCCGACAACCTGATGTTCTACGGCGCGGTCGCCGGCTTCATCGCCTTCTACGGCCTCCAGGCCCCGCACGGCGCGCTGGTCACCCTGATCCGCAACCGCCGCCGGATGCCGGTCGCCACCCGCAATGTCGACCTCGCCTCCCGCATCCGCATCCCGGGCGCCCCGCCCCAGTGGCTGCTGGACCGCTCCGCCGAGAAGATGCTCCACCTCGACCTCGCGGCCGTCACCGGAATACTGGTCTCCGCGCAGCTCGACTCGGCCATCGCCGGATTCATCGGCATCGGCGTCACCGTCGGCCTCGGCTGCCTCTACGTCCTCTCCCTCGCCCCCTTCGTGCGCGGCAACCGCATCCCGCCCCGCGCCGAGAAGGTGCTCGACGCCGTCGACGACTGGCTGCGCGCGTACCGCCCCGAGACGGTCCTGTACTTCTCCGGCTCCAAGGAGTCCGCGTACCAGGTCAACATGTGGCTGGAGACCATGGAGCAGCTCGACTCCAGGCCGCTGATCATCCTGCGCGAGCGGGCCATACTGGAGCGGATGGCGCCCACCACCGTGCCCATCGTCTGCGTCCCCGGCGGGGTGCATCTGATGAACATGGACCTGTCGACCGTCCGGGTCGCCCTGTACGCGGCGAACGTCGGGAAGAACATCCACCTGCTGCGCGTCCCCACCATGAAGCATGTCTTCATCGGCCACGGCGACAGCGACAAGCTGGCCAGCGTCAACCCGTTCAGCAAGGTGTACGACGAGGTGTGGACCGCCGGGCGCGCGGGCCGCGACCGCTACGCCCTCGCCGATGTCGGGGTCCGCGACGACGACATCGCCGAGGTCGGCCGCCCCCAGCTCGCCCCGATCCAGCTCTGGCACGGCGTCCCCGAGGACCGGATGCCGACCGTGCTCTACGCGCCGACCTGGGAGGGCTGGGACGACAACCCCGGCAACACCTCGATCCTCCTGGCGGGCGAGAACATCGTCCGCACCCTGGTCACCGCCGACCCCCCGGTCCGCGTCCTCTACAAGCCGCACCCCTTCACCGGCACCCGCAGCGCCGCCGCCAAGGCCGCCCACCAGCGGATCACGGCCCTGGTCGGCAGGGCCGCCGCCGAGCGCGCCGCCGCCCCCGCCTTCACCGCCGACGCGGGCGCCGAGTCCGCCGCCGCGGCCGAGCTGACCCGGATCGGGGCCCGGCTCGCCGAGCTGACCAGCGCCGGAGAGGGCGGCGACGAGGCCGAGTCCACGCGGGACGGCGTGGTCGACGTGGCGAAGTTCCAGGAGATCGCCGGGCTGCGCGCCGAGTGGAACGACGCCTACTGGCGCTCCTTCCCCCGCTGGCAGCACCGGGTGATCACCGACGCCGAGCCCCGCCTCTACGACTGCTTCAACGTCTCCGACGCGATGGTCTCCGACATCTCCTCCGTGGTCTCCGACTTCATCGCCAGCGGCAAGCCGTACGCGGTGACGGACTCCGCGGCACTGGGCGCGGAGGAGTTCAAGCGGCAGAACACCGCCGTACGGGCCGCCGTGATCCTCACCAATGACGCCGCCGGGCTGGGCGGGCTGCTGGCCGCGGTCCGCGACCCGTCCACCGACCCCCTCGCGGCGGAGCGCGGTGAGCTGAAGCGCTATCTGCTGGGCCCGGACGAACCGGCCTCGATCGTCCGGTTCAACACGGCCGTCGGGGACCTGGCGGCGAAGGCCGAGACCCGCAACCGGGGGCAGGAGACCCGGACGGCGACGAGCGAACTGACCGGCTGAGCGACCGCACCGACCCGCCGAGGGCCCCGGAGAGCCGAAGAGCCTCTCCGGGGCTTTTTGTCTGCCATTCCGTGACCGGGACCGGATGAACCCCGGCCCCCTTTGCGCCGTCTTTGTAGAAACGAAGGAGCGGACAGGAAGTGGACGCGGGGGAAACACCCGTGTCCCGGCGACGGCCTCCACGACCGGGAGGCGCGCGGTCCTCCTGCCGGAGACCTAAGGGGACAGGTGTGACGCAGCCTGATGTGACCGTGATCATCGGGGCGTACGAGGCGATGCCGTATCTGGTCGAGTGCCTGGCGTCCGTCGAGGCGCAGACCCTCGATGCGGGGCGCGTCGAGGTGATCGCCGTTGACGACGGCTCGACCGACGGCACGGGGGAGTACCTGGAGGAGTTCGCCGCGCGGGCCCCCATGGCGGTGACGGTGATCCGGCAGGCCAACTCGGGCGGCCCCAGCGGCCCGCGCAATGTCGGCCTGGACCGGGCGTCCGGGCGGTACGTGTTCTTCCTGGACGCCGACGACCGGCTCGGCCCCGAGGCCCTGGAGCGGATGGTCGCCGCCGCCGACCGCAACGGCACGGATGTGGTCCTGGGCCGCGTCGAGGGCATCAACCGCAAGCCGCCCCGCTCGATGTGGCACCGGAGCTTCGACCGTACGGACGTCTACTCCTCCAACATCAAGTACACCCTGAGCGCGCAGAAGCTGTTCCGCCGGGCTCTGCTGACCCGGCACGGCATGCGGTTCGACGAGTCCCTGTGGACCGGCGAGGACGCGCTGTTCACCATGGAGGCGTATCTGCGCGCCGACGGCGTCTCCGTCATCGCCGACCACACCTGCTACTACCTGGTCGGCCGGGACGACGGCAAGCATGTCACCCGGTCCGGCGGCTACACCCTGCGCTTCGACTCGGCCCGCGCGCTGATGGGCCTGATCGCCGAGCTGGTGCCGCCCGGTCCGCGCCGGGACGTGCTGATGCTCCGCCCGTTCCTGGTCACGCTGCTGCCCCAGTTCGGCCCGCGCTTCCTCAAGGACGGCGAGGAGGTGCGCCGCCACAAGCTGGAGCTGGCCAAGCCGCTGATGGACGCCCACTGGAACGCGGACGTGGCCCGCAGGCTGCGCGTCCACGAACGGCTGCGGCTGCACCTGATCGCCGAGCAGCGCGCCGATCTGCTGGTGGACGTGGTGGAGTTCGTCCACCGCAAGAAGAACCCGGCGCCACTGCTGGAGCGCCGGGGCAGCCGGGTCTATCTCCCGTACCCGCACTTCCGGGAGACGACGGCGGGGATACCCGACGCGGTCTACCTGGCCGCACCGCGCGAGGCCCGCAAGGTGCCGGGGTACCGGGAGAGCCGGGTGGTCTTCCTGATGCAGGCGGCGGCACGCCGGGCCCGGCGGGCGCGCCGGATGGTGGTGGGGGAGGGACGCCAACTGGCCGGGAACGCTCGCTGAGGGGGTGCGGCCGGGGCGCGGTGGGGGCGCTGGGGCCGGGGGTGCCGGTGGTGGTTCCGGCGCCCCCGGCGGGACCGCCTGCCCCTGTGGGGACCGCACCCGGCCGGGACCGCCCGCCCCTGCGGGACTGCCCGCCCCCGCCCGAGACCGCCCGCCCTACTGCCGCCCCTGGAACGCCCGCCGCAGCGGACGCCCCACCACCCGTCTCGCCCGCCGGTACACCGACCGGTCGCCGCCACCGGCCGGCTTGCCCGCCGCGCCGCGGCCCTTGGCCAGCTCCTTGCGCAGCCCGGCGTTCTCGGCGGCCAGCTCGTCCATCCGGCTCTGGAGCCAGCCGAAGCGGCTGCTGAGCGCGGCGATGTCGGCGTCGTTCCAGGGCCGGATGCCCGGCGGGAAGGACAGCGACCGCATCCGCTTCTCGAACGCGGCCCCGCCGTCGCCATGGGTGAACGTGTTGTCCAGGCCGTTCCTGGTCAGGAACCCGGTGAAGCGCTCGAACCGCTCCTGGTGACCGTCGATCAGCCCGCTCAGATCGGCCTCGTCGTACAACTGCGCCGGATCCAGTTCCGGCGAGATCCGGTCGATGGTGCGGTGCGGGATGTCGAAGTAGCGGCACAGCTCCAGCGTCCGGGAGTCGGCGCAGAGCACGGTCGCCGGGGTGCCGGCCAGCAGTGCGGCGATATTGCCGTGGATGCGGGAGCCGAAGGAGTAGTCGAAGGTGCGCAGATCCTCGATCCAGGTGATCGGGTCGACATACACCCGGACCTTGCCCTCCCGGTACATCGGATGGTCCGGGTGGGTCGGCATCCCGGTCACCCGGGCGTTCGGGCTGGACATGTCCCGCCAGTGCAACTGCCGTGCATCGCTCAGGTTCTGGCCGATGAAACGCAGATTGGGGTAGCGCTCGTGGGCCCGCCGGATCACCGCGCCGAGCCCCTGGGAACGGACGGCGCTGTGCGAGCCGTTGACCGAGATACGGGACACGGCGGTGAGCGCGGGCACCCGCTTGCGGACGGTCAGCTCCTTGCCGTGCAGGAACAGCGAGGGGCAGCCGATGACCTCGACGTCCCGGAAGCCCATGTCCTTGAGATAGCGCTCGGTGAACTCACCGCGCACCCCGATGGCGGCGCTGTGGTCGAGCACCGCCGAGACGAACGCCCGCACGGTCGGCTCCATGGGCTTGAGCCGGGCCGCGTCGTACTTCAGATTGGCCTGCGCGCCCACCCCGAGCACCACCACCGGGATCTTCAGCCGGGTGATGAGCTTGGTCAGCCGGCCGAGGGACTCCTCGAAGGAGGGCCGGAAGGCGTTGGCGAGCGGGACGACGAAGGCGTCGTACTCCTCGTTGATCCGTGCCGCCTCCGCGATGCTGGTGCGACCGCCGTTGGAGACCACCTCGGTGTGCGGGGTCTGGAGGATCTTGTGCGAGGCGTCGCTGAAGATCAGATTGCCCGCGTTGGTGGCGATGACATCGCGGTGCAGGGCCTCCTCGACGGGGACGACGTCGTACGGGCTCTTCCCGGACCGGAGCAGGATGCGCTTCGCGCGCGGCGCGGGCTGTTCGGTGTGCGACACAGATGTCAACCTACGTTTACTCGGGCTTTAATTTCCAGATGATGGGCGTACAACCTTTTCACTCTTTGCGGAGTGCGAGCATCCGGTTGTGGGGCGAAGGTCGGGGAGCGGGGCGGCGGATGGGCGGGATCCGGCCAAGTGGGGGCGCAGGGAGGCGGGAACGGGCGGGGCGTCCGACCGGTGAAATCGGTGCGCGGTGCACGATCCCCTTCGCGTAGATTGCCGGACGAGGCAGTGGGAGCTACGCGAGAGGCGAACACCAACGTGGCAGGGGCAAGGCAGGCCGTGCGCGAGGCCCGCAGGATCGTCGTCAAGGTGGGTTCCTCGTCGCTGACCACCGCGGCGGGCGGACTGGACGCCGACCGCGTCGACGCCCTGGTGGACGTGCTGGCGAAGGTCCGCGGCGGGGGCGAGCGGGAGATCGTCCTGGTCTCCTCCGGAGCCATCGCCGCCGGACTCGCCCCGCTCGGCCTGCGCCGCCGCCCCCGTGACCTGGCTCGCCAGCAGGCCGCCGCCAGCGTCGGCCAGGGCCTGCTGGTCGCCCGCTACACCGCCTCCTTCGCCCGCTACGGCGTGCGGGTCGGCCAGGTCCTGCTCACCTCCGACGACATGAGCCGCCGCGCCCACCACCGCAACGCCGCCCGCACCCTGGACAAACTCCTCGCGATGGGCGCCTTCCCGGTCGTCAACGAGAACGACACCGTCGCCACCGACGAGATCCGCTTCGGCGACAACGACCGCCTCGCCGCCCTCGTCGCCCATCTCGTCCGCGCCGACCTGCTGGTCCTGCTCTCCGATGTCGACGGCGTCTACGACGGCGACCCCAGCAGGCCCGGCACCACCCGGATCGCCGAGGTGGCCGGCCCCGAGGACCTCGCCCATGTCGAGATCGGCAGCGCGGGCCGGGCCGGTGTCGGCACCGGCGGCATGGTCACCAAGATCGAGGCCGCCGGGATCGCCACCGGGGCCGGTATCCCCGTCGTACTGACCAGCGCGGTCCACGCCGCCGACGCCCTCGCCGGACACGACACCGGCACCTACTTCCGTCCCACCGGCAAACGCTCCGCCGACCGGCTGCTCTGGCTCCAGCACGCCTCCACCCCCCAGGGCGCCCTGATCCTGGACGACGGCGCGGTCCGCGCGGTCGTCGAACGCCGCACCTCGCTGCTGCCCGCCGGGATCTCCGCCGTCGAGGGCGAGTTCAGCGCCGGCGACCCGGTCGAACTGCGGGACACCGGCGGCGTCGCCGTCGCCCGTGGCCTGGTCAATTTCGACGCCAGGGAGATCCCGCGGCTGATCGGCCACTCCACCCGCGAACTCGCCCGCGAGCTGGGACCGGCGTACGAACGGGAGGTCGTACACAGGGACGACCTGGTGATCCTGCATCCGCAAAAGAGCTGATTCGTCCACCACCGGTGGGGGACGTTCCGTAAAACGGCCCCATGGAGCCTTGCGGCCTGCTCAACTTTGTCTCAGCGACCCCTTCGCAGGAGCACCGCGCGAGCCGGTACGGCGGGGGCGCTGGGGAGCGGGACCGGGACCAGGGACGACAGGACCGTAGCGAAGCACTGAGGAGGCCGCCGTGAGACGAGTGCGTCCTGCGCCGACGGCGTACCGCGTCGGCGCCACCGGGCCGGGCGCCCGCCCGCCGGGGACCTCCCGTCCCGCGGGCGAGGAACGCGCCCTGACCAGCGTCACGGCCGACGGATACCGGCAGCCCGACGGCGACCGCGAGAACGACCGCCCGGCGGACGCGCCCCGCCTCTGGCACGTCACGCTCAGTGTCTCCGGCGAGGCCGCCCCGCTCACCGAGGTCCGCCGCGCCCTCCAGCAGCTCGCCCACGACCACCCCTTCCTGCTGACCAGCCGCTATGCCGTCGACCACGCCGAGATCCGGTACTGGGAGGAGGCCCGCGATCTGCACGACGCGGCGGCGGTGGCCCTGCGGCTGTGGGGCGAGCACCGGCAGACGGCCGGGCTCCCGCCCTGGGAGATCGTGGGCCTGGAGGTCATCGACCGGGGCACCTACCACCAGCGGATCGCCGAGGGCTACGGCCCGCCCCCGGCGTCCCCGGTGGGCGTCCACCCCTTCTGAGTCCCTTCTGAGTCCCCTCCCGCCCCCTCCGGGCATGTCTCGCGGTTCGGAACATCCGGCGAAACGGTCCGGCGGGCGCATTACCCTTCCCACCATGACCACGCTCTCGCCGTACGACTCCATGTCCCCGGTCACCCGGGCCGCCTACCGGGCGAAGGCCGCCGCCGCCGACCTTGCCCCGCTGCCCCGGGCCGCGAAGGACGACGCGCTGCTCGCCATCGCGGACGCCCTGGAGGTCCGTACCGCGGAGATCGTCGAGGCCAACGCCGAGGACATCGCCAAGGCCCGGGAGGCCGGGACCAGCGAGGCGATCGTCGACCGGCTCACCCTCACCCCGGAGCGGGTCCGGGCCATCGCCGCCGATGTCCGGGACGTCGTCGCGCTGCCCGACCCGGTCGGCGAGGTGGTCCGCGGCTCGACCCTGCCCAACGGCATCGACCTGCGCCAGGTCCGCGTCCCGCTCGGCGTCGTCGGGATCATCTACGAGGCCCGCCCCAATGTCACCGTGGACGCCGCCGCCCTCTGCCTGAAGTCGGGCAACGCCGTCCTGCTGCGCGGCTCCGCCTCCGCCTACGCCTCGAACACCGCCCTCGTCCGGGTGATCCGCGACGCGGTCGGCGGCGCCGGGCTCCCCGCCGACGCCGTCCAGCTCGTCCCCGGCGAGAACCGGGACAGCGTGCGCGAGCTGATGCGCGCCCGCGGCCTGGTCGACGTCCTCATCCCGCGCGGCGGCGCCTCCCTCATCCGCACGGTCGTCGCCGAGTCCACCGTCCCCGTCATCGAGACCGGCACCGGCAACTGCCATGTCTACGTCGACGCCCACGCCGACCTCGACATGGCCGTCGACATCCTGATCAACTCCAAGGCCCAGCGGGTCAGCGTCTGCAACGCCGCCGAGACCCTCCTGGTCCACCAGGACATCGCCGCCGAGTTCCTGCCGCGCGCCCTGGACGCCCTCGCCGACGCCGGGGTGACCGTGCACGCCGACGACCGGGTCCTCGCCCACGCCAAGGACTCCCGCGCCACCGTCGTGGAGGCCACCGCCGAGGACTGGGAGACCGAGTACCTCTCCTACGACATCGCCGCCGCGGTCGTGGACTCCCTCGACAAGGCCGTCGAGCACATCCGGCTGTGGACCTCCGGGCACACCGAGGCGATCGTCACCACCTCCCAGCAGGCCGCCCGCCGATTCACCCAATTGGTCGATTCCACCACCGTCGCCGTGAACGCCTCCACCCGCTTCACCGACGGCGGCCAGTTCGGCTTCGGCGCGGAGATCGGCATCTCCACCCAGAAGCTGCACGCCCGGGGCCCGATGGGCCTCCCCGAGCTGACCAGCACGAAGTACATCGTCACCGGCGACGGACACGTACGGCGCTGAGCACCCCCCGTCCCGGCAGCCGGATGAATTTCCCTGCCGTCTGCCCAAATTGACCCCCCAGGTCTACTCTGGAAAGCGTGCCGGACGACGTGGGGGGCACGCCGTTCCCTGACGGTTGGATGCCCGACGACGACCACGACCGCGGACTGTCGGACGAAGAGTTCGCCGCCGTGGTCTTCGACGAGGACTTCGTGAAGGCGGCGGCCGTCCATGAGCCGACCGCCGTCGAACGCCTCCTGGCCGCCGCCCAGGCGAGAGCGGAGGCCGCCGAGGCCGAGTCCCGCCGCGCCCACACCAGAGGCCGGCACCACGACGACCCCTACGGCGACCCCGAGCTGGACGGCCTGTACGACCCCGACGCCCTCGACGACGACCACTACGGGCGCCCGGGGTACGGCAGACAGGTCCGCTGGCACCGCCCCGTCGCCTGGCTGCTCGCTCTGGTGATGGGCGTCGGCATGGTCGTCCTGGCCTTCGCGGCGGTCTACCGGGGCGCGTCCTCCGCCAACCGCCAGGACCCGGCCCCGCCCCCGGCCACCACCGGCGTCGAGCAGGGCGAGGGAGGCCGCGCCGCGGCTCCGTCCGCCTCCGCCGACTCCTCCCGGCCGGTGGTCCCGGCGGTCCCCCAGACCCCCTGAGCCTGGTGAGTACCTGTCAGAAGTTGTCGCGTAGCAGGGCGTTTACCGGAGGGCCCGGAGACCCACTCTGAAGATATGGGCGGACCTGGAGACCCACCTGAGGGGACACCCGACGGCGCCCCCGGCGGTGCGGACGACGAGTACCGATCCGTGGTGTTCGACGAGTCGTTCGTGCGGGCTGCCCGGCTCCAGGAGTTCTCCGCGCGGGAGCGGATGGGCGACCACGCCCCCGCCGTGCGCCGCCGCCCCCCGATGCGCAGAAGCCTGTCCCGCCAGGCCCTCGTCCTCGTCCTCCTGATCGCCGTCGCCTTCGGCACGGCCGTCTACATGGGCGTCCGCACCCCCTACGACAGCGGCGCCACCACCGTCCCCAAGGCCATCGAACCTCTACGGATGACGGTCGTCCCGCTCACCCCGCGCCAGGAGGTGCCCGGCACCACCGACCTCGACCGGCTGTTCGCCGCCAGCCCCGCCGCCCAGTTCCGGATCGGCGCGGAGGGGATACCGCTGCCGGCCGCCCGCAGCACTTCACACTTCTCGGACAGCCAGGTCGTCACCGCCCTGACCACCGCCAAGGACTACCTCGTGCGCTCCTCCCTCTACCCCGAGGTGCTCACCGGCGGTGAGGTGCGGTCCGTCCGGGTGATGCTCGACCCCGACCAGCTCGACCAGTTCGACGAGAGCTTCGACCGCCCCGCCGCCGACGGCCGGCACGCGGCAACCGGCTGGCTGGTCCGCTTCGACCCCGAGGCCGTCGAACTCGCCGACCCCCAGATCCGCGTCCAGGGCACCCTGGAGGCCGCCGAGACGGACTCCGCCACCCTGGAGGTGGTCTCCGACCACGTCTTCGTCTACGCCCTGCGCCCCGCTGGCGGAGGCGCGGGCGCCGAGGCCTCACTCTTCACCGTCCGCCGTGAGCTGCACTTCCGCTTCGACCGCGACGACCTGCGCCTGCACCAGGCCCGCCTCCAGACCTCGAACGCCCAGGCCGGCCCCCTCTCCTGCGCCGACGACTGGTCCGCCCTCCTCCACCCCCTCCTGGCCGGCCAGACCCCCAAACCCGGCCCCCCCACCCCCACCGACCCCTACGCCCCCTCCCCGGCAACGTCCCTGTGCGGAACCCTGGCGGAGCATGTGCAGCCGGGGGTGTGAGGGGGTGCGCTGCGGGTTCTTGTGCGGGGTGTGTTCTGCCGGTGCTTGTACGGGTGGGGTGTGCTGTGGGGGTGCTTGTAGGGGTGGGGCGTGTTCTGGGGGTTCTTGTGTGGGAGGTGTGTTCCGCCGGCGCTCGCACCGGAGGGGTGTGCTGTGGGGGTCTGCTTGTGAGGCAGGGGTGTGTCCTGCGGGTGTTTGTGAGGGAGGGGAGCGCTCTGCGGGTGCCTTTGTCGGAGAGGTGCGCCCGCTGCCGCTCGCGCTGGAGTACGCCCCGTGCGGGTTCTCGCACCGCAGGATGCCGCCGCGCGGGTTCTCGGCCCGGCGGGCGTGACCCTGCTGGGCTCGCGCACCGGGGGGTGCCGGGGCGCGGGTCGTCGGCTCGCTGTGCGTCGCCGTGCGGATGCTGGCACCGGGAGATGCCGCCCTGCGGGCTCTCGTGCCGCCGGGCGCGGCTCTGCCCTGCGGTGCTCCCCTCGAAGGGTGCCGCCCCGCAGGCTCCCGGCCCGCCGAGCGCTGCCCCGCGGATGCAGGTGGGGGATGCTGCCGTGCAGGCTCTCGCCCTGCCGGGCGTGACCCTGTAGGGAACTGCCCCGCCCTGCCGGGTGTGGCTCTGCCGAGGGCTGCACCGCTCTGCCGAGGGCTGCGCCGCTCTGCGATGCCCGCGTCGAAGGGTGCTGTCCTGCCGGTCGTCGCTCTGCCGGATTCGCCGCTGCGCCACTGCCCCTCGCAGGGTGTCGTCGCGCGGGTTCTTGCCTTGTCGGGCGTGGCCTCGCCGGGCGCGCCGGGCGATGTCAGGGCGCGGGGTGTCGCGGCGCTCCGGGTGTTGCCGTGCGGATGTCTGCACCGCAGGGTGTCGTCGCGCGGGTTCGCGCCCTGCCGGGCCTGGCTCCGCCGGACGCGCACCGGGAGAAGCTCCCGTGCGGGCTCTCGGCCCGCTGAGCGGGGCCCTGCTGAGCGCTACCCGCCCGGTGAAGTCCGCCCCGAAGGGTGCCGTGCGGCCGGACTCACCGCTATGCCACCGGCCGTCCCCTGGGAAGATGCCGCCGTGCGGGTTCTCACCCCGCCGGGCGCGGCCCCCGCCGAGCGAGCACCGGGAGATGCAGCCGCGCAGGCCCCCGCCCGCCGTGCGGTGCCCCCTCGGAGGGCGCTGCCCCGACGGCTCTCCGCCTGCTGAGAGCGGCCCCGCGGATACTGGCAACGCAGGATGCCGCAGCGCAGGCTCTCGGCCCGCCGGGCGTGGCCCAGCCGAGCGCGCAGCGGGAGAGCCTGCCGCGCGGGCTCTCCCGCCGCCAACGCTGCCCCACTGCCGTGCGCCGCCCTCTGGAAGGCTCCCGTCCCGTACGAGCCGGCCCCGCCGAGTGCTACCCGGCGCCGCCCGGCCGGACCCACCGCTCCACCTCCGGCTGCCCGCCCCCGGCAAGGCGCCGCCCTGTGAGGTTCTCGCCCGACAGGGCGCCACGTCCATCGGCCGCCGCCCCGCAGGGACCCCCGGGACGCCCCCCCCGAGACGAATCCCCCGAGACGCCCCGGGACGACCCCCAGGGATGCCCCCCAAGGACCGCCCCCAGTGCCCGACCCGCACGGAGGAACTGAGGACCCCGGGCCTCGTCTCTCCCCCCCGCCCAGGTCAGCCCCTCAGGACACCAGCCGTCGCCGTATCCGTTCCCCCCCGGCCCGTCAGTCGTCCGTGCGGGTCGTGCCGTTGGCCGGGTTGTCCCGGGGAGCGGAGGAACCGCCGCCGAACCCGCGCCGCACCCGGCTGCCCAGGTCCCCCGCGCCGCCCGCGATGTCGCTGACCAGCTTCATCAGCGGGTCCTTGGAGTCCTTCACCTGGCTGGCGTAGCTGGCCGCCGACTCCCGGAAGGAGTCCGTGACCGAGGTGTCCTTGTCCTCGCCGCGCCGCGGGTAGTGGCCGTCCATGATCCGCTGGTAGTCGCGGGACTCGGCCCACTTCTTCAGCTCGGCCGCGCGGACCGTGGTGAAGGGGTGGGAGCGGGGCAGCACGTTCAGGATCTTCAGGACGGAGTCGCGCAGATCGCCGCCCCGCTCGTACTCCTCCGCCTGCTCCAGGAAGGCGTCCACGTTCATCTCGTGCAGATGGTTGCCGCCGGCGATCTTCATCAGGCCGCGCATCGACGCCTGGAGGTCCTGCCCGACCAGCAGCCCGGCCCGGTCGGCCGACAGCTCGGACTTGCGGAACCACTCGCGCAGCGCCGTCACGATCGCCATGATCGCGACATTGCCGAGCGGGATCCACGCCACCCGCAGCGCCAGATTGGTCAGGAACAGCAGGATCGTGCGGTACACCGAGTGACCGGAGAGGGCGTGGCCCACCTCATGGCCCACGACCGCGCGCATCTCCTCCTCGTCGAGCAACTCGACCAGGCCGGTGGTGACGACGATGATCGGCTCGTCCAGGCCGATGCACATCGCGTTGGGCTGCGGGTCCTGGTTGACGTACATCGGCGGGACCTTCTCCAGGTCCAGGATGTAACAGGCGTCCCGCAGCATGTCGTTGAGATGGGCGAACTGCCGCTCCGAGACCCGCACGGAGTCGGACAGGAACAGCAGCCGGAGACTGCGCTCGGGCAGCAGGCCGCTGAGGGCCTTGAACACCGTGTCGAAACCGCTCAGCTTGCGCAGCGCGACCAGCGCCGAGCGGTCCGCCGGATGCTCATAGGCGCGCGAGGAGATCCCCGGGAAACGGGTGCGCTGCCTGCTCGGCACCTTCTCGTGCCCGTTCGTCGCGTCGTTCTGGTGGCTGTCGTCGGGCATGTCATCCCCCATGTGCGTCTGATTGGCTCTGATGGTCCCGGTGTGCCCCCGAAGCGGAGCCCAGCCCAGGCGGAGTTACCGTGGACGGGCACTACAGCGAAGGAGCCCCCCGTCATGCACCGCAGTCCCGCGACCGCCTGGCTCACCGAGGCCGCGAACGCCGCTGAGCAGCAGGGTGCGGGGAACCTGCTGAGAGTCGTACTGATCGTGATGGTCGTGGGCTGTGTGCTGACTGCCTGGATCCTGTTGCGTGGCTACAAGCGGAAAGACGACTGAGCCGCCGCGAAGGTTCCCCGCCCCCGGCGGACCCGCCCCGGACGGTGCCGCGCGCCCCAACGGCGGAGTCGGCGTGATCGCCGATCGGGTGCCCGCTTACGATGGGCCGACGTCGTTGTCCCGCCCACACCGGATAGGTTCTGCCGAAGATGACTTTCCACAGCGCCGCTGCCCAGTTGGTCACCCTTGCCGCGCCGAGCGAGGAGCACGGCGGCAACCACCAGAGCCTGAACCCCTACTTCGTGGGCGCCAGCGCGCTGGTCATCCTGATGATCCTGCTCTGGATCACCACCCGCTTCAACCGCGACCGCTGAGCCCGCGGACCGGGCCGGTAGGGTCTGCACGCATGGGAGAGCAGGACATGCCCACCGGTCCGGCGCACACCGGCAAGCGCCGCCTGGGCGTCATGGGCGGAACGTTCGACCCGATCCACCACGGGCACCTGGTGGCGGCCAGTGAGGTGGCCGCCGCCTTCCATCTCGACCAGGTGGTCTTCGTCCCCACCGGGCAGCCGTGGCAGAAGAGCCACCGCACGGTCTCCCCGGCCGAGGACCGCTATCTGATGACGGTCATCGCCACCGCCGAGAACCCGCAGTTCTCCGTCAGCCGTATCGACATCGACCGCGGCGGGCCCACCTACACCGCGGACACCCTGCGCGATCTGCGCGCCCTCAACCCCGACACCGAGCTGTTCTTCATCACCGGTGCGGACGCCCTCGGCCAGATCCTCACCTGGCGTGACACCGAGGAGCTGTTCTCCCTGGCACACTTCATCGGGGTCACCCGGCCCGGCCACACCCTCGCCGACCCCGGTCTCCCGGAGGGCGGTGTCTCGCTGGTCGAGGTGCCCGCGCTGGCCATCTCGTCCACGGACTGCCGGGCGAGGGTTGCCCAGGGGGACCCGGTCTGGTACCTGGTGCCGGACGGGGTCGTGCGCTACATCGCGAAACGAGAGCTGTACCGCGGCGAGTGAGCCGAGAGGGGCACCGGTGAACGACCGATTTGACGCGGGGTACGAGGGCCAGTACGAACTCGTCGGCTACGACGCCTACGGGCAGCCCGTGTACCGGCTGGTCACGCCGGAGCAGCCCGCCCAGCCCCCCGTCCAGCAGCCCTACGACCCCTACCCGCAGCAGGGCTACGGCTACGACCCGTACGCGACGGGCCAGCAGCAGACCACCACCCCCGGCTACGACCCCTACGGTACCGGCCCGCAGCCCCCGGCCCCGCCCCAGGGCACCGGCTACGGCACCGCGGGCGCCTATCCCGCCTACGACCAGCCCTACGACCCGTCGTCCTACGACCCGTACGGCCAGGCCGCGACCAGCGGGCAGCAGCCCCTCGTCGCCGAGCAGACCGCCTACATCCCGCAGCAGGCCGGACCGCCCGCACCGCCGGAACCGGCCCCCGTACCCGCCGCTCACGACCCCGCCACCCCGGACGAGGAGCAGCGGCCCGCCCCGGCGGACCGCGACTACGGCACCGAGCAGTTCGCCTTCGTGGAGGAGCCCGACGGCGACTCCGAGGACGTCATCGACTGGCTCGCCTTCACCGAGAACCGCACCGAGCGCCGCGAGGAGGCCAAGCGCCGCGCCCGCGGGCGCCTGATCGCCCTGGTCGTCGTCCTCGCCGTGTTCGCCGCCGGAGGCGTCGGCTACCTCTGGTACGCCGGGAAACTCCCGGGCGCGTCGTCCGGCGGGGAGACCGACGGCACCACGACGGCGGGAGGCGCCCAGAAGCGGGACGTGATCGTCGTCCATCTGCACGACACCCAGGGCGGCGACACCTCCACGGCGCTGCTGGTCGACAACACCACCACCAAGCGCGGCACGACCGTCCTGCTCCCCAACGAGCTCGCCCTCTCCGGCGACGACGGATCGGCCACCACACTGACCAAATCCGTCGAGGACGACGGCTCCGCCGGCACCCGGGACGCCCTCGACACCGCCCTGGGGACCTCCATCCAGGGCACCTGGCGGCTGGACACGCCCTACCTCCAGAACCTGGTCGACCTCGTCGGCAACATCGAGGTCGACACCAACGCCGACGTACCCGACCCCGACGCCGAGAAGGGCGAGGCGCCCCTGGTCCGCAAGGGCTCCCAGCAGACCCTCGCCGGGAAGAACGCCGTCGCCTACGCCACCTACAAGGCGTCCGGTGAGACCCAGGCCGCCCAGTTGGAGCGGTTCGGGCAGGTCATGCAGGGGGTGCTGCGCAAGATGTCGTCCGACGCGCAGGCGGCGACGACCACCGTGCAGACCCTCGCCCAGATCCTCGACCCCTCCCTCACCGACAAGGTCCTGGGCACGTTCCTCGCGGCCCTGTCCGACCTCGCCAAGAGCGGCGACTACAGCACCGAGACACTGCCCGTGGAGGCCGACGGCACCCTGAACGCCGAGGCCAGCGAGGCCGTCGTCAAGGACGTCCTGGGCGGCGCGGCGAAGAACCCCGAGGAGGGCACCGCCGTCCGCGTCTCCGTCCAGAACGCCACCGGCGACAAGGAGCGCACCGAGGACGCGCGCGTGACCCTGCTCAACGGCGGCTTCACCTTTCTGGAGGGCGGCACCGCCTCCGCGGCCGAGGCCACCACCGAGATCACCTACGCCGACGACGCCGACAAGGAGAACGCCACCGAGGTCGCCAAGACCCTGGGCCTGGACACCGAAACGGTCACCAAGGGCGAGGTCACCGGCAACGCGGACGTCACGGTCGTCCTGGGGCAGGACTACGAACCCGCACAGCCGAGCTAATCGCGTGGGGCGGTGTCGGTGGTCCGTGAGACCCTGGAGGGCAAGTGACCACCGACCGAAAGCCGTGTAGTGACCGCTACGGACCGCTCCCTGGAGCTCATCAACACCGCCGCCCAGGCAGCCGCGGACAAGCTGGCCCATGACGTCATCGCCTACGACGTCAGCGACGTACTCTCGATCACCGACGCGTTCCTGCTGGCCTCCGCGCCCAACGACCGCCAGGTCAAGTCGATCGTCGACGAGATCGAGGAGCGGCTCCAGAAGGAGCTGGGCGCCAAGCCGGTACGCCGTGAGGGCGACCGCGACGCCCGCTGGATCCTGCTCGACTACGTCGACATCGTCGTCCATGTCCAGCACAGCGAGGAGCGGGTCTTCTACGCCCTGGAGCGGCTGTGGAAGGACTGCCCCGAGCTGAAGCTGCCCGCCGACGCCGAGGCCACCCGCGGCAAGGGCGCGGAGCACGCCAAGCTACAGGCCGCGGAGGAGGCCACCCAGGCCGGTGAGTGGCGGTGAGCGCCGCCGCTGAGGCCGCCGCCGGGTTCTCGTTCGCGGGGAGCCAGCGGGGCCGCCGGGTCATCCTGTGGCGGCACGGCCAGACGTCGTGGAACGTGGAGCGCCGCTTCCAGGGCACCACGGACGTCGACCTGACCGAGACCGGCCTCCACCAGGCCCGCCGCGCCGCCCGGCTGCTCGCCTCCCTCGGGCCGCACGCGATCGTCGCCTCCGACCTGAAGCGGGCCTCGGACACCGCCGCCGAGCTGGCCGCGCTCACGGGCCTGCCCATCACCCGGGACGAGGCCCTGCGCGAGACCTACGCGGGCGTCTGGCAGGGCCTGACCCACGAGGAGATCATCGACCGCTACGGCGACGAGTACGCGGCCTGGAAGCGCGGCGAGCCGGTACGCCGGGGCGGGGGCGAACTGGAGACCGAGGTCGCCGACCGCGCCGCCCCCGTGGTGCTGCGCCACGCGGAGAAGCTGCCCCCCGAGGGCACCCTCGTCGTCGTCAGCCACGGCGGCACGATCCGTACCACGATCGGCCGCCTGCTGGGCCTGGAGGCCCGGCACTGGGAGAGCCTGGGCGGACTGTCCAACTGCTGCTGGTCCGTCCTCGGCGAGGGCGCGCGCGGCTGGCGGCTGCTGGAGCACAACGCCGGCACCCTGCCCGAGCCGGTCCTCGGCGACGACACCTGAGGCGTCACCCGAGGTGCCGCCCGCGCGCGGGCGGCGGGTCGCGGCTGCACCGGGCCCGGATTTCACTTTCCGGCAGGTCGCAGGCTAAAGTTCTTCTTGTTCGCCCCGCTCGGCGGGGGAACGCGAGGGGCTATAGCTCAGTTGGTAGAGCGCTTGCATGGCATGCAAGAGGTCAGGAGTTCAATTCTCCTTAGCTCCACAGATGAAGATCCCGTCCCGGGCAGGGGCGGGATTTTTCATGTCAGGATTCCCGGTCCGTATTGAGTCGGCAGGGGTCCGTGGGGCGTATAGGACGCTGGGGGCGCCCCGGCCGCGGGTCCGCGCGTCCGCCACAAGGGCCGCGGGCTGGTCGTGGCCGTACTGGTACCCGGGCGTCGCTGACCGTATTGGTCCGGCCGTGGCAGAATCAAACGGCCGGAAGGGGGCGCGGCCCGACGGGAGGGAGTAGCGATGCCTGCGAGCATCCCCAGGGAGGTCGGCCACCTCCTTGGCGAAGCGGCGTTGACACGGGACGCGACCACTCGGCTCGACTGCCCTTCCTGCGGTTCCGCGCATGTGGCCCAAGTCCTCGGCGACAACGGCGGGATCTCGTACGTGTGCACGGCCTGCGGCCACTGCTGGAGCTGATCGATGGGTGCACACAGGCGAAAGTGCGACTGGTGCGGCAGCGGTACGCCGATCGTCCGCGACATGGAACCGATCAACCCCGACTACCAGTACTGGTGCGAGGAATGCGCGCGGGCGCTGATCATAAAGGGCGACCCGATCGAGACATACCGGGAACTTGAGGGCGAGCCGATCTACGGCCGTCTCCTCGAAGAGCACTGCACGCTCAAGCGGTTCTATTCCTTCGTCACGGCCTGACGCCCCGTCAGGCACCGATACGCGGCATTTCCTTACGGGTTGCCGTACACGCCGCCAGGGCGAGGAAGGCGCAGCCGGCCGCCGGGTAGAGGCCGGACAGGATCAATTCCGCGCCGCCCTGATGGAGTTCGGGCCGGTGCGTGCCGTGCGGCACCCACCACAGGGCGTACGAGCAGAACGTCAGAGTCAGGGCCCAGGCCCCCGCGCGCCGCAGTGGGGACCGTGCGAGGCGGGCGCGCGAGCCGGCCAGCACCACCAGCGGCACGCACCACACCCAGTGGTGCGACCACGACACCGGGCTGACGAGCAGCGCGGTCACCGCCGCCGCGCACACCGCGACCGCCCGCCGCCCCCGCGTCTGCGCCACGACCGCCACCGCGAGCCCGCCGAGCCCGGTCAGGGCCGCCGCGAGCAGCCACCAGCCGCCCGGGTCGGCGGTGTGCAGCAGCCGCGCCAGAACACCCCGCAGCGACTGGTTCGCGGTGTCCTCCGCGTACCCGACCCGCCCCGCGCGGAACACCATCTCCGACCAGAAGCGCCCGGAGTCGTACGGCAGCACGGCCGCCGCGAGCAGAGTCGCCCCGCAGAACGCGAGGACCGCCCCGCGGGCCTGCCGCAGCAGGCCCCCCGCCGAGCCCTGCCGCAGCCGCGCGGTGAGACCGGCGGCCAGCAGGAAGACCACGAACAGGGCGGGCGTGAGCTTCACCGCCGCCGCCAGCCCGATGCCGGCCCCGGCCCAGCGGGCGTCCGCGCGGCGCGTGAGATCCCACAGAACCAGCACCGCGAGCAGCAGATTGATCTGCCCGTAGCGCAGGGTCGTCCAGACCGGCTCGCACCACACGGCCCCCGCCGCCACCCACCAGACCGTCCGCGTCCGCCTGTGCCCGGCCAGCCGCAGCGACAGCCGGACGAACACCACCAGCAGGGCCAGGTTCCCGGCGGTCGCCAGGGCGCGCATGACCGCCGTGTCGAGCAGGGTGAGCGGGGTGAACAGGAGCGCGGCGAACGGCGGATAGGTGGTGGGGAGCCGCGCCGCCGTGGTGCGCAGGGCGTACAGATCGCCGCCCGCGCGGACCGTGGCGCCCTCCGCGCGGTACACCATCAGATCGATCATCGACACGTCCGCCGCGCGCTGGGCCAGCCAGAACGCCGTGAACGAGAGCAGACAGGTCCCCAGCGCGACCGGGGCCCGGCGGGGGACTGCGGAGAACGCGATCACGGTCACGGGGGCCGACACTAGCGTCCTTATCGGCACAGAACGGAAATGATTTGGTGCTGCACCCCGTCGAACGTGTAATGTTGGCGTCGCCGCCGGGGGAACCCGGCTGACACCAGCGAAAACACGGTTCGACTACGTGGCGCGCGGGGCTATAGCTCAGTTGGTAGAGCGCTTGCATGGCATGCAAGAGGTCAGGAGTTCAATTCTCCTTAGCTCCACAATCAGCATCACAGTCAAAGATCCCGCCGGATCATCCGATCCGGCGGGATCTTTGCTGTGCCCGTCCTCCGTCACCTCAAGGGATCTGTCTCCTCCAAGGGATCCGTCTCCCCGAGGGGAGCGGCGAAGGACGGGCCGGGTCAGCGGCCCAGGGCGCGGCGCCCGCGGCCCTGGGAGAGCACCGGGAGGTTGCGGGCGGGCGCCTGCGCGCGGGTGTCCTCCTCGATCCGCAGGGCCAGCGCGGGACAGCGCCGTACCGCCCGCAGGGCCTTGGCCTCCGCGTAGCGCGGCACCTTGGCCTGGGCGACCGTCGGGAAGCCGTCGGCGCCGAGTTCGAAGACCTCCGGGAGGATGTCCGCGCACAGCCCATGACCCCGGCACAGCGTCCAGTCGACGAAGATCTTCTGCCGGCTGGGGCCGTTCTCCTCGGACTCGCCGCCGCCCGGGATGCCGGTCGGTGTCCCGCCGCCCTCGAAGAGCGGCAGCACACCCTCCACCGGGCGTCCGCAGCCGTTGCCGAGGACATGCGCGGCGAGATCGTCGGTGAACGCCTTGACGGTCGACTCCAGGAACATCGCCGAGCCGTCCGGATGCGAGCAGGCGCCGCGCCGCTTGACGTTCCTGGCGACCTGCTTGACGGCCTCGAGGGCGGCCGGTCCGCCGCCGTTGAGGATGTCCTCCAGACCGCGCGCGGCGGCGGGCAGCCCGAGGTAGCACGGGCCGCACTGCCCGGCGCTCTCCTCGGCCAGCCACTGGGCGACCCGCAGCGATTCGCCCAGCGGACAGGTCTCCTGACTGATCGGCAGAATGGCCCCGGCCCCGAGCGAACCGCCGACCGCGTCCAGCGAGTTGCGCGAGACGATCGCCTCGTTGACGGTCGCCGCGTCGATCCACTTGCCGTGGTAGCCGCCGGTCAGCACCCCCTGCGGCACCGGCGGCGCCCCGGCGAGCTGGAGGACGTAGCGCAGCGGTACCCCGGTGGGGACCTCGATCACCATGGGGCGGGCGACGGCCCCGGAGACCGTGAGCATGACCGTGCCCGGTTCGTCGTACAGGCCGGTGTTGCCGTAGCGCTCGGGGCCGATGCGGGCCGCGATGGCGAGCTGGGCGAAGGTCTCGGCGTTGGAGAGCAGGGTGGGCGCGCCGCCCACGCCGTTCTGGGAGGCGCTGACCTTGCGGCCGGGCGGGATCGCCGGGCCGCCGTCGATCGAGCGGATCAGGGAGGCCGCCGCGCCCGTGACCATGCGCACCGGGTTGCGCTGGACCCGCGCGCGGAGGACCGAGCGGCGGCCGTTGCTCAGACCGCGTTCGGCGAGCGCTGCCTCCATGGAGCGCTGGGTGGACTCCCGGGTGACCCCCACGACGAGGGTGCGGGCACCGAGGGCCTCGGCGCACAGCAGCGCGCCGTCCAGGATGAGGTGCGGGGCCCGGTTGATGAGGACCGTGTCCTTGCGGCAGGCCGGTTCGTCCTCGCTGCCGTTGACGACCACGACCGGACGGACCCCGCGCTTGATCGCGGCCTCGGCGACCGAGCGCAGCTTCTTGTGGAAGGGGAAGCCCGCGCCGCCGCGGCCCTTCAGACGGATGTTCTCGGCGAGCTTGGCGAGCTGCTCGCCGCCCATGGGGTCGAGCGGCCCGTGCACCTTGAGGTGCATGGGCAGGTCGAGTCGTTCGACAAGGTCGAAGCCCGACGTGAGCTGGGGGAGTCCGACCACGCGGACTTCCGGGACGTCGGGCAGGGCCTCGTTCACCTGGTGCCTCCGGACGGGGTGTTCCAGGGTTCGCCCGAACCCGGCCCCTCGAAGTCGTAGAAGCCGGGCATCGATTCAGTGGCGGGACCGCTGTTGTACGTGTCACCCGGGTTGTACGTGTCATGGACCGTGTTCGACTCACCCGTGTCGTACACATCACGTCCGCCGTACACACCGGCCCCCGGATCGCTGTAGGTGGGGAGGGAGTGACCGGTGTCCTGGAGGGGGTCGTACGCCGACGGCGGAGCCTCGCCGACCGGGGGCGGGGACGGGATCGGCCAGGAGCCGGAGGTGGAACCGCCGGTGTCGGTGCGGGGCAGGGGCTCGGTGCCCCGGAAGTCCGGCAGTTGCCCGCGGGGGGTGGGTCCGGTGGCTCCGGCGGGTCCGACGGGTCCGGAGGCGAAGGGCTGGTCGAAGGGGGGCCCTTCGAAGGACGCCTGCTCGAAGGGCGGCCGGTCGAAGGAACGCTCGTCGAACGAGGGCCGGTCTAGGAGAGGCCGGTCGAGGGAAGACCGGTCGAACGAGGACTGGTCGAACGAGGACTGGTCGAAGGACTGGTCCGGTCGGGCCGGGCGGGAGACGGCCCGGTAGGCGGCGGCGAAACCGGCGGTGGATTCGGGGCCACCCGCGCGCGTGGAGGTGTCGTAGGAGGGGGTCTCCCGGCGTGTCGCGCGCTGCGGCTCGTAGCCGGGAAGGGCACCCGTGGGCTCCCCGGCCCGTGCGCGGGCGGCGTCCAGGTCCTCGCGGCCGGGCCTGTCACCGGTCCCGAGCAGCGCGGTGATCCGGTCGGCGACCCTGCGCTTGACGGGGCGGGGGGCCGCGCGCAGGGCGAGGGCGCCCATGACACCGGCCAGGGACAGGCCGTACAGGAACACGAAGACCGGTTTGGCCTCGCGGCCCGCGTACAGGCCGTGGACGAGGGCGCCGCACCAGGCGGGGTACGCCAGCATGTGCATCGCGCGCCAGCGGGCGGCGACGGGGGCGGGGGAGGCGAAGGCGCCGCGCAGCGCGCCGGTGATCCCCACGAAGATCATCATGAGCCCGGCCAGCGTGCCGAGGCCGATCAGGCCCCCGGTGCTGGTGAAGCCGAGGGAGAAGGGGATCACGGCGGCGATCGGCTCGGTGTGGTCGAGCACGATCTTGGTGGTGATGTGCAGCAGCAGGAAGGCGAGGGCGGCGACGGCCGTGCTGCGGTGCACGGCCTGTCCCACGATCCGCTGGCGGGCGTTCAGCACGATCCGGTCCTGGGCGACCAGGCCCCAGATCACCGAGCAGCTCAGGCACACCAGGGACAGCACGCCGGCGCCGAAGTTCAGGAACTCGCGGAACGCCTCACCTCCGACCAGGACGACCACGGGTATGAGGATCAGGACGGCTGCGGAGGCCGCCCCATAGGCCGAACGCCCCGGCCTGGGGATGGAGCTGGTACTGCGTCGAGGGTTCAGTCGAGGGTTCATGGGGGCAACTCCGAGCGGTTCGGGAAAGCGGTCCCGCTGCCGCACTCTAAGTGGCGCCATACCGATGGGTACGAGGTTTGAGTTATTGCGTTGTTATCAAAGGACCATGTGACCGCTGTGATGCCCCTTAGAGGGGGTTACGCGAAGTAATCCTTGAACCTTGTTCAGGTTCTGTAGGGGGTTACTGGCGGTAGCGTGTGGATTCGGTGAAGGTGACGTCGGGTGACTGGACGGTTCCGGAAGGCCGTCGCAGTCCGCTCGGGGGCTGCGGTACCCTAGCGCCATGCGTGCCGTACGCCTTCTGCTTAGCGGGCCGCGCTGATCAATCCCGACCCACGGTCGTCACACCGTGGCCGGAATCGGCGCGGCGTCCCCTCCTGTGCGAGGGGATTTTTCGTTTCTCGGGATGACACAGCCGCAGGCAGAGACGATCGATGGAGCTTTGAGGATCATGAGCGAGACGAACCCCGCTGCCGCCTCCGAGGCGGTCGCGCCGCACCGCTACACGGCGGCCCTGGCCGCCGACATCGAGGCACGCTGGCAGGACTTCTGGGACGCCGAGGGCACCTACGAGACGCCCAACCCGACCGGTGACCTGGCCGGGGACCCGGCCGTCGTCGCCGAGCCCAAGAAGTTCTTCATGGACATGTTCCCCTACCCCTCCGGCGCCGGACTGCACGTCGGCCACCCGCTGGGCTACATCGCCACCGACGTCTACGCGCGCTACCACCGCATGACGGGCCACAACGTCCTGCACACCCTGGGTTTCGACGCCTTCGGCCTGCCCGCCGAGCAGTACGCGGTGCAGACCGGCACGCACCCGCGCGTCTCGACCGAGGCCAACATCGGCAACATGAAGGCCCAACTGCGCCGCCTGGGCCTGGGCCACGACAAGCGCCGCTCGTTCGCCACGATCGACCCGGACTACTACAAGTGGACCCAGTGGATCTTCCTCCAGATCTTCAACTCCTGGTATGACGACGAGGCCGCCAGGGCCCGCCCGATCGCCGAGCTGATCGCCCAGTTCGAGAGCGGTGAGCGCGCCGTACCCGGCCACGCGCGCGCGTGGCCCGTGCTGACCGCCGCCGAACGGGCCGACGTACTGAGCGGGTTCCGCCTGGCCTACGCCTCCGACGCGCCGGTCAACTGGTGCCCCGGCCTGGGCACCGTCCTGGCCAACGAGGAGGTCACCGCCGACGGCCGCTCCGAGCGCGGCAACTTCCCCGTCTTCAAGGCCAACCTGCGCCAGTGGAACATGCGCATCACCGCCTACGCCGACCGCCTGCTGGACGACCTGACCGCGCTGGACTGGCCCGACGCCATCAAGCTGGCCCAGCGCAACTGGATCGGCCGCTCCGAGGGCGCCCGCGTCGACTTCCCCGTCGACGGCGAGCACATCACCGTCTTCACCACCCGCCAGGACACCCTGTTCGGCGCCACCTACATGGTGCTGGCCCCCGAACACCCCCTGGTCGAGAAGTTCACCCCGGCCACCTGGCCCGAGGGCACCCGCGCGGTGTGGACCGGCGGCCACGACACGCCCGCCGAGGCCGTCGCCGCCTATCGCGCGCAGGCCGCCGCCAAGTCCGACGTCGAGCGCCAGGCCGACGCCAAGGACAAGACCGGCGTCTTCACCGGCGCGTACGCGGTCAACCCGGTCAACGGCGAGCGCGTCCCGGTCTTCATCGCCGACTACGTCCTGATGGGCTACGGCACCGGCGCGATCATGGCCGTCCCCGCCCACGACACCCGCGACTTCGCCTTCGCCCGCGCCTTCGAACTGCCCATGCGCTGTGTGGTCGAGCCCTCCGACGACCGCGGCACCGACCCGTCCACCTGGGACGACGCCTTCTCCTCCTACGACGCGAAGATCGTCAACTCGGCCGGTGAGGGCATCTCCCTGGACGGGCTGGGCGTGGTCGACGCCAAGGCCCGCATCACCGAGTGGCTGGCCCGCAGGGGCATCGGCGAGGGCACCGTCAACTACCGGCTGCGCGACTGGCTGTTCAGCCGCCAGCGCTACTGGGGCGAGCCCTTCCCCATCGTCTACGACGAGGACGGCATCGCCCACGCGCTGCCCGAGTCGATGCTGCCGCTGGAACTGCCCGAGGTCGACGACTACTCGCCGCGCACCTTCGACCCCGACGACGCCGACACCCAGCCCGAGACCCCGCTGTCCCGCAACGAGGACTGGGTCCATGTCACCCTGGACCTGGGCGACGGCCCGAAGAAGTACCGCCGCGAGACCAACACCATGCCCAACTGGGCCGGTTCCTGCTGGTACGAACTGCGCTACCTGGACCCGCACAACGACAGCAAGCTGGTCGACCCGGAGATCGAGCGCTACTGGATGGGCCCGCGCGAGGGCATGCCCCACGGCGGCGTCGACCTGTACGTGGGCGGCCAGGAACACGCCGTCCTGCACCTGCTGTACGCCCGCTTCTGGTCCAAGGTGCTGTACGACCTGGGCCATGTCTCCTCCGCCGAGCCGTTCCACCGGCTGTTCAACCAGGGCATGATCCAGGCGTACGTCTACCGCGACAGCCGCGGTATCGCGGTGCCCGCCGCCGAGGTCGAGGAGCGCGACGGCGCCTACTACCACCAGGGCGAGCAGGTCTCCCGGCTGCTGGGCAAGATGGGCAAGTCCCTGAAGAACGCCGTCACCCCGGACGAGATCTTCGCCGAGTACGGCGCCGACACCCTGCGCCTGTACGAGATGGCCATGGGCCCGCTGGACGTGTCCCGCCCCTGGGACACCCGCGCGGTCGTCGGCCAGTTCCGGCTGCTCCAGCGACTGTGGCGCAATGTCGTCGACGAGGAGACCGGCGCGGTCACCGTCAGTGACACCGAGCCCGACGAGGACACCCTGCGCGCCCTGCACAAGGCGATCGACGGGGTCCGCGGCGACCTGGTGGGCCTGCGGTTCAACACCGCCATCGCCAAGGTCACCGAGCTGAACAACCATCTGACCAAGGCGGGCGGTCCGGTGGCGCGCCCGGTCGCCGAGGCCCTGGTCCTGCTGATCGCCCCCCTGGCCCCGCACATCGCCGAGGAACTGTGGCGCAAGCTGGGCCACACCGACACGGTCGTCCACCGCGACTACCCGGTCGCCGACCCCGCCTACGTGGTCGACGACACCGTCACCTGTGTGGTGCAGGTCAAGGGCAAGGTCAAGGCCCGGCTGGAGGTGCCGCCCGGCATCTCCGACGAGGAGTTGGAGAAGGTCGCCCTGACCGACGAGAAGGTCGCCGCCGCGCTGGGCGGGGCCGGGATCCGCAAGGTGATCGTGCGGGCGCCGAAGCTGGTGAACATCGTTCCCGAGTAGCCCGAATATCCCGGGTAAGGGGATCGTCGGGGCCGGGGGCTGGGGGCTTGGGCGCCTGAGTCCTCGGTGGGCCGCTGGGGTGTGGGGGCTTCAGGGTGCCCACGGGCCCGCCGGCCTCGGGGATCCCCTACGGGATCGGTCGGGGCGAGTGCGGGGTGGTTCCGGGTTCCGGTGGAACTCGTGGACCGCCCGCAGCGTTTACCGTGGAAGAGCGGCGCGCGCGTGCTGTGCCGCTGCCCGCTGGAGGAGGAGCGTCGTGGAAGCCGTGATCGCAGTGTTCGCCCTGCTCTTCGTGCTCTTCCTCGCGGTGGGCGCCTGGGCCACGGTGAAGGTGGTCGGCGCCGCGAAGCGCGGTGTGAACCGCACGGTCACCCAGGCCCGCCGCACAGTCGAGGACCACACCCTGCGCGCCAAGTCCTTCGCCCAGCCCGGCCCCGTCGGCGAGATCGCCCAGCTCAGACTGAAGCTGCGCACCTCGATGCGCGCCACCCAGGACGCGCTGCACGCGGGCGTCGGCGAGGACGAGTCGCTGAAGGAGTCCCTGTCCCTCTTCGAGCGGCTCAGCGCCCACGGCCATGAGCTGGACGCCGAGCTGCGCCGCATGGAGTCCGAGCCCGACCGGGAGACCCTCGCCGAGCGGCTGCCGGGCCTGCGGGAGCGCACCGAGCGCATCACCGGCTCGGCCGACTCCCTGCGCTGGGCCGCCCGGGACCGCGCCCGCCGGTTCGCCGACGACGACCTGGACTCGCTCAGCACCCAGATCGACATGGAGGCCGGCGCCCTGCGGCACTGGGACACGGCCACGCCGGACTCCGGCACCGCCACCCCGTCCGCCTCCGCCTCCTCTGCCTCCACCGCCTCCCGGCCCACTCCGCCGCCCTGGCCGGAAGCCCCGTCCTCCTCCGCCGCGGCCGACGATCAGACCTGGCCGGACGACGCCCGCTCGCGGACCGCGGAGGAGCCCACCCGGCCCGCGA
Organism: Streptomyces sp. NPDC093252; assembly: GCF_040683675.1. Lineage (NCBI taxonomy): Bacteria > Bacillati > Actinomycetota > Actinomycetes > Kitasatosporales > Streptomycetaceae > Streptomyces > Streptomyces sp. NPDC093252. Next base: position 428,081 of record NZ_JBFBEM010000002.1, on the reverse strand, counting down.
TCACCCCACCCGCCCCGAGCCCCACCTACCCCTGGCAGAAGAACACCCGCCCCGAGAGCACCACCTGATCACGCCACCCCCGCGAAGGGCTCACCCGGCCGGGCTGCCGCCCCGGCACCACGGCAGGTAACCTCCAGCTCATGTCCCGCCATGTCGCGATCGTCACCGATTCAACGGCCTACCTGCCGCCCCGGGCGATGGAGCGTCATGGCATCACCGCGGTACCGCTGACGGTGGTTCTCGGCGACCGAGCCCTCGAAGAGGGCACGGAGATCTCCACCCGCTCCCTCGCCCAGGCGTTGCAGAAACGACGTCCCGTCACCACCTCCCGGCCCAGCCCGCAGTTGTTCGCCGAGACCTATCGCCGGGTCGCGGAGTCCGGTGCCGACGGCATCGTCTCGCTCCATCTCTCCGCCGAACTCTCCGGCACCTACGACGCCGCGGTCGTCGCCGCCCGCGAGGCCCCGGTGCCGGTACGGGTGGTGGACACCGGGATGATCGCGATGGCCCTCGGCTTCTGCGCGCTCACCGCGGCCGAGACGGCGGAGGCGGGCGGCACGGTGGACGAGGCCGTCACCGCGGCCGAGAAACGCGCCGCGGGTACCGCCGCCTACTTCTACGTCGACACCCTCGACTATCTGCGCCGGGGCGGCCGGATCGGCGCCGCGCAGGCCCTGCTGGGCTCCGCACTCGCCGTGAAACCGCTGCTCCAGCTCCAGGGCGGCCGGATCGAGCCGCTGGAGAAGGTCCGTACGGCGTCCAAGGCGATTGCCCGGCTGGAGGAACTGGCCGCGGAGCGGGCCGGCGCCGGTCAGGTCGATGTCGCCGTCCACCATCTCTCCGCCCCCGACCGGGCGTCGGCGCTCGCGGACCGGCTGCGGGAGCGGGTGCCGGGGATCGCGGATCTGCATGTCAGCGAGGTCGGGGCGGTCATCGGGGCGCACACCGGGCCGGGGTTGCTGGGGGTTGTGGTCTCCGCGCGCTGAGGAGTGGCGGGTTCTGGGGGCCGGGCGCGGGTGAAGTCGCCTGGTGCCGCTGGGCGTTGCCAGGCGGTGGGCGGCCCAGTTCTGTGGATCGAGGGTGTCAATTCACCCGTGTGGGTGGCGGAGTTATCCACAATCGGTCGGTGATCCCCGGGAATTGAGCAAGATCATCGCGGTTCGGGCGAGGTGGTCCATCCTCGCCGCATGGCACTTCGAGCACGTTCACACAGCAGGTCCGCGACCAGTGGTCCCGGTCGTCGTCCGGGTTCCGACAGCCGGAGCCGTCAGCGCCGTTCGCCTGTGCGGGGCAGGGTCCGGCAGCGGCACGCCTCGGCAGGGGAGCTGCGGCGCCGGGCCGATCTGATCTTCGGGGAGACGAGTGCGGTCGAGGAGGCGGGGGTCGGGCCTCCGGGGGTGGAAGCGGCCGGGGCGGACCGGGAGTGGGGGGCGGTCTCCTCGGGGAGGGGCGGTGGCGGGTCGGCCGGGAGCCGGTGGGCGCGGGCCTCGGCGGCGGTGCGGGAGCGGATGCCGGTGTGGTTGCAGGCCAGGGTGGGGCTGGAGCGCCGGAGCGTGGTGGCGCTGACGGTCGTTCTGGTGCTGGCGGCGGGGTTCGCCGTGCATCACTTCTGGACAGGGCGCCCGCAGAGCGTACGGGCGCCGGAGATCGTCGAGGCGGCGGAGCCCTTCGGGAAGGGGAAGGGTGAGGGGGCGAGGGCCGAGACCGGGCCTGGGGGCGGGGTGGCGCCCGGTGGCGGTGAAGCGGCGGGGGCGGCCGGTGGGTTCGTCGTGGTCGATGTCGGTGGCAAGGTGCGGGAGCCCGGGGTGCACCGGCTTCCGGCGGGGTCGAGGGTCGAGGACGCCCTGTCGGCGGCGGGCGGGGTGCGGCCGGGTGCGAAGCTCGGCGGGCTCAACCGGGCGCGGGTGCTGGTCGACGGTGAGCAGGTGGTCGTGGGGGAGCCCGCCCCGCCGGGACCGCCGGTGGGTACGGCCGGGGGCGTGCCCGGTACGGGGACGGGTGCCGCCGGGCCCGTCTCCCTCAACACGGCCACCCTGGAGCAGCTCGACACCCTGCCCGGGGTCGGTCCGGTACTGGCCCAGCACATCCTCGACCACCGCACCCAGCAGGGCGGGTTCCGGTCGGTGGACGAGTTGCGGGACGTCAAGGGGATCGGGGAGCAGCGGTTCGCCGATCTGCGGGATCTGGTCCGGCCGTGACGGGGCTGCGCGGGTCCCCGGGGCGCAGGGCCGTCCACGCGGACGCGGACAGCCGGCTCGGCCACGCTCACCCCCGGCAGGAGGGGCCCACGGACCTGCGGCTCGTCCCGCCCGCGCTGGCGGCCTGGGCGACGGCGGCGCTGGCGCTGGACCTCCCGGCCGGGTGGGTCGCCGGAGTGAGCGTGGGGTGCCTCGTGGGCGCCGGTCTGCTGCTGGTCCCGTGGCGGAGAGGGCGCCCGGAAGGCGCACGGGCGCGGGCGCGGCTGAGGGTCGCGGTCGGGGCGGTGCTGCTGTGCGTCGCAGCGGCGGCGGCGACGGCCGGGGTGCACGGGGCGGATCTGCGCAGCGGGCCGGTGCCGGAGCTGGCGGGCCGGTTCGCTTCGGTGACCGCCGAGGTGAGGGTGACCGCCGATCCACGGCTGTCCCGGCCGAGGATCAGCGGGGATCGCGCCCTGCCGACGTCGGTGCTGGTGCCTGCCGAGGTGGTGGCGGTGGAGGCGGGAGGTGGTGCGGGCGGTGCGGATGCGGCAGGCACGGCGGGCGCGGCGGGTGCGCGGATGTGGATTCGGACCCGGACTCCGGTGCTGGTGATCGTGGACTCAGGGGAGCGGGGTGGTGGGGAGGAAGGGAGCGGTAGCGGGGCGGACTCGGGGGCTTCCGGGGGTCGGGCGGCGGCGGCCGGGGCCTCGCGCGACGGCGGGGCGGTCGTGGACGGGACTGCTGACGCGGGCGGGGCGGTCGTGCGGTCGCCGTGGCTGGGGCTGCTGCCCTCGACGCGGGTCCGGGTGGAAGGGCGGCTGGGGCCGGTGACGGCGGGGGACGGGCGGCTGGCGGCGGTGCTGCGGGTGCGGGATCCGGCGGTGCCCGAGGTGGTGGCGGGGCCCAGTGCCACCCAGCGGTTCGCGGGGAGACTGCGGGCCGGGCTGCGGGAGGCGACCGACGGACTGCCGGCCGACGCGCGGGCGCTGCTGCCGGGGCTGGTCGTCGGGGACACCTCGCGGATCACGCCGGAACTGGACGAGGCGTTCAAGGAGACCGATCTCACGCATTTACTGGCAGTATCCGGGAGCAACCTCACCATCGTCCTGGCCCTGCTCCTCGGGCCGCCGGGGCTGGCGCAGCGGGCGGAGCGGCGGGGCGGCGCGGCCCGGTTCGGGCTCTCGTTGCGGGCGACGGCGGTGTGCGGCGGGGTGCTCACCCTGGCCTTCGTGGTGGTGTGCCGGCCGGATCCGAGTGTGCTGCGGGCGGCTGCCTGCGGGGCGGTCGTCCTGCTCGCCCTGGCCACCGGGCGACGCCGGTCACTGATCCCGGCGCTGGCCACGGCCGTGCTGCTGCTGGTGCTGTACGACCCGTGGCTGGCCCGGAGTTACGGCTTCCTGCTCTCGGTGCTGGCGACGGGGGCGCTGCTGACGCTGGCCCCTCGATGGAGCGTGGCGCTGCGGCGGCGCGGGGTGCCGCCCCGGCTCGCGGAGGCGCTGGCGGCGGCGGGCGCGGCGCAGGTGCTGTGTGCTCCGGTGGTGACGGTGCTGTCGGCGCGGGTCAGCCTGGTGGCGGTGCCGTGCAATCTGCTGGCGGAGTTCGCGGTCGCACCGGCGACGGTGCTGGGGTTCGCGGCGCTGGCGGCGGCGCCGCTGGCGCTGCCCGTGGCGCAGGTGCTGGCGTGGTGTGCGGGCTGGCCCACCGGCTGGATCGCCGGGATCGCGCGGACCGGGGCGGCGCTGCCGGGCGCCGGGATCGACTGGCCGGGGAGCTGGGCGGGCGCGGCGCTGCTGGCGCTGGTGACGGCGGGGGCGCTGTACGCCGGGCGGCGGCTGGTGGCGCGGCCCTGGCTGTGCGCGGTGTGCGTGCTGCTGCTGGCCCTGGTCGTGGTGCGGCCGGCACCGTTGACCCGGGTGATCACGGGGTGGCCGCCCCCGGGGTGGCGGCTGGTGATGTGCAATGTGGGGCAGGGCGACGCGACCGTGCTGGCGGCGGGGGAGGGCAGCGGGGTGGTGGTGGACGCCGGGCCCGACCCCGGTGCGGTGGACCGCTGTCTGCGCGCGCTCGGCATCACCCGGGTGCCGCTCGTTGTCCTCACCCACTTCCACGCCGACCATGTGGCGGGGCTGCCGGGGGTGCTGCGGGGCCGCGCCGTGGCGGCGATCGAGACGACCGGGCACGAGGAACCGGCCGATCAGGCGGCGTTCGTGCGGCGGGAGGCGGCGGCCCGGGGCGTTCCGGTGCGGCGGGCGGTCGCGGGGGAGGTGCGCGGCGCGGGCGGCGGGCTGGGCTGGCAGGTGCTGTGGCCGCCGCGCGGACCGGTGCCGTCCCCGGAGGGGCCGAACGACGCGAGTGTGACGATGCTGGTCCGTTCCGGCGGACTGCGGATGCTGCTGCTCGGGGACCTCGAACCCCCGGCCCAGCGGGCGCTGCTGAGAACTCCGGCGGCGGCCCTGCTACGCCGGGTGGACGTCCTGAAGGTGGCTCATCACGGCTCGGCGTACCAGGATCCCGGGCTGCTGCGCGTGGTGGCGCCGAGGCTGGCGCTGATCAGTTGCGGCCGGGGCAACCGCTACGGGCATCCCGCGCCGAGTACGGTCGCGGCGCTCGGATCGGCGGGCGCGCGGGTGCTGCGCACGGATCGGGACGGGGCGGTGGCGGTGGCGGGTGGAGACGGGACGCTTCGGGTGGCGGGAGACTGATGGCATGAATTCCGCACAGGTTGATGCATATCTCCGCCGACTGGGCGTCGAGCACCCGGCGTGGCCGACCGTCGATGTCCTGCGTGAGCTGCATCTGCGCCACCTCCAGAGCGTCCCCTTCGAGAACCTCTCGCTGCACCTGGGCGAGCCGATCGTCCTGGGGGAGAAACAGTTGGTGGACAAGCTGGTCGGGGCCCGCAGGGGAGGTTTCTGCTACGAACTCAACGGGGCGTTCGCCGCGCTGCTGAAGGCGCTCGGCTTCGATGTCACCCTGCTCGCCGGGCGGGTGTACGGGGACGAGGGGCGCACCACCGGGATCCCGTACGACCATCTGGCGCTGCGGGTGCGGACGGTGGACGGGGGCGAGTGGCTGGCGGACGTCGGGTACGGGTCGCTGAGCCACTGGCCGCTGACCTTCGGCGACCGGGGCGAACAGACGGACTCCGCGGGGTTGTTCCGGATCGTCGAGGCGGGGCCGGACCGGGCCGGGGTGCGGGGCGGGTCGGCGTCGGCGGACGGCGACCTGGACATCCTCAAGAACGGCCGGCCCGAGTACCGGCTGGAGGTACGGCCGCGGGTGCTCGCCGACTTCACCGCCGGGGCCTGGTGGCACAGCACCTCGCCGGATTCGCATTTCGGACGGTCACTGGTGTGCTCCCGGGTCACGGAGGAGGGCGGGCGGATCACGCTGGCCGGGCGCAGGCTGACGGCGACGGCCCCCGACGGGACGCGCGAGGTGCGGGCACTGGAGTCGGACGCGGAGGTGCTGGGGGCGTACCGGGAGTGGTTCGGGATGGTGCTGGAGGAGGTGCCGAGGGTGCGGGAGCGTTGATCCGGGGGCCGTTGACCCCGGGGCCGTTGGCCTGGAGGCTGTCGATCCGGGGATTGCTGGTCCGGGGCCGCTGCTGGTCTGGGGAGCGCAGGTCCGGGGGTCGCTGGTCCGGGGTGTTGGCCGGCGGGCAGTTGGCCCGAGGGGCGTTGACCGGGGCCGTTGACCGGGGGCGTTGCCTGGTGGTCGGCCGGTCCGGGTCCCTGCGGGTGGCTCGGAGGCGGCCCGGGACGGCCCCGAGGCGGCAGACGGTCGGCATCGGCCGGCTGTGAGATGCCCGCCCGGAATACCGCATCATTCTGTGCGATACCTGTGTGAAACGTGTGTATGGGGCTACTCGGTCGTAGTGCCAGCACACGTGCTGGTTTCCGGTGATCTGGACTCGTGTTGCCTCTAATGCCACATCGGTGGTCGAATGTTTCTTCGGTAACGGGGACGTCGAGTGGTGCAGAGGTGTCGCAGATGATCGGCCGCTGGCTGGGGAGCCGGACGAAGCGGGTGCAACGGAACAGTCCGCTGGCGGCGGTTCGGATGCCGCCACAGGCCGGGGTGCTGAGCTGCCGGGTGATCGACCCGGTCAACGAGCCGGTGCGCAACGCGGAGTTCGTGGTCAGTGACGCCATGGGGCGCACGGTGGTGAGCGGGAGCACGGACCCCTTCGGGTCGTTCGTCACCGCGGTACCGGCCGGGGAGTACCGGCTGGCGGTGTCGGCCGAGGGGTTCACCCCGTTCCGGGCCGCCGTCACCGTCACCCCGGACGCGCTCGCCTCGCTGGGCGATGTGACGCTCCAGGTCGCCGCGCCGCCCCAGTTGCCGGGCTCCGGCGACTGGGAGGTGGAGCCGATGCACTCCTCCATCGCCTTCACCGCTCGGCACATCGGGCTGGCCCGGATCCACGGCCGGTTCAACGCGTTCGCCGGGGCGGTGCGGATCGCGGATCAGATGGACCAGTCCGCGATGCATGTGGTGATCGACGCGGCCTCCATCGACACCAATGTGCGGATGCGGGACGACCATCTGCGGTCGGCGGACTTCCTGGATGTGGCGCGGTTCCCGACGATCGAGTTCTACAGCGACCGGTTCGTCCACCGGGGCGGGAACAAGTGGGCCGTCACCGGGGCGCTGTCGCTGCACGGCGTGACCCGTACGGTCACGCTGGAGACCGAGTACCTGGGACTCGGCAACGGCATGGAGGGCGAGACGCGGGCCGCCTGCCGCGCCACGACCGAACTCCACCGCGACGACTTCACGGTGAGCTGGCAGACCATGCTGGCCCGGGGGATCGCGGTCGTCGGCCCGAGCATTCGGATCGAACTGGATGTGCAGATCGTGCCCAAGCAGATGGCGGCCACCGGCTGAGCCGCCTGAGCTGCCTGGGTTGCCTGGGTCGGTTGGGTCGGCTGAGTGGGGATGCCGGGATCCGGTGATTCCGGGGTGCCGGGGTGCCGTGATCCGGTGATCCCGGGGCCCGGGGATCCGGAGGTCGTTCCGAGCGGGCCGTGCGGGCGAGGGTGGGCCATGGCGGAAAATGGCGCGGTGAGCGATGTGAGACATGTGCTGGTGCTGCCCGACCGCGAGGCCGCGGAGGAGGCCGCCGAGGCGCTTCTGGAGCGGTTCGGCACCGATGAGCGACCCCGGCCGGTGCGGGACGCGCTGGCCGGTGAGGACGACGCCGAGGACGCCCAGTGGCTGCTGGCGCTGAGCGACCCGGACGGACGCCTCGACGCCGCTGCGCTGGACGCGTTCGCGGGGGAGTGGGAAGGGTGGCGGGAGGAACCCTGAGGGGGGTCCGCCCGGATGGGTCGGCCCGGACGGGGCCGATCGGGAGTGGGCGCGCCCGGAGATGGTCCGCCGGGAGTCGGCGCCCGTCCGGGGGTGGCTCACGAGGAGTTGGCGCGCCCCGGAGATGGTCGGCTGGGAGCCGCCGGGCCCGGACGGGGTCGGTCGGGAGTCGGCGCGCGCCTGGAGGTGATCCCCCGGGACTCGGCGCGCGTCTGGAGGTGGCCCCCCGGGAGTCGGAGCGTCCGGAGACGGTCGGCCGGGAGTCGGCGCCCACCCAGAGGCGGTCCGCCTGGAGCAGGCGCCCACTCAGAGGCGGTCCGCCGGGAGACGACTCGCCCGATCGTGGTCCCCTCGCCAGGGACGGTCCCCCCAGGTCCCCCCAGAGACGGTCCACCCCCGGGACGGCGGCCCTCCCGGAGGCGGAGCGCCCCCGGCGTTGTCAGTGCCGCGTGCCATGCTTGTCGTGATGGCCAGGAAGACTGCTGACAATGACCCGCTCGCCCCGGTGACCCTTGCCGTGGGCCAGGAGGACCTGCTGCTCGACCGTGCCGTGCAGGAGGTGGTGGCCGCCGCGCGGGCCGCCGACGCCGACACGGACGTACGGGATCTGACCCCGGACCAGTTGCAGCCCGGCACGCTGGCCGAGCTGACCAGTCCCTCGCTCTTCGCCGAGCGCAAGGTCGTGGTGGTGCGCAACGCACAGGATCTCTCGGCCGACACGATCAAGGACGTCAAGGCGTATCTCGGGGCGCCCGCCGAGGAGATCACGCTCGTCCTGCTGCACGCCGGCGCGGCCAAGGGCAAGGCCCTGCTGGACGCCGCGCGCAAGGCGGGGGCGCGGGAGGTGGCGTGCCCGAAGATGACCAAACCGGCGGACCGGCTGGCGTTCGTCAGAGCGGAGTTCCGGGCGCTCGGGCGGTCGGCGACACCGGAGGCGTGCCAGGCGCTGGTCGATGCCATCGGGAGCGATCTGCGGGAGCTGGCGTCGGCGGTGGCGCAGTTGGTCGCGGATGTCGAGGGCACGATCGACGAGGCCGTCGTCGGGCGGTACTACACGGGGCGGGCGGAGGCGTCCAGCTTCACCGTCGCCGACCGGGCGGTGGAGGGCCGGGCCGCCGAGGCGCTGGAGGCGCTGCGCTGGTCCCTCTCGACGGGCGTGGCGCCGGTACTGATCACCAGCGCGCTGGCCCAGGGCGTGCGGGCGATCGGGAAGCTGTCGTCGGCCCGGGGCGGGCGGCCCGGGGATCTCGCCCGGGAGCTGGGCATGCCGCCCTGGAAGATCGACCGGGTGCGGCAGCAGATGCGGGGCTGGACACCGGACGGGGTGTCGACGGCACTGCGGGCCATCGCGGAGGCGGACGCGGGCGTGAAGGGGGGCGGGGACGATCCCGGGTACGCGTTGGAGAAGGCGGTGGTGGCGGTGGCGCGGGCCGCGCGGATGCGGGGGCGGTGAGGGCGGGGGCCTGGGCGGCGGAGGGGCCGCCGCCCAGGGTGCGCCGTGCTATCGCTGGCCACCAGCCACCAGCCACCAGCCACCAGCCACCAGCCACCAGCCACCAGCCACCAGCCACCAGCCACCAGCCACCAGCCACCAGCCACCAGCCACCCCAGCCCCCAGCCACTCCCAGCCATCAGTCGTCGGTCACCCGTCACCCATCACTAGTCGTCGGTCACCCGTCGTCGGTCACCCGTAACCCGTCGTCGCCCACCGGCCACCCGTCACCTGGAGTTCGAGGAGCCGCGGCCACCGCCCATCTCCCTCGCCCACCGGATCCCCGGCCTGGATCCCCGCCCCGACAGACAAGAACCCCGCCCCCACCCCACCCCGAACCCCATCCCGAACCCCGCCCCCGGACACACAAAAACTCCGCCCCACCCCCGGGGAAGGGTGGCGGGACGGAGCCTTCGGTTGATGCGTAAGAGACCACGCCCGCGTGGCGAACGCAGGCCGCGCGTGGTCATTCAGGATGCCGGTCGGGGGCGGATGAGAGAGGGCCCGCCCGTGATCCTCCCGGCGGCCGGATCCCGCGGAGCGAACCGCGTGGAACCGGTCGGGCCCCGGCGGGGGCCCGTCAGATCAAGAAAGGATCAGCCCTTGAGAGACGCGACCTTCGACGCCAGCGCCGACTTCTTGTTGGCGGCCTGGTTCTTGTGGATGACGCCCTTGGAGACGGCCTTGTCGAGCTGACGCGCGGCAGCGCGCTGGTACTCGGTGGCCTTCTCGACGTCACCCGCGGCAGCGGCCTCACGGGCCTTGCGGATCGCGGTCTTCAGGGAGGACTTGACGGCCTTGTTGCGCAGCCGGGCCTTCTCGTTGGTCTTGATCCGCTTGATCTGGGACTTGATGTTCGCCACGAATGAGCCTTTGCAGGTTCTGGTGCGGGGCCGCGGGGGTCCCGTACCGATGATGATTACCGACGATCACCGGTCGATGACCGATGATTTCTGCTGGAGTGCCTCGCGCAGAGGGGCATGAGACACAGCGGCCCAGACTACCAGCGGGTCCAGGGGCGGCCCAAACCGGCCGCCGGTCGCCGCCCATGGGACCATGGACGCGGACCATAGCGGACCATAGAAGCTCAGACGCTACGTGTCGATCCGAGTGTCGATCCGACCCGAGGCATAAGGCGCCTCAAGAGACAGGACCCTGCGTGCCCGCGACCCCTAACCATGTGCCCGAGCCGAGCCGTACCGACCCGGCTCTGATCCGCAATTTCTGCATCATCGCGCACATCGACCACGGCAAGTCCACGCTCGCCGACCGGATGCTCCAGCTCACCGGCGTGGTCGAGCAGCGGCAGATGCGTGCTCAGTACCTCGACCGGATGGACATCGAGCGCGAGCGCGGCATCACGATCAAGTCCCAGGCGGTCCGGCTGCCGTGGGCCCCGACCCACGACAAGACCAACACGCACATCCTCAACATGATCGACACCCCCGGGCACGTCGACTTCACCTACGAGGTCTCGCGGTCCCTCGCCGCCTGCGAGGGCACGGTCCTCCTGGTCGACGCCGCCCAGGGCATCGAGGCCCAGACCCTCGCCAATCTCTACCTGGCGATGGAGAACGACCTCACGATCATCCCCGTGCTCAACAAGATCGACCTGCCGGCCGCGCAGCCCGAGAAGTTCTCGGAGGAGCTGGCGAACCTGGTCGGGTGCGACCCGGACGACGTGCTGAAGGTCTCCGCCAAGACCGGGCTCGGTGTCGAGGCACTGCTGGACAAGGTGGTCGCCGAGGTCCCGGGGCCGGTCGGCGTCAAGGACGCGCCCGCCCGCGCCATGATCTTCGACTCGGTCTACGACTCGTACCGCGGTGTGGTGACGTACGTCAGGGTCATCGACGGCCAGCTCAACCGGCGTGAGCGGATCCGGATGATGTCCACCGGCGCCACCCACGAGCTGCTGGAGATCGGCACCAACTCGCCCGAGATGCTCCCGGCCGACGGGCTCGGGGTCGGCGAGGTGGGCTATCTGATCACCGGGGTGAAGGACGTCCGCCAGTCCAAGGTCGGTGACACCGTCACCAGCCAGCACAAGGGCGCCACCGAGGCGCTCGGCGGCTACAAGGACCCGAAGCCGATGGTCTTCTCGGGCCTGTATCCGCTGGACGGCTCCGACTACCCCGAGCTGCGCGAGGCCCTCGACAAGCTCCAGCTCAACGACGCCGCCCTCGTCTACGAGCCGGAGACCTCCGCGGCGCTCGGCTTCGGCTTCCGCGTCGGCTTCCTGGGCCTCCTCCACCTCGATGTGATCCGGGAGCGGCTGGAGCGCGAGTTCGGCCTCGATCTGATCGCCACCGCGCCCAACGTGGTGTACCGGGTGATCATGGAGGACGGCGCCGAGCACATCGTCACCAACCCGAGCGAGTTCCCCGAGGGCAAGATCCAGGAGGTCCACGAGCCGGTCGTCCGGGCCACCGTCCTCGCGCCGACCGAGTTCATCGGCGCGATCATGGAGCTGTGCCAGACCCGGCGCGGCACCCTGCTCGGGATGGACTACCTCTCCGAGGACCGGGTCGAGATCCGCTACACCCTGCCGCTCGCGGAGATCGTCTTCGACTTCTTCGACCAGCTCAAGTCCAAGACCCGCGGGTACGCCTCGCTGGACTACGAGCCCACCGGCGAGCAGGAGTCGTCCCTGGTCAAGGTGGACATCCTGCTGCACGGCGACAAGGTCGACGCCTTCTCCGCGATCACCCACAAGGACCAGGCGTACGCGTACGGTGTCCGGCTGGTCGCCAAGCTCAAGGAGCTGATCCCGCGGCAGAACTTCGAGGTGCCGGTGCAGGCCGCCATCGGCTCCCGGGTGATCGCCCGCGAGACCATCCGCGCCATCCGCAAGGACGTCCTCGCCAAGTGCTACGGCGGTGACATCTCCCGTAAGCGGAAGCTGCTGGAGAAGCAGAAGGAGGGCAAGAAGCGGATGAAGATGGTGGGCGCGGTGGAGGTGCCGCAGGAGGCGTTCATCGCGGTGCTCTCCAGCGACGACGGCTCTTCGGCGAAGGCGAAGAAGTGAAGCAGTGGAGCAGTGAAGAGTTCAAGAGGTGAAGAAGTGAAGAAGTGATGCGGCAGCGGGCGCTCCGCTGAGCTGGCCGGGGCCTGCCGCACACCTTCTGTGCGGCAGGCCCCCGGGCTGTTGCGGGGGCGCTGGGCCCGGTCTGCTCGCGGGGGGCGGTGGCGCCTGTCCGGCGCGGCGGCGATCGGCTCTGTGGCGGTGCCGACCCGGCTCGTTCCGGCCGGGGCGATGACCCCGGGGAAACACCCCGATCCCCCAACAACTCACCAAGCCCGGAGCCTTACGCGCAGGCCGGTAGCCCTCTACTCTGTCCCTGCCCGCTAGTTACTCGCGAGTTAAACAAGAGCGCGTGGGTAGGAACGGGTGAGCGAGCGATGACAACAGCCGCCCCGGAGGACGTCGTGACCGACACACAGACCTTGATCGAGAACCGGCCGCCGTCCGTCGCGGGCCTCTTCCTGGAACGGGTCTCGGCCACGCCGGACGCCGAGGCGTACCGTCACCCCGTACCGGCCGCCTCCGGTCAGGGCCCGGACGACTGGAAGTCGCTGACCTGGGCGCAGACCGCCGAGCGCGTGTACGCCATCGCCGCCGGGCTGATCGAACTCGGCGTCGAGCCCGAGCAGCGGGTCGCGCTGGCCGCCGCCACCCGCATCGAGTGGATCCTCGCCGACCTCGGCATCATGTGCGCCGGCGCCGCCACCACCACCGTCTATCCGCAGACCAACGCCGGGGAATCGGCGTACATCCTGGCCGACTCCGGCAGCCGGGTGCTGATCGCGGAGAACGCCGAGCAGCTCGCCAAGGCGGTCGAGAAGCGGGCCGAGCTGCCCGAGCTGACCCATGTCGTGGTGATGGACGCCGAGGGCGTGGACACCGGGGACGACCGGGTGCTCACCCTCGCCGACCTGGAGGCGCGCGGCGCCGCCCGGCTGGAGAAGGACCCCGACCTGGTCACCAAGCGGGTCGGCGCCATCACCAGGGACCAGCTCGCCACCCTCATCTACACCTCCGGCACCACCGGCCGCCCCAAGGGGGTCCGGCTGCCCCACGACAACTGGTCGTACATGGCGAAGGCCATCGCCGCGACCGGGCTGGTCGGCAAGGACGATGTCCAGTACCTGTGGCTGCCGCTCGCGCATGTCTTCGGCAAGGTGCTCACCTCGGGACATATCGAGGTGGGGCACGTCACCGCCGTCGACGGCCGGGTCGACAAGATCATCGAGAATCTCCCGGTGGTGCGGCCGACGTACATGGCAGCCGTGCCCCGGATCTTCGAGAAGGTCTACAACGGGGTCGCCGCGAAGGCCCGCGCGGGCGGACCCGCCAAGTCCAGGATCTTCCAGTGGGCGGCCGGGGTCGCCCGGGAGTACGCCAAGGTCTCCCAGGACAACTTCCGGCGCACCGGTTCGCGGAGCGTGCCGTTCGGGCTCGGCGCCAGGCACAAGGTGGCCGACACGCTGGTCTACGCCAAGCTGCGGGACGCCTTCGGCGGGCGGCTGCGCGCCTGTGTGTCGGGGTCGGTGGCGCTGGCCCCGGAGATCGGCTACTTCTTCGCCGGCGCGGGCATCCACATCCTGGAGGGCTACGGGCTGACGGAGTCCTCCGCCGCGTCCTTCGTGAACCCCGGCGAGGCCTACCGCACCGGCACCGTCGGCAAGCCGCTGCCCGGCACCGAGGTCCGGATCGCCGAGGACGGCGAGATCCTGCTGCGCGGCCCCGGCATCATGGAGGGCTACCACGGGCTTCCGGAGCAGACCGCCGAGGTGCTGGAGCCGGACGGCTGGTTCCACACCGGTGACATCGGGGAACTCTCGCCCGACGGCTATCTGCGGATCACCGACCGCAAGAAGGACCTCTTCAAGACCTCCGGCGGCAAGTACGTGGCGCCGACCGAGATCGAGGGCTCGTTCAAGTCGGTCTGCCCCTACGTCTCCAACATCCTGGTGCACGGCGCCGACCGGAACTACTGCACCGCCCTGATCGCCCTCGACGAGGTCTCCCTCCTCCAGTGGGCCGGGGAGAACGGCCTGGAGGGCCGCCCGTACGCCGAGGTGGTGGCCGCGCCCGCCACGGTGGCGATGGTCGAGGGGTACGTCCAGCAGCTCAACGCCGGGCTCCAGCGCTGGCAGACGATCAAGAAGTTCCGTCTGCTGCCCAGGGATCTGGACATCGAGCACGGCGAGATCACCCCGAGCCTGAAGCTGAAGCGGCCGGTGGTGGAGCGGGAGTACCGGCACCTGCTGGAGGAGATGTACGAGGGAGCGCGCGAGAAGTAGCCGGACCCCGCACCGGGGCGGCACCGCCCCGCGTCGAACCATGGGGCGCGGGGCACGAACTTGACCGCAGGACACCCCTTCCGCAACCGATTCCGTCCGGTTTCGTACACCCCCCTGCCCGGGAACTCACCCATGCCGGCCCACTTCGGTAACTCGGCGCTTATGAACGTGGTCGGTCTGTCACCCTGTCGGCATCGATCGCGGGGTTTCGTCCGAGCTGTTCGGGGAGCTGCCCATGGGGGCCATTCCGGCGCAACGGGAGAGCGTGGGGCCGGGGAGCGGCGGGTACGGGGGGTGCGGAGGATGCGGGGACGCCCCCGTACCGCCCCCACGGGACGCCGTCTTCCCCTCCGACCCCACGCACCCGTCCCTGCCCAATCCCGCACACCCGCCCCGGCCCGACCTGGCACACCCGTCCCGGCCCGACTTGCCGCACCCGCACCCGTCCCCGCCCGGTCCCGCACGCCCACCCCTCCCCGACCCCTCACCCCCCTCCGACCTCACCCTCCGCGCCACCCTCTGCGGCGGGCCGCTCGCCCCGGGGGCCGCCCGGGGGCTCGTGCGGGCCGCGCTCACCGAGTGGGGCGCGCGGGAGCTGCGCGGGGGCGGGCCGCGGCAGGTGGACGACACCCTCGCCGTGGTGAGCGAGCTGGTGACCAACGCCGTCATCCACGCCGGGACCGACATCGAGCTGGCCTGCCGTCTCGACACCGTCTCCGGTGATCTGTACGTCGAGGTCAGCGACCACCACCCGTCCCGCGCCCCGCGCGAGGGCCCCGCCGACGACACCCCCGAGTACGGGCGCGGCCTGCGCATGGTCGCCGCGCTCTCCCTGGAGTGGGGCGTCACCTACCGCCGGGGCGGCAAGACCGTCTGGTCCCGCCTTCCCGCCGAGGAGATCGAGCCGTACGACGATCCGCGCGGACCCGGACTCGCCGCGCTGCTCGCGCCCGAACCGCGCCGGGGCGACGGCGACCGCGACTGGCTCGGCCGGGGCGCCCTGACGTTCCTCGCCGAGGCGTCCGATCTGCTCGCCGGACAGCTCGACGAGGACCTCGTGGCCGCCCTCACCGGGCAGCTCCTGGTCCCCCGCCTCGCCGACTGGTGCGCGATCTGGCTGGAGGACGAGGCCATGGGCCGCGGCTGGGGTGACACCCCGCCCGGTGCCCGGCTGGCCCGCGTCTGGCACGGCAGCGAGGACCGGATCGAGGAACTCCGCCGGGCCCTGGAGAAGGAGCCGCCGCTCCCCGGCACCGGGATGCCCGGCGGCCCCGAGCCCTACCCCTGGCCCGGCCAGAGCCTCGGCGGACCCGGCGCGCAGGGCACCCAGGGCACCGCACTGGCGTACCGGCTGGTCGCGGCGGGACGGCCGCTCGGCACGCTGGTCATCGGGCGGTGCGGCGGCCCCTGCTTCCCCGACGAGGTCGTCGGACTGGTCGAGGACCTCGGCCGCCGGGTCGCGCTCGCCATCGGCGCCGCCCGCCAGTACGCCCGGCAGGCCACCATCAGCGCCGTGCTCCAGCGCGGACTGCTGCCCGGCGCGGTCGCCGAGATCCCCGGCGTGCGCAGCGCCCTCGTCTACGAGCCGTGCGACAAGGGCGGCCCCAGCGGCGACTTCTACGACCTCTTCCCGGCCGGTGACGGCCGCTGGTGCTTCGCGGTCGGCGATGTGCAGGGCAAGGGCCCCGAGGCGGCCGTCGTGATCGGGCTGGCCCGGCCCTGGCTGCGGCTGCTGGCCCGCGAGGGCTACCGGGTCGCCGACGTCCTGGACCGCCTCAACCAGCTCCTCCTGGACGACGCCACCGAGGCCGCCGACGCCGCGGCCCGCGCCCTCGCCGGTCCGGTCGCCCCCTTCGACGGCCCCCAGACCCGGTTCCTGTCCCTCCTCTACGGCGAGCTGACCCCGTTCGACGGCGGCATCCGCTGCACCCTCGCCTCCGCCGGGCATCCGCTGCCGCTGCTGCTGGGGCCCGACGGCAGCGTCCGCACCGCCGCCGTGCCGCAGACCCTGCTCGGGGTGGTCGAGGACGAGACGTACACCAGCGAGACCTTCGCGCTGCGGCCCGGGGACAGTCTGCTGTGCGTCACCGACGGGGTGACCGAGCGGCGCAGCGGCTCCCGCCAGTTCGACGACGGCGACGGACTGGCCACCGCGCTGTCCGGCTGCGCCGGGCTGAGCGCGGAACTGATCGCCGAGCGGATCAAGCGCCTGGTCCACGATTTCGGCGGCGGCGCCCCGGAGGACGACCTCGCCCTCCTGGTCCTCCAGGCGGAATGAGCGGCCCACGCCCGGTCGGCCGGGCGGGCGGCGCCGGGCGGGGCCGGGCCGGGAGGAGCGCCTACCGGGACGGGGGTCCCGGCCCCGGTACCGCCCGCTCCTGCATCGCCCGCCCGGGGAGCACCCGGCCCCGGCACCGCCCAGCCCGGGAGCGCCCGCCCGGGGAGCGCCTGGCCCCTGCATCGCCCGCCCGGGGAGCGCCCGGCCCCTGCACCGCCCGGCCCGGCACCGCCCGCCCCGGGACCCCCGTCCGTGCGGGACAATGGAGGACATGCCCTCCGCCCTTCCCGACGGCGACCCCGTCCCCGCCGACGGCTCGCTGCCCGCGTCCGCGCTCGCCGGGGCCGCGGACCGCCCCCTCGGCTTCTATCTCCACGTCCCGTACTGCGCGACCCGCTGCGGCTACTGCGACTTCAACACCTACACCGCGACCGAGCTGCGCGGCACCGGCGGCGTCCTCGCCTCCCGGGACAACTACGCCGACACCCTGATCGACGAGATCCGCCTCGCCCGCAAGGCCCTCGGCGACGACCCCCGCGAGGTCCGCACGGTCTTCGTCGGCGGCGGCACGCCGACCCTGCTGGCCGCCGCCGATCTGGTACGGATGCTGGGGGCGATCCGGGCCGAGTTCGGGCTCGCGGCGGACGCGGAGATCACCACCGAGGCCAACCCGGAGTCGGTCGACCCGGCCTATCTCGCCACCCTGCGCGCGGGCGGCTTCAACCGGGTCTCCTTCGGCATGCAGAGCGCCCGCCGGCACGTCCTGAAGGTCCTGGACCGCACCCACACCCCCGGCCGCCCCGAAGCCTGCGTCGCGGAGGCCCGCGAGGCCGGTTTCGACCACGTCAACCTGGACCTGATCTACGGCACGCCCGGCGAGTCCGACGACGACTGGCGCGCCTCCCTCGACGCGGCCCTGGCCGCGGGCCCGGACCACATCAGCGCCTACGCCCTGATCGTCGAGGAGGGCACGCAGCTCGCCCGCCGCATCCGCCGCGGCGAGATCCCGATGACCGACGACGACGTCCACGCCGACCGCTATCTGATCGCTGACGCCGTCCTCGCGGAGGCCGGATTCGACTGGTACGAGGTGTCCAACTGGGCCACCTCGGACGCCGCCCGCTGTCTGCACAACGAGCTGTACTGGCGCGGCGCCGACTGGTGGGGCGCGGGACCCGGCGCCCACTCCCACGTGGGCGGGGTGCGCTGGTGGAACGTCAAGCACCCGGGCGCGTACGCGGCGGCGCTGGCCCAGGGCCGCTCACCGGGCGCGGGCCGCGAACTCCTCTCCGCGGAGGACCGCAGGGTGGAGCGGATCCTGCTGGAGCTGCGGCTGCGCGACGGCGTTCCCCTGGGCCTGCTCCGGGCCAAGGGCCGCGAGTCCGCCGCCGACGCCCTCTCCGCCGGACTCCTGGAACCGGCCCCGTACGCCGCCGGCCACGCGGTACTGACCCTGCGGGGGAGGCTGCTGGCGGACGGGGTGGTGAGGGATCTGGTGGACTGATCACCCGGGAGGGTGACTCGGGGCGGAACGGAAGTTCGGGCTCTAGCCTGATCCGTAGGCTGTCCGCGTTTTTGCGGCGGCGGAGAGCGGAGGATCACGGAGATGACCGCTGTGGATGATCGCCAGACGCACGAAGCCTACGAGAATCTCGTCATTCCCGAAGGCTTCAAAGCCGAGCTCATCCGGGGGGAAATCGTGATGATGGCCGGGCCCGACAAGGTCCACAACCGCATCGTCCAGTCCGTGCAGGACCAGATCCCCGCTGACCGCTGGGACCGGCTCCAGACCCAGGACGTGGCCTTTCCGGAGCTGAACAGCGAGCCTCAGCCGGATCTCGTCGTCCTGGAACTCGGTGCCGATGACAGCGCGGGGCGCCTCGTCCCCGCCCCGGCCGTGACCCTGCTGCTCGAGGTCGTGTCCCGGACCAGCGCCAACCGGGACTATGTGCGCAAGCGGGCCCTTTACGCCGCGGGACGCATCCCCGTCTACCTGATCATCGATCCGTTCCAGGCCAAGTGCGTCGTGCTGTCGCAGCCGTCCGGTGACGGACTCACGGCCGACTACCTCGACGAACACTCCCGGAAGTTCGGCGACCCGGTGTGGCTGCCCGTCGTGGACATCGAGCTGGACACCAGCAGGTTCGGCACTCTTCCACCGCTCACTCTGGTGCCGTAACGAAATCGATCAGCTCCTCCACCCTCCCCAGCAGCTCCGGCTCCAGATCCCGGTACGAACCGATCCGCTCCAGGATCGCCCCCCACACCGCGCCCGTGTTCTGTGCCGGCCAGCCCAGCGCCCGGCACACCCCCGTCTTCCAGTCCTGCCCCCGGGGCACCTTCGGCCAGGCCGGGATGGAGAGCGCGGAGGGCTTCACCGCCTCCCAGATGTCGATGTACGGATGGCCCACCACCAGGGCGTGATCACTGGTCACGGACCCGGCGATCCGCCACTCCTTGGTGCCGGGCACCAGATGGTCCACCAGGACGCCGAGGCGGGCATCAGGGCCGGGGTCGAACGCGGCGACGATCGCCGGCAGATCATCGACCCCCTCCAGGTACTCCACCACCACGCCCTCGATCCGCAGATCGTCGCCCCACACCTTCTCGACCAGCTCGGCGTCGTGCCGCCCCTCGACATAGATACGGCCCGCACGGGCCACCCGCGCGCGGGCGCCCGGTACGGCGACCGAGCCGGAGGCGGTGCGGGCGGGCCGCACCGGGCCCGCGCCGGACGGCGGCCGGACCAGCGTGACCACCCGGCCCTCCAGCAGAAAGCCCCGCGGCTCCAGCGGGAACACCCGGTGCTTGCCGAAGCGGTCCTCCAGCGTCACCGTCCCCGCCTCGCAGCGGATCACCGCCCCGCAGAAACCGGTACCGGGCTCCTCCACCACGAGACCGGGCTCCGCCGGAACCTCGGGCACGGGCTTCTGCTTCTTCCACGGCGGGGTGAGATCCGGAGAGTACGGGCGCATTCGGATGACGATAGTTCCGGACCCGGGGAAGCCGCAGCCGGGTCAGGGCGACACGCCGAAACGCTCCGCCAGCGCCTCCCGCTGCTCCCGCACGAACCCCGCCCCCACCACCGCCCCGTGACCGGGCACATACAGGGCGTCCTCCCCGCCCAGCGCCAGCAGCCGGTCCAGCGCCGCCGCCCACCGTCCCGGCACCGCGTCCGGCCCCGCCTGCGGAGGCCCGGACTCCTCGACCAGGTCACCGCAGAACACCACCGCCGGATCACCCGGCACCAGCACCGCCAGATCGCAGCCGGTGTGCCCGGGACCGGCGTTCACCAGCAGCACCCGGGTACCGCCGCCCAGGTCGACCGCCCGCTCGCCGGTGATCTCCCGGGTGGGCCCGGACAGCAGGGCGGCGGCCCGTGCCGCGTCCGCCTCCGGCAGCCCGTGGCGCACCGCGTCCGCCCGCAGTTCCTCCCGCGCCTCCGCGCCGGTCAGCGCCGCCGCCAGCCCGGCCGCGCCGAACACCTCGGCCTCCCCGAACGCCGCCATGCCGAACACGTGGTCGAAGTGGGCGTGGGTGAGGGCGAGATGGGTCACCGGCCCGCCCGCCAGCCGCTCCGCCCCCTCCCGCAGTGCGGCCCCTTCCCCCGCGCTCGACCCCGCGTCGATCAGCAGCGCGGCGCCCTCCCCGCGCACCAGCCCCACCGTGCAGTCCCAGCCCGGCAGCCGGCACCGTCCGACACCGGACCGCAGCCGTTCCCAGCCCAGCTCTTCCCAAGTGACCGTCATACGGCGACGCTAGCGGTACGCCCCGCCCCGCCCCGTGCCTGCCCGCCCGGCCACCCCGTACGGCCCGTAGGGACCGGTCTTGCCCGGCCCGCACCCCACCGCCGTACACTGGGCCGGGCAGGGTTGGCACTCGATGGTGCCGAGTGCCAGGGACAGCACCGGGGTAGACGGTGATGGACGGGGAGCGGGACGACAGCCGCAGGAGGTGTGCGCGGGATGCTCAGTGAACGAAGGCTCCAGGTGCTGCGCGCCATCGTCCAGGACTACGTCGGCACCGAGGAGCCCGTCGGCTCCAAGGCGCTCACCGAGCGGCACAACCTGGGCGTCTCCCCGGCCACCGTGCGCAACGACATGGCGGCGCTGGAGGACGAGGGCTTCATCGCGCAGCCGCACACCTCCGCCGGGCGCATCCCGACCGACAAGGGCTACCGGCTCTTCGTCGACAAGCTCGCCGAGGTCAAGCCGATGTCCGGCGCCGAGCGCCGCGCCATCCACAGCTTCCTGGACGGCGCCGTCGACCTGGACGACGTCGTGGGGCGCACGGTACGGCTGCTCGCCCAGCTCACCCGGCAGGTCGCCGTCGTCCAGTACCCCTCGCTGACCCGGTCCACGGTCCGCCATGTCGAACTGCTGGCGCTGGCGCCCGCGCGCGTGATGCTGGTCCTGATCACCGACACCGGCCGGGTCGAGCAGCGGCTCGTGGACTGCCCGGCGCCGTTCGGCGAGGCGTCGCTCGCGGATCTGCGGGCCCGGCTCAACAGCAGGGTGGCCGGCCGCCGCTTCCCGGATGTGCCGACCCTCGTCCAGGATCTGCCCGAGAGCTTCGAAGCCGAGGACCGGGGTACGGTCCAGACGGTACTCTCCACACTCCTGGAGACGCTGGTCGAGCAGACCGAGGAGCGCCTGATGATCGGCGGCACGGCCAATCTCACCCGCTTCGGACATGATTTCCCCCTCACCATCCGCCCCGTCCTGGAGGCGCTGGAGGAACAGGTCGTCCTCCTCAAACTGCTGGGCGAGGGGATGGATTCGGGCATGACCGTGCGGATCGGTCATGAGAACGCCCATGAGGGACTCAACTCCACCTCCGTCGTGTCGGTGGGCTACGGTTCGGGCGGCGAGGCGGTTGCCAAGCTCGGCGTGGTCGGACCGACCCGCATGGATTACCCGGGAACGATGGGAGCGGTACGCGCAGTGGCACGGTACGTCGGACAGATCCTGGCGGAGTCGTAAGTGGCCACGGACTACTACGCCGTTCTCGGCGTGCGCCGCGACGCGTCGCAGGAAGAGATCAAGAAGGCGTTCCGGCGGCTCGCACGCGAGCTGCACCCGGACGTCAACCCGGACCCGAAGACCCAGGAGCGGTTCAAGGAGATCAACGCCGCTTACGAGGTGCTCTCCGACCCGCAGAAGAAGCAGGTCTACGACCTCGGCGGCGACCCCCTCTCGCAGGCGGGCGCCGGTGCGGGCGCGGGCTTCGGCGCGGGCGGCTTCGGCAACTTCTCGGACATCATGGACGCGTTCTTCGGCACGGCGTCGCAGCGCGGACCGCGCTCGCGCACCCGCCGCGGCCAGGACGCCATGATCCGGATCGAGATCGAGCTGGACGAGGCCGCCTTCGGCACGACCAAGGACATCCAGGTCGACACCGCGATCGTCTGCTCCACCTGCAACGGCGAGGGCGCCGCCCCCGGCACCACCGCGCAGACCTGTGACATGTGCCGCGGCCGGGGCGAGGTCTCCCAGGTAACCCGGTCCTTCCTGGGCCAGGTCATGACCTCCCGCCCCTGCCCCCAGTGCCAGGGCTTCGGCACGGTCGTGCCGACCCCCTGCCCGGAGTGCGCGGGCGACGGCCGGGTCCGCTCCCGGCGCACCCTCACCGTGAAGATCCCGGCCGGTGTCGACAACGGCACCCGCATCCAGCTCGCCGGAGAGGGCGAGGTCGGCCCCGGCGGCGGCCCCGCCGGAGACCTCTACGTCGAGATCCACGAACTGCCGCACTCGGTCTTCCAGCGCCGCGGCGACGATCTGCACTGCACGGTCACCATCCCCATGACCGCGGCCTCCCTCGGCACCAAGGTGCCGCTGGAGACCCTCGACGGCATGGAGGAGGTCGACATCCGGCCCGGTACTCAGTCCGGCCAGTCGATCCCCCTGCACGGCCGGGGCGTGACCCATCTGCGCGGTGGCGGACGCGGCGATCTGATCGTCCATGTCGAGGTGCAGACCCCGACCAAGCTCGACCCCGAGCAGGAGCGGCTGCTGCGCGAACTGTCCAAGCTGCGCGGCGAGGAGCGGCCCACGGGCCAGTTCCAGCCGGGCCAGCAGGGGCTGTTCTCCCGGCTGAAGGACGCGTTCAACGGACGCTGAGCGATGCGTGCGGCTCCGCCGGGTCACCGGGTGCTGCGGGCGGCAGCCCGCTCTCCGGGGAGCCGGGGTCCGGCGTCGGCCCCACCCGCGGGTGGGGTGCGCGCGGGCCGGCCCCGGCCCGGTGGGTGATCCACTGCGGGGCTCGGCAGGCGCGGACCAGGGCAGGGCCGCGCCGGGCCCGGGGTGATCCGGAGTCGCTCCCGTCCGGCCCGGAGCGGGGCGCCGTCCGGGTTCAGGGCCGTTGAGGAGTGTGCCCGGTGCGGTTCAGTGACCGCCCCTGTGCGGTCCCGGCCGGGTCCCGATGAGGTCCACAGCGCCGCCTCGTGTGGTCCAGCGCTTTCCGACCCCGTGCCGTCCAGTGGCCGACCCGGGTGATCTGCAACCCCACCCCGCCCGGTCCAGTACCAGACCTCCGCGCGGTCCGGAAAAACCACCCCCTCCCCACCCCCTGAACTCACCCCCGCGTTTGTCCCCATCCGTCCCCATGCCGCTGGCCTATGCCGGGCGTAAGGCCGGATTCGGACCTTCACCGGGGACGTGACAACATGCGGTCATGTCCTCCGCGCTGACCGATCTCTTTCCGCACCCGATCGTGCAGGCCCCCATGGCGGGCGGCGTCTCCGTGCCGCATCTGGCGCTCGCCGTGTCCGAGGCCGGCGGGCTCGGGTTCCTCGCCGCCGGGTACAAGACGGCCGACGGCATGTACCAGGAGATCAAGCAACTGCGCGGGCTCACCAACAAGCCCTTCGGCGTCAACCTCTTCATGCCCCAGCCCGACACCGCCGACCCCGCCGCCGTCGATGTCTACGCCCATCAACTGGCCGGTGAGGCCGCCTGGTACGAGGCCGAGCTGGGCGACCCCGACAGCGGGCGCGACGACGGCTACGACGCCAAACTCGCCGTACTCCTCGACAACCCCGTACCCGTGGTCTCGTTCCACTTCGGGGTGCCCGCGCCCGAGGTGCTGGAGGCGCTGCGCCGGGCCGGCACCCTCACCCTGGTCACCGCGACCACCCCCGAGGAGGCCCTCGCCGTGCAGCGGGCCGGGGCGGGCGGGGTGATCGCCCAGGGGCTGGAGGCAGGCGGCCACCAGGGCACCCACCGCGACCTCGCCGAGAACGACGGCTCCGGGCTGGGCCTGCTCTCCCTGGTGGCGCAGATCCGCGAGGCCGTCGCCCTGCCGATCGTCGCCGCCGGGGGCATCATGCGCGGCGCCCAGATCGCCGCCGTCCTCGCCGCGGGCGCCCAGGCCGCCCAGCTCGGCACCGCCTTCCTCATCACCCCCGAGTCCGGCGCCAACGCCCTGCACAAGCGGGCCCTCATCGACCCGCTCTTCGCCCGCACCCAGCTCACCCGCGCCTTCTCCGGCCGCCCGGCCCGCGGCCTGGTCAACCGCTTCCTGCGCGAGCACGGCCCCTACGCCCCCTCCGCCTACCCCGAGATCCACCATCTGACCTCGCCGCTGCGCAAGGCCGCCGCCAAGGCCGGGGACGCCCAGGGCATGGCCCTGTGGGCCGGGCAGGGGCACCGCATGGCCCGGGAGATGCCCGCCGCCCAGTTGATCGAGGTGCTGGTCGCCGAACTCGCCGCGACCCGCACCGCGGTGTCCGCCCCCGGCGGTGCCGGATGACCGCCCCGGTCTTCGTCGTCCCGCACTTCGACGCCGGGGACGGCGGACGGTACGTGCTGGACGGCGCCGAGGGCCGCCACGCCGTCTCCGTGAAGCGGCTGCGGCCCGGCGAGGACGTGATCCTCACCGACGGCGCGGGCCGCTGGGCGGACTGCGTGGTCACCGGCACCGAGGGCAAGGACCGGCTGATCGTCCGGATGGACGGTGTCGGGGAGGACCCGGCGCCCGAGCCCCTCCTCACCGTCGTCCAGGCACTGCCCAAGGGCGACCGCGGGGAGGTCGCCGTCGAGACCATGACCGAGGTCGGGGTCGACGCGATCGTGCCCTGGGCCGCGACCCGCTGCATCACCCAGTGGAAGGGCGAACGCGCCGCCAGGGGCCTGGCCAAGTGGCGGAACACCGCCCGGGAGGCCGGTAAGCAGTCCCGCCGCACCCGCTTCCCCGAGGTCACCGCCCTCCACACCGGCAAGGAGGTCGCCGGACTGCTCGCCCGCGCCGACTTCGCCGCCGTGCTCCACGAGAGCGGCGAGAACACCCTCGCCACGGCCGAACTGCCCGCCACCGGCACGATCGTGCTGGTCGTCGGACCCGAGGGCGGCGTCACCCCCGAGGAACTCGCGCTGTTCGAGGCGGCCGGGGCCCGCCCCCACCGGCTCGGCCCGACCGTCCTGCGCACCTCGACCGCAGGCACCGCCGCCGCCGCACTCCTCCTGGGCCGCACCGGACGCTGGTCGTCCTGACCGCCGTACCGAAACTCCCGCCGGGAGGGGCGCCCGCCGTACGGCCGGGTCGCCCCGGGTGACCCGGATGCGTACTACCGCGACGGCCCCGACGATGGCAGGCTGCCCTTCATGGGGGCAGCACAGCGGTTATGGCGGACGGTACGGCGGACCCCGACCCGGGGCCGGGCCCGGACCCGGCGGACGGCCGGGGTCGCCCTGGGCGTGCTGCTCGGCGCGGGCGCGACCGTCGCCTGCGAACCGGCCAACACCCTGTCCACCGCGACGATCTCCTTCACCAGCGACGCGCTCCTCACCCGGGAACTGGAGCGCCGCGACCACCCGGTCCGCTGGCTCACCTGCACCGCCGAGTACGGCGACCGCGCCACCCCCAGCCCCTCCGCGAGCGAGGACACCGTCGCCGATGTCGACTGCGAGGGCCAGACCACCGACGGCAAGGACATCTCCGTCACCGGCAGCGTCACCCGGGCCGTGAACGGGGCCTGTGTCCGGGGCGACCTCACCGCCGAGGTCGACGGCAAGCGGCTCTTCCAGGTCAGCGCCCTCGGCGACTGCGACGCCACCGGCGCCCCGCCGGTCAACCAGCCGGGCGGCGGCGCCGGACCCACCACCACGGTGACCGTCACCCGGACCGTCTACTGCCAGAGCGACCCCCAGTGCTGGCCAGAGGGCAAATGACCCGTCCCGTCCGCGGGGACCGGGTCCGCTCCGCGCCAGGGCCGCGGCAAGTGATCCCAAACCCCTGTGCGGAACCGCCGCACCTGCATAGGGTGATCGGGTGATTCAGTCCCCAGTGCCTGCGTACCTCCGGTTTCCGCATGTCCAGGGCGAGTTGGTCGCCTTCGTCGCCGAGGACGACGTCTGGATCGCCCCGCTGGAGGGCGGGCGGGCCTGGCGCGTCAGCGCCGACAACATGCCCGTCACCATGCCGCGCATCTCGCCCGACGGCACCACCGTCGCCTGGACCTCCACCCGCGACGGCGCCCCCGAGATCCATGTCGCCCCCGTCGACGGCGGCCCCTCCCGGCGGCTGACCCACTGGGGCAGCGCCAAGACCCAGGTCCGCGGCTGGACCCCCGACGGCCGGATCCTCGCCCTCTCCACCCACGGCCAGGCCACCCTGCGCCGCACCTGGGCCCGCGCGGTCCCGCTCGACGGCGGCCCCGCCGAGACCCTCCCCCACGGCCCCGTCGGCGATGTCGTGCACGGCCCCGCCACCGTCCTGCTGTCCGCCCCCATGGGCCGCGAGGCCGCCTGGTGGAAGCGCTACCGGGGCGGCACCGCCGGCAAGCTCTGGATCGACCGCGCCGGCGACGGCTCCTTCGTCCGGCTCCACGAGGACCTCGACGGGAACCTGGAGTGCCCCCTGTGGGCGGGGGAGCGCATCGCGTTCCTCTCCGACCACGAAGGCACCGGCGCCCTCTACTCCTCCCTCGCCGACGGCACCGGCCTGCGCCGCCACACCCCCCTGGGCGGCTTCTACGCCCGCCAGGCGTCCGGCGACGGCACCCGCGCGGTGTACGCCTCGGCCGGTGCGCTGTGGCTCCTGGACGACCTCGCGCCCGGCACCGAACCGCGCCCCCTGGAGGTACGTCTCGGCGGCCAGCGCACCGACCGCCAGCCCTACCCCGTCAACGCCGCCCGCTGGTTCGGCGCCGCCTCGCCCGACCACACCGCCCGCGGCAGCGCGGTCGCCGTGCGCGGCGCCGTCCACTGGGTCACCCACCGCTCCGGCCCCGCCCGCGCCCTGGCCGCCGACCCCGGCGTCCGCAACCGGCTGCCGCACACCTTCCGCGTCGACGGCGAGGAACGGGTGGTGTGGGTCACCGACGCCGACGGCGAGGACGCCCTCGACATCGCCCCCGCCACCGGCACCGCCCCCGGCACCACCCCCCACCGCATCGGCGCCGGGCGCCTCGGCCGGGTCCTGGAGCTGGCCGTGGCCCCCGACGGCAGCCGGATCGCCGTCGCCGCGCACGACGGACGGCTGCTGCTGGTCGAGCGGGAGAGCGGCGCGATCCACGAGGTCGACCGCAGCGAGGACGGCGACGTCGCTGACCTGGCCTTCTCACCCGACTCCGCCTGGCTGGCCTGGTCCCACCCCGGCCCCCGCCCGCTCCTCCAGCTCCGCCTCGCCCACACCACCGACCTCACCGTCACCGAGGTCACCCCGCTCCGCTTCCAGGACTACGCGCCCGCCTTCACCCCGGACGGCAAGCACCTCGCCTTCCTCTCCAACCGCTCCTTCGACCCGGTCTACGACGAACACGTCTTCGACCTCGCCTTCGTCGTCGGCGACCGCCCCCACCTCATCACCCTCGCCGCGACCACCCCGTCCCCCTTCGGACCGCAGCGCCACGGAAGGCCCTTCGACGCGCCGGACAAGGACGAGACCCCCGACGGCGAGGGCACCCCGGCCACCCGGATCGACCTCGACGGCCTCGCCGACCGGATCGTGCCCTTCCCGGTGGAGGCGGGCCGCTACTCCAACCTCCGGGCCGCCAAGGACGGCGTCCTGTGGCTGCGCCACCCCGTGCAGGGTGTCCTCGGCGCCTCCCGGGCCACCCCCGACGACCCCGACCCCAAGACCGAGCTGGAGCGCTACGACCTCGTCCAGCAGCGCATCGAGCATCTCGCCGCCGACGCCGACCACTTCGAGGTCAGCGGCGACGGCAAACGCGTCCTGCTGTGGACGGACGGCCGCCTCAAGGTCGTCCCCAGCGACCGGCGGGCCTCCGGCGACGACGACAGCGACAGCAACATCACCGTCGACCTCGCCCGCGTCCGCCAGCAGGTCGACCCCGGCGCGGAGTGGCGCCAGATGTACGACGAGACCGGCCGCATCATGCGCGACCACTTCTGGCGCCCCGACATGAACGGCGTCGACTGGACCGCCGTCCTCGACCGCTACCGCCCCCTCGTCGACCGGATCGCCACCCACGACGACCTGGTCGACCTCCTCTGGGAGGTCCAGGGCGAACTGGGCACCTCCCACGCCTACGTCATCCCCCGCGGCCACGGCGGCGGCGCCGCCCGGCAGGGCCTGCTCGGCGCCGACCTCTCCCGCCACCCGGACGGCACCTGGCGCGTCGACCGGATCCTTCCCTCCGAGACCTCCGACCCCGACGCCCGCTCCCCGCTCGCCGCCCCCGGCGTCGCCGTCCGCCCCGGGGACACGATCACCGCCGTCGGCGGCCGTTCCGTCGACCCCGTCACCGGCCCCGGACCCCTCCTGACCGGCACGGCGGGCAAACCCGTCGAGCTGACCGTCGCCCCGGCCGACGGCGGCGACCCCCGCCACGCCGTCGTCGTCCCCCTCGCCGACGAGGAACCCCTCCGCTACCACGCCTGGGTCGCCGACCGCCGCGCCTACGTCCACGAACGCTCCGGCGGCCGGCTCGGCTACCTCCACGTCCCCGACATGCAGGCCCCCGGCTGGGCCCAGATCCACCGCGACCTCAGGGTCGAGGTCGCCCGGGAGGGGCTCGTCGTGGACGTCCGGGAGAACCGGGGCGGCCACACCTCCCAGCTCGTCGTGGAGAAACTGGCCCGCCGGATCGTCGGCTGGGCGGTCCCGCGCGGGATGCGGCCCTACAGCTATCCCCGGGACGCCCCGCGCGGCCCGGTCGTCGCCGTCGCCAACGAGTTCTCCGGCTCCGACGGCGACATCGTCAACGCGGCGATCCGCGCCCTCGGCATCGGCCCGGTGGTCGGCACCCGCACCTGGGGCGGGGTGATCGGCATCGACAGCCGCTACCACCTGGTCGACGGCACCCTGATCACCCAGCCGAAGTACGCCTTCTGGCTGGAGGGCTACGAGTGGGCCGTGGAGAACCACGGGGTCGACCCGGACGTGGAGATCGTCCAACGCCCCCAGGACTGGGCGGCCGACCTGGACCGCCAACTCGACGAGGCCATAACCCTGGCCCTGACCGCCCTGGAATCAACCCCGGCGAAGACCCCACCGACGGAGGGCTGAGGGGGCGGGCCCCTTACAACGGGCGTAGGGGGCAACGCCCTGCTTTTCAGGGGCGCGGGGCTGCTCCGATCTGCGGCTTCGCCGCAAGGGCCAACGCCCTGCTTCTAGGGGCGCTGGGGGTACCCCCTCTGGGGGAGGAACTGCGCGACCAGCCCCCACCGACCCGCACCCACCCACCGCCCCTCAACGAACACCGACGCTACGATGCAGGTCGTACGCCGCCCAACCCCCGGAGGGACCACCATGGCAGGGGAGCCCCAGGACGACTGCCTGTTCTGCAAGATCGTCGGGGGCCAGATCCCGGCGACCATCGTCCGCGAGACGGAGACGACCGTGGCCTTCCGGGACATCAACCCCCAGGCACCCACCCACGTCCTGGTCATCCCCAAGGCGCACTACGCCAACGCCGCCGACCTCGCCGTCGAGGAGCCCGGGACCGCCGCGGACATCCTGCGCGAGGCCCGCGCCGTAGCCGACGACGACCATCTGGAGAGCTACCGCATCGTCTTCAACACCGGCGCCGGCGCCGGCCAGACCGTCTTCCACGCGCACGCCCACGTCCTCGGCGGGCGCGGCATGCAGTGGCCCCCGGGATAGCACCCGGTGTCCGTCCGTGAACTGGTGGTGCTCGGCACCGCGAGCCAGGTGCCGACCCGCCAGCGCAACCACAACGGCTACTTCCTGCGCTGGGACGGCGAGGGCCTCCTCTTCGACCCCGGCGAGGGCACCCAGCGCCAGATGCTGCGCGCCTCCGTCGCCGCCCACGACGTGCACCGCATCTGCGTCACCCACTTCCACGGCGACCACAGCCTCGGCCTCGCCGGAGTGATCCAGCGCATCAACCTCGACCGGGTCCCGCACCCCGTCACCGCGCACTACCCGCGCTCCGGACAGCACTACTTCGACCGGCTGCGCCACGCCACCGCCTACCGCGAGACCGTGTCGCTCACCGAGGCACCCGTCGACACCGACGGCGACCTCGCCGTCACCCCCGCGTACACCCTCCAGGCCCGCCGTCTCTCCCACCCCGTGGAGTCGTACGGCTACCGGCTGGTGGAACCCGACGGCCGCCGGATGCTGCCCGAGCGACTCGCCGCACACGGCATCCAGGGCCCCGACATCGGCCGCATCCAGCGCGCGGGCGCCCTGCACGGCGT
Source organism: Streptomyces sp. NPDC093252 (assembly GCF_040683675.1). Taxonomy (NCBI): domain Bacteria; kingdom Bacillati; phylum Actinomycetota; class Actinomycetes; order Kitasatosporales; family Streptomycetaceae; genus Streptomyces; species Streptomyces sp. NPDC093252. The sequence goes on along the minus strand of NZ_JBFBEM010000002.1, from coordinate 397,892 downwards.
CGGACTCGACCAGGTCAGCGAGGTCCGCCGCGGCCAGCGGTTCGCGTTCGTCATGGACACCCGCCTCTGCGACGGTGTCCACGCGCTGGCCGAGGGCTGCGACCTGCTCGTCATCGAGTCGACCTTCCTGGACGAGGACGAGCGGCTCGCCGTCGAGTACGGGCATCTGACGGCGGGCCAGGCCGCCCGCGTGGCCCGGGACGCCGGTGTACGGCATCTGGTGCTGACCCACTTCAGCCAGCGCTACCCCGACCCGGAGGAGTTCGAGCGGCAGGCACGGGACGCGGGCTTCACGGGTGACCTCACGGTCGCCCACGACCTCCAGCACGTACCCCTCCCCAAACGCCGCACCTAGCCACTTTCCCCTGCCACCCCGGCAGCCCCCTCGACCCCGGCTGACCCCGCCGCCCCAGCCGATCCCGCCACCCCGGCCGCCCCCGCAGACCCACCCGCCCCCGCCGTCCCATACGCCCGCCGGGAGCCGGGTACGGCCGGGGTGCTCACCGCGATGTCCAGGGCCCCCACGGGCTCCGGGACGCGTGAGCACCCGGTGCGCACGGCGACCAGGGTCATCGGCACCGCCACCACCGCCAGTCCGGCCCCCAGCACGACCCCTATGACCGGGAACCCCGCCCACGCGGCCAGCGCACTGCCCACCAGCGGCCCCGCCGCCGTCCCCAGGGACGCCGCGGAACCCACCAGCACCGCCCACCGCCCGCGCGCGTCCAGCGAGGCGGCGAGAGAGATGACATAGGCCAGGACGACCGGATAGACACCGTTCCAGGCGATCTCCCCGACGGCGAACGCGGCCGGACCGGTCGCCGCGGCACTGAGCGCCATGCAGCCCGCGATCAGCGCCGTACCCGCCCCCAGTGCCACGGCCGGACCCAGCCGCCGCCCCAGCGCCCCCGCCGCCAGCACCCCGACCAGCCCCGCCCCCAGAGCCAGCGCGAACACCACCCCCACCGTCGCCTCGTCCAGTTGCGCCTGGGTGACGCCGATCCGGCCGCTCACCCCCCACAGCGCGTTCTGCGCCATCGCCCAGAACGGCATCGCGCCGACCAGCAGCAGCCCGTACCGGAGCCGGGCGCGCGGCACGCGCGCGGGTGCCGGTTCGGCGGCCCCCGGCAGGGGCACGTCGGCCGTACGCGCCGCCAGCCGGCCGGTCAGCGGCCACACCGCCAGCGCGGCCAGCGCCATCGCGGCGAACGGCAGCCCATGGCCGGGCCCCAGATGCGGGACCGTCAGGAACACGGCACCCGCGAGCGCGGACACCGACAGCAGACCGAGCCCGGTCGCCCGGTGCGGTACGGGCTGGGCGGCGATCCCGGTGGCGGCGACCGCCGCCGCCGTACCCGAACCGGCGCCGCCGAGGACCGCGCCGAGCGCGACCGCCGGTACGGAGGCGGTCAGCGCCGCACCGCCGTAGCCGAGCACGGCGAGCGCCAGCCCGGCGCGGGCCAGGAGACGGGCGCCGATCCGGTCGACCCGGGAGGCCAGCACGAACCCGGCCGACGCCGAACTCAGCAGCAGGGCACTGCCCATGGCACCGGCCTGGGTGGCGGAGACGGCGAGCCGCGCGTCCAGCCGGCCGACGATCGTCGGCAGCAGATAGGGGGCGAGGTACCCGGCCGCGAACAGGGCGGCCAGCGGCCGGGGCGAAGGAGAGAGGGCGGCGCACACGGGCGTTCCAAGGCATGCGGAAGGAGCGGCGGAGGGAGGGGGAGGACGACCGTCCGGGGACACCGTCGAGGAGCCGCGAACGACGACAGGGCGCGCGGACGCGGACGGGAACCGGAACGGGGACAAGGGCGAACCGGGACCCGCGGGATGGACCCCCGGGACGGGAACGAGGGGGCAATTTGTATCAAGCGGGGACAACGGGACGGGAGAGCCGAACGCGTGACGCGGGCAACATTTTGTTGAGCAGGGGCGTGTCCGCACGCACGAGCGCCCTCCTGTGCCCTCCCGTACCGCTCCCGTACCCCCGCCGTACCCGTAAAGCGCGCTCCCGCGCGCCCCGCCGCAGGTCACGGACCACTGTCAGTGCCGTGGTGCACACTGACCAGACCCGCACCACGTCAGGGAGCGCACGTGAACTCCTCCCACGCCACCGCCCGAAAGGCGCCGCCGCACTGCCAGGTCGACCCACTGGCCGAACTCCGCAGACCGGACGACCCCCCGTGGGACGTCTACCTGACCGGCACCGTCTTCCTCGACATCATCTTCACCGGCCTCGACTCGGCCCCGGTACGCGGAACCGAGTCCTGGGCACGCGGCATGGGCTCCAGCCCCGGCGGCGTCGCCAACATGGCCACCGCCCTCGCCCGCCTCGGCCTGCGCACCTCCCTGGCCGCCGCCTTCGGCGACGACCACTACGGGGAGTACTGCTGGGACGCCTTGGAGACCGGCGAGGGCATCGACCTCACCCCCTCCCGCTCCATCCCCGGCTGGCACTCCCCGGTCACCGTCTCCATGGCCTACGACGACGAACGCACGATGGTCTCGCACGGCCACGAGCCGCCCCCCGCCGAAACCGCCCCCGACCACCCGCCCCACGCCCGCGCCGCCGTCGCCTCCCTCACGCCCGGCGTCCGTGCCCCCTGGATCGAACAGGCCGCCCGCAGGGGCACCCGGATCTTCGCCGACGTCGGCTGGGACGAAACCGGCGCCTGGGACCTGGCCGGCCTCGCCGACCTGGAGCACTGCGAGGCGTTCCTGCCCAACGCCCAGGAGGCGATGCGCTACACCGGCACCGACAACCCCCGCCACGCCGCCCACGCCCTGACCCGCCATGTCCCGCTGGCCGTCGTCACCCTGGGCGCGGAGGGCGCCTACGCGGTGGACGGCCGGACCGGCGAGACCGCCGAGGTGCCCGCCATCGCCGTGGAGGCCCTGGACCCCACCGGCGCGGGGGACGTGTTCGTCGCCGGCTTCGTCGCGGGCACCCTCGCGGACTGGCCGCTCGCCGACCGCCTCGCCTTCGCCGGGCTGACCGCCGCGCTCTCCGTCCAGGAGTTCGGCGGCTCGCTGTCGGCGCCCGGCTGGTCGGAGATCGGCGCCTGGTGGCGCACGGTCCCGTCGCTGCCGGACCAGGACCCCACGGCCCTGAAGCGGTACGCGTTCCTGGACGGCCTCGCCCCCGGCGAACGCGCCAGACCCTGGCCGCTGCGCCGGGCGGTCCCCACCATCGGCTTCGGCCGCACGACCTGACCCCCTCGGGACCCGGGGCCGCGGTCACCGAAAAGCCCTACGGCGATGTCAGTGCCCCGTCGTACCCTGGGAACCGCGAGGCCGCCCTCAGCGACGCGGCCGTATCAAGGAGGAACAGCAGGCGATCAGCGCCGGCCCATGACTCAGACACCCACAGCTCACACCCCCGCGCAGCAGCAGGCGAGAGCAGAGATCACGGTCCCCGCCCAGCACCCCATGGTCACCGTCCTGGGATCCGGCGACTCGCTCCTGCGCGTGATCGAGAAGGCTTTCCCGGCGGCCGACATCCATGTCCGGGGCAATGAGATCAGCGCGACCGGTGACCCGGCGGAGGTCGCCATGGTCCAGCGCGTGTTCGACGAGATGATGCTGGTGCTCCGCACGGGGCAGCCGATGACGGAGGACGCAGTGGAACGCTCGATCGCCATGCTCAAGGCGAGCGAGAACGGGGAGAGCGACGGCGCCGAGACCCCGGCCCAGGTGCTGACGCAGAACATCCTGTCCTCGCGGGGGCGCACGATCCGCCCCAAGACCCTCAACCAGAAGCGGTACGTCGACGCCATCGACCACCACACCATCGTCTTCGGCATCGGCCCCGCCGGTACCGGCAAGACGTATCTGGCGATGGCCAAGGCGGTCCAGGCCCTTCAGTCCAAGCAGGTCAACCGCATCATCCTGACCCGCCCGGCGGTGGAGGCCGGCGAGCGCCTCGGCTTCCTCCCCGGCACCCTCTACGAAAAGATCGACCCCTACCTCCGCCCCCTCTACGACGCCCTGCACGACATGCTCGACCCCGACTCCATCCCGAGGCTGATGGCAGCGGGCACGATCGAGGTGGCGCCGCTGGCGTACATGCGGGGCCGCAGCCTGAACGACGCCTTCATCATCCTGGACGAGGCCCAGAACACGAGCCCCGAGCAGATGAAGATGTTCCTCACCCGGCTCGGGTTCGACTCGAAGATCGTGATCACGGGTGATGTGACCCAGGTCGACCTGCCGAACGGGACCAAGTCGGGGCTGCGGCAGGTGCAGGACATCCTGGAGGGGCTGGACGACGTGCACTTCTCCCGGCTGTCGTCGCAGGACGTCGTCCGGCACAAGCTGGTGGGCCGTATCGTCGACGCGTACGAGCAGTACGACAGCCTGAACGGCACGGAGAACGGCGCCCACAAGGGTGGTCGGAACAAGCGGAAGTAGACAAGCCAGCACTATGTCGATCGACGTCAACAACGAGTCCGGTACCGAGGTCGGCGAGCAGCAGATCCTCGACATCGCCCGCTACGCGCTGGCGCGGATGCGGATCCACCCGCTCTCCGAACTGTCGGTGATCGTCGTGGACGCCGACGCGATGGAGCAGTTGCACCTCCAGTGGATGGATCTGCCGGGCCCGACGGATGTGATGTCGTTCCCGATGGATGAACTGCGTCCGCCGTCGAAGGACGACGAGGAGCCCCCGCCGGGGCTGCTCGGGGACATCGTGCTGTGCCCGGAGGTGGCCGCCAAGCAGGGCGCGGAGGCCGACACCCAGCACTCCATGGACGAGGAGCTGCAACTGCTCACCGTCCATGGAGTGCTGCATCTGCTGGGGTACGACCACGAGGAGCCCGACGAGAAGGCCGAGATGTTCGGTCTCCAGGCCGCCATCGTGGACGGCTGGCGCGCGGAGCAGGGCCTGACCGGTCCCTCCCCGGCCCCCACGGTGTCATGAGCATCCCGCTGATCACCGGGGCCGTGGCGCTGGTCGTCGTGGCCTGGCTGGCGGCCTGCGCGGAGGCCGGGCTCGCCCGGGTCTCCAGCTTCCGCGCGGAGGAGGCCGTACGGTCCGGGCGGCGCGGGAGCGGCAGGCTGGCGCAGGTCGCCGCGGATCCGACGCGGTATCTGAATGTGGCGCTGCTGGTGCGGGTGGCCTGCGAGATGGCCGCCGCCGCGCTGGTGACGTACGCGTGTCTCCAGGAGTTCCCGGAAACCTGGGAGGCGCTGCTGGTCGCCATCGGGGTGATGGTGCTGGTGTCGTATGTGGCCGTGGGGGTGTCGCCGCGGACGATCGGGCGGCAGCATCCGCTGAACACGGCGACGGCGGCGGCCTATGTGCTGCTGCCGCTGGCGCGGATCATGGGGCCGATCCCGTATCTGCTGATCCTGATCGGCAACGCGCTGACGCCGGGCAAGGGGTTCCGGCGGGGGCCGTTCGCCTCGGAGGCGGAGCTGCGGGCGCTGGTGGATCTGGCGGAGCAGGAGTCGCTGATCGAGGACGAGGAGCGCCGGATGGTGCACTCGGTCTTCGAGCTGGGGGACACCCTGGTCCGGGAGGTGATGGTGCCGCGGACCGATCTGGTGGTCATCGAGCGGTACAAGACCATCCGCCAGGCGCTCACCCTCGCCCTGCGCTCCGGTTTCTCCCGGATCCCGGTGACCGGCGAGAGCGAGGACGACATCGTCGGGATCGTCTATCTGAAGGATCTCGCGCGCAAGACGCACATCAGCCGGGACGCCGAGTCGGAGCTGGTGTCGACGGCGATGCGGCCCGCGTTCTTCGTGCCGGACACCAAGAACGCCGGGGATCTGCTGCGCGAGATGCAGAAGGAGCGCAACCATGTCGCGGTGGTGATCGACGAGTACGGCGGTACGGCCGGGATCGTCACCATCGAGGACATTCTGGAGGAGATCGTCGGGGAGATCACCGACGAGTACGACCGTGAGCTGCCCCCCGTGGAGGATCTCGGCGCGGGCCGCCACCGGGTCACGGCCCGGCTGGACATCGGCGATCTGGGCGAGCTGTACGGCCTTGAGGCGTATGACGACGAGGATGTGGAGACCGTCGGCGGGCTGCTCGCCAAGTGCCTGGGCCGGGTGCCGATCGCGGGGGCGAGTGCCGTGGTCGACCTGCCCGACGGGCGGGCGCTGCGGCTGACGGCGGAGGCCGCGGCGGGCCGGCGGAACAAGATCGTGACGGTGCTGGTGGAGCCGGTCGGCCCGGACGGGACGCCCGGGGCGGCGGCTGAGCGGGCGGCCGGGAGACCGGCGGTGTCGGCGCGGGACCAGCAGGGGTGAGGGGCGCGGGATGACACCGGGTGAGCTGCGGGCGTTCTGCCTGTCGTTCAACGCGGCGGTCGAGGACTTCCCGTTCGGGCCGGAGACCTCGGTCTTCCGGGTGCTCGGCAAGCTGTTCGCGCTCAGTCGGCTGGACGGGACCCCGCTGACGGTCAACCTCAAGTGCGATCCCGAGGACGCGGTGCGGCTGCGGGCGGAGCATCCCGGGCTGATCGTTCCCGGCTGGCATATGAACAAGCGGCACTGGAACACCGTGACGGTGGCCGGAGAGCTGCCGAATCGGCTGGTCAGGGAGCTGGTGGAGGACTCGTACGACCTGGTGGTGGCGGGGTTGCCGCGGGCCGAGCGGCTGCGGCTGGACCGTCCCTGACGGAAGCGGCGCGGGGGGTTCGTATGCTTCGGGCATGACCGACAGCAGCGCGCTCGACGCCGAGGACCGCAAGATCGTCACCCTGGCCCGTTCCACCCGTGCCCGCAACGGGGTGCCCGAGGGGGCCGCCGTCCGGGATGAGACGGGGCGGACGTATGTCGCCGGGACGGTGGCGCTGGAGTCGCTGCGGCTGAGCGCGGTGCAGACGGCGGTGGCGATGGCGGTGGCGTCCGGGGCGCGGTCGCTGGAGGCGGCGGCCGTGGTGAGCGAGGCGGGGGAGGTCGCCCCGGCGGATCTGGCGGCGGTCCGGGATCTGGGCGGGGCCGGGACGCCGGTGTTTCTGGCGGGGCCGGACGGGGAGGTCCGGGTACGGGTGAGCGCCGGGTGAGCGGAGTGACGGGTGAGTCGAGTGCCGGGGTGACTTACCGGCGGTAACCTGGCCGGTTTTCGTCCTTACCCCGGTCCGTCGCTCCGGTATCAATGAAACCGCTGGTTCCGACGGACCGTCAGAAATCCGACGCGTGGTCCCTGGCCGACGCGTGGCGTGCCGTCTCCCGTTCACCCCCACACGGCATCCCCCACGGGAAGGGAACGCACCCCATGAGCAGCCCCATGAGCATCCCCCGGACACGCAAGCGGACCGGTACGAGCGTCGCCCTCATGGTCGGCGCCCTCGCGGTCACCGGACTCGCCCTGGCGCCCACGGCACTCGCCGTCACCCCCGCCACCGCCACCATCGACGCCGACTGCGGCGGCCTCGGCAGCGGCGCCGCCACCCTCACCGCCACCCAGAACGGCTCGGCGGCCACCGTCACCCTCACCTCCACCGACATCACCGCCCCGGTCGCCCTCGGCGCCGACTCCATCGCCGCCACCCTCACCCTGACGAAGGCGGGCGGCGGCACGGTCACCTTCTCCGGCACCGAGAACCCCGCCATGAACACCGGCGACCCCGTCACCGTCGGCCCGCTGAACGGCAGGGTCGCCTCCGGTGACCGGCTGGAGGCGTTCGGCGGCGAGCTGCGCATGACGATCTGGGGCTTCATCACCCTCACCTGTACGGCGACCGCCCCGCAGTCACCGGGACCGTTCGTGTTCGACTGACCGACCCCCCACGGGCCGGGCCACGCGCCCGGCTGCGGGCCGGACGCCCCGGGGCGTCCGGCCCGCACGTGCGGCGGCTCCCTGTGGATCAGGGACAATGGGCGCCATGAGCGTTCGAACCCCGTCCTCCGAGCCGTCCGCGGCGCCCCACCGCGCCGGCTTCGCCTGTTTCGTGGGCCGCCCCAACGCGGGCAAGTCCACCCTCACGAACGCTCTGGTCGGGCGGAAGGTCGCGATCACCGCGAACCAGCCGCAGACCACGCGGCACACCGTCCGCGGCATCGTGCACCGCCCCGACGCCCAGTTGATCCTGGTCGACACCCCCGGCCTCCACAAGCCGCGCACGCTGCTCGGCGAGCGGCTCAACGATGTCGTCCGCACCACCTGGGCCGAGGTCGATGTCATCGGCTTCTGCCTCCCCGCGAACGAGAAGATCGGGCCCGGCGACCGGTTCATCGCGAAGGAACTGGCCGGGATCCGCAAGTCCCCCAAGGTCGCCGTCGTCACCAAGACCGACCTGGTCGACTCCAAGGCCCTCGCCGAGCAGCTCATCGCCATCGACCAGCTAGGCAAGGAGCTGGGGTTCGAGTGGGCCCAGATCGTGCCGGTGTCGGCGAAGTCCGGCAAGCAGGTGGATCTCCTCGCGGATCTGCTCATCCCGCTGATGCCGGAGGGGCCCGCCCTGTATCCGGACGGTGAGCTGACCGACGAGCCCGAGCAGGTGATGATCGCGGAGCTGATCCGGGAGGCGGCGCTCGAAGGGGTGCGGGACGAGCTGCCGCACTCGATCGCGGTCGTGGTGGAGGAGATGCTGCCGCGGGCGGACCGGCCGGTGGATCGGCCGTTGCTGGACATCCACGCCTATCTGTACATCGAGCGGTCCAGTCAGAAGGGGATCGTGATCGGGCCCAAGGGGAAGCGGCTGAAGGATGTGGGGGTCAAGTCGCGCAAGCAGATCGAGGCGTTGCTGGGGACGCCGGTGTTCCTGGATCTGCATGTGAAGGTGGCGAAGGATTGGCAGCGGGATCCCAAGCAGTTGCGGAGGCTTGGGTTCTGAGGGGGCGGGTTTATCGGGTGCGGATGAAGGGTGCGGGTGCGTTGTGGCTGGTCGCGCAGTTCTCCCCCAGAGGGGGCACCCCCAGCTCCCCTAAAACCAAAAACCTCAAGTCCTCCCGGTGTTCGAGAGGTTCTGGGTGCCGATGACCCTCAGCAGCCTCAGGCGTTCGTAGGTCTCTGTGTCCGGGCGGGCCGTGTGGATGATCAGGAGGTGGCGGTGGCCGTGGCTGAGGAGGATCTCGCAGTCCAGTTCCAGCAGACCGACCACCGGGTGGAGGAACCGCTTGGTCGCGCTGTCCCGCTGGGACACCTCGTGCTCGGTCCACAGGGACGCGAACTCCTCGCTGCGGGAGCGGAGTTCGGCCACCAGCGCCGCCGGTTCCGGATCGTCCGGGTGGGCCGCGGCCACCGCCCGCAGGCTCGCCACATGACCACGGGCCAGCGCCGCCCGGTCCTCCTCGGGGAACAGCGCCCGCGCCCCGGGATCCAGAAAGAAACGGCGCCGTAGGTTCCGCTCCCGGCGCGGCTGGGCCATCACATCGCCGATCATCGCCTTGGCCAGCGCGTTCTGCGCGAGCAGCTCACCGCAGTCGTTGACGATGTGCGCGGGCGCGTCGTCCAGCCGGTCCAGGACCAGCAGCAGCCCGGGGCGGACATGCGCCGACGCGGTCTCCCGCCGGGGCGGCTCCTCACCGGTCAGATGGAAGAGGTGGTCGTGCTCCACCTCCGTCAGCCGCAGCGCGCGGGCCAGCGCGGTCAGGGTCTGCCGGGACGGCCGCGGGCCGCGTGACTGCTCCAGCCGCGTGTAGTAGTCCACGGACAGCCCCGCCAGCCCCGCCACCTCCTCCCGCCGCAGTCCGGGCGTACGGCGCCGGGGGCCCGCCGTCAGGCCCACATCGGCCGGGGTGATGCGGGCGCGCCCCCGGCGCAGGAAGTCCGCCAGTTCCGTTCGGTTCACCCCTCCACCCTGCAACGTCCCGTCCGTCTTATCCAGGGACTCCCGATCCCCCGATCGACAGGTCTCTCCCGCCGCCGCCCTCCCCACCCGAGGCTGGACCCGGAGATCGCGACGAGCGATCACGGGAGAAGGCGAGTGAGTGCCATGCTGACACTGGTGACGGGTACGACCGGGCAGGTCGGGCGGCGGTTTCTGCCCCGGCTGCTGGCGCGGCGGCAGGGGAGCGACCAGGTGCGGATCCTGGTGCGGGACGCGGCCCGCGCCGAGCCCTTCGCGGAGCTGGGCGCGCAGGTCGTCGTCGGTGATCTGCGCGACGAGGAGGCGCTCGGGAAGGCGGTGGCCGGGGCGGACGCCGTGGTGAACATCGCCGCCTCCTTCCGCGGGGTCCCCGACGAGGAGGCATGGGCGGTGAACCGGGACGCGGCCGTCGCCCTCGGCAAGGCCGCCCAGTCGGCCGGGGTGCAGCGGTTCGTGCAGGTCAGTACGGGGGTGGTGTACGGCATCGGGCGCGGGCGTCCGCTTGTCGAGGAGGACGAGAACCGGCCGGGCGGCGAGCTGTGGGGCGCCTACCCGGAGTCCAAGATCGCGGCCGAGCGGGAGCTGCTGGCCCTGCCCGAGCTGGACGTCCGGATCGGGCGGCTGCCCTTCGTGTACGGGGAGGGCGATCCGCATCTCGCCCAGTCCCTGCGCTGGGCCGCGCACTGGGCCAGAGCCCAGCGCCTCCAGATGGCCCACCACATGGATGTGGCCCAGGGCCTGCTGCGGCTGCTGTGGGCCCCGGGCGCCACCGGCGTCTACAACATCGCCGACGACGCCCCCGTGACCGCCGTGGAGCTGCATCAGCTCAACGGGATCGAGCCCCCGGAGCAGCCCGAGGACCGTACCGACCCCGACCCCTGGTTCGGGATCATGTCCACCGAGCGGATCCGCCGGGAGCTGGGCTACCGGCCGTACTTCCCGAGCGTCTGGAACGCCCGGGACGCCGGAGCCCTCTGAACCCGGCCGCCAGGCCCCCAGGCCGCCCGGCCGCCCGGCCTCAGCGCTGGGCGCGCAGCAGCTCCCGGTACCAGGTGTACGACGCCTTGGGGGTGCGCCGCTGGGTCGCGTGGTCGACGTGCACCAGGCCGAACCGGCGGGCGTAGCCCTCCGCCCACTCGAAGTTGTCCAGCAGCGACCAGACGAAGTAGCCGCGGACGTCCACGCCCGCCTCGATCGCCCGGTGCAGGGCGCGGACATGGCCGTCCAGGTAGGCGATCCGGTCCTGGTCGTCCAGGCCGTCGTAGGAGCAGCCGTTCTCGGTGATGACGATCGGGGGCAGCCGGTCGCCGTAGCGGTCGCGGAAGGTGGTGAGGAGTTCGGTCAGGCCCTCCGGGAGCACCGGCCAGCCGAAGTCCGTCCTCGGGACGTTCTCGATCTCCCGGACGGAGAAGGGCAGTTCGGCGGGCATCCGCACCCCGCCGAAGTCGATCTCGGTGCCCTGCGGGGCGCCCACCCGGGTCGGCGCGTAGTAGTTGACGCCGTAGAAGTCGAGCGGCTCGGAGATCACCTCCAGGTCGGCCGCCACGTCCCCCGGCATCAACTCGCCCAGCCCGGCGGGGTAGTCGCCCAGCAGGAGGGGATCGGCGAAGAGGCGGTTGAGGAGGACGTCGTAGAAGTCGGCGGCGGCCACGTCCGCGCTGTCGTCGGAGGCCGGCCAGGTGGGGCCGTGGGAGTTGGCGATCCCGATCTCCCCGGCCCCGGCCGCGCGCAGGGCCCGGACCGCCGAGCCATGGGCGAGGAGCTGGTGGTGGGCGACCGGCAGCGCGTCGAACAGCAGCCGCTCGCCGGGGGCGTGCAGGCCCAGGGCGTGGCCCAGCAGGGTGTGTTCGGCGGGTTCGTTGAGGGTGATCCACCGGGACACCCGGTCGCCGAGCCGCCCGGCGACCACCGCCACATGGTCGGCGAACCGGGCGGCGGTGTCCCGCTCGCGCCAGTCCAGCGCGGTCGGCAGCTCCCAGTGGAAGAGGGTCGGCACCGGCCGGATCCCCGCCGCGCACAGCGCGTCCACCAGCCGGTCGTAGAAGTCGAGCCCGCCGGGGGAGTTGACCCGGGGCCAGGAGATGGAGAAGCGGTAGGCGTCCACGCCGAGACCGGCGAGGAGCGCCACATCCTCCGGGTAGCGGTGGTAGTGGTCGCAGGCCACGGCCGGGCTGGAGCCGTCCTTCACCCGGCCGGGCCGCGCGGCGAACACATCCCACACCGAGGGTTCGCGCAGCTCGGCCGCGCCCTCGATCTGCTGGGCGGAGGTCGAGACCCCCCAGCAGAATCCCGCCGGGAAGCGGGGGAGGGGGGCCACCTCAATACCGGCCGGGGCCGGGGCCGGAGGCGGGCCCGGAGCCGGGATCGAGGCCGGTATCGGGGCCGTGTCCGGTATCGGTGCCGGGGGCGGTGCAGGGGTCGGGTCCGTGCGTCGGTCGGTCGCCATGCGCGGATCATCCGTACCGCTGGTAACGGAAGTCAACCGGCCGGAGGCGGATCCCCGCAGCCGCGTCAGGCGCCTTCCTTCAGCACCCGGCGGACCAGCTCGCGCTGCTCGTCGGTGAGCCGGGGATCCGCGCAGCGGACGGTCCTCCCGTCCACGGTGATCTCATAACTGAAGCCGTCCGGCACCCCGTGCGGCCCGCCTCCCGGCGGTGTGCCCCGGCCGGCGGCGACCGCCCGCTCGGCCAGGGCCTGCCACTCCGCGGCGTCGGGCCGCCCCGAGGTGTCCACCTCGGCGTGCCGCTCGATCCCCGCGAACCCACCCGTGCGCCTCACCTGAATCCGCATGGGTCCCTGTCTAGTACGGAACTACGCCTCGCGCACCCCGACCCGCTCCCACGCCTTCTGCACGGCGAGCAGTTCCTCGCCGTCCCCGAACCGCTCCCGGGCCGCCGCGACCGTCAGGTCCGCGAACTCGGTGAAGCTGGCGTCCTCCTTCAGCTCGCCGCCGGTCAGCACGTCGTACCAGACCCGGCCCGCGCGCTCCCAGGCGTGGCCGCCGAGGGTGGTGGCGGCGAGGTAGAACGCGTGGTTGGGGATACCGGAGTTGATGTGCACCCCGCCGTTGTCGCGGCCGGTGCGGATGTAGTCGTCCATCGTCGCGGGCTGCGGGTCCTTGCCGAGGACGTCGTCGTCGTACGCCGTGCCCGGGGCCTTCATGGAGCGCAGGGCGGTGCCGGTGACGCGGGGGGCGAGCAGTCCGGCGCCGATCAGCCAGTCGGCCTGGTCGGCGGTCTGGCCCAGGGTGTACTGCTTGATGAGCGAGCCGAAGACGTCCGAGACCGACTCGTTGAGCGCGCCGGGCTGGCCGAAGTAGGTGAGGTTCGCGGTGTACTGGGTGACGCCGTGGGCGAGTTCGTGGCCGATGACGTCGATGGGGAGCGTGAAGTCGAGGAAGATCTCGCCGTCCCCGTCGCCGAACACCATCTGCTCGCCGTTCCAGAACGCGTTGTTGTAGTCCCGGTCGTAGTGGACCGTGGCGTCCAGCGGCAGTCCGGAGCCGTCGATGGAGTCGCGCGCGAACGCCGTGAAGAAGAGTTCGTAGGTCGCGCCGAGGCCCGCGTAGGCGCGGTTGACGGTGGCGTCCCGGCCCGGCTCCGAGCCCTCGCCGCGGACCTTCTTGCCGGGCAGGTCGGTGCCGTGCTCGGCGTCGTGGATGCTGCGCTGCGGGGTGCCGGGCGCGGCGGCGGCCGGGGCGGTGACGGCGGGGGCGCCCAGGACGGTGGTCAGCCGTCGCTGGGTGCGCTCGAAGGCGTCGCGCTGGAGGGTGCGGCGCGCCGCGCTCGCGATGCCCGGTTCGTCGGCCTGGGCGAGGGTGTCGAGGACATGGGGCGGGATGATCGTGCAGAAGATGGGCTCGTGGCCCCCGTTTTCCTTCATGTGCGACACGGTGGCACTCCGTCTGGTTGATGTCACTATGCGTGACCGAGATGGATGAAATGCGGGGTGTTGGAGCGTGGGGGTGGGGGTGGTGTGTTAGCGGGTGCGGGCTGGTGGGGGCCGGTGAGTGGGGGCTGGTCGCGCGGTTCCTCGCGCCCCTGAAAGGCCGGAGACTCCCCCTCCTGTCTATACGAGGGGCGATCCCGCATCGTGATACACGGGCGTCATGGCTCGGGAGTCTCGGTTAGAGTGCTCGGCATCATGCGTTTCGGGCTGCTTCTTCTTAGCTGCCGCGGCGAGGGCCTGTAGTCCAGGTCGACTCCCTCCCCGCGGAGCTTCGTGTTGCCGTCGGCCGTCCCTTCCGGACACCCTCAGGAGCCCCGATCATGGCGAACCGCCAGCAGCCCAGCTCGATGCCCATCCAGAAGTACGGCCGCTACGAGCAGGTCGACATCCCCGACCGCACCTGGCCCCAGCAGCGCGTCACGGCCGCCCCCCGCTGGCTCTCCACCGATCTGCGCGACGGCAACCAGGCCCTGATCGACCCGATGTCCCCGGCGCGCAAGCGGGCGATGTTCGATCTGCTGGTGAAGATGGGCTACAAGGAGATCGAGGTCGGTTTCCCCGCCTCCGGCCAGACCGACTTCGACTTCGTCCGCTCGATCATCGAGGAAGAGGGGGCCATCCCCGAGGACGTCACGATCTCCGTGCTGACCCAGGCCCGTGAGGACCTGATCGAGCGGACCGTGGAGTCCCTGAAGGGCGCCCGCCGGGCCACCGTCCACCTCTACAACGCCACCGCGCCGGTCTTCCGCCGGGTCGTCTTCCGGGGCTCCAGGGACGACATCAAGCAGATCGCCGTCGACGGCACCCGCCTGGTGATGGAGTACGCGGAGAAGCTGCTGGGCCCCGAGACCACCTTCGGCTACCAGTACTCGCCGGAGATCTTCACCGACACCGAGCTGGACTTCGCGCTGGAGGTCTGCGAGGCCGTCATGGACGTCTGGCAGCCCGGCCCCGGCCGCGAGATCATCCTCAACCTGCCGGCCACCGTCGAGCGCTCCACGCCCTCCACCCACGCCGACCGCTTCGAGTGGATGGGCCGCAACCTGAGCCGCCGCGAGCACGTCTGCCTGTCCGTCCACCCCCACAACGACCGGGGTACGGCGGTGGCGGCGGCCGAGCTGGCGCTGATGGCCGGGGCCGACCGCGTCGAGGGCTGCCTGTTCGGCCAGGGCGAGCGCACCGGCAATGTCGACCTGGTCACCCTGGGCATGAACCTCTTCTCCCAGGGCATCGACCCGCAGATCGACTTCTCCGACATCGACGAGATCCGCCGTACGTGGGAGTACTGCAACCAGATGGAGGTCCACCCGCGCCACCCCTACGTGGGCGACCTGGTCTACACGTCCTTCTCCGGCTCCCACCAGGACGCCATCAAGAAGGGCTTCGACGCCATGGAGGCCGACGCCGCCGCCAGGGGCGTCACCGTCGACGACATCGAGTGGGCGGTCCCGTACCTGCCCATCGACCCCAAGGACGTCGGCCGCTCCTACGAGGCCGTGATCCGGGTGAACTCGCAGTCCGGCAAGGGCGGTATCGCCTACGTCCTGAAGAACGACCACAAGCTGGACCTGCCGCGCCGGATGCAGATCGAGTTCTCGCGGATCATCCAGGCCAAGACGGACGCCGAGGGCGGCGAGGTCACCCCGAAGGACATCTGGGCGGTCTTCCAGGACGAGTACCTGCCCAACCCGGACAACGCCTGGGGCCGCATCCAGGTCCGCACCGGCCAGTCCACCACCGACACCGACGGCGTGGACACGCTCACCGTGGAGGCCACCGTCGACGGCGCCGACACCGTGCTGTCCGGCTCCGGCAACGGGCCGATCTCGGCCTTCTTCGACGCGCTCCAGTCCATCGGCGTCGATGTACGCCTGCTGGACTACCAGGAGCACACCATGAGCGAGGGCGCCTCCGCGCAGGCCGCCTCGTACATCGAGTGCGCGATCGGCGACAAGGTGCTGTGGGGCATCGGGATCGACGCCAACACCACCCGCGCCTCCCTGAAGGCGGTCGTCTCCGCCGTCAACCGGGCGGCCCGCTGACCGCTCCCACCGGGGGTTTACGGATCCCGCCCACCCTCGTCGGTGGGCGGGATCCCGTCGTTTACCGGCGAACTCACGCCAAGGTCACGGAAAGGTCTCGTCCAAGGTACTGACTACGGCTCACTGATGTGGCTAACATCACGCCAGCGCGGCGATGTTGCCGTGGGGTTACGGAGGTGCGACATGCTGCCAGAACGGGAACAAGACGGCCGTGTCGCCAGGTATTCCCGCATCCTGGGTACCCGTACCGCGTGGACGGCCGTCGGCGACGGGCAGTTCTTCTGCCCGGGCTGCGGTGGCGACCGCAACTTCCAGCGGCTCACCGGCCGCCGCCGGTTCACCCTCCTCGGGGTGCCGGTGCTGCCGCGCGGCGAGACCGGGCCCACCATCGAGTGCGCGGCCTGCCGCCGGCACTTCGGCACGGATGTGCTGGACCACCCGACGACCTCGCGCTTCTCGGCGATGCTCCGCGACGCCGTGCACACCGTCGCCCTCGCCGTACTCGCCTCGGGCGGCACCCGCGCGCGTACGTCGCTGTCGGCGGCGGCGGGGACGGTCCGGGCCGCCGGGTTCGACGACTGCACCGAGGAGCAGCTCGACGCGCTCGTCGAGGCGCTCGCGGCGGACACCGGGCGGGTCTACGGGCGGCCCTGCGGGCCGGGGCTGGCCATAGAGCTGCACGAGGCGCTCGATCCGCTGGCGCCGCATCTCGCTCCGGCGGGGCGGGAGGGGATTCTGTTGCAGGGGGCGCGGATCGCCCTCGCGGACGGGCCCTACACGGCCGCGGAGCGGGAGGTGCTGGCGACGGTGGGGGCCGCGTTGACGATCACCGCGGATGAGGTGTCCCGGTTGCTGGCGGCGGCGGGGACGCCTGGGTGAGTTTTTTGGGTGCGGGTGAGTGGGGGCCGGTCGTGCAGTTCCTCGCGCCCCTAAGAGCTTTGTACTCCCCGGGGAGTAAGGGACCCCCGATGTCACCTGGCGTAGTACCCCGTGGCTCGGTCTTCCGTCGGACGTAAAGGAACGGTCCTCCCGACAGGCTGGGGGCGTCCGGTCAGTCTGAGGGAGGGAGGCCCGTCTTATGGGGGCCGTTGGGAGTTCTTCGCGGGGGCGGGTCGTGCCCTGGGTGGTGCTCGGGTTGTGGATCGCCGTGCTGGTGGTGGTCGCGCCGTTCGCGGCGAAACTGGGGGATGTGCAGCGCGACCGGGCCGTGGACTATCTGCCGAACAGCGCCGATTCCACGCAGGTCGCGAAGATCCAGGACCGGCTGCCCGGCGGGGAGACCACCGAGATGGTCGTCGTCTACCACCGGGACGGTGGGCTGACGGAGGCCGACCGGGAGGTCGCCGCGCGGCAGATCGAGGAGATCGCCGGGGCCCACACCCTGGCCGCCGAGCCCGTCGGGGTGCCGTCCGAGGACGGGACGACCCTGATGTATCCGGTCGCCAGCAATGCGCCGGGGCAGGACGAGGACGCCCGGGACGCGCTGGTCAACGAGGTGCGGGAGGTCGCGGACGGAGCGGACGCCGCGGGCGGGCTGAGTGTCGAGGTCGGGGGTGAGGCCGCGCTGGCGACGGACGCCGGGGAGGTCTACCAGTCGCTCGACGGGCCCCTGCTCTACACCACCGTCGCCGTGGTCGCCGTCCTGCTGATCATCATCTACCGCAGTCCGTTCCTGTGGCTGGTGCCGCTGGTCGTCGCCGGGATCGCGGACTTTCTGTCGATGGGGGTCGCGTACGGGCTCAACCAGTGGTTCGGGACGTCGGTGTCCGGGCAGTCGTCCGGGATCATGACGATCCTGGTGTTCGGCGCCGGGACGGACTACGCGCTGCTGCTGGTCTCCCGGTACCGGGAGGAACTGCGGACCGTCGAGCGGCCCCACGACGCCATGGTGCGGGCGCTGCGCGGCTGCGGGCCCGCCGTGCTCGCCTCCTCGGGGACCGTCGCCGCCGGGCTGCTCTGCCTGCTCGCCGCCGATCTGAACTCCAGCCGGGGCATGGGACCGCTCGGCACGGTCGGCGTGCTCTGCGCGCTGCTCGCCATGCTGACCCTGCTGCCCGCCCTGCTGGTGCTGCTGGGGCGGCGGGTGTTCTGGCCGCTGGTGCCGCGCCACGGCAGCACCCCGAAGGCGCGGAAGTCGCTGTTCGCGGCGATGGGTTCCAGCGCCGGGCGGCGGCCGAGGACCGTGCTGGTCGGCGGGGCACTGCTGCTGGGGGCGCTGGCCCTCGGGGCGTTCAACCTGCCCGGCGACCTCAAGCAGGAGGACTCCTTCACCAACACCCCGGAGGCCGTCGCCGCCATGGGGACCCTCGCCACCGCCTACCCCGAGCGCGGCACCCAGCCCATCACCGTCATCGCCCCCACCGGCCGGGCCGACGCCGTGCTGGCCGAGGCACAGGACACCGGCGGGGTGGAGAGCGCCGCACGCGGACGCAGCGGGGACGGGTGGACCGAGATCACCGTGCTCGCCGCCGCGCCCCCGCAGTCGGCGGGGGAGACCCGGACCATCGAGGACCTGCGCGACCGGCTCGACGGCTCCTATGTGGGCGGGCCCAGCGCCGAGCAGCTCGACCTCAAGGACACCAACGCCCGGGACCAGAAGGTCGTCGTCCCGCTGGTGCTGCTCTCCGTGCTGCTGATCCTGGTCGCGCTGCTGCGCAGCCTGGTCGCGCCGCTGCTGCTGGTGGCGGCCGTGGTCGCGGTGTGGGGGGCCGCGCTCGGCATCGGCGGACTGGTCTTCGGGCCGCTGTTCGGGTTCGAGGGCACGGATCCGGGGCTCGGGCTGCTGTCGTTCGTGTTCCTGGTCGCCCTGGGCGTCGACTACGGCATCTTCCTGATGCACCGGATGCGCGAGGAGGCCCTCAAGGGCGCCGAACCCGTCGCCGCCGCGCTCACCTCGCTGCGCACCACGGGCGGGGTCATCGCCTCCGCCGGGCTGGTGCTCGCCGCGACCTTCGCGGTGCTCACCACCATGCCGATGCTGCAACTCGTCCAGCTCGGCTTCGTCATCGCGGTCGGGGTGCTGCTGGACACCTTCCTGGTGCGGACCTACCTGGTGACCAGCGCCAGTGTGGCGCTGCGGCGGACGGTGTGGTGGCCGGGGCCGCTGTCCCGGGCACCCCGGACGCCGGGCGGATCGGAGGGGCCCGGGGGGTCCGAGGGGCGGGACGGGCCGGACGGGCCGGACGGCCGGGGTGAGTCCCGGGCGGTGGGTGCCGGCGCCGGTCGCTGATCCCGACCGGGAGGGAGCCGCTGGTTCCCGACCGCAAGCTCCCTGGTTCCCGACCGCAAGCTCCCGGTTCCCGACCGGAAACCTCTGGTGCCCCCTCCCTCCCGGAGGGGGCACCCCCTAGCGGAGGATGAGCCCGTGCAGGCATCCACCCGGGCGGCCCGGCCCCGCCGTATCGGCGAGCGGGTCATGGCCGCGATCAACCGCGACCCGCTGACGGCACCGCACGCCCTGCGCAACGACGCCGTGCTCGCCGTCGCCACCGCCCTCCTCGCCACCTGGTCCGCCCGCGTGGGCGACCACGGGCAGCGTCCGGACCTGCTCGGCTGGACCCTGCTCTACGCCGCCCATGTGCCGCTGGTGTGGCGGCGGCGGCGCCCGATGCTGGTCCTGCTCACCGTCGTCGCCTGCCTCGCCCCCTACCACGCGCTGGACAACCAGCACACCGCGCCGATCGCGACGACCGTGATCGTCCTCTACACCCTCGCCGCCACCGGCACGGTCCGGCGCACCCTGGTCACCGGCGGCACCATCCTCGGCACCGCCCTCGTCGTCAACGCGCTCACCAACCCCGACGGGCTGCGCGAACTGCTCCGGATCTCCGGGTGGATCCTCGCGGTGCTGTTCTGGGGCATCGACGTGCGCTACTACCGGCAGTACTTCGCCGCCCTGGTGGAGCGCGCCGAACGCGCCGAACGCACCCGCGAGGAGGAGGCCCGCCGCCGGGTCGCCGAGGAACGGCTGCGGATAGCCCGCGACCTGCACGATCTGCTGGCCCACAGCATCACCCTGATCGGGGTGCAGACCTCCGTCGCCGCGCATGTCCTTACCGCCGACCCCGACCGGCTCGACCGGGCCGCCGTCGCCGCCGCCCTCGACGACATCGCCGAGACCTGCCGTTCCGCCCGTGGTGAACTCCGCACCACCCTGGAGGTGCTCCGCGCCCAGGACGGCGGCGACCACCGCGGCTCCCTGCCCGGCCTCGGCGGCCTCGGCGACCTCGCCGACAGCGCCCGGCTGGCCGGGGCGAAGGTCGACCTCACGGTCACCGCCGACGGAGTGCCGCCCGCGGTGGGCGCCGCCGTCTACCGGATCGTCCAGGAGGCCCTCACCAACGCCGTCCGGCACGGTGGGCGCGACGGCCTCACCGTCCGGGTGCGGGTCGAGGGCGACTCCGGCGCGCTGCGGATCGCGGTCACCGACGACGGGGCGGGCAGCGGCACCGGCACCCCGGGCCACGGTCTGGTCGGGATGCGGGAGCGGGCCCGCAGCGTCGGCGGCACCCTGGAGGCCGGGGCGCTGCCGGGCGGACGCGGGTTCGAGGTCAGCGCGGTGCTGCCGCTGAGCGCCGCCGGTGAGGGAGCGGGTGCGCGATGAGTACGGGGACCGAGCCGATCCGGGTGCTGCTCGCCGACGACCAGACGCTGGTGCGGTCGGCGTTCGCCATGCTCGTCGAGTCCGCGAAGGACATGGAGGTCGTCGGGGAGGCCGCGACCGGGCGCGAGGCGGTCGAACTGGCGCGCAGCGTCCGCGCCGATCTGATCGTCATGGACATCCGGATGCCCGACCTCGACGGGATCGAGGCGACCCGGCTGATCGCCGCGGACGACGCTCTCGCGCGGGTGAAGGTGCTGGTGCTGACGACGTACGACAGCGACGAGAACATCGTCTCCGCGCTGCGGGCGGGGGCGGCGGGGTTCCTCGTCAAGGACACCCGGCCGGCCGATCTGCTGGACGCGATCCGTACGGTCGCGGCGGGGGAGGCGCTGCTGTCGCCGGGGCCGACGGCGCGGCTGATCGCGCGGGTGCTGGCGGCTCCGCCGGGGGTGGGGGGTATGGGTGCCGGTGCTGGGGGGCCCGAGGGTCTTTCGGCGCGGGAGCGGGAGGTGCTGGTGCTGGTGGCGCGGGGGTTGAACAACGCGGAGATCGGGGGTGCGCTGGGGGTGAGTCCGCTGACGGCGAAGACGCATGTCAGCCGGATCATGGGGAAGCTGGGGGTGCGGGATCGGGCGCAGTTGGTGGTGGTGGCTTATGAGTCGGGGTTGGTCAAGGCCGGGGGGTAGGTGCGGGTTTGTCGTGGCCGGTCGCGCCCGCGCGGCGGAGCCGCGAATTGACACAGCCCCGCGCCCCTGTCGGCGTTGCCGCCGACCGTGTTGACGAGGTGTCAGTGAGCATGAGGGCATGAGACCACTCCACCGGGGCCTGTTCATGGCCGTCGTCCTTCTCGCCCCCGTCGCCGCCACCGTGCCGACCGCCGCCGCCGTCACCGGATGTGCCTCCTCCGTCCCCTACACCGCCGCCCACGACGGATACGACACCTACCGCATCCCCGCCGTCGTCCGGACCCCGGACGGGGGCGTGCTGGCGTTCGCCGAGGGGCGGCGGGACGGGGCCGGGGACAGTGGGGACATCGATGTCGTGGTGCGGCGGTCCGGGGACGGGGGGTGCACCTGGGGGCCGGTGGACGTGGTGGCCACGGGGGAGGGGGACACCCGGGGGAACCCGGCGCCCGTGGTCGACCCGGCGACCGGGGACGTCGTGCTGCTCACCTCGTACAACAGCGGGCGGGTCAGCGAGGCGCAGATCATGCGGGGGGAGGTGACCCAGGCGCAGGGGCGGCGGGTGTTCGTGCAGCGCAGCGACGATGGCGGGGGGTCCTTCTCGGCGCCCCGCGAGATCACCGGGCAGGTGAAGGCGCCGGGCTGGCGCTGGTACGCGACGGGGCCGGGGCACGCCGTCGCCCTCACCCGGGGGCCCTACCGGGGGCGGCTCGTGGTCGCCGCCAACCACTCCGCCGCGCCGCCCGCCGGATCCGCCGACACCGGGCAGGAGCCCCGCTGGTACGGCGCCCACGCCCTCTACAGCGACGACGGGGGCGTGAGCTGGCGGATCGGGTTCGTGGACGACACGTACGACGGGGTGGACAACGCCAATGAGTCCAGCGCCGCCGAGCTGCCCGACGGGCGGGTCTACTTCTCCGCCCGCGACCAGCACGGCACCGGCACCGGCAACCGCCTGGACACCTACTCCCCCGACGGCGGCGAGAGCCTCGCCCGGCCCTACGCCGTGCAGCACAGCCTGGACGACGTGCCGATCGTGCAGGGGAGCGTGCTCCAGATGCCGGACGGGGGGCCGCTGCTGTTCTCCGGGCCGTCCGTGCCCACCGCCCGCCAGTCCATGGCCCTGTGGAGCAGCGCCGACGACGGGCTGGGCTTCCGCAGGGCGCTCACCCTGTCCGGGCAGCGGGCCGCCTACTCGGACCTGGTGCCGCTCGGGCGGGAGACGGTGGGGATCCTGTACGAGACCGGGGTGTCGGGGGCGTACGAGACGATCGAGTTCCGAAGGCTTTCGCCTGGAGATCTGGGCTAGAGGAGCCCGGCGGTGGCCAGGTGCTTGCCGACCTGCTCGATCTCGTCCGGGGAGAGCGGGATCTGGGGGGCCGCGGTCGCCGGGCAGTCGATGACGCCGCGCAGATGCAGGGCGGCCTTGAAGGCGCCGAGGGCGGAGGAGCTGCCGCCCATCCGGGCCGGGTCGCCGACGCCGACCAGGCCGAACAGGGCGCACAGCCGCTCCTGTTCGGCCCGGGCCCGGTCGGGGTCGTTCGCGCGGGCCAGCCGGTAGAGGCGGACATAGCCGTGCGGGTCGACGTTGGCGAGGCCGGGGACGGCCCCGTCGGCGCCGAGCGCGAGGGCCGCGTCGACGACCACCTCCGAGCCGGTCAGCACGCTGAAGCCGGGGATCGCGCGGGCCCCGAGGACCACCTCGCGGAAGCCGCCGAGGTCGCCGCTGGAGTCCTTCAGGCCCGCCAGGACACCGTCGGCGGCCAGCGCCAGGACCAGGGCCGGGGAGAGCTTGGAGTGCACCGAGCGGGGCAGGTCGTAGGCGACGACGGGCAGGGCGGAGCGCTCGGCGAGCAGGCGGTAGTGGCGGTCGATCTCGGCGGGGTGGGTGCGGGTGTAGAACGGGGCGGTGGCGACGACGGCGTCCGCGCCCGCCGCCGCTGCCGCGGCGATGTGGTCCAGGACCCGGGGGGTCGTCATGTCGATCGCGCCCGCCAGGACCGGCAGGGAGCCGCCCAGATGCCCGGTGACGGTCTCCACCACCCGGCGGCGCTGGGCGTCCGTCAGATAGGCCGCCTCGGAGGTCGAGCCGAGCACGAACAGGCCGTGCACCCCGCCCGCCACCAGATGGTCCACCAGCCGCTCCAGCGAGCGGACGTCCACCTCGCCCTCGGGCGTCAGGGGCGTGCAGACGGGCGGGACGACACCGGTGAGGGGGGCGGGCAGGGGCATCAGTTCTCCCGTGGGTGGCTCCGGCGGGCGAGATCGCGGGTCGACTCGTCCTCCTCCACAGGATGGTGACAGCGGAAGCGGTGGCCGGGCTCCGACGCGGCCGTAAAATCAGGCAATTCGTCCATGCAGACCTGGTCGGCCTTCCAGCAGCGGGTGCGGAACGGGCAGCCGCTCGGCGGGCGGGTCGCCGACGGCACCGGGCCCACCAGCGGGATCGGGTCGACCGGGTGCAGCAGTCCGGGCGTCGCCGAGAACAGGGCGCGGGTGTAGGGGTGGCGGGCGTGCTCGGTGACCCGGGCCGCCGGGGTCTCCTCGACGATCCGGCCCAGATACATGGTGATCACCCGGTCGCTCATCCGCCGCACCGTCTGGATGTCGTGCGAGACGAACACCAGGGCGAGGCCGAGGCGTTCCCTGAGGTCCAGCAGGAGATTGAGGATCTGGGCGCGGACCGACACGTCGAGGGCGCTGGTCGGCTCGTCGGCGACCACCAGCTCGGGGTCCAGGGCCAGGGCGCGGGCGATGGCCACGCGCTGGCGCTGACCGCCGGAGAGCTGGCCGGGGAGGGCGTCGGCGAGGGCGGGCGGCAGCCCCACCAGGGCCATCAGCTCCCGCACCCGCTCCTCGCGCCCGGCGCGGTCGCCGCGGCCGTGCACATCGAGGGGGTCGCGCAGGATCCGGCGGACCGGCAGCCGCCGGTTCAGGGCCGTGGAGGGGTCCTGGAAGATCATGCCGGTGGAGCCGCCGATGACGGTCCGCCGCTCGCCCGGCGGCATCGCCCACAGGTCCCGGCCCCGGAACGCCACCGTGCCCGACACCGGGCGCTCCACACCCACCAGCACCTTCGCCAGCGTCGACTTGCCGCAGCCCGATTCGCCGACCACCCCGACCGTCTCGCCGGGCGCGATGGTGAGATCGGCGCCGGTCAGGGCGTACACCCGGTCGCGGGTGAAGACGCCGCCGCTGCGGGCCCGGTGGACGACATGGGCGTCGGTGACGGTGACGAGGGGCGGGGGCGGGGGGCCGTCGGTCTCGCCGAGGCCGTCGGGTTTGACGAGGGCGTTCATCGTGATGCCTCCCCGTTCGGGGGCGGTGGGCCGCCCGGTTCGCCGAGGGCGTTCATCGTGTCCGCTCACCTCCGCTGGGCCGGCTCATCGCCGTACCGCTCCGAACCCGGCCCGTCCGGCTCCTCATGCGACCGGCTCGCTCTCCGTCGACACCAGGTCCACCGCCGGGTGGTGGCAGGCCGCCAGGTGGGTCGCCGTGCCGGTCAGGGCGGGGGCCGTCGCCCGGCAGACCTCGGTGGCGCGCGGGCAGCGGTCGGCGAAGCGGCAGCCCGCCGGGAAGTCCGCCGGGGCCGGGACGACACCCCTGATCTGCGTCATCCGGTCCGCCCCGCCCTCCAGGGACAGCACACTGCCGAGCAGCCCGCGCGTGTAGGGGTGGGCCGGTGCCTCCACCAGGTCCGCGGTCACCCCGCTCTCCACGATCTGGCCGCCGTACATCACCACCACCCGGTCGGTGATGTCGGCGATCAGGGCGAGGTCGTGGGAGACCAGGATCAGGGCGAAGCCCAGTTCCGCGCGGAGCCGCAGCAGCAGTTCCATCACCTGGGCCTGCACGGTGACGTCCAGCGCGGTGGTCGGCTCGTCGGCGACGATCAGCCGGGGATCGCGGGACAGGGCCAGGGCGATCAGGACGCGCTGGCGCTGGCCGCCGGAGAGTTCGTGCGGATAGCTGCGCAGGGTGCGTTCGGGGTCGAGGCCGACCAGGGTGAGGAGTTCGGCGGGGCTGCGCCGGCCGCCGCGCCGGACGACCTGTTTGAGCTGGGCGCGGATGGTCATCGCCGGGTTGAGGGAGGACAGGGCGTCCTGGTAGACCATCGCCATCTCGTGGCCGAGCAGCCGACGCCGTACCCGGGCCGGTTCGGTGAGCAGTTCGCGCTCCCGGAAGCGGATCCGGCCGCGTACCCGGGCGGCCCTGGGCGCCAGGCCCATCACGGTCAGCGCGGTCAGCGACTTGCCGCAGCCCGACTCGCCGACCAGCCCGAGCACCTCGCCGGGCCGCACCTCGAAGCTGATGCCGTCCACGATGTCGACGCCCCCGTGGCGGCCCGGGAACCCGATCGCCAGGTCCTCCACCGCCAGCACCGGTACCCCGCCGGGCAGCGGCCGGGCCCGGGACCGCAACCGCCGGGCGGCGTCGGTGAGACCGGGCAGCGCCAGCACCTCCCCGGTGCCGGGCCCGGCCGCCTCCAGATGGTCGGTGTGCCCGTCGGCGCCGGGGCGGACCGGTGTCTCGCGGGGCGCCGGGGCCGCCCAGGCGTCCGAGACGCCCTCGGACAGCACGTTCAGCGACAGCACCGTCACCAGCATCAGCAGCCCGGGGAAGACCGTCGCCCACCAGCCGCCGGTCAGCACCATGTTCTTGCCGTCGGCGATGACACTGCCCCAGGACGGGTCCGGCGGACGCACCCCGGCCCCGATGAAGGACAGCGACGCCTCGAACACGATCGCCTCGGCGACCTGCACCGTGCAGAACACCAGCACCGGCGCGGCGCAGTTGATCGCCACGTGCCGCCACACGATGTGCGGGGTGCGGGCGCCGATGACCCGCTCGGCGGTCACATAGTCCTCGCCGTACTGGTCGAGCACGTTCGCCCGCACCACCCGCGCCACCGGCGGGGTGAACAGGAACGCGATGGCGCAGATCAGGACGGTGATCCCGCCGCCGAACACGGCGACCAGGACCGCCGCCAGCGCGATCCCGGGGAACGCCATCACCA
Organism: Streptomyces sp. NPDC093252; assembly: GCF_040683675.1. NCBI lineage: Bacteria > Bacillati > Actinomycetota > Actinomycetes > Kitasatosporales > Streptomycetaceae > Streptomyces > Streptomyces sp. NPDC093252. The sequence continues at coordinate 371,829 of NZ_JBFBEM010000002.1, read as the reverse complement.
CGTCCAGACAGCGCATCAGCGTCTCGTCCACCGCCCGCCGGGAGGTCGCCGCGACCGCGCCGATGACCGCGCCCGCCACCAGCGCCAGCCCGGTCGCCCCGAGACCGATCGCGAGGGACCAGCGGGCGCCGAAGACCAGGCGGCTGAGGATGTCCCGGCCGACGCTGTCCTGGCCCATCCAGTGCGCGGCCGACGGGTGCCCGGTCCCGTCGACCGGCGGGAACTGCGCCAGCGGGTCGTAGGGCGCGATCAGCGGGGCGAACACCGCCACCAGCACCACCACCGCCAGAAAGCACACGGCGGCCTTCGACAGCGGGGGCAGCCGGCGCCAGGTGCGCAGCCGGACCCCGGGACGGGCGAGGGCCTCGGTCAGGGCCTTGCGGGTCATGATCATGCGGTCGAGTCCCTCAGTCGCGGGTTGACCAGCAGGTACAGGATGTCGATGACCAGGTTGACGACGACGAACCCGATCGCCGTGGTGATCACGACTCCCTGGACGACCGCCGGGTCACCGTTCTTCACGGCGTCGATCATCAGCTTGCCCATGCCGGGCAGCGAGAAGATCGTCTCGATGACGACCGCGCCGCCCAGCAGATAGCCGACCCGCAGCCCCAGTACGGTCAGCGGGTTCATCAGGGCGTTGCGCAGCACGTTCCGGCCGACCACCACCCGGGGCGGCAGTCCGCTGCCGATGGCGGTGCGGACGTAGTCCTTGTCGAGTTCCTCGACCATCGAGGTGCGGACGATCCGGGTGAGCTGGGCGGCGACCGGCAGGGACAGGGCGAGGGCGGGCAGTGTCATGGTGCGCAGCCAGCCGGTGACCGAGTCGGCCGGGTTGATGTAGCCGCCGGCCGGGAACCAGCCGAGGCCGACCGCGAAGTACTGGATCATCAGCAGCGCCAGCCAGAAACCGGGCGCCGCGACCCCGATCAGCGAGACGACCCGGATGATCTGGTCCGGCGTCCGGTCCCGGTAGACCGCCGCGGTCACCCCGCCGATCAGCGCCAGCACCACCGCGATGCCCAGCCCCAGGAACGTGAGCTGCACGGTCAGCGGCAGCGCGGTCAGCACCTGGTCGAGGACCTCGCCCCGGGTCAGGGCGCTGGTGCCGAGGTCGCCGTGGAGGAGATCGCCCACGAAGTGCAGATACCGCACCGGCAGCGGGTCCAGCAGGCCGTGTTCCGCGCGGAAGTCGCGCAGTTGCTCGGGCGTCGGGTTGGCGCCCTGGAAGAACGCGGACGCCGGATCGACGTCCGAGAACCGCATGACGACGAAGACGAACAGCACGATGCCCAGCATCAGCGGCACCAGCAGCAGGATCCGGCGGACGAGAATCCGGACGACGGCGACCACGCGCGACTCCCCTCCGTTCCGTCAGACCCAGGTGGCCTGAAGCACATTGATCCCCGGGTACGGCTGGGCCCTGACCCCGCCGAGCCGGCGCGGGTCCCAGGCGGTCATCAGCGCGTTGTGCACCACCGGGTACAGCACCGCCTGCTCGGCGACCAGGTCGATGTACCCCTGGACCAGGGCCTTCTTGCGCTCCGGGTCCGGCTCCCGGGTCGCCCGGTCCATGTCCCGGAACAACCGCCGCGCCACCGGGTCGTCCGCCCACCGGGTGTAGCCCATCCACAGGTTCTCGGGGCCGTAGTTGTAATGCATGATCAGATCGGCGTCGATGCCGAACTGATTGGGGTTCGAGGCCGCGGCCACCACCTGGTAGTCCCGCTTCTGGTCCAGCTTGGTGAAGACCGCCGTGGTCTCCTGCGGCGCCAGCGTGGTCTTCACCCCGATCGCGTCCCAGGACGCCTTGATGGTCGGCAGACAGTCCATGATCCAGCTCACATTGGACGCCATCAGCTCCACGCCCAGCCCGTCGGCCCCCGCCTCCTTCAGCAGCCGCCGCGCCCGGTCCGGGTCGTACCCGTAGACCGTCCGCGCCCGCCGGTACGACGGATTCCCCTCGTCCAGGAACGAGGTCGCCGCCCGCCCGTGCCCCTTGAGCGCCACCTGGACGATGGTGTCGGTGTCCACCGCGTAGCGCAGCGCCTGCCGCACCCGGACATCGCCGAACGGCCGGTGCGCGGTGTTGAACATCAGGAACAGATTGTTCATCCCGGCCCCGCTCCCCACCTCCATCCCGCCCCCCTCCAACTGGCCGATGTTGGCGTACGGGATGTTGTCCGCGATCTGTACACCCGCCCCGGCGCCGGAGATCATCGCGACCCGGGGGGCGGCGTCCACGATGGTCAGCCAGTTCATGGTCCGGAAGGCGGGCGGGCGCGGCCCGTTGTAGCCGTCGAACGCCGCGAAGACGGTGTTGGACTTCGGGTGGTGCGCCGACTGCCGGTACGGCCCCGAGCCGATCGCCAGCCCCTTGATCGCGTCGTCCCAGGCACCCGGCCGGGAGAACACATGCCGGGGCATGATCTTGGCCAGCGTCAGCCGGGACACCCCGTCCGGGAACGGGAACTTCAGCTCCAGCCGCACCCGCCGCGCGTCGATCCGGGTCACCGCCCTCAGCCAGGGCGCGAAGAACCCCTTGGCGAGGGTCGGGGTGTCCGGGTCGAGGATCCGGTCGAAGACGAACACCACGTCGTCCGCCGTGACCGGCGTCCCGTCGTGGAACCGCGCCCCCTCCCGCAGGGTGAACGCCCAGGTGGTGGCGGACGGGTCCGGCGGCAGCGCGGTGGCCAGCGCCGGGTAGGGCGCCCGGGAGATCGGGTCGGTGTCGACCAGTCCCTCGTAGATGTGGTTGTTGGCGGCCATGGCGAACGCCGACGCGGTCTGCGTCGGATCCCAGTTGCCGTCGTTGCCGTAGCCGATCACCGCGGTCAGCGAGCGGTCCCGGCCCGAGCCGCCGCCGGTGTAGATCGTCGACTCGGGCCCGCACCCGGTCAGCGACACCGCCGCGACGGCGCCCAGCGCCCCGGTGTGCTTCAGAAACGTCCGGCGCGACGGCACCGGGACGCCACGGGACACAGCGCGCACGGGTCCTCCAGCGGTGGGGGGAGAGGAAGCGTGGGGTGAGGAACGAGGCGGGGGAGGGGGTGGTGGGGCTCTTGGGGTCGGCGGGGTAAATCGGGAGATACGACGTTCTATGTCCTGATCATCGTGACCATAGGAAAGGCACACTGCGTGGTCAAGGGATCACACACGAATGGCCGACACGTCCCGCCGCAGAGCCGACGGTTCACGCCCCCTGTGCCTTCGGGCGCCCCCGTGATCCGCCGGCCGACGGCGCCCGGTCCGCCGTCGGGGCCGGATCGGCCGAGCCGCCGCCCGACGCCTCCCCGGCCGCCACCGCTAACCCTCCCGCCCGCCCGCCTCGAATTCCGCCGCAACTGCTCGAAAACGCCGCCGATTTACGGATTGAGTCGAAGCCTTGTTAACGGCCGCGACAATTTTGGCCGAGATTTTCCCGAGGGCGCGGTACGGTCTCCTCAAGGTCGGTCACGCACCCCACACCAGGTACCGAATCGGCCCCTGGTCATGCCCAACACCCTTGAATGGGCAGGCACTTGTATCCCGGCGGAACAAAAGAGGCCGGTGAGTCTACGGCCCGCCGTACCGCCATGGAGCCAAAAGCATGAGATACGGAAAAGCCGGGGAGTCACGGGGCAGCACAGGGCGCGGCGCGATGCGCCGAAGAGGTGGAGGGAACGTTGAAAAAAATGCGGGCCGCAGGCGAAAAGGCCGGGATTTCTCCGGCACCCGGGCGCATCGAGGCGGCTGGGCTGTGAGTACACCGAAGCCGCCGATCGGCTCGTACGTCGTCGACACCCGTACCGGGCAGGTCGGCGTCGTCATGGGCCACGAAGGGCCGTACGTCCAGTTGCGGCCCTTCGGCGGCGGCCGGGAGTGGGACTGCCCGCCCGGCACCGTCCGGGCGGCCAGCGGCGCCGAGCGGCTGCGCGCGGCCACCGCCTACCAGAACGCGCGCAGCCGGGGCGAGGTCCCTTGAAGGGACTGCGCCCGAAGCGACTGCGCCCGACGGGACGGCGACCGGAGGGACTGCGTCCCAAGGGACTGCGACCCTCGAAGGGCCTGCGGCGGCCACGCGCACCGGCCGTGTGGGCAAGAATGGGGCCATGACCCAGTCCCGCGCCGACACCCCGCGCCCCCCGCACCCGGCGGGTGAGCCGCACCGGCCGGCGCCGCGCCCTCCCGGGGGACCGACCGAGGTCTCCGGGACCCGCACCCACGGAGGTGCGCGGCGATGAGCCTGTTCCGGGACGACGGCATCGTGCTGCGGACGCAGAAGCTCGGCGAGGCCGACCGCATCATCACCCTGCTCACCCGGGGCCACGGCCGGGTCAGGGCGGTGGCCCGCGGCGTGCGCCGCACCAAGTCCAAGTTCGGCGCCCGGCTGGAACCGTTCTCCCATGTCGATGTGCAGTTCTTCGCCCGGGGCGGTGAACTGATCGGCCGCGGTCTGCCGCTGTGCACCCAGAGCGAGACCATCGCCGCGTACGGCGGCGGCATCGTCACCGACTACGCCCGCTACACCGCCGGCACCGCCATGCTGGAGACCGCCGAGCGGTTCACCGACCACGAGGGCGAACCGGCCGTCCAGCAGTATCTGCTGCTGGTGGGCGCCCTGCGCACCCTCGCCCGCGGCGAGCACGCCCCGCACCTCGTCCTGGACGCCTTCCTGCTGCGCTCCCTCGCCGTCAACGGCTACGCGCCCAGCTTCGGCGACTGCGCGAAGTGCGGGCTGCCCGGCCCCAACCGCTTCTTCTCGGTCGGCTCCGGCGGCTCGGTCTGCGCGGACTGCCGGGTGCCCGGCAGCGTCGTACCCTCACCGCAGAGCCTCACCCTGCTCGGGGCGCTGCTCACCGGCGACTGGGCCACGGCGGACACCTGCGAGCCCCGGTACGTCCGGGAGGGCAGCGGACTGGTCTCCGCCTATCTCCACTGGCACCTGGAGCGCGGCCTGCGCTCCCTCAGATACGTCGAGAAGTGAGCGCGTCGAAAACGAGCGCGTCAGCGCGTCAGTGGACGAGCGCGTCAGCACGTCGGTCAGTCGGCCGGCACCGTCAGCCCAGCCGGCCCAGCCGGCACACCGCACAGGAAGACGAGAAGCACATGGTGGTACGCGGGATTCTGGGACGCCAGCGCCGCGAGTACAGCACGCCGGAACCGCACCCCTCCGGCGCCCGCCCGCCGAAGCTGCCCGGTGAGCTGATCCCGCGCCATGTGGCGATCGTCATGGACGGCAACGGCCGCTGGGCCAAGGAACGCGGACTGCCCCGCACCGAGGGCCACAAGGTCGGCGCGGAGCGGGTGCTCGATGTCCTCCAGGGCGCGATCGAGATGGGCGTCGGCAGTATCTCCCTGTACGCCTTCTCCACCGAGAACTGGAAGCGCTCGCCCGACGAGGTGCGCTTCCTGATGAACTTCAACCGCATGTTCATCCGCAGGACCCGCGACCAGCTCGACTCGCTCGGGGTGCGGGTCCGCTGGGTGGGCCGGATGCCCAAGCTGTGGAAGTCGGTCGCCAACGAACTCCAGATCGCCCAGGAGCAGACCAAGGACAACGACCGTCTGACCCTCTATTTCTGCATGAACTACGGCGGCCGGGCCGAGATCGCCGACGCCGCCAAGGCCCTCGCCGAGGACATCCGCACCGGCCGCCTCGACCCCGGCAAGGTCACCGAGAAGACCTTCGCGAAGTACCTGTACTACCCGGATATGCCGGATGTGGACCTGTTCCTGCGCCCCAGCGGCGAACAGCGCACCTCCAACTACCTGCTGTGGCAGTCCGCCTACGCGGAGATGGTCTTCCAGGATGTCCTGTGGCCCGACTTCGACCGCCGCGACCTCTGGCGCGCCTGCCTCGAATACGCCTCCCGGGACCGCCGCTTCGGAGGCGCGATCCCGAACGAGGACCTTTTGGCCATGGAGGGCAAGCAGCAATAGCGGGGGGGTACGGGGGGGCCGCAGGCCCCCCCCGCCAGGGGCGCGGGGAACTGCGCGACCAGCCCCCACGCGGGGAAAGCCCGAAACGGCGCTCAGACCCCCGAAGAACCCGCGGAGCACTCCGCACAGGTACCAAAAATCTCCACCGTGTGCGCCACATTCACAAACCCGTGCTCCACGGCGATCGCCTCCGCCCACGACTCCACCGCGGGCCCCGCGACCTCCACCGCCTTGCCGCACGCCCGGCACACCAGATGATGGTGGTGCTCCCCGGTGGAGCACCGGCGGTACACCGACTCCCCGTCGGACGTGCGCAGCACATCGACCTCACCGGCGTCGGCGAGGGACTGGAGGGTCCGGTACACCGTGGTCAGCCCGACCGCGTCGCCCTTGTGCTTGAGCATGTCGTGCAGTTCCTGGGCGCTGCGGAACTCGTCGACCTCGTCCAGCGCGGCGGCCACGGCGGCACGCTGCCGGGTGGCGCGGCCCTTCACGGGCGGTCCAGCGGTGGTCACTGGTTGCCTCCTTGCGTCTGCGTTGTGCCGGGCGCCATTGTGCCAGCCCGGCTCGTCCGCGGTCAGACGCCGATCTCCCTACCCGCTCCACGAGCGGCGGGAACCACGCATTCCGCGGGGTCTCCGGTGGGGTGCGCCGCGGCGGCGAGCCGTGCCCGGCGCCGGGCCAGCGGCAGCGACACCGCGGTCAGCGCCAGGAACGCGCCGATGGTCAGCAGCACGATCGTCGCGCCGGGCGGCACATCCTGGTAGTACGAGGTCACCGTACCGCCGAGGCTCACCGCCACCCCGATCGCGACGGCGACCGCGAAGGTCACCGCGAAACTCCGGCTGAGCTGCTGCGCCGCCGCCACCGGCACCACCATCAGCGCCGACACCAGCAGCAGCCCGACCACCCGCATCGCCACGGTCACCGTGACCGCCGCGGTGATCGCGGTGAGCAGATTCAGCGCCCGTACCGGCAGCCCGGTCACCCGCGCGAACTCCTCGTCCTGGCTCACCGCGAACAACTGCCGCCGCAGCCCCAGCGTGACCAGCATCACGAACGCCGCGAGCAGGCAGATCGCGGTCACATCGGACGCCGACACCGTCGACAGCGAGCCGAAGAGGTACGAGGTGAGGTTGGCGTTGGAGCCGCCGGGCGCGAGGTTGATGAACATCACGCCGCCGGCCATGCCGCCGTAGAAGAGCATGGCGAGGGCGATGTCACCGCGGGTGCGGCCGTACCAGCGGATCAGCTCCATCAGGACCGCGCCGAGCACCGAGACCAGGGTGGCCATCCAGATCGGCGACCAGGACAGCAGAAAGCCGAGGCCGACGCCGGTCATGGCGACATGGCCGATGCCGTCGCCCATCAGGGCCTGGCGGCGCTGGACGAGATAGATGCCGACGGCGGGGGCGGTGATGCCGACCAGGACGGCGGCGAGCAGCGCCCGCTGCATGAAGGCGTAGTCGAGGATCTCCATCAGCTCAGCAGTCCTGTCCGGAGGGGGCCGGCCCCCTGGGGCGCGTGCGGGTGGACGTGGTCGTGGCCGGGCAGGGCATGCTGGCCGAGGGCCTCGGGCGGCGGCCCGTCGTGCAGGACGCAGCCGTCGCGGAGCACCACCGCGCGGTCGATCAGCGGCTCCAGCGGTCCCAGCTCGTGCAGCACCAGCAGCACCGTCGCCCCGGCCGCGACCTGCTCGCGCAGGGCGGTGGCCAGCACCTCCTGGCTGGCCAGGTCGACGCCCGCCATCGGCTCGTCCATGATCAGCAGTTCCGGCGCGGAGGCCAGGGCGCGGGCGATCAGCACCCGCTGGTGCTGGCCGCCGGAGAGCGCGTCGACCGGGTCCTTCGCCCGGTCGGCCATCCCGACCAGTTCCAGGGCCCGGTGCACCGCCGACCGGTCGGCCTTGCGGAAGACGCCGAAGCGGGTACGGGACAGACGGCCCGCGGAGACCACCTCGGTCACCGTGGCGGGCACCCCGCCCGAGGCCGTGGTGCGCTGCGGGACGTAGCCGAGGCGCGCCCAGTCGCGGAACCGGGCGCGGTCGGTGCCGAACAGCTCGATCCGCCCGGCGCCCACCGGCACCTGCCCGATCACCGCGCGCACGGCGGTGGACTTGCCCGAGCCGTTCGCGCCGAGCAGCGCGACGACCTCGCCGCGGCCCACCGTGAAGTCGATCCCGCGCAGGACGGGCCGACCGCCCAGCTCGGCGCGCACCCCGCGCACGGAGATCACGGCCTCCGTCGTACCGCTTGCGCCCATGGCGTCCTCCACCGTTGTCACCTGCTGCCCAGAGCCTGTTTCAGTGCCGCCAGGTTGGCGTCCATGACCTGGAGGTAGTCGTCGCCCTTCGACCGGTCGGTGATGCCCTCGACCGGGTCCAGGACATCGGTCCGCAGACCCGCGTCGGCGGCGAGGGTCTTCGCGGTCTCGTCGGAGACGAGCGTCTCGTAGAAGACGGTGGTGACTCCGTCGGCCCTGGCCTCGTCCTGGAGTTCCTTGATCCGGGCCGGGCTGGGCTCGCTCTCCGGGTCCAGGCCGTTGATGGCCTCCTGGGTCAGCCCGTAGCGCTCGGCGAGATAGGTGAAGGCGGAGTGGTTGGTGAAGAAGACCTTGGTGCCGGTGTTCTTCAGGCCCTCGGTGAAGCGGGCGTCGAGGGCGTCGAGCTCGCCGGTCAGGGTCTCGGTGTTCTTGCGGTAGTCGGCCGCGTGGTCCGGGTCGGCCTTCGCGAAGGCGGCGCCGACGCCCTCGGCGATCTCGGCGTACTTCACCGGGTCCAGCCAGACATGCGGGTCGAGGGCGTCCCCCGACCCCTCCTCGCCCTCGTGACCCCCGTCGCCCTCGTGGCTGTGGCCCGCGCCGCCGTGGCTCTCCAGCGTGGTCAGCGAGGCGGCGTCGATCTTGGTGCCCACCTCGGACTGGGCGACCGCCTCGTCCACGGCGGGCTGGAGGCTCTTGAGATACAGCACCGCGTCGGCCTCGCCCATCCGGGCCGTCTGCCGGGCGCTCAGCTCCAGGTCATGGGGTTCCTGGCCGGGCTCGGTGAGGGTGGTGACGTTCACCAGGTCCCCGCCGATCCGCTCGGCGAGGAACTGCATCGGATAGAACGAGGCGACGACGTCGAACCTGTCGGTGTTGCCCGCGGCACCGGAGCCGGAGCCGGTGTCGGTCGAGCAGGCGGTGAGGGCGGCCAGACCCAGGGCGGTCACGGCCGCCATGGGTATGAGAGGGCGTCGTCGTACGTTCATGACAGTCATTTTCAACAATTCTGGAAACGATTGTCAACAAACCGTTCCCGGCCGCCGGTGACCGCACGGCGCCCCGCCGGGGGATCGGACCGGGGACCGGGGGTCGGTCGGCGCGATCGGGCCGTGGATCGGATGGGGGATCGGACCGGGGCCCGCACCGATTTGGCCGAGGGGGAGCCCCCGCCGGTAACCTGAAGCATTCGCTCTGAAGCATCTCGCTTCGTCGCCCGTCGTCGTAATGAAGAGAGCACCGTGGCCGCCGACAAGATCGACACCATCGTCAGCCTGAGCAAGCGCCGTGGCTTCGTATTCCCGTGCAGTGAGATCTACGGCGGACAGCGTGCCGCCTGGGACTACGGTCCGCTGGGTGTCGAGCTGAAGGAGAACCTCAAGCGCCAGTGGTGGCGCTACATGGTGACGTCGCGCGAGGACGTCGTCGGTATCGACTCGTCCGTCATCCTGGCCCCCGAGGTGTGGGTCGCCTCCGGTCATGTCGCCACCTTCACCGACCCGCTCACCGAGTGCACCTCCTGCCACAAGCGGTTCCGCGCGGACCACCTGGAGGAGGCGTACCAGGAGAAGAAGGGCCGTCTCCCCGAGAACGGCCTCGCGGACATCAACTGCCCCAACTGCGGCACCAAGGGCCAGTTCACCGAGCCCAAGTCGTTCTCCGGGCTGCTCTCCACCCACCTCGGCCCCACCCAGGACTCCGGCTCGGTCGCCTACCTGCGCCCCGAGACCGCCCAGGGCATCTTCACCAACTTCGCCCAGGTGCAGACGACTTCGCGGCGCAAGCCGCCGTTCGGCATCGCGCAGATGGGCAAGTCCTTCCGCAACGAGATCACGCCCGGCAACTTCATCTTCCGCACCCGCGAGTTCGAGCAGATGGAGATGGAGTTCTTCGTCAAGCCGGGCGAGGACGAGAAGTGGCAGGAGTACTGGATGGAGCAGCGCTGGAACTGGTACACCGGCCTGGGCCTGAGCGAGGAGAACATGCGGTGGTACGAGCACCCGAAGGAGAAGCTCTCCCACTACTCCAAGCGCACCGCCGACATCGAGTACCGCTTCCGGTTCGGCGGCAGCGAGTGGGGTGAGCTGGAGGGCGTCGCCAACCGCACCGACTACGACCTCGGCGCCCACTCCAAGGCGTCCGGCCAGGACCTGTCCTACTTCGACCAGGAGGCCCAGGAGCGCTGGACGCCGTATGTCATCGAGCCGGCGGCCGGTGTCGGGCGGGCGATGCTGGCGTTCCTGCTGGACGCCTATGTCGAGGACGAGGCGCCGAACGCCAAGGGCAAGCTGGAGCGCCGGGCCGTGCTGCGGCTCGACCACCGGCTCGCGCCGGTCAAGGTGGCCGTGCTGCCGCTGTCCCGCAACCCCGAGCTGTCGCCGAAGGCGAAGGGGCTCGCGCAGGCGCTGCGGCAGAACTGGAACATCGAGTTCGACGACGCCGGCGCGATCGGCCGCCGCTACCGCCGCCAGGACGAGATCGGTACGCCGTACTGCGTGACCGTCGACTTCGACACCCTGGAGGACAACGCGGTCACGGTGCGCGAGCGGGACTCGATGAAGCAGGAGCGGGTGTCGCTCGACCAGATCGAGGGGTACCTGGCGGGCCGCCTGGTGGGCTGCTGACGCCGGGAGCGCCGGGTACGACGCCCGCCCTTCCCTCCGGCTCGACCGGGGTGGGAGGGCGGGCGTTTCCCGTTCTGCTCCGTCCTTCTGCTCCCTCCTTCTGCTCCCTCCTTCTGCCTCCTCCGGTGCGAAGGTGGTCCCCGATAGGGGCTGCCCATTGGCCCTGTGGGGGTGCCCGGCGGGCGGGCGAGGCTGGGGCGCATGAGTATCGCGTTTCTGCTGACCACCCTCGTGGTGGTCGCCACCCCCGGTACCGGGGTCGTCTACACCCTCGCGGCCGGGCTGTCGCACGGGCGGCGGGCCGCCGTCGTGGCGGCGCTGGGCTGCACCGTCGGGATCGTCCCGCACATGCTGGCCACGGTCACCGGTGTCGCCGCCCTGCTGCACACCAGCGCCACCGCGTTCCAGGTGCTGAAGTACGCCGGGGTCGCCTATCTGCTCTACATGGCGTGGGCCACCCTCAGGGACCGGGAGGCGATCGGCGTCGAGGGCGGGGGCGCTCCGCTGTCGTCGGGCCAGATGATCTGGCGGGGCGTCCTGATCAATATCCTCAACCCCAAGCTGACCATCTTCTTCTTCGCGTTCCTGCCCCAGTTCGTCACCCCCGGCGAGCCGCGCGCGCTGCTGCGGATGCTGGCGCTGAGCGGGGTCTTCATGCTGGCGACGTTCGTGGTCTTCGCGGTGTACGGGGTGCTGGCGGCGTCCGTGCGCAGCCATGTCATCTCCCGGCCGAGGGTGATGACATGGCTGCGGCGGAGTTTCGCGGGCTCGTTCGTGGTGCTCGGCGCGAAGCTGGCCGTCACCTCGCGCTAGCGGGGCTCAACGCCCTTGCAGGGCCTTGACGTTGTCGCCGAAGGTCCAGTTGCGGGAGCCGTCCCAGTTGATGGACCAGGTCATGAGGCCCTTGAGGCTGGTGCCGTAGTTCCGCCACGCCTGGGAGACCAGGGACGGGGACATGTAGCCGCCGCCCGCGCCGGACTGGGCGGGCAGGCCGGGCACCTGCTTGTCGTACGGGACGCGGATGGTCGTGCCCTGGATGACCAGGCCCCGGTTGAGGCAGTCGGTCTGGGCGATGAAGCCCTGGACGGTCCCGGCGGAGTAGGAGTCGCCGGAGCAGCCGTAGAAGCTGCCGTTGTAGTACTGCATGTTGAGCCACCACAGGCGGCCGTTGTCGGCGTACTTCTTGATGACCGGGAGGTAGGCGCCCCAGATGGAGCCGTAGACGACGCTGCCGCCGGTGACGTACGCGGTCTCCGGGGCCATGGTGAGGCCGAAGTTGGACGGCATCTGGGCGAGGATGCCGTCGATGATGCGGATCAGATTGGCCTGGGACGCGGACAGGGTGTTGATGTTGCCGCTGCCGATGAGGCCGGTCTCGATGTCGATGTCGATGCCGTCGAAGTTGTACTTCTTCAGGATCGGCACGATGGTCGCGATGAAGCGGTCGGCGACGGTGGCCGAGCTGAGGTCGATCCCGGCGGTGGCGCCGCCGATGGACATGAGGATCGTCTGCCCGGCCGCCTTCGCGGCGCACATCTCGGACGGGGTGGCCACCTTCACCCCGGTGTCCATGCCGTCCTGCCAGAGCGCGGTGCCGTCGGAGAGGATCACGGGGAAGGCCGCGTTGATGACGTTGTAGCCGTGCTGGCCGATCCGGGCGTCGGTGATCGGGGTCCAGCCGAAGGGCGGGTGGACGCCGTTGGCGGCGCCGTCCCAGTTCTCCCAGTAGCCCTGGAGCACCTTGCCGGTGGGGCGGGACTTGACCGCGCAGGTCTCGACGGCGGCGGCGGGCTGGGCGAGGGCGAGGGGGGCGAGACAGACGGTCGCGAGCGCGGCGGCCAGCAGCCGCGCTCTGCGGCGGGCCGTGCCGAACATACGGAACGCACGGAGCATACGAGACCTCCAGGGTCTGCTGGTGGGGTGACCGTGCCGTGAGTGTCGTAGACATGACAGTCGCGCGGTCCAGACCATTCGTCAATAGGTCTGGACCAATTGCCGCCCGGGTGGGGGTGGGACGGGGGCTGCGTGGGGGCCGCGTGAGGTGGGGCCGGGTGGGGGCCGGGACCGTTGACCTCAACCTCGCTTGAGGTCCTAGCGTGCGGACGGTGAGCGCGCCGGGGTGCCCGGCGTGGATTCGTGAACGGGAGTGGTGAGCGCGATGCGAGCGGTCCAGGTGCGGGAGTTCGGCGGACCGGAGGTCCTGGTCGTGCGGGAGGTGGCCGACCCGGTGGCCGGACCCGGGCAACTGGTCGTCGGGGTCGCCGCCGCCGATGTCATCTTCTTGGACACCCTGCTGCGCTCCGGCTGGGGCGGGGACTACTTCCCGCTGGAACTGCCCTACGTCCCCGGTGGCGGTGGCGCCGGGCGGGTGCTGTCGGTGGGGGAGGGGGTGGACCCGGGGTGGATCGGGCGGCCGGTGCTGGCCCGGGGCAGCGGCGGCTATGCCGAGCGGATGGTCGCGGAGGCGGCGGATGCCGTCGAGGTCCCGGAGGGGATGTCCTTCCCGCGGGCGGCGGCGCTGCTGCACGACGCGGTGACCGCCCGGATGCTGATCACCGAGGCGGGCATCGGGACGGGCGCGTGGGTGCTGGTCGCGGCGGCGGCCGGGGGTGCGGGCTCGCTGGTGGTGCAGGGTGCGCGGGACGCGGGCGCGCGGGTGATCGCGGCGGCCCGGGGCGAACGCAAGCTCGCCCTGGCGGCGGAGCTGGGCGCCACCCTCACGGTCGACTACAGCGAGCCGGACTGGCCGCGCCGGGTGCGGGAGGCCACGGGCGGCGCCGGGGTGGCGGTGGCGTTCGACGGGGCCGGGGGAGCGCTGGGCCGCGAGGCGTTCGGGGCGGTGGCCGAGGGCGGCCGTTTCCTCACCTACGGCTCGGCGGACGGCTTCGCCGACATCGACCCGGGGACGGCACGGAGCCGGGGGGTGACGGCGATCAACGCCCTGGAGCTCGGGCCGCCGGGACCGGAGGCCGTACGGGAGATGCTGACCGGGGCGCTCGATCTGACCGCGCGGGGCCGTCTGCGGCCGGCGATCGGGGCGACCTATCCGCTGGAGCGGGCGGCCGACGCCCACCGGGCCCTCGCGGAACGGGCGACGGTGGGGAAGTCCTTGCTGGTGACGGGGGTGGAGAGCTGAGGGGAAGGGTCAGTCCGTGTCGGGAGGTGGAGAGCTGAGGGGGGAAGGGTCAGTCCGTGCCGGGGGGCTGAGCGGGCGGGTCAGTCCGTGTCGGGGGAGGGCTGAGCGGGGTCGACGGTGGCCTCATGGGCCTCGGCCAGATGCTCCTGCGCCTTCAGCCAGGGCAGGAACTGGGCGCGCCGGAGCCAGCCGCAGGTGTCGCAGGTGAGGGTGCGCTGCACCCCGGTGCGGGCGACCCGCACCACATGCTCCCGCCCGTGCCGGTCCCGGCGGCTGACCTTGCTCGTGTCGATCTGCGGCATGACGCCTCCTGCGGCCGTGGCGGTGACGGCCCGTCTCGGTGGGTGGGGGTGGGGGTGGGGACGCGGATGGGGGAAACCGGTGTGCGGTGGGGCGGGGCGGCTTGGCAGGATCGGCGCATGCCGATTGCCGAAGTGTCGTCCGGAGTGTCGCTCGCCCATGAGTGCTTCGGGAACCCGGGGAACCCGCCGGTGCTGCTGGTGGCCGGGTTCGGGTCGCAGCTCATCGTCTGGCACGAGGACTTCTGCCGGGCGCTGGCGGACCGGGGGCGCTATGTGATCCGCTTCGACAACCGGGACACCGGTCTGTCGACCCGGTTCGACGACCGTCCCGTGGACATGGGGCGGTTCGTCGCCGCCGTCCGGGGCGGGGACCTGCCCGGGGCCGGGGCGATGGTCCCGTACCGGCTGACCGATATGGCCGAGGACGCGTTCGGGCTGCTCACGGCGCTCGGCATCGAGCGGGCGCATGTCGTCGGGTCCTCGATGGGCGGGATGATCGCCCAGACGATGGCGATGATCCGCCCGGAGCGGCTGCTGACCCTGACGTCGATGATGTCCACCACCGGCGAGAGCGAGTACGGCGGGGCGAGCCCCGAGGCGAGGTGCTGCTCGGCCCGAGACCGGCGGACCGCGAGGGGTTCGTGGCGGCGGCGGAGCGCGAGCTGGTGTGGGCGTCGAAGCGGTACGGCGATGCCGCGTCGCTGCGGGACCTGGCGGGCCGGAGCCATGACCGGGCGTACTACCCGGCCGGCGTCGGCCGGCACCTCGGGGCGATGATCCTCAGCGGCTCCCGCGCGGACGGCCTGCGCCGGCTGACGGTACCGACCCTGGTGATCCACGGGCTGGACGACACCCTGATCGACCCCAGCGGCGGACGCCGTACCGCGGAACTGGTGCCCGGCGCGGAACTGCTGCTGGTCCCGGACATGGGGCACGACCGGCCGCGCGAGCTGTGGCCGGAACTGATCGACGCGCTGGCGGCGCACACCGGCTGAGCCGGTACACCCCGGACGCACCGCCCCGGACGGAACACACACAGCCCCGGGCCCCCTGTCACCTCCGCATCCCGAACGCAGTCTCCCCCGGGCCCCCCTCGCCCCGGAAGCAGGCCCCGCCGCCCCGGCCCCCGCTCACCTCCGCACCCCGCACGCAGCTCCCCACCCTCACCCCCACTCCCCGCTCACCTCCGCACCCCCACCACCTCCCGCCCCTCCGTCCCCTCCAGGAGCTTCGCCGTCCGCTCCGCGGTGGCCGCCGCCCATCGGCCGCTGGTGAGCAGCCCCACCGCCAGCACCGCCAGTCCGCACACCACCAGCACCCACCATCCGGGCCGGGCGGCGGCCACGAAGCCCTCCGCGTACGACAGGCCGCCGAGCCCGGCCGCCAGGACCGCGCCGACGATCGCGACGCCCAGGGTCTGGCCCAACTGGCGGCTGGTGGAGGCCACGGCGGAGGCCACACCGGCCTGGGACAGCGGCATCCCCGACACCGCGGTGTTGGTGATCGGCGCGTTCACGAAGCCGAAGCCGACGCCGAAGAGGGCGTACCCGAGGAAGAGGGTCACATCGGAGGTCTCGGCGTGGAACGCGGCGAACATCAGGGCCCCCGCCGTCATCGCCGGCCCGGCGATCAGCAGCGGAATCCGCGGCCCCCGCCCGCCGACCAGCCGCCCCGACAGGGGAGCGCACAGAAACGTCGGCACGGCCATCGGCAGCATCCACAGCCCGGCGTGCAGGGCGTCCAGACCCCGGACGTTCTGGAGATACAGCGTCGACAGGAACAGAAAGCCGCCGAGCGCGGCGAAGGAGCAGATGGCGATCACCGTCGCCCCGCTGAACGGCGCCGACCGGAAGAACCGCAGATCGATCAGCGGCTCGGCCCGCCTCGGCTCCACCCGCACCAGCGCCACCAGCGCGATCACCGCGACCGCCGCGAACGGCAGGACGTACGCCGGCTCCGAGTGCGGGGCCTCGATGATCGCGTATGTCAGCGAACCGAACAGCAGGATGATCAGGAGCTGCCCGACCGGGTCCGCCCGGCGGGGCTTCGCCGCCCGGGACTCCGGTACGAACCGCCAGGTCAGCAGGAGCGCGGCGATACCGACGGGGAGGTTGATCCAGAAGATCGCCCGCCAGTTGACCGCCTCCACCAGCAGACCTCCGATCAGCGGACCGGCGGCCATCGAGACACCCACCACCGCGCCCCAGGCGCCGATCGCGCGGGCGCGCTCCCGGGGGTCGGTGAAGGTGTTGGTGATGATCGACATGGCGACCGGGTTCAGCATCGAGCCGCCGACCGCCTGGATCATCCGGAAGATCACCAGCGTCTCCAGACTGGGAGCCGCCGAGCACAGGGCCGAGCCGAGGGTGAAGACGACCAGGCCCACGACGAAGACCCGTTTGCGCCCGATCCGGTCGGCCGTGGACCCGGCCAGCATCAGCAGCGAGGCGAGGACGAGGGTGTAGGCGTCGATCGTCCACTGGAGATCCGAGGTGGTGGCGTGCAGATCGCGCTGCATGGAGGGGAGCGCGATGTTCAGCACCGTGTTGTCCATGCTCACGATCAGCAGGCTCATACAGCAGATCGCGAGCACCAGCATCCGTCGGCGAGAGCTGAGCTGAGACATCTCTTCACTGTACGCCGATATCGATAGTGCGCCTAACTAATGATTATCTGTCCGGTGAGACGCCGACCGGTTCCGGCACCTGGCACATTCCCGCACCGGCACATTCCCGCACCCGGCACAATGGAGGAATGCCCACGCCCGTCCCGCCCGTCGCCCCCGCGCAGCCGTCGCCGCTGCGGATCGGTCCGCACACCGTGCAGCCGCCCGTCGTCCTGGCCCCCATGGCCGGGATCACCAACGCGCCCTTCCGCACCCTGTGCAGGCAGTTCGCCGGAGGCGACGCCTTCGCCGGAGGCGAAGCAAAGGATGGGGCCAGTGGGGGCAAGGGCCTGTTCGTGAGCGAGATGATCACGACCCGGGCGCTGGTCGAGCGCAATGAGAAGACCATGCAGCTCATCCACTTCGACCCGAGCGAGACCCCGCGCTCGATCCAGCTCTACGGGGTCGACCCGGCGACCGTCGGCAAGGCCGTCCGCATGATCGCCGAGGAGGGCCTCGCCGATCACATCGACCTGAACTTCGGCTGCCCGGTCCCCAAGGTCACCCGCAAGGGCGGCGGCTCCGCCCTCCCCTACAAGCGCCCCCTGCTCCGCGCGATCCTGCGCGAGGCCGTCACCGGCGCCGGGGACCTGCCGGTCACCATGAAGATGCGCAAGGGCATCGACGACGACCACCTCACCTACCTCGACGCGGGCCGGATCGCCGTCGAGGAGGGCGTCACCGCCATCGCCCTGCACGGCCGCACCGCCGCCCAGCACTACGGCGGCACCGCCGACTGGGACGCCATCGCCCGCCTCAAGGAGCACGTCCCGGAGATCCCCGTCCTCGGCAACGGCGACATCTGGTCGGCGGACGACGCCCTGCGGATGGTCCGTACGACGGGGTGCGACGGGGTGGTCGTCGGGCGCGGATGCCTCGGGCGGCCGTGGCTGTTCGCCGATCTGGTCGCGGCCTTCGAGGGACGGGCGGGGGAGGTGGCCCGGCCCGCGCTGCGGGAGGTCGCCGAGGTGATGGTGCGGCACGCAGCGCTGCTCGGGGAGTGGATCGGGGACGAGGCGCGCGGTGTCATCGACTTCCGCAAGCATGTCGCCTGGTATCTGAAGGGCTTCGCGGTCGGCTCGGAGATGCGCAAACGGCTCGCCGTGACCTCCTCGCTCCAGGAACTGCGGGGCGGGCTGGACGAACTGGACCTCGACCAGCAGTGGCCGGGCGGCGCGGACGGCCCGCGCGGGCGGACGTCGGGCAACAACCGGGTCGTCCTCCCGGACGGCTGGCTGAGGGACCCGTACGACTGCGCGGGCGTCGGCGAGGACGCGGAACTGGACACCTCCGGCGGCTGACTCACCTCCACCTTTCCACCCACCCTCTCAACCCGACGCGACCGACCCGAACGCCTCCAGGAACCGGTCCCGGAACGCGCTCATCCGCCACACCGGTGCCGCCGCCCCCGGCCGCAGCCCCTCCGTCCAGCCCCAGTTGGAGATCCGGGACAGCACCGCCGGATCCCTGGTGACGACGGAGACCGGGACATCCCGGCTTGCGTCGGGACCGGTGACCTTGGCCAGGGGCTGGTGGTCGCCGAGGAAGACCAGGACGGTGTCGTCCGTCCCGTAGCGCTCCAGCCATTCCGTCAGGCTCGTCACCGAGTAGGACACCGCCCTGCCGTACTCCTCCTTCGAGCGGGCGGCGCTGGGCGCGATCTCGGCGGGGCGGTGGCCCTTCGCCTCGATGGGGCCGTAGAGGGAGCCGTCGCCGAGACCGTCCCAGTCGACCCTCTCCGGCAGCGGCGCCCACGGCTGGTGACTGGACGTCAGGATGATCTCCGCCATCAGGGGCCGCTCCCGCTCCCTGCCGTGCTCCAGGCGCTCGAACGCCTCCAGCGCGTACTGGTCCGGCATCGTCGACCAACTGAACTTCGGCCCCTCATAACCCAGCTCGAAGGCGTCGTACACCCGGTCCAGGCCGAAGAAGTCCTGCTCGGGCCAGCCCTTCTGCACCCCCGGCATCACCCCGACCGTGTCCCACGCCCCCGTCCGCTGGAACACCTTGGTGAGGGTCAGCCGGTCGTCCGCCGCCGTCACCGTCCGGTACCGCTGCTGGTTGTCGATCCACAGACCGGACAGAAACGTGGAGTGGCCGAGCCAACTGCTGCCGCCGAACGTCGAGGATGTCAGCCAGCCGCTCCGCGCCCGGAACCCGGCCGCCGCCAGCGCCTCGCCCCGGGCCGCCAGCGTCCCGGTGACCCCGGGCGCGGTCACCGGGTCCTCGATCGCCGTCCGGCCGTAGCTCTCGATGAAGGCGAAGACGACGTCCTTGCCGCGCAGCTCCGGAACCAGCAGGTCCGCCGGGGTCGCCCCGTAGGGGTCGGTGCCCGCCTCCTTCGCGAACTCCGCCTCGTCCGCCAGCGTCCACCGCACCAGGTGCGCCTTCGCCTCCACCGCCGCCCGCGCCCGGTCCGCGGCCACCGGCACCCCGGCCCACTGGGCCCCCAGCGTGGCGCAGCAGATCCAGGCGGTCGCCGCGACCAGCGCCCCCCGGTGCACCGCCCCCTGGTGGTGGCCGAGGAGCCGGGCCAGCCGGACGGCCGCCGCCCCGGTCGCCGCCACCAGGACCACCGCGCCCGCCACCGCCCCCACCGTGGCGACCCAGGTGGCGGTACGGCCCATGGTGTCGACCAGGTAGGCGTGGGCGTCGTCCAGCAGGCCCCAGTCCAGCACCGGGTTGAAGCCGCGCCCCAGGTACTCGCCGAACCCCAGGTCCAGCAGATTCACCACGGTCACCGCGCCGAGCCCGGCCCCGGTCGCCCCCGCCACCCACAGCCGCGCCCGGCGCGGCAGCGCCAGCAGCACCGCCGCCGCGACGATCGGCTCCGCCGGGATCCGCGCGAACGCGGCCGGCCGCATGTCCTGCGCCGCGTTCGGCAGCACCGAGGCCAGGAAGAGGAGCAGTGCGGCCCCCGAGGTGAGCGCCGCCCGGCAGCCCCGCGCCACCCCGGGACGCGCCCGGAGCCAGCGCCGTACGATCCGCCGGGGCCGCGACAGATGGGGGAGCAGATGAGCGAGTACGGCCACCACAGGGGTCCTTCCGCACGGTCACGGTCACGATCACGTCATGACTCGACACCGTTCCGTACGGACGCCCCCTGCGGCACGTTCACCACGTCGCCGTTCTTTCGGAAAGCCCCCGGCGTACCCCTAGACGCCGCCCCCCACCGCCGTCAGCAGCCCCAGCGGCGAGGCCGCCGCCCGGGACTCCCGGACGCACGCGTGTGCGTACGGCACCGGACCCTCGCCCGCCCCCCGCTCGTACCCGGCGTACACCTCGGGCAGCCGGCCGCCCATCGCGACCGCCGCCGCCACCACGCCCTGCGCCACCGTCCGCGCCTCGTCGTGCAGCCCGTAGCGGGCCAGGCCCAGGGTGATCAGCGCGTTGTCGTGCGGCCACACCGAACCGCGGTGGTAGGAGAGCGGGTGGTAGGCCGGCTGCCCGGCCGCCAGGGTCCGCACACCCCAGCCGGAGAAGAAGTCGGGCTCCAGCAGCCGCCGTCCGACCGCCTCCCCGTACTCCTTGTCGAGCAGCCCCGACCAGAGCAGATGCCCGGCGTCGGAGGCCAGCGCGTTCAGGGCCCGGCCCTCGCCGTCCAGCGCCAGCGCCGGGAACGCCCGGTCCTCCATCCAGAAGTCCCGCTGGAAACGGTCCCGCAGATCCGCCGCCGCCTGTTCGAGCAGCGCCGCGTACACCTCGTCGCCCCACACCGTGCGCGACAGCCACGCCGTGCGGCGCAGGGCGTCGTACGCGTAGCCCTGGGCGCCCGCCGCCATCACCGGGCCGGTCGGACGGGTGCCGTCGGCGGCGCAGATCGCGCCGGGGGAGTCCTTCCAGTTCTGGTTGGCGAGGCCGCCGCGGTCGGCGCGGTAGACGAGATAGCCGCGCGAGGTCAGCCCGCCGTGGTCCAGCATCCAGCCGACGGCGGCGCGGGCGTGCGGTTCCAGGCGCCGGGCCAGTACCCCGTTGCCGGTCTGCTCCACATACGCGCCGAGCAGCACCAGGAAGAGGGGGGTGGCGTCGACCGAGCCGTAGTAGCGGCCGTAGGGCACCTGGCCGAAGTGGGCCAGCTCGCCGTGGCGCACCTCGTGCACGATCTTGCCGGGCTGGGCGACCGACTCGGTGACGGTGTCCGTCGCCTGGGTCGCGGCGAGCGCGGGGAGCGTGGCGGCGGCCAACTGGGGGCGGTAGGGGAGGGCGAAGAGGGAGGTGAGGAGGGCGTCCCGGCCGAGCAGGCTCAGGAACCAGGGGGCTCCGGCGGCCGGGACCTGGAGTTCCTCGCCGTCCGGGCCGGTCGCGGGGACATGCAGTATGGCCAGGTCCGCCAGGCCCCGGGTACAGGCCGCGGCCAGGTCCGGCCAGTCGGTCGGGAAGGCGACGCCCTCCATGAACGCGGCCTCCCGCGCCCGGACCCGCTCGGTCACCCCGCGCGGGGAGCGCGGCACCCGCAGCGCCCGCTTCTCGCCGTGCGGCCGGGCCATCACCCGCAGCAGCAGCTCGGCGGTGCCGTGCGCGGGCAGCTCCAGGGTCCAGACCAGGCGCCGGGCGCCGGTACCGGTCTCCTCCACCGCGTCCGGGGCGGGCTCGGCGGTGACCGTCGTACTGGAGCGCCATTCGCCGCGCCGGTAGCCGAACTCCACCCCGTCGTCGAGGATCTCGCGCCGCCGCACCGCGCCTGTCTTGGCGTAGGTGCGGTGGTCGGAGCGGAGTTCGAACTGGTCGGTGAAGTCGGCGTCGACGGTGAGCGCCACCCGTACCGTGACCGGCACCGGGCGGTTGCTGGTCACCCGCAGCGACTCCACGAAGGCGCTCTCCGCGACCGCCTGCTCCCGGAACAGGGTGCAGGCGGGCGGCTCGGTGCGGCCTCCGCGCGGAACGAGGACACAGCGCGCGGTGTCGCCGCCGCCGACCGGCGCGAGCGTCTCGGGCACCGCCCCGTCGACGGTGAGCTGCCAGCGGCTCAGATGCCGGGCGTCCCGCACGAACAGACCCTCGGGGGAGCCGCCGTGCCGGACACCGCTGATGTCCCCGCTGTCGTCGACGGCGGCGAACGTCCCGCCGTACACGAGCAGATGATGCCGGTCCGTCATGGCCGGTCCCCTCCCTCGGCTCCGTCGGCCGCCGGGTTCTCCGCGGCCGGTTCCATGGCGTGCAGCAGGTCGAGCGTGAGCGCGGCGGTCCAGCCGAAGCCGGCCGCGCCGCAGGGCTCGCCGGTGTACGGGTCGACGTACTCGGCGAATCCGGATGTCAGGGCGCTGTCCACGAGGGCCGTCCGCAGGGCGTCCGCCCGCCGGGCCTCGCCGTGGACGCGCAGGCCCCGCTCCAGGAGCCAGCCGGTGTTGAACCAGGCCGGCCCGCGCCAGTAGCGGTGCGGGTCGAAGGACTCCCCGAGCAGGTCGTAGCTGGGCACCAGCCGGGTGCCGGCGCCCAGCCCGAAGTGCGGTCCGGTCAGGGTGCGCAGCAGGGCGCCGCCGATCTCGCGCGGCAGCTCGGGCAGCAGCAGCGGGATCAGCCCGGACACCCCGCGCTCGGGGATGAGCGCGCCGCGCGGCTCCCGGGCACTCGGCAGGCCCTGGCCACCGGGCAGGTCGCGCCCACCGGGCAGATCCCGGCCACCGGGCAGGTCGCGCCCGCCCCGCAAGTCCCGGCCACTCGGCAGGTCGCGCCCACTCGGAAGATCCCGGCCCCCCGGCAGATCGCCGCGCCCGCCCGGCAGATCCCGCCGACTGGGCAGGTCCTGCCCGCCCCGCAGATCCCGGCACAGGAACATCCCCGCCGCCGGGTCCCACAGCCGCTCGATCAGCACCGCCGTGAGGCGCTCCGCGCGGGCGTGGCGGGCGGTGCCGCTGGCGCCCAGTTCGCGGGCGATACGGGCGAGGGCGTGCTCGGAGGCGATCAGCAGGGCGTTGAACGCGGGGTCCTCCACCATGAACGCGCTCGGCGCGTCCGCGTACCCCCCGTCCCGGTAGTCCGCCGCCAGCCGGACGTACCGGCCGTAGTCCAGGTCGGTCGGGCGGTCCTCGGGGGCGCCGTGGTCGAGGTCGGCGCGGCGGAAGGAACGGGCCGGGGCGGGCACCACCCGGGCCAGCGGGGCGTCCCAGGCGGGGCTGTTGTCCATGCCCTGCTCCCAGGGGTGGACGACGGACGCCAGCCCGCCACCGCCCAGATCCCGCCGGTGCAGCAGATAGCGGTGCCAGGCGGCGAGCTTCGGGTACATGCCGGTGAGAAACCCGCGCGCGCGGGACAGGCCGGGATCGGCCAGATGGGTCAGCCAGACCGCCAGCGCGTGCACCGGTGGCTGCACGATCCCGGATGTTTGTACGGTTCCCGGAGCGCCCGCGGTCCGCCCCGCCGTCGAGGAGCGCCAGAAGTCGGGGCTCGGGAAGTACGCGTCGAGCGGCACGGAGGGGTTGAAGACGATGTGCGGGACGCGGCCGTCACCCCACTGGGCGCGGAACAGGGTCTCCAGCTCGGTCTGGGCGCGTAACGGCGACAGATGCCGCAGCCCGATCGCGATGAACGCGGAGTCCCAGGACCACTGGTGCGGATACAGCGAGCGGGACGGCACGGTCGAGGTCCCGGTCCAGTTCCGCTCCAGGACGCGGGCCGCCGCAAGCCGGGGCGAACCGGGCGGCGGCGGTGGATCGTATGCGATCTCTCGATGCGCAGGTCGGGCGGTGAGTTGGGCGGTGCGATCCACTCGGGGCTCCCCGAAAGACATCCGGTCGGGTCGGTTCGGTCTGGGCCATCGTAGAGTTACGTCTATTTAACACGCAAAACCCAGGATGTAATGCAGACTTGGGAAACACAAGGGGGTGCGCATGAACGGTCGGAACGGGACTCGGAACGGCACGCGGAACGGGACTCAGACCAGCGCCGGTGACCTGCTGGAACTCGTCCGCAGCGGCCGTGCCGTCACCCGAGGTGCCCTCCAGCAGGCCACCGGACTCTCCCGGGCCACGGTCGGGCAGCGCCTCGACCGTCTCTTCCGCGCGGGCTGGCTGCGCGAGGGCGCGGGCGGCCCGGTCGGTTCTCCGCTCGGCGGGCGCCCCTCCATCACCCTGGAGTTCGACGCCGAGCACGCGGTGGTCCTCGCCGCCGACCTCGACACCCGGCACGCCCGTACCGCCCTGCTCACCCTGACCGGCGAGATCCTCGCGGAGAGCGGCGGCACCCTGGTGGTGGAGGAGGGCCCGGAGCCGGTGCTCGGTGAACTCGGCGGGCGGCTGGCCGAGTTGCTGCGCAAGGCCGGGCGGCTCCCCGAGGAGGTCTGCGGCATCGGCCTCGCGGTGCCCGGCCCGGTGGAGTCCGGCACCGGCCGGGTGGTGGAGCCCCCGATGATGCCGGGCTGGGACGGCTACGACATAAGGGGCCGCCTGGCCCGCTCCTTCGCCGACCACACCGGCTCCACCGCCCCCGTCCCGGTCCTGGTCGACAACGACGCCAATCTGATGGCCTACGGCGAGCAGCGCGCCGGGCACCCGGGCTGCGCGGCCTTCGTGCTGGTCAAGGTCTCCACCGGCATAGGCGCCGGCGTCGTGGTCGACGGCGCCCTGTTCCGGGGCATCGACGGCGGCGCTGGCGACATCGGCCACATCCGCGTCCCGCAGGGTGCGAAGGCGCTGTGCCGATGCGGTTCGTACGGCTGTCTGGCGGCGGTCGCCAGCGGGGGCGCGGTGGCCCGGCGGCTGGCCGAGGCCGGGGTGCCCGCGGCGTCCGGCTCGGATGTGCGCGAGCTGCTCGCCGCCGGGCACCCGGAGGCGGCGGCGCTGGCCCGGGAGGCCGGGCGCAGTGTGGGGGAGGTGCTGGCGACGGTGGTGACGCTGCTCAACCCCGGGGTGCTGATGGTTGCCGGGGACCTGGCCGGGATTCCGTTCCTGACCGGGGTGCGGGAGCTGCTGTACCAGCGGGCCCTGCCCCGCTCCACCGCCCACCTGGAGGTCCTGACCTCCCGCCTGGGCGACCGGGCGGCACTGGTCGGGGCCGGGGCGCTGGTGGTGGAGCACCTGTACGCCCCGGAGCGGGCGGAGGAGCGGCTGCGGGCGCTGGGGGTGTAGGGAGCGGTAGCCGGAGCGGAGCGGTAGCCGCGCGGCCGGGCGATGGCGAGGTTGCCGGGCCGGTGGGCGAGGTCGCGGGGCCGGTCGGCGGGGTGGTGTGGCCCGGTGGCCAAGGTTGCAGGGCCGGTCGGCAGGGTGGTGCGGCCCGGTGGGCGAGGTGGTGCGGCCCAGTCGGCGAGGTTGCGGGGCCCGGTGGCCGAGCGCACGCTCGGTGCATGAGAGGCAGCAGGTTTCCGCCCGATGACGAGGGATCGCCGGGCGTCCGCATGGTGATATCCGGTCGCCCGGACGGGTGCCCCGACGGCGTGATTCTCGCCACCCTTGATAAGGCTTGCGCTCAGATGAGCGGATCATGGGCGACTGCATTTCTCAAAGAGTGGCACTGAGTGCCAATCGATGATCGTTCATCGGGCGAACTCAGGCGTGCCGCAAGCCGCTCATTCGAGCGCAATGGGGCCGTGAGGGCGCGATCCGGCTTCAAGAAGTGAACACATCCCCGCCCGATTTCTTGCCAAGCCTTGACTTTCGATCCTGTGGCGGATGCCCGGTTACGGGCGCATGACGCGCAAGTGGACCTCCCCAGACGCCTTGGATCTGGGTATGTTCCTCGCCGTCAGGGCAGCCACCGCGTCCTCCGAGGAGTTGGGACCCGTGTCGGAAAACACCAAGTTCGTTTACGACTTCACCGAGGGCAACAAGGACCTCAAGGACCTTCTCGGCGGTAAGGGTGCAAACCTCGCGGAGATGACAAACCTGGGCCTTCCGGTTCCGCCCGGGTTCACCATCACCACCGAGGCGTGCAAGGTCTACCTCGACAGCGGCGACGAGCCCGCGGCACTCCGTGACGAGGTGAGCGCGCACCTCGACGCGCTGGAGCAGCGGATGGGCAAGAAGCTCGGCCAGGCCGACGACCCCCTGCTGGTCTCCGTACGCTCCGGCGCCAAGTTCTCCATGCCGGGGATGATGGACACCGTCCTGAACATCGGGCTCTCCGACGCGTCCGTGCAGGGGCTCGCCAAGCAGGCCGGGGACGAGCGGTTCGCCTGGGACTCCTACCGCCGCCTCATCCAGATGTTCGGCAAGACCGTCCTCGGCGTCGACGGCGACCTCTTCGAGGAGGCGCTGGAGAAGGCCAAGGCGGGCAAGAAGGTCACGGTCGACACCGAGCTGGAGGCCGCCGACCTCAAGAAGCTCGTCACCGCCTTCAAGAGGATCGTCAAGAAGGAGGCCGGGCGGGACTTCCCGCAGGAGCCGCGTGAGCAGATGGACCTCGCCATCCAGGCCGTCTTCGACTCCTGGAACGGCGACCGCGCCAAGCTCTACCGCCGCCAGGAGCGCATCCCGCACGACCTCGGCACCGCCGTCAACGTCTGCTCCATGGTCTTCGGCAACCTCGGCCCCGACTCCGGCACCGGCGTCGCCTTCACCCGCGACCCCGCCTCCGGCTACCAGGGCGTCTACGGCGACTACCTCCAGAACGCCCAGGGCGAGGACGTCGTCGCCGGGATCCGCAACACCGTCCCGCTCGCGGAGCTGGAGCGGATCGACCAGCAGTCCTACGACCGGCTCATGCGGATCATGGAGACCCTGGAGAACCACTACAAGGACCTCTGCGACATCGAGTTCACCATCGAGCGCGGTCAGCTCTGGATGCTCCAGACCCGGGTCGGCAAGCGCACCGCCGGGGCCGCCTTCCGGATCGCCACCCAGCTCGTGGACCAGGGTCTGATCGACGAGGCCGAGGCGCTCCAGCGCGTCACCGGCGCCCAGCTCGCCCAGCTCATGTTCCCCCGCTTCGACGACGAGGCCAAGGTCCAGCAGGTCGGCCGGGGCATCGCCGCCTCACCGGGCGCGGCGGTCGGCAAGGCGGTCTTCGACTCGTACACCGCGGTGAAGTGGTCCCGCTCCGGGGAGAAGGTCATCCTGGTCCGCCGGGAGACCAACCCCGACGACCTGGACGGCATGATCGCCGCCGAGGGCATCCTCACCTCCCGCGGCGGCAAGACCTCCCACGCGGCCGTGGTCGCCCGGGGCATGGGCAAGACCTGTGTGTGCGGCGCGGAGGAGCTGGAGGTCGACACCAAGCGCCGCCGGATGACCGTGCCCGGCGGGCAGGTGGTGGAGGAGGGCGACCTCATCTCCATCGACGGCTCCTCCGGCAAGGTCTACCTCGGCGAGGTACCGGTCGTGCCGTCCCCGGTGGTCGAGTACTTCGAGGGCCGGATGCACGCGGGCGCCGACGACGCCGACGAACTCGTCGAGGCCGTCCACCGGATCATGGCCTTCGCCGACCGCAAGCGCCGCCTGCGGGTCCGGGCCAACGCCGACAACGCCGAGGACGCGCTGCGCGCCCGCCGCTTCGGGGCCCAGGGCATCGGCCTGTGCCGCACCGAGCACATGTTCCTCGGCGACCGCCGCGAACTGGTCGAGCGGCTGATCCTCGCCGACCACGACGAGGAGCGCGAGGAGTCCCTGAAGGCCCTGCTGCCGCTCCAGAAGCGCGACTTCGTGGAACTCTTCGAGGCCATGGACGGCCTCCCGGTCACCGTCCGCCTCCTGGACCCGCCGCTGCACGAGTTCCTCCCCGACATCACCGAACTCTCCGTCCGGGTCGCCCTCGCCGAGTCCCGCCAGGAGCCGCACGAGAACGAGCTGCGCCTCCTCCAGGCCGTCCACCGCCTCCACGAGCAGAACCCGATGCTGGGCCTGCGCGGGGTCCGCCTCGGCCTGGTCATCCCCGGCCTGTTCACCATGCAGGTCCGCGCCATCGCCGAGGCGGCGGCGGCCCGCAAGGCGGCCAAGGGCGACCCGCGCGCCGAGATCATGATCCCGCTGGTCGGCACGGTCCAGGAGCTGGAGATCGTGAAGGACGAGGCGGACCGGGTGATCGCCGAGGTGGAGGCCGCCACCGGCACCTCCCTCAAGCTCACCATCGGCACGATGATCGAACTCCCGCGCGCCGCGCTGACCGCCGGTCAGATCGCCGAGGCCGCCCAGTTCTTCTCGTTCGGCACCAATGACCTCACCCAGACGGTGTGGGGCTTCAGCCGCGACGACGTCGAGGCGTCCTTCTTCACCGCGTACCTGGAGAAGGGCATCTTCGGGGTCTCCCCCTTCGAGACCATCGACCGCGACGGCGTCGGCTCCCTGGTCGAACTCGCCGCGAAGGCCGGCCGCGCCACCCGCCCCGACCTCAAACTCGGCGTCTGCGGCGAGCACGGCGGCGACCCGGAGTCCGTCCACTTCTTCCACGAGGTGGGCCTCGACTACGTCTCCTGCTCGCCGTTCCGCATCCCGGTGGCCCGGCTGGAGGCGGGCCGGGCGGCATCGCAGGCCCAGGGGAGCGACCACCGCTGAACCCTCCGGTGGGAGAAGAGGGGGCGGCACCCTTGTGCGGGGGTGCCGCCCCTGCGCCTTCCTGGGCGGGGGTGCCGCCCCTGCGCCTTCACGGGCGAGGGTCCGGGCGTGCCCGGCTCCGTCTCCGGGAGTACCCGGCTACTCCTCTACTCCTCTACTCCTCGCGGACGCTGATCGCCTGTGCCGGGCAGCCCCGGGCGGCCTCCCGCAGCAGGGGGTCGCCGCCGCCGTCGGCCCGGCCGGGGCGGACCGTCCCGAAGCCGTCCTCGTCCTGGTCGAACACACCCGGGGCGGTGAGATAGCAGTTGCCCGCGCCGATGCAGTGGTCCGGGTCGATCGACACCGTGGTCGTCGTCATCGCAGCTCCTGGCCGTGGGGGAGGGGAGAGGGGGGCGGGGCAGGTCGCCGCCCTGGTCGTCAGGGTGCCCGGAGCCGTCGCGGACACAGCCCTTCCGGGGGCCTGCTTCGCCCCATCGGGTGAGGGTCCGGGTGAGCGTCGGAGTGAGTATCGGGGCCCGCCCGCCGACCGCCCCGCTTCCGTCACGGCATGTCCATGACTTGTCCATCCCGCTCGCCTAACGTCCCGGACCGCACCACCCCGCCACCGGCCGGTGGCGGGACCGGTCACGGCACCCCTTGGAGTGAGAGTGGAACGTCGTCACCTTCTGCGTGCGGCCGTCCTCGGCGGCTCCGCCGCCGCCTTCGGCGGCAGTCTGTGGCGCGGCGCCGCCTACGCGGCCCCCGCCCAGCCCGGCACCGGCCCCTACGGGGCCCTCGGCGCGCCGGACGCCAACGGCATCAGACTGCCCAGCGGGTTCACCAGCCGAGTGATCGCCCGCTCGGGCCAGACGGTCCCCGGCACCTCGTACACCTGGCACAACGCCCCCGACGGCGGTGCCTGTTACACCGACGGCAGCGGCTGGATCTATGTGTCCAACTCCGAGATCAACCCCTCCGGCGGGGTGAGCGCGGTGAAATTCTCGGCGACCGGCACGGTCACCGCCGCGTACCGGATCCTCTCCGGCACCCGTACCAACTGCGCGGGCGGCAAGACCCCCTGGAACACCTGGCTGTCCTGCGAGGAGGTGTCCCTCGGCTACGTCTATGAGACCGACCCCTGGGGCGTCGCCGCGGCCGTCCGCCGGGACGCCATGGGCCGCTTCAAACACGAGGCCGCCGCCGCGGACCCGGTCCGCCGGGTCGTCTACCTCACCGAGGACGAGACCAACGGCCGCTTCTACCGCTTCGTCCCGGCGACCTGGGGCGACCTCTCCGCCGGCACCCTCCAGGTGATGGTGGCCGGAACCGCCACCTCCGGCTCCTTCACCTGGGCCAACGTCCCCGACCCCGACGGCTCCCCGACCACCACCCGCACCCAGGTCTCCGGCTCCAAGTCCTTCAACGGCGGCGAGGGCTGCCACTACGCCGACGACACCGTCTGGTTCACCACCAAGGGCGACAACCGCGTCTGGCAGCTCAACCTCACCACCAACACCTACGAGCTGGCCTACGACGACTCCCTCGTCACCTCCGGCACCGCCCCCCTGACCGGCGTCGACAACATCACCGGCGCGGCCTCCGGCGATCTCTACGTCGCCGAGGACGGCGGCACCATGGAGATCTGCGTGATCACCCCCGCCGATGTCATCGCCCCGTTCCTCCGTATCGACGGCCAGTCCGCCTCGGAGATCACCGGCCCCGCGTTCTCCCCCGACGGCCGCCGCCTCTACTTCTCCAGCCAGCGCGGCACCAGCGGCAGCTCCTCCGGCGGCATCACCTACGAGGTCACCGGCCCGTTCCGCGCGTAGGGGCTTGGACACCGGCGAGTGAAGGGTGGGGCGCGGGGGAACTCCCAGCGGGAGCAAGGGCGTTGACCCGGCAGACACCGCAGGCGCCACCCCGAGTCCCACCCCCCACCTCACCCCCGGAGGCATGCCCCATGACCCGGACCACCCGCCGCGCGCTCCTCACCGGACTGACCGCCGCGACCCTGGCCGCAGCCACCGCCACCACTGCCACCACCGCCACCGCCGCCCCGTCCCGAGCCCCCTGGCCGACGGAGTTCCCCCTCCCCGACGGCTTCCTCCCCGAGGGCATCACCATCGGCAGCCGCCCCTACGCCTACCTGGGCTCCCGCGCCAACGGCGCCGTCCTGCGCACCGATCTGCGCACGGGCACCGGCGAGATCCTCCACCCGGGCGCCCCCGGCACGGCCACCATCGGCCTCAAGCTCGACGGTGACGGCACGCTCTACCTCGCCGGAGGCGCGAGCGGCACCGCCCGCCTCGTCGACGCCCGCACCGGCAGCCTGCGCACCACCCACACCCTCAGCACCGCCACCCCCACCTTCATCAACGATGTGATCCTCACCGGCGACCGCGCCTGGTTCACGGACTCCCGCAACCCGGTCCTGTACGGCGTCCCGCGCGGCGGCCGGAGCACACCAGGCGTCCGCGAACTCCCTCTGACCGGCGACTGGGTCCAGATCCCCGACATCAACAACGCCAACGGGATCGTCGCCACCCCGGACGGCAAGGACCTGATCGTCGTCCAGAGCAACCCGGGCGCGCTCTACCGCGTCTCCCTGCGCACCGGCGTGGCCCGCCGCCTCACCCTCACCGGCGCCGACTCGGTCCTCTACGGCGACGGCCTGCTCCGGATCGGCTCCACCCTCTACGTCGTCCAGAACCGGCACAACCTGGTCTCCGTCTGGGACCTGGACCTCGCCCGCACCCGCGCCACCCTCCGCCGTACGATCACCGACCCCCGCTTCGACGTCCCCACCACGGCCGCCCGCCACGGCAACCGCCTGTACCTGGTCAACGCCCGCTTCACCAGCCCGCAACTGCCCACGACCACGTTCACGGGGGTCGCGGTCCCGCTCTAGGGACCCCCTGGCGGCGGGCGTGCGGGGGAAGCCGGTGCGCCGCACGGGGGTCGCGGGCGACGCGGCCCGCGCTCCCCGTGGGCGCACGGCCGCGCCGAAAGGGCGCACGCGGTGCTTTACCCCGCACCGGCGACCCCCGCTCTAAACGGGCATCCTCCCGGGCACCCCATCCCTGGCCGCGTCACCGGGGCACGGCCGTACAGGCGGGCGCACAGCCGCGCAGCCGTAGAGGCGCACAGGGAGAGGCAGCAGCCATGAGCATGCTCCAGACCGGTCAGTTGCAGTTGGGCTCCACCAGCCCCTCGGCCACCACGGGCGGGAACACCGCCACCTTCACGCAGGTCACGTTCCCCTCGCCGTTTCCGGCGAACTCCGAGGTCGTCGTCATCCCGTTCGTCCAGACGTTCAACGGCCCGGACACCCCGGGCCTGCGGATCGCCGATGTCACCACCACCGGCTTCAAGATCCGGATCAATGAACTGGTGGGCGTCGGAAGGCCGCTCTCCGACGGCCCCCACACCACCGAGACGATCGGCTGGATCGCCAGTACGGTCTAGCCCGAGCGAGGCCGGTAGGAAGGTCAGGCCGCCGCCCGCACCTCGTACACCCGCACCCCCACCCCCTCCTCGTCCAGGCAGCGCCCCGACTCCAGGTCGAAGCGCTGCTTGAGGAGGGGGGAGGCGACGAACGGGCGGCCCGCGTGGGTGCCGGTCAGGCCGCGGGAGAGCACCGCCGCCCCGCCGAACGGATCGCGGTTGTCGATGGCGAACAGCCGTCCCGCCCGGTCGCGGAACAGCGCCGCCTGGCCGCCGTCCGGCAGCAGGGCGGCGACGCCCCGGCCGGGGAGCAGGGTGCCCAGGTCGCAGACGGTGAGCCAGGAGTGGGCGGACACCCGGATCTGCACCTTGAGTTCTGTCTGAACGGAAGCGGGAGCGGGGGCTGCCGTGGTCATCGCGGGGCGGTTCCTTCCAGGACGGGACCGGCGCCGGGGCGCAGGCCGAGGGAGAGCAGGGGCAGGTCGGGCTTGATCTGATCGCGCTCGGCGACGAAACCGACCACCGGGTCCGGGGTGTCGGGGGCGTTCACGAAGGACACGAAACGGGCCAGCTTCTCCGGGTCGGCGATGGTCGCGGCCCACTCGTCGCGGTAGTGCGCCACATGGTCGGCCATCAGTTGCTCCAGCTCCGCGCAGATCCCGAGTGAGTCCGCGACCACCACGTCCCGGACATGGTCCAGGCCGCCCGGCAGCCGCTCCAGCCAGGTCGAGGTGCGCTCCAGGCGCTCGGCGGTCCGGATGTAGAACATCAGGAACCGGTCGATCAGGCGGATCAGCTCGGCGTCGGTCAGGTCCTGGGCGAGCAGGTCGGCGTGGCGCGGGGTGGCGCCCCCGTTGCCACCGACGTACAGATTCCAGCCATTCGCCGTGGCGATCACGCCGAAGTCCTTCGACCGGGCCTCGGCGCACTCCCGAGCGCACCCGGAGACCGCCGACTTCAGCTTGTGCGGGGAGCGCAGCCCCCGGTAGCGCAGCTCCAGGTCGATCGCCATCCGCACCGAGTCCTGCACGCCGTAGCGGCACCAGGTCTGCCCGACGCAGGACTTCACCGTCCGCAGCGCCTTGCCGTAGGCGTGCCCCGACTCGAAGCCCGCGTCGACCAGCCGCGTCCAGATCAGCGGGAGCTGCTCCACCCGGGCGCCGAAGAGATCGATCCGCTGACCACCCGTGATCTTGGTGTACAGCCCGAAGTCCCGGGCGATCTCCCCGATCACGATCAGCTTCTCCGGGGTGATCTCACCCCCCGGGATGCGCGGTACGACCGAGTACGACCCATTCCGCTGGAGATTGGCGAGGAAGTGATCGTTGCTGTCCTGGAGGGTGGCCTGTTCGCCGTCCAGGACATAGCCGCTCACGCCGATCGTCCCGGCGAGCGAGGCGATGATGGAGCCGATGGCGGGCTTGCAGACCTCGCAGCCGTCGCCGTCCCGGGCGCTCTCGCGGCCGTAGCGGTCGAGCAGTTCGCGGTGGGTGGTGATCCGCAGGGCGAGGACGATCTCGTACAGCTCCTCGCGGGTGCGGGCGAAGCAGCCGCACAGGCCCTTGTCGACCTCGACGCCGCTCGCCTCCAGCTCCGCGGAGACGAGTTGCCCCAGCACCTTCGCGCAGCTCCCGCAGCCGCTGCCCGCCCGGGTGCACTTCCGCACCTCGGGGACGGTGGTGCAGGAGTGCTCGGTGACGGCGGCGCGGACGGTGCCCTTGGTGACGTTGTGGCAGGAGCAGATCACGGCGTCGTCCGGGAGGGCGGAGGGGCCGAGCTGGGCGCCGCCGCTCGCGCCCGCGGGCAGCACCAGCGACTCCGGCGCGACCGGCGGCACGGAACCGGTCAGCGCGCGCAGGGTGCCGTACGCGTCCGCGTCGCCGACCAGGATGCCGCCGAGCAGGGTGCCGTCCCGGGCGACGACCAGCTTCTTGTACAGCCCGGACCGGGCGTCGGAGTACACCACGTCCAGGCAGTCCGGCGCCGTGCCGTGCGCGTCGCCGAAGGACGCCACATCCACGCCGAGCAGCTTCAGCTTGGTGGAGAGATCGGCGCCGGTGAAGGACGCCGCCCCGTCGGCCGCGAGGGTCGCCGTCCCGTCGGCCGCGAGGGTCGCCGCCGCCGTCTCCGCCTGCTCATAGCCCGGCGCCACCAGCCCGTACACCCGGCCGTCCGGGCTGAGCGCGCACTCGCCGATCGCGAACACGGCCGGGTCGGAGACCGTACGGCACCGCTCGTCCACCGCGATGCCGCCGCGCTCGCCGACGGTCAGCCCGCAGTCCCGGGCGAGTTGGTCGCGCGGCCGGACCCCGGCGCTGAACACCACCAGATCGACATCCAGCTCCGACCCGTCCGACAGCCGCATCCCGCTCACCGCGCCCGCCGCGTCCGTGACGATCTCCTGGGTGCCGGTCCCGGTGTGGACGCTCAGCCCCATCCCCTCCACCGTCCGCAGCAGCGCCGCGCCGCCGCCCTCGTCCACCTGGACCGGCATCAGCCGCGGCGCGAACTCCACGATGTGCGTGGCCAGTCCCAGCCCTTGCAGCGCGCCCGCCGCCTCCAGCCCGAGCAGCCCGCCGCCCACGACCGCCCCGGTCCGGGCCCCGGCCCGCGCGTACGCCTCGATGGCGAGCAGGTCGTCCATGGTCCGGTACACGAAGCAGCCCTCGGCGTCCTGGTGCGGCACCGGCGGGACGAAGGGGAAGGAGCCGGTGGCGAGGACGAGGGTGTCGTAGCGGAGGACCTCGCCCGAGCGGGCGGTCACCGTCCGGGCGGCGCGGTCGATCCGTTCCGCCGGGTCGCCGAGCCGCAGCTCGATCCCGTGCGCCGCGAGGAACTCCGGGTCGGTGAGGGACAGCTCCTCGGGGGTACGCCCCGAGAAGTACGACGTCAACCGCACCCGGTCGTACGCCGGACGCGACTCCTCCGCGAGTACCACCACCCGGTGGGTCGCCGTCAGGCCCCGCTCGGCGAGCGCCTCCAGGAACCGCTGGCCGACCATGCCGTGGCCGACGAGCACGATCGTGGCGGTGGCCCCTGCGGTGCCTCCTGCGGTGCCCCCCGGGGTGCCTCCTGGGGTGCCTCCTGGGGTGTCGGTCATGCGCGGCAGCCTCCGTCGTCCGAACCGGCGAGTGGTGATGCCCGGAAGCGTGCGCGGCGGAGGTTTCCCGACCGCATCGCACCTGTTTCCCGGGGGGAACGCTGCGCTCAGCGGGGGTGGGGGGTGGGTGTGAGGGGCCTCCGGCCATGGGAGGGGCCTCCAGCCGTGGGAGGGGCCTCCAGCCGTGGGAGGGGGCTCACGGCTGCCGGGGGTGGGTGCGAGGGGGGTCGGGGGCAGGCCCTAGGGTCGCGATCATGCCCGACATATCCCTGACCACCCTCGCCGTGCTCTGCCTCGCCGCCCTCGCGGCCGGCTGGATCGACGCGGTGGTCGGCGGGGGCGGGCTGCTGCTCCTGCCCGCGCTGCTGCTGGGCCTGCCCGGCACCACCCCCGCCGCGCACGCCCTCGGCACCAACAAGGCGGTCGCCATCGTCGGCACCACGGGTGCGGCGATCACCTACGCCCGCAGGACCCCCGTCGAGGTCCGCACGGCCGTCCGGATCGGGCTCGCGGCCCTCGCCGGTTCCTCCGGGGGCGCCTTCCTCGCGGCCGGGATGAGCACCGAGGTGCTGAAGCCGGTCGTCATGGTGGTGCTGCTGGGCGTGGCGGCCTTCGTCATCCTCAGGCCCACGTTCGGTACGGCCCCCGCCCCCGGCCCGGCGTCCCGCCGCCGCACACTCGCCGCGATCGGCCTGGCGGGCCTGGGCATCGGCTTCTACGACGGCCTGATCGGCCCCGGCACCGGCACCTTCCTGGTCCTCGCCCTGACCGCCGTCCTCCACCTCGACCTGGTGACCGCGTCCGCCACCGCGAAGATCGTCAACTGCTGTACCAACGCCGGGGCGCTGGCCATGTTCGCCTGGCAGGGGGCGGTGCTGTGGCAGTTGGCGGCGGTGATGGCGGTGTTCAACCTGGCGGGCGGCACCCTCGGCGCGCGCACCGCGCTGAAGCGGGGCAGCGGCTTCGTGCGGGGGGTGCTGCTGACGGTGGTGTTCGCGCTGGTGGCGAACATGGCGTACGAGCAGTGGATCAGCTAGGGCATGCCTCAGGTGAGAAGCAGATCCACCACCCCGGCGCTGCCCTCGTCCGGGTGGCCCTGGGCCAGGCGCAGTTCCATCAGCCGCCAGATCGGGGTGAACAGCTCGGTGGTGACGCCCTGCTCCTTGGCGGCCCGGCGCATGGTCCGGGTGCCGGTGACCATCATGGCGAGGTTGGAGGTGACGCCGGTGCGGTAGTCGCCGCTCTCCAGTTGCCCGGCCACCTCGTGCGCGAGCGGTGCCATCGCCGCGAGCCAGTCCACCAGCAGCGGGGCGAACGCGGTCGGCGCGATGTCCTCCCTCCTCAGCATGGCGAAGGCGTGCAGCACCCCGGTGAACACCCCATCCAGCCCGCTCAGCAGCGCGATGTCGTACAGCCCGGCGAAACCGGGGTCCGCGCCCACGTACGTCGTCCCGCCCGCCACCGCGAGCGTCTCCCGGTGCTCCTCGAACAGCTCCGCCGACCCGCTGTAGAGCACATATCCACCGGACGAGGGGTCCCCGATCATCGGCGGTACGGCCATGATCCCGCCGTCCAGGAAGCGCGCCCCGCGCCGCTCGGCCCAGACGGCACGGGAGCGGGCGTCGCCCGGGGTCCCGGTGGTGAGGTCGACCAGGTCGCGCCCGGCGAGATCGGTGCCGTCGAGGGCGTCGCCGACGGAGGCGTCGTCCAGCAGACAGACGATCACCAGCCGACCGGCGGCGACGGCCTCGGCCGCGCTCGCGGCGACGGTGGCGCCCTTGGCGGCGAGCGGTGCGGCTCGGGCGGCGGTGCGGTTCCAGACGGTGACGGGGTGCCCGGCGCCGAGCCAGGCACGGGCGAGGGCGGTCCCCATGGCGCCGGTGCCGAGGAGGGTGACGGGGGTGGGGGTTTTCGGTGCCGTCGCGGTCACGGTCGCGGTTTCGGTCTCGGTGTCGATGTCGGCGTCGGTGTCGATGTCGGTCATGGCGTTTAGCCTCGGGGTGGGGAACATGCCTGCTCAAGTACGTACTTCGGAGTGGGTGGTTACCTCGGGGATAGCGTCCAGCTCAGCGAGGTGCCGGACGCCGGTGACGACGGAAGGGGGCCCGGGATGCCGAGCGGGCGACGGCCGGGGCGGTATTTCTGCGGGATCGACGCGGCGATGGATGTGATCGGCGGCAAGTGGAAGGTGCTGATCCTGTGGGCGCTGGACGAACGGCCGCACCGCTTCGGTGAACTGCGCCGGGAACTGCCGGGCGTCACCGAGAAGGTCCTGGCCGCGCAACTGCGCGAACTGGAGGCGGACGGCATCGTGCACCGGGAGGAGTACGACGAGGTGCCGCCGAGGGTGGAGTACTCGCTGACGGCCCGCGGTACGTCCCTGAACGCGGCACTGGAGCCGCTGGGGGCGTGGGGGAGGGCGAACGTGGAGGGGGTACCGCCGGAGCCGGAGCCGGAGCCGGAGCCGGAGCCGGGGCTGGAGCCGGGGTCGGGTTCAGGGCCGGGGCCGGGGACTCGCTCCGACTCCGCCGCTCTGGTCTAGAAGGTCCCGTTCGGAGCGGAGAGTGCGGCACGGGCCCCACCGGCTCCTGCCGTGACTACCCTGGGCGCAGGCAGGGCTTCGGGAGGCGGGGGAAGCGCGCATGGTCAGAGGTCTGGGTGCCGGAGATCCGCGCGGCATAGGGTCGTACCGCCTGCTCGGGGTGCTCGGGGAAGGCGGTATGGGCAAGGTCTACCTGGGCAGTTCGCGCAGTGGGCGCCGCGTGGCGGTGAAGGTGATCAGACCGGATGTCGCCGCGGACACGGAGTTCCGGACGCGTTTCCGGCGGGAGATCGAAGCCGCCCGCAGGGTCGGCGGGGCGTGGACCGCACCCGTCATCGACGCCGACCCCGATGCCGCGGTCCCCTGGCTGGCCAGCGACTACATCGACGCCCCGGACCTGGGCACCCTCGTCCACCGGCGGGGCCCGCTGGACGAGGCCGACGGGCTGCGGCTGGCCGGCGGACTCGCCGAGGCGCTGGAGTCCGTACACCGCGCCGGGCTGATCCACCGGGACCTGAAGCCGCCCAATGTCCTGATGACCGGCAACGGTCCGCGGCTCATCGACTTCGGCATAGCCCGCGCCTTCGACGGGACCACACGGGTCACCGGGACCGGCCTGATCGTCGGCACGCCCGGGTTCATGTCACCGGAACAGGCGGAAGGCGCCGAACTCACACCGCCCAGCGATGTCTTCTCGCTGGGCGGTGTGCTGTTCTTCGCGGTCACGGGGCGGGAGCCCTTCGGCTCCGGTGGCGCCGCCTCGGTGCTGTACCGGGTGGTGCACGACGAGCCGGACCTCACCGCCGTACCGTCCAGGCTGCGGCCGGTCCTGAGCGCCTGTCTGCACAAGGATCCGGCACACCGGGCGACGCTCGACCAACTCCTCGGCCTCATCGACGGCCGGGCCGTCGGTCCGGTGCCGACGCAGGCAGCGGAGCACCGGCAGCCCGGTGCGTACACGCGGGCCCGCGCCGAGTCCCCGACGGAGGCACCCGTCCCGTCAGCGGATGCCCCAGCATCGGCCCCGGTCGAGCCTCCGTCCTCCCTGCCGATGCTGGTCGCGTTCGTGATCTGGGCGGGAGGCGGTGCGGTGGGTCTGGTGGCGCTCGTCGCCACCGGGGGTGTGGGCGGCTATCTCGTCATCCCCTTCCTGCTGTGGCTGGGCATCAGCACGGCACAGGCGCAGGAACTGCGGTCACGGCGGCGGCTGCGCCACCGGCTCCGCGACCGCGGGCGCGGCCCGGAGGGCCCCTGGCGGGGCCCTAATGGCTCCCCGTGAGATGGGCGAACACCACCACGTTCCCCTGGTACCCGGTGTCCCGCGAGTACCCTCCGCCGCAGGTGATCACCCGTAGCTCGGGCCGGTCGGCGGCCCCGTACACCTTGTCGTCGGGGAAGGCATCGGCGTCGTACACCTCCACCGCGTCCACGGTGAACTCGGCGACCGAGCCGTCCCGCCGCTCCACCTCGATCCGGCTGCCGCGCTGGAGCGCCCCGAGCCGGTAGAAGACGGCGGGCCCCTGCCGGTTGTCGACATGCCCGGCGACGATCGCGGTGCCGGTCTCCCCGGGGGTGGTTCCGGCCTCGTACCACCCGGCCAGGTTCTTGTCGGCGGCGGGCGGGACGTCGAGGCTGCCGCCGGGGGTGAGGCCGAGGCCCATCAGCGGGGCGTCGACGCGGATGCCGGGGACGCGGATACGGTCCGGCGGGGAGGGCGGCAGCGCGGGCGCGGCCCCGCTCCGGGCTCCGGGACCGGTGCCGGTGCCGGTGCCCGCCTGGGCGGCGGACGGCTGGGGCGGTGTCTCCCGTGCGGCGCCGGGTCCGAGCAGCCACAGGCCGGTGCACAGGGAGACGACGGTCACCCCGGCTATCGCGGCGTTCCCCACAGAGCGCATCAAGCCCCCTCTCCTTCTCTTCCTTCTCCCCGTGCCCCCTCCGGGCCGCGAGGGGCGTCGGACCAGGAGGGGGCCGGGGTCGTGCGGTACCGGTGGACGGACAGCGGAGGGTGTCCGTCCCTCACATCCCGTCGCCTCTCGCCCGGCGATGCAGGAGCCAGGTACCGCCCGCGGCGGCGACGGCGAGAGCCGTCACGCCGGCCGCGGTCTGTACGGGGTCGGGGCCCAGGGCGCCGCCGACCCCCGTCTTCACACTTCCGCGCGGATGCACCGCCGCCCCGCCGTGCGCGGGACCGAGGGCCACGACCAGATCGCCCAGCACCTGCCGCCCGCCCTCGGCGCACTTCGCGACGATCTCGTACGTCCCCGGCTGCGCGCTCGGCGGCACCTTGAACTGGCCGATGGCCCTGCCCTCGTCGCTGCTCGGCGCGAGCGTGAACCGTCCGGCGCCGACCGCACTGGCGTCCCCGTCGGCACTGCCGCGCCCGGCGCAGGCGTCGGTGGTGGCGGTGACATGGGTGCCGGGGGCGACGGTACGGGGGGTGATGTCGATGGTCCCGGCGACGGGGGGTGTGCCGCCTCCATGGGCGGGTGCGGCGAGACCGGCCGCGCCGGTGATGGCTAGCGCGGTGGCGGCCAGCAGCCGGGCGGTACGTCGCATCGATCGCTCCTTCGAGCCGTCGTCTCGGTCGGTTGCGCTTCCTCTCCGAGGAAACGGGCAACGGGCCGGACGCGCTTGTCGAGGGGGCGGGGCGAGAGGGGGGCGGGGGGCGGATTCCGCTCCGCGTTTCAGCAGGTCACGGGGGAGGGCGGGGTGGGTGCGGAGAAAGTGGGGGGTGCGGGGGTGAATGGGTGACGGGGCGTGCCAGCAGAGGGGGAAAGCCCCGCGGCGGCGCTCGCGGGCGGCGGGGCTTTCGGGGTCGACCGGGAGGTCAGTGGTTCTTGACGTCCGCCAGGAAGAACGCGAAGGCGCTGACGGAGGGTGCCAGGGTGGGGCCGGTGGGGTTCTTGGAGTCGCGGATGGGGACTATGCCGTGGGAGGGGGTGAGGTTGGTGGCGATCTCGACGCAGACGCCGCCGTTGTCGCTGTGCGACGACTTGAACCAGTCGGGGGTCTCGTCGGTCATTGCTGCTGACCCTTGATGTCCGCCACGAAGAGTGCGAAGGCGTTGACGGGGAGGGTCAGGGTGGGGCCGGTGGGGTTCTTGGAGTCGCGGATGGGGACCACGCCACTTATGGCGGCGAGGTTGGCGGCGACCTCGACGCAGTTGCCGCCATTGTCGCTGTAGGAAGACTTGAACCAGCGGGGGGTCTCGTCGGTCGTCACTGGATGCCCTTTCGTACCTCATGGATCATGGCCACGGATGCTGCCTGAGAGAGCGCTTCGGCCTGTAGCTGATGGTAGGCCGTCAGTATCGGAAGCACGGAGGTCGCTTCCCGGTCCAAGTGCCCCTGCGTTTGGGACTCTGCGTAGGCGAAGACTGAACGGTCAGGCATTGTAAGCAAGTTGACCGGCAGGTTGAATGTGCGGCGCTCCCCCATGGAGAACGGTGCCACCTGAAGCACGGTATTGGGACGGCCCGCGAACTCGACCAAGCGGTCGAACTGCGCGTTCATGACCTCAGGGCTGCCGACCGGCCGCCGAATGCAGCTCTCGTCCATCACCAGGAACACCATAGGTGGACGCCGCCGTTCCAGGGCCTGCTGCCGCTCCATGAGGAACGTCACTCGCTCGTCGGCCTGTTCGGACGTGATCGCCCCGCGCTCCACAGCGCTGTCGGCCAACACCGCCGCGTAGGCCGGGGTCTGCAAGAGCCCAGGAATGATCCCGATCTCGTACAGCCGGATCTCTACCGCCCGTTCCTCATACCCGACGTACTCCGGGAATCCCTCCAGCAGCACGCCGTGCCGAATCTCCCGCCACTCCCGCTCGAACGCGTCGTCGCTTCCGAAGGCCAGATCCAAGCGACGAGCCAGCCGCAAGGTTGGCATTTTGCGACCGGTTTCAACTGACGAAATATGCGTGCTGGAATATCCCATCTCCTCGCCTAACTGCTCCTGCGTCCAGCCACGTTCCTCTCGCAGCGTGCGTACACGCGCCCCGAACGCGGCGCGCGGGGAGCTGTCCGGGTTCAGTTCCTTGATGTTCATGAGCCCAGCACCGACCTTTCGTCCTGCTCCGACACGTTGAATGACTCCTCACCCTAGGCCACTCTGAACGCGCTTGGTAGTGATTCCACTACGGAGAGGAGTCGCCATGCCCCCCAAACCCCCCACCCCCGCCACATCCCCCCAACTCCCTTCCATCGGAACCCTGTTGATGGACAAGGCGCACGACCGCATCGGAGAGTTCCGCGGCGCTCAGGCCGGGCTCTGGCACCTGCGCCCCGTCACCGGTGGCATCGAATGGACCGTCGCCCCCGCCGACACCCGCCCTGCGAACCCCACCGAGCGACTGCGGGCCAAGACCGTCCGCGCCAACGCCCG
Organism: Streptomyces sp. NPDC093252; assembly: GCF_040683675.1. Classification (NCBI taxonomy): domain Bacteria; kingdom Bacillati; phylum Actinomycetota; class Actinomycetes; order Kitasatosporales; family Streptomycetaceae; genus Streptomyces; species Streptomyces sp. NPDC093252. The sequence goes on along the minus strand of NZ_JBFBEM010000002.1, from coordinate 330,054 downwards.
CAGCCGGGGTGAGGTGTTGTGACCCCGCCCGGAGGGCAACCGCACGGCCCGGTGATGCGGCAATGCGGGGCCACCTCCGACGTACCGTCCGGTCGGCTGCTGCTGGCGATCATCGCCGGGCAGGGCAAGGTCCTCAGGGCCGATCTGCGACCCGCCCTGGCCCCCGTCCGTTGCGAACTCGGCGCCTGGCACGCCTGCGAGCACGCCTGCCACATCTGGGACTGGCCGGACAGCCACGCCCCACCCCTGTGGGCCCGCTGGCGGACCGCCGGCCCGATGCGGTTCGAGAACCTCACCTGGTGCGGGGTCCCCGGAGGACCGAGGGGAGACGCCTGCTTCCTCTACCGCAACCACGTCCGCACCCACTCCTGGAACCTCCGTGACCTCTAGGAGGTGGCGGACCGGCCGACCCACCGCACCGCTCCCGCAACGCCCCTGGCGGAATCACGACACCGATCGGCGGATCACCCCGTACCGGCCACCACCGCACCCGCCCTAGGTTCGGCCGCATGGCACAGCTCAGCCACCGGACCGCCACGACCTCCCTCACCACCGACGACTGCACCCTCCACGCCACCACCCTCGGAGCGGGCCCCGCTCTGGTCCTGCTGCACGCGGGCGGCCCCGATCACCGCAGCATGCTCCCGCTGGCCGAACGGCTCGCCGACCTCGGCACGATCGTCCTCCCCGATCTGCGCGGCTACGGCCGCTCCGTCTGCACCGACCCGGCCCGCCACACCTGGGCCCAGTACACCGAGGACGTCATCGCTCTCCTGGACCATCTGAACCTCCCCGACGCCGTGCTCGCCGGGGCGGGTCTCGGCTCCACGATCACCCTCCGCACCGCCGCCGCACACCCCGACCGCGTCCGCGCCGCCGTGCTGATCAGCGTCGAGGACATTGAGGACGACGAGGCGAAACAGGCCGAGATCCGCTTCCTCGACGCCTTCGCCGCCCGCGTCGCCACGGACGGTATCGAGGCCGGCTGGGAACCGATCCTCGCCGACTTCCCGCCCGTCGTCGGCGCCATGGTGCGCGACGCGATCCCCCGCTCCGACCCCGCCAGCATCGTCGCCGCAGCCGCCATCGGCCACGACCGCTCCTTCCGCAGCGTCGACGAACTCGCCGCCATCACCACCCCCACCCTCGTCTTCCCCGGCACCGACCCACGCCACCCCACCACCCTCGCCCAACAGGCCGCCGCCACCCTCCCCGGCGGACACCTCGCCACCACCCCGATCGGCGACGACCTCAAAACCGCCGAAGACCTCGCCCGCGCCCTCGCCCCCACCCTCCGCGCCTTCCTCGCCACCACCGCCGCCCACCCCTCGGCCGACGGACCCGCCTGATGCACAATCCCCAGCGTGAACCTCCCCTTCTTCGTCTACGGCACCCTGCGCCCCGGTGAGCCCAACCACACCACCCACCTCCTCGGCCGCACCCACGCCGAGGAGCCCGCCCACCTCATCGGCGCCACGCTCTACGACGGCCCCGGCTACCCCTACGCCGTCCCCACCCCCGGCGAGACGGTCCACGGCGAACTGATCACCGCCCGGCCCGAGAACTACCCCCAACTCCTCCGCGCCCTGGACCTCCTGGAGGAGTACACCCCCGGCGACCCCCGCAGCCTCTACCACCGCGCCGACCGCGAGGTCCTCCGCACCGCCGACGGCACCTCCGTCCGCGCCTGGGTGTACTTCGCCGCCCCACCGGTCGCCGCCCGGCTCCGGGCGCACGGCACCCTCATAGCGGGCGGCGACTGGAGATCCAGACCCCGGTGAGGGCCCAGCCCCCGCTCACTCCGCCGAGCCCGCGCCCGAAGTCGCGTCCGAAGTCGCGCCCGAAGTCGCGTCCGAGGCCAGGCCGTCCGAGGTCAACGCCTGCCGTACCCCCTCCTCGCGCGGCCCCAGGAACGTCGGATCGGGCCGCATCACCACATCCCACGCCGCCTTTCCGGCCGCGAGGATCTCCCGGACACCTCCGGAGTACGAGGGCCCGGGTCTGTAGTCGGCCACCCCGACGCCGTACCCCGACACCCCGGCCGCCTCGCACAGCGCCACCGCTCTGCGGATATGGAAGTCCTGGCTGATCAGGATCGCCTCGTCCACCCCGAAGATCTCCTTGGCGCGCACGCACGAGTCCCAGGTGTCGAACCCGGCGTGGTCGCTGACGATCCGCTCGTCCGGCACGCCCAGCCGGGTCAGATAGGACCGCATGGCGTCCGGCTCGTCGTACTCCTCCCGGCTGTTGTCGCCCGTGACCAGCACGACTCTGATCTGTCCCGCCCGGTACAGCTCCGCCGCCGCGTCCAGCCGGTCCGCCAGGTACCGCGACGGCTCGCCGTCCCAGCGCAGCCCGGCGCCGAAGACCACGGCCACATCCGTGCGCGGCACATCCGCGACCGTCCGCAACCGGTCACCGGTCGTCAGCCGCAGCCAGGTCGCCGGCAGCAGCCCCAGCACGCACACCACCATCACGGCCTGCACCAGCCGCCGCTTCCCGGCCGTACTCCGCGGCATCCGCGGACGCGGCACCCGCAACCGCGGCATCCGAAGGCGCTGCACCCGCAGTCGGCGAAGCCCCACTCCCACCGTCACTCCCCACCCCTCATCTGCCCCACTTCCACCCGTCACCAGCGAAAACGTGTTCCAGCCCCGCCAGAGTTCCCGCCCCTCCTCACACCAAAGGGTGAACCGCCGTGAACCCGCCGCAAACAGCCAGGACGAACCGGGCAACGGCCCAGCAATCTCCTCACGCCACCCTCTCCCCATGACCACCCCACCCGACCCCCTGTCCGACCCCCTGTCCGACCCCACGCCCAGCCCCCCACCCGCCCTCGTCCTCGTGGCCCACGGCAGCCGCGACCCCCGAGCCCTCACCACCGTCCACGCCCTCGCCGCCCGCGTCCGCGCCCTGCGCCCCGACCTCCCCGTCCACCTCGGCCACCTGGAACTGAACGCCCCCCTGCTCCCGGAAACCCTCGCCACCCTCGCCCCCCTCTCCTCGTCCCCCACCCCCGGCGCGATCCTCGTCCCCCTCCTCCTCAGCCGCGGTTACCACGTCAAACGGGACATCCCGGACCTGGCCGCCACCACCCCCCTCCGCACCACCGTCACCCCGCCCCTCGGCCCCCACCCCCTCCTCGCCGAGGCCCTCCACACCCGCCTGACCGAGGCCGGCTGGCCCAGCCACCTCACGGACCGCGACCGCCGCACGACCGCCGTCGTCCTCGCCGCCGCGGGCTCCCGCGACCCCGAGGCCGCCCGCGACACCGCCCGCACCGCCCGCCTCCTTGCCGCCCGCCTCGGCGTCCCCGTCCGCCCCGCGTACGCCTCCGCCGCCCGCCCGACCGTCCCGGAGGCGATCAGCGCCCTGCGCGCCGAGGGCCGCCCCCGCACCGCCGTGGCCTCGTACTTCACCGCCCCCGGCCGCTTCGCCACCCAGTGCGCCGCCGAGTCCCCCTGGCTGGCCTCGTCCCCCCTGGGCACCCACCCCGCCCTCCCCCACCTGATCCTCCACCGCTACACCCGGGCCACCCGGCAACGCCCTTCGAGGGGCGCGGGGAACCGCGCACGGCTGCCCCGGCTCCGCGCGGATGGCACCCGCGCAAGAACAACGCCCTGCTTCTAGGGGCGCTGGGGGTACCCCCTCTGGGGGAGGAACTGCGCGCCCAGCCACCCCCCACCCGCACCGGCCCCCCCAACAGAACCCCGCACCCACCCCCACCACCCCAAACCCCACCCCCACCACCTACTGTCAACCCCATGGAAGCCACCCCCTACGAACCGTCGGCGACAACCCGCTGGGCCCCCGAGCCCGACAAACGCCCCGGCCGTACCGCCTTCCAACGCGACCGCGCCCGCATCCTCCACTCCGCCGCCCTCCGCCGTCTCGCCGGAAAGACGCAGGTCGTCACCCCCGGCGGCACCTCCCAGGCATGGGACCCCAGCCCCCGCACCCGCCTCACCCACTCCCTGGAGTGCGCCCAGGTCGGCCGGGAACTCGGCGCGGCCCTCGGCTGCGACCCCGACCTCGTCGAGGCGGCCTGCCTCTCCCACGACCTCGGCCATCCCCCGTTCGGCCACAACGGCGAACAAGCCCTCAACGAGTTCGCCGAGGACTGCGGCGGCTTCGAGGGCAACGCCCAGTCCCTGCGCCTGCTCACCCGCATCGAGCCCAAACGATTCACCCCGCGGGGCTCCGTCGGCCTCAACCTCACCCGCGCCGCCCTGGACGCCGCCACCAAGTACCCCTGGCCGCGCGGAGCGCACCCCACCGACCCCGCCTCCCGCAAATTCGGTGTCTACGACGACGACCGCCCCGTCTTCGACTGGCTCCGCGAGGACGCCCCCGGCACCCGCACCTGCTTCGAGGCCCAGGTCATGGACTGGTCCGACGACGTGGCGTACTCCGTCCACGATGTCGAGGACGGACTGCACGCCGGTCACATCGACCCCAACTGCCTGCACGCCGAACCCGAACGCCGGGCGGTCTTCGCGGTCGCCGTCGGCCGCTACGTCCCCTCCGGCACCGACCCGGCCGAACTCGCCGCCGCCCTGGACCGCCTCCTCGACGCCGAGTGGTGGCCGCACGGCTACGACGGCTCGGCGGTCGCCCAGGCCCGCCTCAAGGACGCCACCAGCCAGCTCATCGGCCGGTTCTGCCTGGCCGCCGAGACCGCCACCAGAGCGGCGTACGGCGGGGGCCGCCTCACCCGGTACGGCGCCGAACTCGTCGTCCCGCGCGCCACCCGGATGGAGTGCGCGGTGCTCAAGGCGGTCGCCGACCGGTATGTGATGCAGCGGGACGAGCAGGCCCGGCTCCGGGCCGACCAGCGGATCGTGGTCGCCGAACTCGCCGAGGCCCTCACCGCCCGCGCCCCGGACGGCCTGGACCCGCAGTTCCGTGCCCTGTTCGACGCGGCCGGGGACGACCGGGCGCGCAAGCGGGTGATCGTGGACCAGATCGCCTCCCTCACCGACGCCTCGGCCCGCACCCTGCACCACCGCCTGACCACCCGCCGCCCCACCGCCTGACCACCCGCCGCCCCGCGGCCCGACCACCCGCCGCCCCACCCCCTGACCACCCCACGCCCCACCCCGCGCGCGGGGGCGTGATTGAACACAACGGAAGATACTCAGAGATACCCAAAGGTGACCCTCCGTGGCCTGATCGGGTCACCCCCTCTTCCCCCATCACGCTGCGTGCGGGACGCTCGCCTATGGCGGCACTCTCGTGTGGCGGCATTTTTACGAGGAGGCATCAAGTGGTCGACGCGGATCAGACATTCGTCATCGTCGGAGGCGGGCTCGCCGGGGCGAAGGCGGCCGAGACGCTCCGGGCGGAGGGTTTCAACGGGCGGGTGATACTGATCTGCGACGAACGCGACCACCCGTACGAGCGCCCGCCGCTGTCCAAGGGCTACCTCCTCGGCAAGGAGGAGCGCGACAGCGTCTTCGTGCACGAACCCGCCTGGTACGCGCGCCACGACATCGAACTGCATCTCGGCCAGACCGTCGACCGGATCGACCGCGCGGCGAAGACCGTCCGCTTCGGTGACGACGGCACCCTTGTCCACTACGACAAGCTGCTGCTGGCCACCGGCTCCGAGCCCCGCCGCCTGGACATCCCCGGCACGGACCTCGCGGGCGTCCACCATCTGCGCCGCCTCCACCACGCCGAACGCCTCAAGGGTGTCCTGTCCGCCCTGGGCCGGGACAACGGGCACATCGTGATCGCCGGGGCCGGCTGGATCGGTCTGGAGGTCGCCGCGGCGGCCCGGGAGTACGGCGCGGAGGTCACCGTCGTGGAGTCGGCGCCGACCCCGCTGTACGGGGTGCTGGGCCCGGAGCTGGGCGCCCTCTTCGCGGAGCTGCACCGCTCCCGCGGGGTCCGGTTCCACTTCGGGGCGCGGCTCACCGAGATCGTCGGCCAGGACGGCCTGGTCCTGGCCGCCCGCACCGACGACGGCGAGGAGCACCCGGCGCACGACGTGCTCGCCGCGATCGGCGCCGCTCCCCGCACGGGCCTCGCCGAGTCGGCGGGACTGGCGATCGCCGACCGCGCGGACGGCGGCGGCATCCTGGTGGACGAACGGCTGCGCACCTCCGACCCCGACATCTACGCCGCCGGTGATGTGGCCGCCTTCCCGCACGCCCTGTTCGGGGCCCGGGTCCGGGTGGAGCACTGGGCGAACGCCCTCAACGGCGGACCGGCCGCCGCCCGGTCGATGCTCGGCACGGACACGCCGTACGACCGGGTGCCGTACTTCTTCTCCGACCAGTACGACCTGGGGATGGAGTACAGCGGCTGGGCGCCGCCCGGGTCGTACGACCAGGTGGTGATCCGGGGGGACGCGGCGAAGCGGGAGTTCATCGCGTTCTGGCTGAAGGAGGGGCGGGTGCTGGCCGGGATGAATGTGAACGTGTGGGATGTCACAGACCCGATCCAGCAGTTGATCCGCTCCGGAGCCCCGGTGAGCACCGACGATCTGGCGGACCCGCACATTGCGCTGGAAAACCTCGTCCCGTGAGTGTCAGTGCGCCCCCGTAGACTCTCCTCGTGGCTGGACGGATCAACGACGAGGACGTGAAGGCGGTTCGGGACGGGGTCCCGATCGACGCCGTGGTGTCCGAGTACCTCCAGTTGCGCAACGCGGGCGGGGGCAACCTCAAGGGCCTCTGCCCGTTCCATGACGAGAAGTCGCCGTCCTTCCAGGTCAGCCCGAGCAAGGGACTCTTCCACTGCTTCGGCTGCCAGGAGGGCGGCGACACCATCACCTTCGTGATGAAGGTGGACCACCTCTCCTTCTCCGAGGCGGTCGAGCGCCTCGCCGCCCAGGCTGGCATCACCCTGCGCTACGAGGAGGGCGGTTACAACCCCTCCCACCAGCGCGGCGAGCGCATCCGCCTGGTCGAGGCCCACAAGATCGCCGCCGAGTGGTACGCGGAGCAGCTCGCCACCTCCCCGGAGGCCGAGACCGGCCGGACCTTCCTCACCGAGCGCGGATTCGACCACACCGCCGCCGTCCACTTCGGCGTGGGCTACAGCCCCCAGGGCTGGGACCACCTCACGCGCTATCTGCGCGGCAAGGGCTTCACCGACAAGGAACTGCTCCTCTCCGGCATCGCCCAGGAGGGCCGCCGCGGCCCCATCGACCGCTTCCGGGGCCGCCTCATGTGGCCCATCCGGGACATCGCGGGCGATGTCGTCGGCTTCGGCGCCCGCAAGCTCTACGAGGCCGACACCGGCCCCAAGTACCTCAACACGCCCGAGACGGCGATCTACAAGAAGTCCCAGGTGCTCTACGGCATCGACCTCGCGAAGAAGGAGATCGCCAAGACGCGCAGCGTCGTGGTGGTGGAAGGCTACACAGACGTCATGGCGTGTCATCTCGCCGGGATCACGACAGCAATCGCGACCTGCGGAACATCATTTGGTAATGAGCACATCAAGATTCTCCGTCGCCTTCTGATGGACAAGTCGACGGCGAGAGTGATCTTCACCTTCGATGGTGACGCCGCCGGGCAGAAGGCTGCCCTGCGGGCATTCGAGGACGACCAGAAGTTCGCGGCCGAGACCTACATCGCGATTGCTCCTGAGGGGATGGACCCATGTGATCTGCGACTGGCGAAGGGTGACGTGGCCGTGAAGGGACTGGTGGAGAGTCCTACCCCGTTGTTCAAGTTCGCCCTTCAGCACATCGTAAAGCACTATGACCTGGATACTCCGGGGGGTCGGGCCGCCGCTCTGGACGAAGCCGCACCCGTCACGGCCAAGATCAAGGAAGAAACGGCGCGCAGGGAGACAGCCGTGTTGCTGGCCGGACTGGTCGGCATTCTCGACCCGGAGCACGTGGTGACCAGGGTTGGCCACCTCTCTCGCCGCGGTCGCGGCCCTGCCCCCGCCCGTACGGACTCCCTCCAGATGCATGAAGCTCCCGCCCGGGCCTTCGGAGGGGCTCCTTTGACTTTGCGTAACCCTGTCTACTCCACTGAACGTGAGTTGCTGAAGCTGGCTCTCCAACGGCCAGACCTGGTCTCGCCAGCCTTTGACGCATATGGCGCCGACGAATTCACCGCCGCCCCCTACGCCACCGTACGCGAAGTGATCTTTGACGCGGGCGGCGCGGAATCGGGTACCGAGGATTACCAAGACTATCTGGTCCGTGTCCGCGCAGCCGCCCCCGACGACGCTGTCCGTGCACTGGTCACGGAACTAGTGGTTGAGACGCTTCGCCGCAAATCGGTGGATGAGCAATATGCGGGAGGGCAGTTGGTGGCGGTCCGCCGACGAGCGGTCGCGCGTCGGCTACATGACCTCCAGAGCCTTCTGACTCGCGTTAGCCACGTAGATGCCGCCCAAGCTGCGGCTATCCAAAACGAGATGATGACGTTGACGCGCTACGACAGAGCACTCCAGGACGAGGGTCCAACCGCGCTCTGAGCTGGTTGTCACAGCCCGGACGCAAAAAGTCACCGCACGCCCCTCGTGGCGGCGATGTGTCGTACCCCACACTGGGGAGCGGTGCCTGAGTCCTCGGAGCGCGGCCGACCCGTCCCCCACGGGTTCCACACCCCCGCGGTTCCGCTCATCGCGTACGGGACGGACAGCGGCAAGGCCGTCGACTCCGCCCCCCAAGCAGCGCTGCCGCACGCCTCAGCAGCGATCATCCTGGAGGTCGCCCCCGTGCAGACCCAGACCCTCGTGCAGAACGACACCCCCACCACCGGCGCGGCCCGGCCGGACACCGAGACCGGCGTCCTGGTCGCCGTACCACCCCAGCACCTCACCGAGGGCCACCCCGATGCCACCGGCACGGCCCCCGACCCGGACGAGCCCGACGGCCCGCCCCTCGCCGCACTGGACGCCACCGAACCCGTCGAACCCGCCGAGCCCGCCGAGCCCGTCGAACCGGCCCGCCCCGCCCGCGCCGACACCAGCGGCCCCACCTCCGACCTCTTCCGCCAGTACCTCCGCGAGATCGGCCGTATCCCGCTGCTCACCGCCGCCGAGGAGGTCGACCTCGCCCGCCGGGTCGAGGCCGGGCTGTTCGCCGAGGAGAAACTGGGCTCCGCCCCCGCCCTCGACAGCGAACTCGCCCTCGATCTCGACCGGCTCGTCGTCATGGGCCGGATGGCCAAACGCCGCCTCATCGAGGCCAACCTCCGCCTGGTCGTCTCGGTCGCGAAGCGGTACGTCGGCCGCGGGCTGACCATGCTCGACCTGGTCCAGGAGGGCAACCTCGGCCTGATCCGCGCGGTCGAGAAGTTCGACTACGCCCGCGGCTACAAGTTCTCCACGTACGCCACCTGGTGGATCCGCCAGGCCATGTCCCGCGCCCTCGCCGACCAGGCGCGCACGATACGGGTCCCGGTGCATGTGGTGGAGCTGATCAACCGGGTGGTCCGGGTGCAGCGCCGGATGCTCCAGGAACGGGGGTACGAGCCGACGGCGGAGGAGGTCGCGGCCCAGCTCGACCTGGCGCCGGAGCGGGTGGGGGAGGTGCTGCGGCTCGCCCAGGAACCGGTGTCGCTGCACGCGCCGGTCGGCGAGGAGGACGATGTCGCCCTCGGCGACCTCATCGAGGACGGTGACGCCGCGAGCCCGGTGGAGTCGGCGGCGTTCCTGCTGCTGCGGGAGCATCTGGAGGCGGTGCTGTCGACGCTGGGGGAGCGGGAGCGCAAGGTCGTCCAGTTGCGGTACGGGCTGGCGGACGGGCGTCCGCGGACGCTGGAGGAGATCGGGAGGATCTTCGGGGTGACGCGGGAGCGGATCCGGCAGATCGAGTCGAAGACGTTGAACAAGCTTCGCGATCATGCGTTCGCGGATCAGTTGAGGGGTTATCTCGACTGAGAGTGGCGTTGCCCCGCAGGGCGATGGGGAGTGGGCGCAGCGGCACCCCGCTCGCGCGGGCAAGCGCCCACCCCCGCCACGGCACCCCGCTCGCGCGGGCAAGCGCCCACCCCCGCCACGGCACCCCTAATCCACCTCCGCCACCGCCTCCGCGAACTGCGCCCTGTACAGCCGCGCGTACGCGCCCCCGGCCTCCACCAGCTCCCCGTGCGCGCCCTGCTCCACGATCGAGCCGTTCTCCATCACCAGGATCGTGTCCGCGTCCCGGATCGTGGAGAGCCGGTGGGCGATCACGAACGACGTCCGCCCGTGCTGGAGCTTGGCCATCGCCTTCTGGATCAGCACCTCGGTCCGGGTGTCGACGGAGGACGTCGCCTCGTCCAGCACCAGGATCACCGGGTCGGACAGGAACGCCCGCGCGATGGTGATGAGCTGCTTCTCCCCGGCGCTGACCCCCGCCCCCTCGTCGTCGATCACCGTGTCGTACCCGTCCGGCAGCGTCCGGACGAACCGGTCCGCGTGCGCCGCCCGTGCCGCCTCCTCGATCTCCCCGCGGCTCACCTCGCGCGTGGCGCCGTACGCGATGTTCTCCGCGATCGTGCCGCCGAACAGCCAGGTGTCCTGGAGGACCATGCCGATCCCGGCCCGCAGCTCGTCCCGGGACATCGCGGCGATATCGACCCCGTCGAGGGTGATCCGGCCGCCGGAGACGTCGTAGAACCGCATCAGCAGATTCACCAGCGTCGTCTTGCCCGCCCCGGTAGGGCCGACGATCGCGACCGTCTGACCGGGCTCCACCGTCAGCGACAGCTCCTCGATCAGCGGCTTGTCGGGGTCGTAGCGGAAGGAGACGGATTCCAGGGCCACCCGCCCCCGCAGCTCCTCCGGCCGCACCCCCGGCACCGGGTCCGCGGACTGCTCCCCGGCGTCGAGGAGTTCGAAGACCCGCTCGGCGGAGGCGACCCCGGACTGCACCAGGTTCGCCATCGACGCGACCTGTGTGAGCGGCATCGAGAACTGCCGGGAGTACTGGATGAACGCCTGGACGTCCCCGATGGACAGCGCGCCGGAGGCGACCCGCAGCCCGCCGACCACCGCGACCAGCACATAGTTCAGGTTCGACACGAACATCATCAGCGGCTGCATGATCCCGCTGTTGAACTGCGCCCGGAACCCGGCCTCGTACAGCTCCCCGTTCTGCTCGGCGAACTGCGCCGCCGACTCGTCCTGCCGCCCGAAGACCTTGACCAGAGTGTGGCCGGTGTACATCTCCTCGATGTGCGCGTTGAGCTTGCCGGTGGTGCGCCACTGCGCCACGAAGTGCGGCTGCGACCGCTTGCCGACCCGGGTGGCGACGACGAACGACAGCGGCACGGTGACCAGCGCGACCAGCGCCAGGATCCAGGAGACGTAGAACATCATCACCAGCACGCCGATGATCGTCAGCACCGAGTTGATGAGCTGGCCCATGGACTGCTGGAGGGTCTGGCCGATGTTGTCGATGTCGTTGGTCGCCCGGGACAGCACCTCGCCGCGCTGGCGCTTGTCGAAGTAGGACAGCGGCAGCCGGGACAGCTTGGTCTGGACGTCCTCGCGCATCCGGAACATCGTCCGGTTGACGGCCCGGTTCACCAGCCGGGTCGCCACCGCCATCAGCAGCCCGGCGATCAGGAACACCCCGAGCGCGAGCAGCAGCACCTGCCCGACGGCGGTGAAGTCGATGCCCTCACCGGGGGTGAAGTCGGTGCCGGAGAGCATGTCGGCCATCCGGCCGTCGCCGCGCTCGCGCATATCGGCGAGCATCTGCGCACGGCTGATCCCGGCGGGCATCTCCCGGCCGATGATCCCGGCGAAGACCAGGTCGGTGGCGTCCCCGAGGATCTTCGGCCCGATCACCGACAGACCCACGCTGATCACCACGCACACCAGCAGCGCGTAGATCGTCAGCCGTTCCGGGCGGAACTGGCCGATGAGCCGTTTCGCCGAGTTCTTGAAGTCGAGCGAGCGGCTGTCGGGGCCGGTGCCGGCCATCATCCGCCCCGCGGGCCCGGCCATCAGGCAGCCTCCGCTTCCGTGAGCTGGGAGAGCACGATCTCCCGGTAGGTCGCGTTCCCGGCCATCAGCTCCTGGTGACGGCCGCTGCCGACGATCCGGCCCTCGTCCAGGACGACGATCCGGTCGGCGTCGCGGATGGTCGACACCCGCTGCGCGACGATCACCACGGTCGCGTCGGCGGTCTCCGCGGCGAGCGCGGCCCGCAGCGCGGCGTCGGTGGCGTAGTCGAGGGCGGAGAAGGAGTCGTCGAAGAGAAAGATCTCCGGGCGCTGCACCAGCGTCCGGGCGATGGCGAGCCGCTGCCGCTGACCGCCGGACACATTGGTGCCGCCCTGCGCGACGGGCGCGTTCAGCCCACCCTCCAGCGCCGCCACGAACTCCCTGGCCTGCGCCACCTCCAGCGCGTGCCACAGCTCATCATCCGTGGCGTCCGGATTGCCGTACCGCAGATTGGTGGCGATCGTCCCCGCGAAGAGATACGGCCGCTGCGGCACCAGCCCGACGGTCCGGGCCAGCAGCCGCGGCTCGATCGCCGTCACCGCCGTACCGTCGACCAGCACCTCCCCCTCGGTGGCGTCGAACAGCCGGGGGACGAGCCCGAGCAGCGTGGACTTGCCGCTGCCCGTCGAGCCGATCACCGCCGTGACCTCGCCGGGCCGGGCCACCAGACCGACGTCCCGCAGCACCGGCTCCTCGGCGCCCGGGTAACGGAACCCCGCCCCCCGGATCTCCAGATACCCGCGCCGGCGCAGCTCGGTGACCGGCGCGACGGGCGGCACCACACTCGACTCCGTGTCCAGGACCTCCTGGATCCGCTCGGCGCACACCTCCGCCCGCGGCACCATCATGAACATGAAGGTGGCCATCATCACGGACATCACGATCTGCATCAGATAGGAGAGGAACGCCGTCAGATCACCGATCTGCATCCCCCCGCCGGCGATCCGGTGCGCCCCGAACCACACCACCGCGATCGACGACACATTCACCACCGTCATCACGATGGGAAACATCAGCGCCAGCAGATTCCCGGACTTCACCGATACGTCCGTCAGCTCGGCGTTGGCCTGCCGGAACCGCTGCTGCTCGTACGCGTCGCGGACGAACGCCCGGATCACCCGGTTGCCGGTGATCTGCTCGCGCAGCACCCGGTTCACCGTGTCCAGCCGCACCTGCATCGACCGGAACAGCGGGCGCAGCGCCCGCACGATCAGCGTCACGCTCAGCCCGAGCACCGGCACGACGGCCACCAGCACCCCGGACAGCGGGACGTCCAGCCCGAGCGCCAGCACGATGCCGCCCACGCACATGATCGGCGCCGACACCATCAGCGTGAAGGTCATCAGGGCCAGCATCTGGATCTGCTGGACGTCATTGGTGGTCCGGGTGATCAGCGAGGGCGCCCCGAAGTGCCCCAGCTCCCGGGAGGAGAACGACTGCACCCGGTCGAAGACGGCGGCCCGGACGTCCCGGCCGAGTGCCGCCGCGGTCCGGGCCCCGTAGAAGACGGCCCCGATGTTGCAGACGACCTGGGCCAGGGAGATCCCGATCATCAGGGCGCCGTAGCCGACGATGTAGCCGGTGTCGCCGTTGACGACACCGTTGTCGATGATGTCGGCGTTGAGGGTGGGCAGATAGAGCGTCGCGCAGGTCTGGAGGAACTGGAGCAGCACCAGCAGCACGATGGGTTTTCGGTAGGGCCTGAGATAGGTCCGCAGAAGTCGTATGAGCACGCTGAGGTCTCTCGGGTTCGGCGAGGTGAGGTGAGAATCAGGGAGTGAGGGGAGCGGGGGGAAGTGGGGGGCGGTCGCCCCCTGGGCCCCCATCGTCGGACACTCCACCGGCGTTACCTCAACCGAATTACGCCGCCGGTGGTGCCCTCAGCGGCCGTCCGGGGCCCCTTACTACCGGACTCTTACATTCCTCACCTCGCGCCGGGAACCCGTCACACCCGGAATGCACCCGGATGAGTCTGCTCCCGAACCGCCACGAACTGCTGGCGCACCGCCTGTCCCACGGCCAGCTCGTCCCCCGGGTCGAGCACCTGGGCCGCCACCGCCCCCTGCCACCCCGGCGGGGTGCGCGCGTCCAGCGTGCCCTGCGACACCCCGAGCGCCCAGGCCGCCTGCCGGGCGGCGCCGATCGCCCCGTAGTCGGCGGGCTGCACCACGACGACCTGCGCCCCGAACAGCGCCGGAGCCGCCGCCTGCACGGCCGGCAGCCCGGCCGCCGACCCCAGCAGAAACACCCGCCGTACGTCCACCCCGCGCCCGCGCAGCACGTCCAGCGCGTCCGCGAGCCCGCAGAGCATCCCCTCGAACGCGGCCCGCGCGAAGTGCTCCGGCTTCATCGACTCCCGCCGCAGCCCGGCCAGGGTGCCCGCGGTGTGCGGCAGACTCGGGGTGCGCTCACCCTCCAGATACGGCAGCAGCACCAGCCCGTGCGCGCCCGGCGTCGACTTCATCGCCAGCGCCGACAGCCCCTCCAGATCCCCGGCCCCGAGCAGCTCGGCGGCCCCGCGCAACGTCCGCACCGCGTTCAGCGTCGTCACGACCGGCAAATGCATGCCCGTAGCGTCCGCCAGCGATGTGATCATCCCGCTCGGATCCTGGAGCGCCTCGGGATGCACGGCCATCACCGACCCCGACGCCCCCAGCGACACCACCGCGTCCCCGAGCCCCAGCCCCAGCCCCAGCGCCGCGGCCATGGTCTCGCCGGTCCCGGCGGAGATCAGCAGCCCCTCCGGCGTCGTACCCGCCGCATCCGCAGGACCGATCACCTCCGGCAGCATCGCCTGGTGCCCGAGCGCCAGCTCCACCAGATCCGGCCGGTACGCCCCGGCCGCCGCCGACCAGTACCCGGTGCCCGAGGCCCCGCCCCGGTCGGTCGTCCGCCGCACCGGCCGCCCCAGCAACTGCCACACCAGCCAGTCGTGGGCCTGCATCAGGACGGCCGCCCGCCGCGCGTTCTCCGGCTCGCTCCGGCTGAGCCAGCGCAGCTTGGTCACCGGCTGCGCCGCCTGCGGCACACACCCCACGGCATGCGCCCACGCCTCCCGCCCGCCGAGCGCGTCCACCAGATCGGCGGCGGCGACCTGCGCCCGCTTGTCCCCACCGACCAGCGCGGGCCGTACGGTATTGCCCTGGGCGTCCAGCGCGATCAGCGCGTTCTGCTGCGCGGACACCCCGATGGCCTGCACACCCTCCAGCAGCCCGCCCCCGGCGGCCTCGCCCAGCGAGAGCAGCCATGCCTGTGGATCGACATCACTGGGCCGGGCCCCGCCCGAACCCTCGGGCAGGGGGTGCGGCGCGAACCCGGTCCGCAGCACGGAACCGCTGTCCGCGTCACAGACGACGATACGAGTGGAATCGGGTGAGCTGTCCAGCCCGGCGACTATCCCCATGCCCTTGATTTTGCCGTATGGGCGGGGTGATCCCGCCCCGGGAGGCGGGATCGGGGGACCGAGGCGACCGTCGGGTCACGTATTGCTGGTACCCCAGTCGTCCTCGCCCCCGCCGCCACCGGCGGTGCGCTCCCGCAGCGAGCGGACCCGGTCGGCCACCGAGTCGGGCATCCGGTCGCCCACCTTCTCGCTCACCGCGTGGTAGGCCTTGCCCGCGAACTCCCGCCCCTGCTGGGCGGCGGTCTCGGCGGTGTTGCGCACGGCCGGGTTCTCGGCGATCTGCCGCGCCGACTTCTTGAGCTGCTCGTAGCGCTCGCGCCCGGCCCTGGTGCCCAGTACGTAACCCACCGCGAGTCCGGCGACGAACATGAGCTTGTAGCGCACGGCGTCCACCCCTTCTTGACGTGTCCAGCAGTCGGCGTCGGGCCCGGGGGAACCGATTGGCGGAGCACCCCCCTGCTTGCGCTAATGTATGTGTCGCAGCGAGCCCACGCCCCCTGGTGAACACCCAGGTAGGTACGTTCGATGCAACGAGGCATTCCTCCGTAGCTCAATTGGCAGAGCAGCCGGCTGTTAACCGGCAGGTTACTGGTTCGAGTCCAGTCGGGGGAGCTCGGTCCTCCGTAGCTCAATTGGCAGAGCAGCCGGCTGTTAACCGGCAGGTTACTGGTTCGAGTCCAGTCGGGGGAGCCTGGTGAACGAGGGCCCCAGCGGGGTCCTTTTTCATGCCCGTTTTCATGTCCGGCGGAACCGTTCGAGGCGGCACGGAGTCCTCAGGTCATGAACGCCGTGGGAAGCCGACCATCCGGAGCAGGAGATCGTATGAGCGGCTATGCTGCGGCAGACGGCGCGCACAAATGTGCGCGACACGCCGCTATGGGGCGGTAGCTCAGCCGGTTAGAGCAGCGGACTCATAATCCGTCGGCCGTGGGTTCGAGTCCCACCCGCCCCACCATTTCCTTCCGGGCAGAATCGATCTGACCTGCGAGGCGGGCCACTTCCCGGGTCGGGCGCGAGCGCCGGTTCGCTCTTGAAGATGATCAGCTCGGCCGACGCTCAACCGAAGTGCAGGCGATCAAGAGATGAGTGGCCCCGGTCGGCGGGTGATGACGACCGGGGCAGGTGTCTGTGCGGTCAGGCTGTCCGCGCCTGCGCGAGCAGTCGGCCGATCCGGTCGCCGATGCTCTCGTCCTCGTACCGCATGGGCACCCCCACCAGGTGGATGTCCCTCCACGGTACGTCCGTTGGCCGGTGGGGGTGGCGGGGGAAACGCGGTCCGATCACTTTCCCTGGGCCTCTCGGCCGCGGCGGGGCGGTCCTACTCGCAGTAGTGGTTCAGGACATCCGGCAGTCGTCGGGCCCAGTCGGCGAAGGTCGGGTCGTCGGGGGCGGTGAGGGTGCAGTCGTACGGGGTGTCGTCCGGTACCTCGATGAACAGGGTGCACTGGCGGGCGGCGGCGGAGAAGGTGTGGCTGATGCTTGCGATGTCGGTCCAGGGGAATTCGATGGCGGTGCCCCGGTATTCGACCAGCCTGATCTCGATGCCGTGGGTGTTGATGACCAGAGCGCGTTCGTCGTCCTCGGCGTGGAAGGAGTCGGTGGTGGTGCCGGGTGCGGCGGTGGTCGGCGGTGGCGTGATGAGGGTGGGGAGCGCGGTTTCGGTGAAGGCGTCGAGCAGGTTTTCTGGGGTGGGGCGGTGGGCGGGGTTCTTCTCCAGGCATGCGGCGATGATTCCGCGCAGGTCTTTTGGGAGTGGTGAGAGGTTCGGTGGTGAGTGGACCGAGCGGTACATGAGCATCATCGGGGTGCCCGCGCCGAAGGCGCTGCCGCCCGCCGCCGCCACGAGGACGGCGCCGAGGGCGAACACATCGGCGGCACCCGTCACTTCACGGCCCTCCGCCTGCTCGGGGGCGAGATAGCCGGGGGTGCCGAAGGTGTGGCCCGTCGTGGTCAGCCGGGTGGATTCGACGGCCCGCGCGATACCGAAGTCCACGACGCGCGGGCCGTCCGGCGCCATGATGATGTTGGCCGGTTTGAGGTCGCGGTGGACCAGTCCGCATCCGTGTACCGCCTGGAGTGCCTCTGCCAGTGCCGCGCCGAGTTGTCGCAACTCGGGGGCGGGCAGGGGGTGTTCGGATGAGCGGATGACGTGGGCGAGGGTCGGGCCGGGTAGGTAGGCCGTGGCCAGCCAGGGGGGTTCGCCGTCCGGGTCGGCGTCCACCACCTGCGCGGTGTGGAAGCCGCCGACCCTGCGCGCGGCCTCCACCTCGGCACGGAACCGGGCCCGGAAGTCGGGGTCCGAGGCCAGCTCGGGCCTCGCCACCTTGACCGCGAGCAGGCGCCCGCCGCGTGACCGGGCCAGGTACACCGTGCCCATACCGCCCGCACCGAGTTCCCGCACGACGGCGTAGGAACCGATCCGCTCCAACTGGTCCTCCCGGTGCCGTCGCGCGGGTCCCTCGGTGGTGGCCCTGCTCAGGGGCTCAGCGTGGCGGCCCTGCTCAGGGGCTCAGCGCACGTCGATGTAGTCGGCCGTGCTGGTGGTGGCGCCGGTGGTGGAGTTGCCGTGGTACACCCAGCGGTAGGAGCCGTCGACCGACGCGGTGACCGTCGTCTTCAGGCTTCCGGTGCTGCTGGTGGTGGCCTTCTTGACCGTCTTGTAGGTGTCGGTGCCCTTGGCGCGGAACTGGAGGCTGACCGTACGGCCGCCGTAGCCGTCGTACTTCTTCGTGCCCCAGTTCGCCCGGGTCAGCTTGCCCGTGACGGTGATCGGCTTGCCCTTGGTGACCGGCTCCGGGGAGGCGTTGGTGGTCGCCTTGGCGGCGCGCTTGAGCGGGACGGTGAGGGAGCGGGTCTCCAGCTCCGACGCCTTGAGCTGGCCGTTGGCCTTGAAGAGGAGCAGGGAGACGCCGACCTTCCAGTTCGTGGCGTCGCTGTTGGAGTCGACCTGCTCCTGGCTCGGGTGCGGGTCGATGTAGAGGTTGCCCTCGCACTCGGTGCGCTTGGAGTCGATCTCGTAGCAGGTGTAGCTGCCCGCCTGGATGTAGTTGTTCCCGGTCTCGGCCGCCGTCTTGATGCTGCCCCGGTAGAGGAAGGGGTGCGCGTCGTAGGCGAAGGGATCGTCGGTGCTGTACCCGGCGGGCAGCTTGACCTTGAAGCTGAGGGCCGGCTCCACCACCTTCGAGGTGCCGACCACGATCGGCTTGCCGTTGTTGATGACGATGTCCGACACGGTGATACCGGTGTCCGCCGCCTGAGCCGCCGGCGCGTTCAGCACCGAGAGCCCCAGCGCCCCCACGAGCGTCGTCACCGCGATGGTTCGTCTGCTTGTTCTCATGCACACCCTCTTCAGGAGGAAACCGCTGCAAAGGGCGGCAGCTTATCCGACGAGTTCCGGTGGGAGCGGGCACGGGGGCGGGGTCTCCTTCGGGTGAAGCGGGTCGAACGGGCGCACGGCATGGGCTCGATGGCCCGGTGTCTGTCGTGTCCTGGTGGGCGGTGAGTGGGGCGCCCCGGTGAGCGGGGGCGTCCGGATGGTCGCAGAGGCGGTGCCGCGGAGGTGGCGCCGCGGAGTTCCGGAGGGTCGTCTTATGTCGAGGTCGAGGTCGAGGTCGAAGTCGTCGTCGTCCGTGTTCTCGTCCGCTGCCCGTGGGGAGGGGGACGGGCTGGTCGGGCGGGCCGCGGAGCTGGTGCCGCTGCTGCGGGGCAACGCGGCGCGTACCGAGGGGGAGCGCCGGGTCGTGGACGAGAACCTCGCGGCCCTGGCCGGGGCCGGTCTCCTCCGGCTCACCGTGCCCCGGCGCCTCGGTGGGCACGAGGTGAGCGTCCGGACCCTGGTCCGGGTCGGTGCGGAGCTGGCGCGCGGCTGCGGCTCGACCGCCTGGGTGAGCACGCTGATCAATGCCGGTAATTGGCTGGTCGCGCTGTTTCCGCGGCGGGTTCAGCGGGAGGTGTGGGGGAGCGGGCCGGACGTCCGGGTGTGCAGTGTGCTGTCCCCGGCGGGGGTCTGGCGCGAGGCCGACGGCGGCCGGGTGGTCACCGGGAAGTGGGGCTTCGCCTCGGGGAGTCTGCACAGCCGGTGGGCGGTGCTGGGCCTTCCCCTCGGCGAGGCCGCCGACGGGCAGCCGGCCGAGCAGGGGGTGGCGCTGATCCCGATGGCGGACCTGACGGTCGAGGACACCTGGTACGTCGCCGGCCTGCGCGGCACCGGCAGCAACACCCTCGTCGCCGCGGACGTCTTCGTCCCCGCGTATCGCGTCATGTCGCTGACCAGGGCCATCGGCGGGGAGCACGGCACCGAGCGCGAGCGCGAGCACGAGGACGAGGACGAGGACGAGGGACTGTACCGGGCGGCCCTGGTTCCGGTGCTCGCCCTGGTGCTGGCCGGGCCCCAGGTGGGGCTGGCGAAGGCCGCGCTGGAGGCGGTCATGGAGTCGCTCGCCGGGGGCAGGGGCATCTCCGGCACCTGCTACGGCCGTGCCCGTGACGCGCCCTTCGTGCAGACGCAGCTCGCCGAGGCGGCGCAACTCGTCGACACCGCCGAGCTGCACATGCTGCGCTGCGCCGACGACATCGACGACTGGGCCGCGCGGGGCGCGTACATGCCGCTGCTGGGCCGGGCCCGTGCCCGCATGGACACCGGGTACATCGCGCGCTGTGCGCGGGAGGCGATCGACCGGCTGCTCAGCGTCCAGGGCGCGGGCGGCTTCGCGGAATCCGCCCCGCTCCAGCGGATCTGGCGCGACCAGGAGACCGCCAGCCGCCACGCCCTCGTCAACCCGGCCCTCGCGACGGAGCTGTACGGGCGGGCCCTGCTGGGGGTCGAGGAGCGGATCACTCCGCTGATCTGACCGGGTTGGGTGGGGTGGGGGAGCGGGCCCGGTCGTGCGGGGGAGGGGGCCTCGTCGTGTGGGACGGGCGCGCCCGGCGGTGCCGGGAGAGCGGGCCTCGTCGTGCGGGGGAGCGCGCTCGGTCGTCTCGTTCGGGTCGGTGATGTCGACCCGGCGGCTAGCTATACCCCCTAGGGGTATGTTACCGTGCGGCAGCTCGATACCCCCTAGGGGTATTGGGAATGTCGCTGGTTCACAGCTTTTTCGTAGCTGACTCAAAGGGGTGGTGGAGAGATGTCCGACGTCAATCCCAGACGATGGTGGGCGCTCGCCGTACTCGCCGCGGCTCAGTTCATGGTGATCATGGATACGTCGATCATCGGCGTCGCGCTGCCCGAGATGCAGAAGGATCTCGGGTTCTCGCAGGGTGAGTTGCAGTGGGTCTTCAATGCTTATGTGATCGCCTTCGGTGGGCTGTTGCTGCTCGGTGGGCGGTTGTCCGATCTGCTCGGGGCGCGGCGGGTGTTCAACGCCGGGTGGGTCGTGCTGATCGCCGGGTCCGTGGTCGCCGCCGCCGCGCAGACCGCCTGGGTCGAGGTCGTGGGGCGGGCCGTGCAGGGCGTCGGCGGCGCGCTGATCGCGCCGGCCGCGATGACCCTGCTGATGATGCTCTTCGCCCACAACCCCCGGGAACTGGGCAAGGCCATGGCGCTCTACGGGGCCGCCGCGCCCGCCGGAGGCACCGCCGGGGTGTTCCTGGGCGGGGTGTTCACGGAGTGGCTGAGCTGGCCGTGGATCTTCATCATCTACGTGCCCATCGGTGTGGCCACCCTCGCCGCCACCAAGATCCTGCCGTCCGTGCAGGGGCGCAAGGGCGGGGTCGATGTGCTGGGTGCCGTCGCCGTCACCGCCGGGCTGGCGCTCGCGGTGTTCGCCGTGGTGCGGGCGCCCGAGGTGGGCTGGGGAGCCACCGCCACCGTGCTCCAGTTGATCGGTGCCGGGGTGCTGCTGGGGCTCTTCTTCGTCATCCAGCGGGCCGTGCGCGAGCCGCTCATGCCGCTCGGCATCTGGCGGGTGCCCCGGCTCGGTTCCGCCAACCTCGCCATGACCCTGCTCGGGGCCGCCTGGATCCCGATGTGGTACTTCCTGAACCTGTACCTCCAGCAGGTGCTCGGTTACGGGGCCTTCGCCTCCGGGGCCGCGCTGCTGCCCATGACCGGGCTGCTGATGGTGTTCATGACGGCCATCACCGCGCGGCTGATGGGCCGCTTCGGCGCCAAGGCGCTGATCGGCACCGGGCTGCTGGTCCTCGCGGGCGGGCTGCTGTGGCTGTCCGCCGTCGAGCCCACCGGCACCTTCGTGGTGGACGTCCTGCCCGCCTCGCTCGTCGCCGCGCTCGGTATGTCGCTCGCCTACATACCGGCGATGATGGCCGCGATGTCCGGCGCCCCGCAGGAGCAGGCCGGGCTGGCCTCCGGCATCGTCAACACCACCTATCAGGTGGGTTCCGCGCTGGGGCTGGCGACCCTGACCGCCGTCGCCACCTCGCAGGGGGCCGGGCAGCTCGGTGATCTGCCCGCGCTGACGGACGGGTTCAGCGCGGCCTTCGTCTGGGCCGCAGTGATCGCCGCGGTCGGCGGGCTCGTCACCCTGCTGGTGATGCGCCGGGAGCCCGCTGCCGCCGCGGCGGCCGGGGAGCGGAAGGGGGCGGGGGAGCGGGCCGGGGTCTGAGCACCCCCGAGGGCCGCTCGCGTCTCTCCCTCCCCCCCTGCCCCTCCCGCCAGGTCGGATCAGAAGGGCCCCGTAGCACCACACGGTGCGTGCGGGGTCCTTCTGCTGTGCGAGGGCCCCGGAGCCGTGCGAGGGCCCCGGGGCCGCCGCAGGGTGAGGTGTACGTCGTTGAGGACGGCCAGTGGGGCCCCTGCGCCACACGCCGGAAGGGCCGCCCCTCTCGGGGGCGGCCCTTCCGGTCTGTGCGGTGGTGGTCGCTCAGGACGACGACGATGCCGTCGCCGCCCGGCCCGCGTAGCCGTAGCCGGCCTCGTCGACCGTCTTGGCGATCAGGGCGTCCAGCGCCTCGTCCGGCTCGGTGGCCGTGGTGACCGTCACCAGGCCGGTGCCGATCTCGACCTCGACCGCGGTGATCTCCGCGAGATCGCCGACGGCCTTGGTCACCACGCCCTGGCAGTGGGCGCTGCCCACGCCCTCGACCCGGTAGACCGTCGTGACCTCGGCGGTGGAGTGGCAGCTTCCGTCCGTGGTGCAGCAGTTCGACATGGCGTTCGTTCTCCCGTGGGTCGGAGTGGGAAGAGGGGCGGGTCACCCGGGTGATCCGCTCACTGTGGGCGCTGGATACCCCATGGGGGTATCTGTGCCTGGAAATATGTATACCCCCCAGTGGTATTTATGGCAAGCTCCGGGTGGGGGTGTGCCATTGATCGCCCGGCTGGTCACCCCGTTGGTCACCTTGTTGATCACTCTTGACTTCACATACCCCCCGGGGGTATGTTTCCCTCAGTCGTCCGGTCACGGGCGACGAGGAAGACGAACGAGGAGTCGGTCATGAACAGCGCCGCGCACCACGCACACGCCGGTCACCACGGGCACCAGGGGGGCCATGGCGACCACGGGAGCCACGGGCACGCCGCCGCCTCCGCCGTGAGCCACCGGCTGGAGCTGGCCACGCCCCGCGTCACCGCCGGGGAGAAGACCGATCTGCGGTTCAGCGTGATCGAGGACGGTGAGCACGGGCCCCGGCTCCTCGCCTCCTCCGCCGAGTACGAGGAGTCGCACGGCAAGGAACTGCATCTGATCGTCGCCTCGCGCGATCTCTCCGTGTACCGGCATCTGCACCCGGTGCTCGGCGGGGACGGGATCTGGTCGGTGCCGGTGGAGCTGCCGAAGGGCGGGGAGTACCGGGTCTTCGCCGACTTCCGCCCGCACGGCGGCGACCCGGTGACCGCCGTCGCCGTTCTGCTCGCCGAGGGGGCCGGTGAGCCCGTCGCCCTGCCCGAGCCCACCGGGGTCGCCCTGGTGGACGGCTACGAGGTCCGGCTGGACGGCGAACTGGTCGGCGGCGAGGGCGGCGCGCTGGTCTTCTCGGTGCACAAGGACGGGCAGCCCGTCACCGACCTCCAGCCCTACCTGGGCGCCTACGGCCATCTGGTCGCCCTGCGCGCCGCCGACCTCGCCTATCTCCACGTCCACCCGGGCGGCGAACCCGGCGACGGAGTCACCCCGGCCGGACCGGAGGTCTCCTTCCATGCCGTGGCGGGCGGCCCCGGCCCGTACGGCCTCTTCCTGGACTTCCGGCACGGGGACGTCGTACGGACCGCCGCCTTCACCACCCGCTGACCGGGGCCGAGCGGTCCCTGATCAGCCCCTGACCCACCCCTGATCAGGGGCTGCTCAGGGGCGGGTCGCCGCGAAGTACGGCATCGAGTCCAGGTCGGTGACCTCCACGTTCTTGCCGGTGCGCGGGGCGTGGATCGCCTTGCCGTCGCCGACGTAGAGGCCGTTGTGCTGGGTGTTGTTGTACCAGTAGATGATGTCGCCCGGCTGGAGGTCGGCGCGGGCGACCTGGCGGCCCGCCGAGTACTGCTGATTGACCGTACGCGGCAGGGAGACGCCCGCGGCAGCCCAGGCGGAGCCGGTCAGGCCCGAGCAGTCGAAGGAGTCCGGGCCGGTCGAGCCCCACTCGTAGGGCTTGCCGAGCTGGGCGTACGCGAACTCGATCGCCGTACGGGCCCGGCCGCTCGCGGCGCCGTCGTAGGTGTCCGGGGCGTCGCTGCTGCCGGCCGCCTCGTCCGCCTTCTCCTCCGCCGCCTTCAGTTCCGCCCGCTCCTCGGCGGTCAGGCTGTTCAGCAGCTTCTGGGCGTCGCGCAGCTTGCCCTGGATCTCGTCCTTCTTCTCGCTCATCCGCTCCTGGGCCACGCGGGCCGCCGCCAGCTTCTCCATCGCCTCGGCGCGGCTCTGGGCGATCTCGCGCTGCTTGCGCTGGAGGCTGTCCAGCAGGGTCCGCTGGCGCTCGCTGGTGCGGTCCACCAGGGACGCCTGCTCCAGGAAGTCGTCCGGGTCGGCGGAGAGGAAGAGCCGCACGCTCGGGTCCAGCCCGCCGTCGCGGTACTGGGAGGCGGCTATCGGGCCCATCTCGGCGCGGATCTCATTGATCTCCTCCTGCTGGCGGGCCACCTCCTCCTGCGCCTTGTTCGCCGCCTCCTGAAGGGTCTTCCGCTTCTCCTGGGCCTCGTTGTACTCCTCGGTGCTGGCCTCCGAGTCGTGGTACAGCTCCTCGACCTCGGTGCGCACCTGCTCCACGGAGGGCTTCGGCTCCGCCTGGCTCTGGGCCGTCGGCAGCAGCGAGAACGCCCCCGCCGAGGCGGCCAGCACGGCGAGCCGGGGCCGGGTCGGCGGCTTGGGGCGGCGGTGGGTTCCCATGCTGCGGCTCACATTCCTGGGGAGGGGCGATGTTCCGGTAGGCAATACGGCAACAACTTAGTAGCTTCGTAGATGGGGGTGCAATGCGGGGGGAGGGGGAGGGCGGGAGATGAGGGACGGGCGGGGCTCAGGTGAACGGGGTCGGGACGCAGCCGAAGAGCAGCGGGATCACCGGGGGGAGCGCCGCCCCGGCCGCCAGCACGGCCCGCAGCGCCGGATGCGGACGCCGCTGCGGATGCAGCACCCGCCGCAGCCGCA
Organism: Streptomyces sp. NPDC093252; assembly: GCF_040683675.1. Classification (NCBI taxonomy): domain Bacteria; kingdom Bacillati; phylum Actinomycetota; class Actinomycetes; order Kitasatosporales; family Streptomycetaceae; genus Streptomyces; species Streptomyces sp. NPDC093252. Next base: position 305,217 of record NZ_JBFBEM010000002.1, on the reverse strand, counting down.
CCAGCGCCCCGGCTCCGCCGCCGTCCATGGCTCCCGCCCCGCCGCTCACGGCCCCGGTCCGGTTGCCCGCGGCGCTCCGGTCGTCCGCCGTGCTCGGGCCGTTCATCGCGAACGCGCCCGGGGGTACCGAACGGGCCGCCGCCATCTCGTACATCGCCGTGGCCAGCAGATCGCGGGAGTGGTGGTCGAGCGCGCGGTCGTCGGCCGCCATCTCCAGCAGGACGGCGGTCTGCTCGCGCGCGTGCCGGGCCAGCGGGAGCCACCCGCACAGCCGGGCGAACCCCTCCGTCACCGCCAGCGCCAGATGGTGCCGCCCCGCGATGTGCGCCCGCTCATGGGCGAGTACGGCGTCCAACTGGCCCGGCGAGAGCAGCCGCAGCGCGCCCGCGCTGACCACGATCCTCGAACGGCGGCCGGGGAGGCAGTACACGGCGGGCCGTTCGTGCTCGACGACCGTCGCCGACAGGAGCGGGTCACGGCGGCCCACCAGATCCAGGACCCGGCGGTGCCGGGCGCGGGCCCGGCGGCCCCGGAACGCCTCCAGCGCGACGGCGGCCAGCGCGGCGGCGACCACCGTCAGCGGGAGGGCGACCGTCAGACGGTCGGTGATCGTCGGGTCGGGCACGCCCGTCGCGCCGGTCAGACCGCACCAGTGCAGGAAGCCGACCACATCGGCGTGCAGATGCTCGGTGGGGGCGGCGAGATGGTGCCCGGCCAGGGCCACGGCCAGTACGAAGGAGACGATCAGCCCCTGCCAGACGGCGACCGCGAGCGCCGGGGCCCGGTACGCCCACGCCGCGCGCAGCAGCAGCCGCGGGGCCAGCAGGCCCACCGCCGCCGCGTACCCGAGCAGGGGGAGCGCCGGGCTCACGAGCCCGCCTTCCGCCCCACCGCGCGCAGCGCCTGGCGCAGGGCGCTGATCTCGTCGGGGTCCATCTGCTCCACGAAGTGCGCGAGCGCCACCGGCCGGTCCTCACTCGTCCCGAGCGCGTCCTCCATCAAGGCCGCCGAGTACTGCTCGCGGCTGCGCACCGGGGTGTACACCCAGGCCCGGCCCTGCTTGCCGCGCACCAGCCAGCCCTTGTTGTAGAGGATGTTGGCGACGGTCATCACGGTGGTGTAGGCGAGCGGGCGTTCCTCGTTGATGTCGTCGACGATCTCCCGTACGGTCGCCGGCCGCCGCCACCGCCAGAGGCGGTCCATGATCTCCGCCTCCAGATCGCCCAGCCGCCGCATCCGCCGCACTCCTCGTTCTTCTTCTTCCGGGTTCTACCCGGGCTCTTCCGGGCTCTCCAGGGCTCTTCCGGGCTCTTCCGAGTTCTTCCCGCCTGCTCGCAGGCCGCCATGGTAGGCCGGGGCGGGCCGGTCAGGAGAAGCGGGCCACGTAGCGCCGCTGCCAGGGGGTCTCCACCGCGCGGGGCGAGTAGTGCGCGCGGACGTAGGCGACGGCCTCGGCGGCGGGGACGCCGTCCAGGACCGCGAGCGCGGCCAGCGCCGTGCCGGTACGGCCCCGGCCGCCGCCGCAGGCGACCTCCACCCGCTCGCCGTCGGCCCGCCGCCACGCCTCGCGCAGGGCGTCGGCGGCGTCCGTACGGTCGGCCGGGAGCCGGAAGTCGGGCCAGCGCACCCAGCGGTACGCCCAGTCCACCGGCTCCGGCGCCCGGCCCAGCAGATACAGGGCGTACGAGGGCCGCGGGCCCGGCGGCAGCGGGTACCGCAGACCGCGTCCGCGCACCAGCCGCCCCGAGGGCAGCCGCAGCACTCCCTCACCGTCGGGCTTCCAGGTCTCGGAGGTGTCCATCCGTCGACCCTAGGGGGTGTGAACGCGGGCGGGGCGGGGTCCGTACTACTCGCCGTACGGGGAGGCGGGACCGGGGGACGGAGGGACTCGGGTGGAACAGGTGCGCGCGGTGCTGGTCGCGGTGGGGGCCGCCGCCGGGGTCGCCCTGGTGGCGGGGTGCGGCGGGGACGGGGACGCCGTACGGCCGCGACCGGCCGGGAGCGGGGCGCCCCGGGTGTCCGCCGCACCCGAGGCCGGGGTGATGGCACCCGCCAGGGTCGAGGTGATCGCCGCCCTCGCCGGGTGCGCGGCGGAGATCCGGATCGAGGCGGACGAACTGCGCCAGGGCGTCTGCGAATCCGGTGGCGACGGCTATGTCATCACCACGTTCCCCGAGGACCGGCTCAAGGAGACCTGGCTCGACTCCGCCGGCGTCTACGGCGGCACCTATCTGGTCGGGGCCCGGTGGGTGGTCGGCGCCGAGCCCGGCCTGCTGACCGGGCTGCGGGAGCGGCTGGGCGGGGAGGTACGGGAGTTGCGGGGGATCGGGCCCACCGCGGGGCGGTAGTCCGACGGGCTCTGCGCAGGGGAGCCGTGGTTCTGCTCGGGGGGCCGGAGTGGGAAGCTGGGTGTTCATGACGACCCTGAACTCCCTTGATCCGCTGGCCGTCGCGGTCACCGAGGCGATCCGCACCGGTGATCTCGCGGCGCTGCGCGAGCTGCTCGCCGACCGTCCCGACCTGGCGTCCGCCGGGATCACCGAGGCCGAGGACAGCGAGCGCGCCGGGACCCGCAGCCTGCTGCACATCGCCACCGACTGGCCCGGTCACTACCCGCGCGGTCCCGAGGTCGTCGCCCTGCTGGTGGCGGCCGGGGCCGATCCCGGCGCCCGGTTCGTGGGCGCGCACACCGAGACCCCGCTGCACTGGGCGGCCAGCAACAACGACGTCACCGCGATCGACGCGCTGCTGAAGGCCGGTGCCGACATCGAGGCGCCCGGCGCGGTCCTCGGCGGCGGCTCCCCGCTCACCGACGCCTGCGGCTTCGGGCAGTGGCGGGCCGCCCGGCACCTGGTCGAACGGGGCGCTCGGGTGGGCCTGGACGAGGCCGCCGCCCTCGGCCTGCGGGACCTGGTCGAGGAGTACGTCAGCGAGAACTCCGGCCCGGACACCGACGCCCTGGACCGGGCCTTCTGGTCCGCCTGTCACGGCGGGCAACTGGAGACCGCCCGGCGGCTGCGCGAGCTGGGCGCCGATCTGGACCGGGCCGGGCACGACGGGATGACCCCGCTGGACATCGCGCGGGCGCAGGACGCCGACGCGGTGGTGGCCTGGCTGGTGGGGGAGGGGGCGCGGGGCGCGACGGCGGGGTGAGCCGCACGGAAGCCATGGGTGCCGTGGGTGCCGTGGGTGCCGTGGGTGCCACGGGTCCTATAAGGGGGACTGCCAATCGGTGACCCCCGGACCACCCCCTGTACTCCCCGTACCCCCCGTACCCTCCGTACCCCCCGTACCCCCCGTACCCTCCGTCCCTCCGGTGGCCCCGCCGTCGTCGCGTACCGTCAGGCGGACGACCTCTCTGCCGTCCGGCAGGGGGGTCGTGGTGTCGACGGTGATCTCCAGTCGGGTGAGCGGCGGGCGGTGGGCCGCGGCGGTGAGGGCGCGGTGCAGGACCGTGAGGAGCTGTGCCGCGACGGGCTCCGGGACCCGGGAGTCGATCGGGCCGGTGAACCGTACCGACGGCTGGAAGCCGAGCAGCGCCGCCGCGGTCGCCGTCTCCCGCAGGACCTTGCCGCGCAGGGTGGTGGGGGCCTCGGTCGGCGGCTGCTGGAGGGCGTAGATGGTGGTGCGGACCTCCTGGATGGTGGCCTGGAGTTCGTCCGCCGCGCGGCCGAGGGTGTCGTGGACGTCGTCCGGTGGTGTGCGGCGCTGGGTGGACTCCAGCATCATCGCCGTCGCGAACAGCCGCTGGACGACGAGGTCGTGCAGATCGCGGGCGATCCGGTCGCGGTCCTCGTAGACCGCGAGCCGGCCCTGGCGCTGCCGGGTGTCGGCGAGGACCAGGGCGAGCGCGGCCTGCGAGGCGAACTGGGTGGCCAGCAGCCGTTCCACGTCCGTGTACGGGCTCGCGCCCCGGGCGCGGGGCAGGGCGAGGGTGCCGATGAGCCGGCCCCCGGCCTGGAGCGGGAGCATCATGCTGGGGCCGAAGCGGTGCCGGACATGGGTGGTCATCCGGGGGTCGGTCGCCGAGTCGTCGATGAACACCGGTTCCCCGCCCAGGAGCTGCACCAGGACCGGGCTGCCGGGCGCGATGGTGGTGCCGACGATGTCCCCGGGGTCGGCGGGGGCGGACGCGACGACGATCTCCATACCGCCCTCCGGGGTGGCCTGGAGGATGACGCCCGCGGCGGCGCCGGCCACGACCCGGGCGCGGTCGGCGACCGTGCGCAGGGCGTCGGCGCTCTCGCCGGTGAGCAGGGCGGTGGTGACCGCGGCCGAGCCCTCGATCCAGCGCTCGCGGTGCCGGGCCGCCGCGTACAGCCGGGCGTTGCCGATCGCGATACCGGCGTGGGCGGCGAGCAGCCGGAGCAGTTCCTCGTCGGCGGGGGTGAAGTCGCCGCCGCCGCGGGTGCCGGTGAGGCGGAGCCGGCCGAAGAGACGGTCGTCGACGTGGATCGGGACGTCGAGGGAGGGGGTGGGGGAGGGGGTGGTGGCGGGGGAGGGACCGGCGGTACAGGTGCCTGTTCCCGTGCCGGTGCCGGTGCCGGTGCCGGTGCCGGTGCCGGGGTCGGTGCCCGTGCCCGTGCCCGTGCCCGTACCGGTGTCGGTGCCGATGTCGGTGAGGCCGTCGCGGGCCGGGTCCGTCATGTCGAGGACGGCGTGCCGGGCGCCGGTCACCTCGGCGGCGCCGGACACGATGTGGCGCAGGGTGCCCGCGAGGTCGAGGTCGGCGCCCACGCCGAGGACCGCGTCCAGGAGCGGGGCGGGCAGCGGGGCGGCGGGGTCCCCGGGCATCCTCAGGGGCCCAGCGGGTTCAGCTCCAGCGGCTGGATCCGGCCCTCCAGCATCGCCCCGAGCCCCTGCACCGCGCAGATGTCGGGGCGTTCGGCGATGTGCACCGGCATCCCGGTGGCCTGGCGCAGCATCTCGTCCAGGCCCGGCAGCAGCGCCGAACCGCCGACCATCACGATCCCCCGGTCGACCAGGTCGGCCACCAGGTCGGGCGGGCAGTCGCGCAGCACCTTGCCGATGCCGTCGAGGATCGCGGTCAGCGGGGTCTGGATGGCGTCCCGGACGGCCGCCGTGTCCACCCGGACGCTGCGGGCGAGGCCGGTGGCGACATCGCGGCCGTGGATCTCGGTGGAGGCCGGGCCGTGCTCGTTCAGCCCGTTGCCGGACAGGGCGAGCTGGAGCGGCCGGACGGACTGGCTGGGCAGCATCAGCTCATGGGCGTGCCGCAGATGCTGCACGATCGCCTGGTCCACCGCCTCCCCGCCCACCGGGACCCGCTTGGCGGTGACGATCGAGCCCAGCGAGAGCACCGCGACCTGGGTGGCCGCCGCCCCGCACACCAGGACCATGGTCGCCTCGGGCTGCTCCACCGGCAGTCCGCTGCCGACGGCGGCGGCGATCAGGGTGTCGACCAGTTCGACCCGGCGGGCGCCGAGGCCGACCAGGGTCTCGATGGTGGCGCGCTGGGCGAGCGGGTCGGAGTCGTGCGGGGTGCAGGCCGCCGCACGCAGCCGGGGCTTGCGGCGCAGGGTGCGGCGGACCTTGTCGCCGAGGAGGTGGCGCAGCATCCGCTGGGCCATCTCGATGTCGACCACGGTCCCGCCGGAGACCGGGCGCACGACCCGGATGTAGTGCGGGGTGCGGCCGGTCATCTGCTCGGCGAACTCACCGACCGCGATCAGCGCGCCGGTACGGGTGTTCACGGCGGCGGCGGAGGGCTGGTCGACCACGAGGCCGTCGCCCTTCACGTACACCCGGGTCCGCGCGGCGCCCAGGTCGACGGCGAAGTGGCAGCGGCGCAGCGCCTCCAGGCTGGCGGTCATGGCGGATCCTCCCGGGAACGCGGAGCGGGCCGCCGGGCGGCGGGCCCCTGCGTCGAATACTCCGCCGGGGAAGGGGGGCGGCGCCTTCTGTGGGGGGCCGGGTGGGGGGCCACTGAATGGGGGATTTGCTGGCTTTGCCGAGTGTCGGGGTTGCGCGGGGCGCATCGGCCCCTCCGCCGGAGGGTGCGGAGCCGTCGCCGTTCGGAGGGCCCTTGGGGGCGGGCGGGGCCTCGCTCGTCAGAGCGTGCGGGCCGCCTCCATCAGGGTCGTGAGATCCGTGCCGAGGAAGGACGCTCCGGCTGCGGTCGCCGCTCGTGACTCCGCCGAGGTGGACCCGATCACCAGGCACCGGGAGGCCGGGACCCGCAGTTCCTCGATGGCCCGCGTCAGGATGTCCGGCGCCGGTGGCAGCGGGACGCGCCGGTCGTACCGGCCCTCGATGGCCTCGAACTGCTCCAGTTCGTGCCGGTCGACGAAGCTCCACAGCGCGTCGTCGGACGTGTCCCCGACGATGCCCAGCCGCAGCCCCCGCCCGGCCAGCGTCCGGACGCAGGCCACGGCGTCGGTGGCCGGAGCGACCCGGCGCACGGCGGCCTCCTCGATCTTCGCCAGCCGCACATGCAGCTCCTCGGCGTACGCGGTGTCCCGGAACGCGTCCAGCAGGTCCAGCGGGTGCGGGCGCTCGCCGCGCTGCCGGGCGACCGTGCCGTCCGGGCGCGGCAGCGGCACACCCGCGAGGGCGTCCGCGGCGCTGCGCCGCTCCACCACGGTCTCGGCCAGCCGCCGTGCCGCGTCGGACTGCTCCTCCGGTTCGTAGAGCCGGGTCAGGGTGCCGTCGAAGAACAGCAGCACGGCGTCCACCTCGCGCAGGGCGCGCTGCGCGCGGACGACGGGCGGCGCGAACCGCAGGGCGACGTCCCAGCGGACGGTGCAGCCGGGGACGGCGTCGGGGGAGAGCCGCTGCGCGAGCGCCGCGTCGGTGGGGAACCCGCGCAGCGTCACCCGGCCGAGGGCGTCGGCCAGATGGGTCCGCAGCGCCCGCTCTGCGTCGGCGCGGCCCTCCCGGACGTACGTCTCCGGGTGGACGATCCGCCACACCGCGCTGCCCCGGGCCGTGAGGGAGTGCTGGGACGCCTCCCAGCGCACCGACTCCTCCAGCCTGCTCCGGCGTTCGGTCAGATCGACCTCGTAGTACCGGTCCCCCGTGCGGACCACGGTCCGGGTCACGCTGCTGGAGGGCGCCGCGTGCGGCGGTTCGGGGAGGTGGGGCGGCAGCGGGTACGGACCCCGGACCGGCGGCAGCGGCTCCGACGGCTCCGGCAGGGTGACGGGCAGCGGTCCGCGCCCCCCGTCCAGCCGCTCCCGCACGGCCCGCGGTACGACGATCAGGCCCTGCGTGTCGGACCGGTCCAGCGCGGTGAGGGCCTCGGCCCACTCCTCGGCGTCCGCCACATGGGCCAGGCCCAGCCGGGCCCCGCCCAACTCCCGCAGCAGCCCAGGGAAGCTCTCGACCGCCGCGCGCAGCAGCTCCGGCACCGGACGGCCCGGCCCGCACGGCAGCGAGTAGCCCCCGGTGTGGGCGCGCGGCAGGAACGCCGTCTGGCTCGGCCCGCCCGCCGCGACCAGCCGGGTCAGCGCCCGGCCCAGCAGCGCGTGCAGATCCGCGGGCTGGGCGCCGTCCGTGAACTGGAACACCAGGAGGGTGTCCGGCGGGTTCCCGCGATTCTCCTGGCGCTCTGCGCTCTCCTCGTCCAGTTCCTCGCGCAGTTCGTGGCCGAGGGCGAGGAGGTCGTGGCCGGTGCCGCCGGAGAGTTCGTACTCCTCGAAGATCTCCAGGGCCTCCCGGAGGCGGCCCTGGCGGCGCAGGGCGATCAGATACAGGCGGCGGAAGTCCTCGTGGGAGGGGTGGGCGTCGACCAGGACGACGAGGTCGGCGGCGGCGCGGTCCACCTCGCCGAGGTCGAGGTCGAGTTCGGCGCGGGTGCGCAGCAGGCCCAGGCGGAGCTGGACGAGACGGGTGCGGGCGGCGCGGGCGGCGGGGCCGGGGACGCCCTCCAGGGGCGTTTCGGTGCGCCACAGGGCGAGTGCCTCGGCGATCTCGGCGCGGGCCCGGGTGAGATCGCCCCTCGCCCGGTTGCGCTCCGCCAGCCGGACCAGGTCCTCGCAGTGGGTGACATCCAGGTAGTCGGCGCTGATGTGCAGGGCGTAGCCGTCGGGGCGGGAGGACAGTGCGGAGTGCGGACCCAGCGGAGGCAGCAGCCGGGCCGCCGCCAGGTCGAGGGAGGCCACCGGATCGCTCGGCTCGTCCGGTGTGTCCCAGATGCCCCAGCGCAGTTCCTCATGGCTCACCGTGCGGCCGTGCTGGAGCAGCAGCATCGCCAGCAGGGCTTGGGCGGCGGGCGGTGCCAGGGGGGCGCCGTTCAGACGGAGCGGCCCGAGCAGGAGGTAGCGGCGCCGGTCGTAGGGGTCGTGGGCGTCGAACTCGTGCCACGCCTCGATCCGGTCCCTGCCCCGGGTCTGGGTCCACAAGGAAGGGGACATGAGCTGGTCGAGGGCGTCCGCGTACCCCGGGCGCAGCTCCTCCGGCAGGTGCACCAGGGCCGACGGCTCAACCGGCAGGTCCACCCGGGGTGTCCCGCAGGCCAGGTGGAGCAGCAGTTCGCCCAGGGCGCGCAGATCCTCGGACCGCTCCGCCGGACCCGCCGGGCGCCCCGGCTCGAACGGGCTGAGCAGTGCCTCGCCGCCCGGTTGCAGCACCACCCGGGACAGGTCGACACCGCCATGGGTGAGCCCGGCCGTGTGCAGGGCCTTGAGGGCGGACGCGAGATGCCGGACCAGTGAGACGAAGAGCGGGAAGGGCAGCCAGTAGCCGTTCGGCGCCGCCAGGCTCCTCAGCGCCAGGCCCTCCACGAACTGCATGACGAGATACGGCATGTCGTCCTCGACGCCGTGGTCGTAGACGGCGACCAGGGCGTCGTGCCGCAGTTCCCGCAGCAGCAGGGCGTCCCGGGCGAACGCCGAGTGCCGTGCCGGGTCGGTGGTCCGCTCGTATGTCCGCAGGGCCGCCTTCCGCCCCGTCGAGGGTGTCTCCACCTGCCACATCGACCCCGTGGCCGTCAGGGGCCGCACCGGCCGGAAACGCCGGGCCAGCGCCTCGGGCCAGTGCGGTGCCGCCCCGCCCCCGAGCCGCCGTACGCTCCCCGGGCTCACCGTCGCGAACGCCTGGCCGTCCGGGGCCGGGGCCGTGCCGCCCGCCGCCGGGGCCGTCGCCGTGAACTCGCCCGGCGCGCGGCCCGCCCAACTGTCGATCAGGCCGCCGACCCGCTCCAGTAGTTCCGTCGTCCGGCCCCGGTCGCTGCGGGGCAGCCCGCGCAGCAGCAGGGCGCGGACGCCGGGCCGGAACGCGTAGGTGCCGGGCGGGCCGGGGACCGCGGTGAGCAGGCCGCCGAGGACGACCTCGGCCAGATGCTGCGGGCGCGGATCCGGTTCCAGTGCCGCCTGCACCAGCCGCATCACCGGCAGCGCCGGACGCCCCACCGCCACATGCCCCGCCAGTCGGAACGCCTCCGGCGACGCGGTCGAGCGGAACCGCCGGACCAGTTCCTCGGGCGTCAGCCGGGTCAGGTCCGCACGGTCGCGGTCGCCGTCGCGGTCGCCGTCTCCGTCCGGCGGGGCCGGGCCCAGCGCCGCCACCGCCGCCGGGAACCCGCTGCCGCCCGGCGCCGCGACCAGCGCCGCCCAGTGCGCCAGCCAGCCCGCGTCCGGCTCCAGCACGGGCAGCGGGAACACTCCGGCGCCGGGCCCCGCCTCCGGGGGGTCGTACGGGGTGAACGTCAGGGACGCGGCCGGGGCCGCCGGGTGCGGGGCGCTCAGCCTGCCGGGGACGGTGGGCAGGGCCGTGTCCCGCCACAGATGCTCCGGCAGCGGCTGGAGCACGGCGAGCGGCATCCGCCGGGCCCAGCGGCGCAGGGTCCGGTACCAGCGCTCGCCCGCCGGGCCCCGGCGCCACTGCGGGCCCATGCAGTCACTGATCACCAGGGTCAGCGTCCGGCCGTCGGCGGGGGCGTGCGCGGCCTGCCCGGCGACCGAGCCGTCGGGGCCCGCCGCGTGCAGGGTGACCGTGCGGAAGACGCCCGACTGGGCCAGCGCCAGATGCAGTTCACGGACCAGGGGGCGCCACAGCGGCATGGTGGGGCCGGTGTCGTGCACCAGGTGCAGCCGCAGCCAGCGTTCCCGCGCGGGCCGCAGCACCGGCAGCCACCAGCGCGGATCGGCGTCCAGCCGGGCGATCCGGTCGGCGGTGGCCCGCTCGTCCAGCTCCCGCCCGACCGGCGCGTCCGCCCGCCGCTTCAGGGGCCGCAGCGCCCGTTGCAGGGCCAGCGGGTGGCGCAGCATGGGCGGCGCCGGGGCGCGCAGGGAGACATGCCGGGGGCCGGAGGAGACGGGTTCCGGCGGGCCGGGGAGATGCAGGGGGACGCGGGGGGCGCCGTGCGGTGCGGGCGGGGGAGGAGGGGGAGGCGGGGGAGTGGGGGCGACCGGCGGCCTTGGCTTCGGCTTCGGCTCCGGCTCCGGGCGTTGTGCCGCGCGTGGAGGGTCGGCCGCGGTGGCGGTGTCGGGGGCGTCGTCGCCCCGGGCCGGGGAGGACGGCTCCATCCGGGCCGCCAGCCACAGCAGTTCGGCCAGCTCGCGCGGGGCCGGGCGGTCCCCGGAGCCCGCCTCGGCGAGGGCGTCGGCGAGCCGGGAGAGCAGGGCGGCGGCCCCTTCGTCACCGCCCGGCCGGTCAGAAGGCATCGGTCCCCGGGTCCTGCCCCAGATAGGGCATCAGCCGCTCCGCCAGTTCGTCCAGCGACCCGGCGTCCAGCCCGGCGGCCCCGGCCAGATAGATGGCGTTCAGCAACTGGTCCGTGGCCAGGTCCCCGCCGCCCACCCGGGACAGGAACCGCTCGATCAGCCGCCGCGCGTAGGCGTCGGGTTCGCCCAGGTGGGCGCGGACGATCCCGGCGAGCTGCTCGTCGTCGGGCTGGCGCAGCCGCAGGGTGACACAACGGCGCAGGAACGCGGGCGGGAACTCGCGCTCCCCGTTGCTGGTCAGCACCACGAACGGGAACGCCAGACAGCGCACCCTGCCCCGGGTCACCGGGACCCGGGCGTCGGTGCCGTCGGCCAGCACCTCGGCCGTCGGGGTCCGCCGGGCGGCCCGCACCAGCTCCGGGATCTCGTACTGCCCCTCCTCCAGCACGTTCAGCAGGTCGTTGGGCAGATCGAGGTCGCTCTTGTCGATCTCGTCGATCAGCAGCGCGCGCGGCCGGGTGTGCGGCAGCAGGGCGGTGCCGAGGGGGCCCAGCCGGAGATGGTTCTCGACGCCCTCGCCGCTGCCGTCGCCCTCGCCGTCGTCGGGCCCGGCGCGGCGGGCCGCGTACAGCCGGGACAGCGGGTCGTACTGGTACAGCCCGTCGTGCAGGGCGCTGCGGCTGGTGATGTTCCAGCGCAGCACCGGGCCGAGCCGCAGCTCGCGGGCGACCGCGTAGGCCAGCGAGGACTTGCCGGTGCCGGGCGGGCCGGTGACCAGCAGCGGGCGGCGCAGATACAGGGCGGCGTTGACCAGTTGCACGGTGTCCGGGGTGGCCCGGTAGGTCTCGGCGCGGTGGGCGCGGTCGGGGGAGGCGGCCGAGGAGTCGTCGGCCGCGGTGGGCGGATCGAGGGGCGGGCCGCCGTCGAAGGCCCGCCAGGGCGGGGGGTCGGGCAGGCTGTCGATGCCGTCGTGCGGCTCGCCGGTGCCGGTGTACACGGGCCACAGGGGCATGGATCGCGCGTCCCTTTCCTTCGGTTCCTTCGTTGCTTTTGTTGCTTTCGTTTCCCTTGCTCCCTCGGTGCCGGTCATCGGTTCAGGCCACCGGGGAGTGGTCGCAGGCGGTCGGCTCCGGGAAGCAGCGCGGGTCGTCCCACATCAACTGGACGTCGTGTGCCCAGTGCTGGTCCGGTTCGTCGGTCGCCGCGGCGCTCTCGCGCAGGTCCAGCAGGAGCCGGGGGAGCTGCGCGGGCGGGACGCCGGTGACGGACTCGGCGACCCGGTCCAGGAAGGCGGTGCCCGCGCAGTCGCCGGGGTGCCCCGGGCCGGGACAGCCCGCGCGCGGCCACAGCAGCACCGGCACGGGGGCGAGCAGCCCCACCTCGAAGTGGGCTCCGGCGGCACCGGGCGCTATGGCGTACGCCGCCATCACGACCTCCGGGGCGCGCAGCCGAAGACGTAGGTGGGGCGGGCGTTCCTCGGTGTCGCAGGCCACCCGCTGCGGGGCGGTGCCGCCGTCGGCGTCCCGTTGCTGCCACTTCTTGGCGAGCTGGTGGCGGTGGCCGCCGCTGCGGTGCCGGGAGCGGTCGGCGACCACCAGGGGGTGGGCGCAGCCCAGCGGGGTGGAGTCGTCGGCGCCGCGCGCCCAGCGGGCGACCGGTTCGTTCAGCAGATCGCGCGGGAGGACGAAGGTGAGCAGTTCGTCGGCGCCGGGGGCGAGCTGGGTGAACGCCTCGTCGATCCGCTCCTGGACATAGGCCCGCACCCCGCCGCGCGGCAGCCGGCGCGCGCCGACCGGGCGGCGGTGGCCGTCGCGGTAGGCGAAGACCTCGACGGTGACCTGGTCGGCGCCCGCCCCGCTGTGCTCGATCTCGACGACGATCGGGGACCAGTCGGGGGGTGGTTCGGCGGGGGTGGGGGCGCCCGGGGAGCCCGGGGCCTCCGGCGCGCGGGCGGGTCCGGCCGGCGGCTCCGCTGCGAGCAGCCGGTCCAGCAGATCCGCCAGCCGCGCCACCGCCTCCGGGTCGTCCACCTCCCACTGCACATACGCCGCCACCCGCTCCAGCGACCCGAAGCCGCCCTCCGGCAGCGGCGGCCCGAACTCGCCCACGGCGTCGACGTACACCTGGTCCGGCCGGTACGGCAGTCCCGCCCGCTCGGCCCGGCGGACCAGCCCGTACAGCCGCCGCCGGAGTTCGGGGCGGTGGCCGTCGGTGGGGACGAGTTCGCCGAGGCCGCCCCAGTGGCGGGCCAGCACCTCGGTCGGCAGCATCCGGCCCACCCGGGTGTCCGGGCCGCCCGCGACCGCCGTGACCATCCCGACGACCCTGCCGTCCGCCAGGGTCGCCGCCGCCCCGCTGAACCCGCCCGCCAGCGGCTGCCCGTGCCCGGTCAGCGCCTCCAACTGCACCCACTCGCCGGAGATCAGCGGGCCGGGCAGGGCCCGGTAGGAGGCGACCATGCCCTCGTCGTAGCCCCGGGGGAACCCGTACGCCACCAGTTCCGCGCCCCGTCCCTCGGCGCCGGGCGGCGCGAACGCGGCCGGGGTCACCGGCACCGCCCGCTCCAGCTCCAGTACGGCGAGGTCGCCCGGGTCGGTGGCGCCGCCCCGCCAGCCGCCGTGCACGGTGACGGACGCGGCGAGGGCACCGAGGTCGGCGCGGCCCGGGAACCGGACGGTGATCTGCGCCGTCTCGCTGAACCGGATCACATGCGCGCAGGTCAGCACCCGGCGCGGGGAGATCAGGAAACCGGCGCCGACTTCCCTGCCGCAGTCGACCCTGGTGTGCCAGGCGTCCGTTCGCATGGGGTCGCCGCCTCAGGCGGTCGGCGCCGGGTCGATGGCGCGAGTGGCGCGGGTGTCGTGCTGGTCGCGGGCGTCCGGGGTGCGGGGGCCCGGTGTCCAGGTCAGTCTGACCACGAGGTGGCCCTCCGCGGCGCCCTTGGCGATGACCGCCCCGGTCTCCGCGCTGAGCTTCACCCCGAACTCCAGTTCCACGGCGTCCGGCTGGAGGGTGCCGTCGCGGAACACCCGCAGCGCGGACGCGGCGGCGGCGCGGACGCCGGTGAGCGCGCTCTCGAAGGTGCGGGCGGCCTGCGCGGGGGAGTCGCCCCGGGAGATCAGCCGGGCGCCCGGGTCGTCGGGATCGCCCTCCACCACGATCAGCGCGCCGTCCTCGGTCGTGAACTTCACCAGACTGTCCATGCCCCGTCCGCTCCCCCGCCGTTCCCTGATCCTGACGGGCGCCATTCTTGCCGAGTTCCCGTGCCGCTGTCCCGCCGAACGCCCCCCGGACGGACCCGAACACCCCCTGGGCGCCCCGGACATGCGGCGGCGCCGCCACCCTGGGACGGGGGGACGGCGCCGCGCAGACGTGCTGTGTGACTCTTCGAACCGTCAGACCAGCCAGCCGACGAAGTGGAGGAGACCGGCGAGGATGTCGGTGAGAAGGTTCATGATCGTGCGTTCTCCTTGCGATGACGCATTGCTGCGCATGAGTGTGGGACCTGCGCTCAACTACGGTATGCATCCCGTCGCTTGCGCACCGTAAGTATCGTCAATCACAGGAGCCCCGGACACCCTCACGGGTGACGATCACCTGTTCCGGGGAATAACTGATCGCCTGTTCGGTCCCGTACCACCCCCAGCTCGGCCAAGTCCTGTGGGCGGACGCGGAGTTGGTCCGCCGTGGCCTGTGTCTCCGCCGGTTCCCGCTTGAGGATCTGCGCGGCGAGTTCGGGCGCGATGACCGAGAAGTAGCTGTCGGGAGTGGCATAGGTGTTGCCGGGCGCCGCCAGGGCCAGCGCCCCGCCCGAGCCGCCCTCGCCGATCACCAGTGTGGTGACCGGCGTCCGCGCGGCGGCCACCGCGCCGAACACCTCGGCGATGGCCGCGCCCGCCCCCTGCCGCTCCGCCGCCGCGTCATTGGCGGCGCCCGGGGTGTCCACCAGGGTCAGCACCGGGATGCCCAGTCGGCCGGCCAGCCGGATCAGCCGGGCGGCGGTGCGGTACCCGGCGGGCCGGGTCGCGGCCCCGGTCTGCGCCGCGTAGGCGACCGTACGGCCCTCGTGGGTGCCGAACCCGCACAGCATGCCCTCCGGGTCCCGGCCGCCGCAGCGGTCGCCGCTGATCTCCGCCCGCTCACCGAAGTAGGCGTCCAGGTACTGGGGGGCGCGGGGGCGGCGCGGGTCCCGGGCGGCGGTGACGGCGTCCCAGCCGGTGCGGGGGAGGGCGGTGGTGCCGAGGGGGGTGGGGGGTGGTGCGGGGGTATGGGGTCGCCCGGGGGCGTCCGCCCCGGAGCCGTCGGGCCCGGAGCCGTCGGGCCCGGGAGCCTCCGCCCCGGCAGCCTCCGCCCCGGGAGCCCCCGCCCCGGCCCCCAGCAGTCGCAGCCACCGGCCCAGTACCTCCCGCAGTTCCCCCGCCGGGACGACCGCGTCCGCCGCGCCCGCCGCCACCTGGGCCTCGGCGGTGTACGCCGTCGGGTCGGCGTCCGGTGGGCGGACCCGGGAGCCGGCGAAGCCGACCTGGGCGCCGGGCAGCGCCAGGATCACATCCGCGCCCGCGCCCAGCGTTGCCCAGCCGCCGCCGGTCGTCGGGTCGCGCAGGACGGCGATCTGCGCCAGCCCGGCCCGCCGGGTCAGCTCCGACTGCCGGGCCACCCGCTGGAGCTGGGTGAGCGCGACCATGCCCTCCTGCATCCGGCTCCCGCCGGTCGCGATCAGCGGCACCACCGGCAGCCGCCGCTCCCGGGCGTACGTGTACGCCGCCTCCAGCCGGTCGCCGGTCCGGGCGCCCAGCGAGCCGCCGAGGAAGCCGAACTCGAAGGCGATCAGCACCGCCCGGGTGCCCTCGACGCGGCCGGTGCCGCAGACCACGGACTCCTCCTCGCCGGTCCGGGCGGCGGCGCGGGCGCGGGCGGCGTCGTAGCCGTGCCAGGCGAGGGGGCCGTCGGGGGCGTGCCGCCCGGCGGGGTGGGGGAGTTCGGCGAAGTCGTCGGTGACGAGGGCCAGGACCGCGCGGGCGGAGAGCCGGTCAGTCATGGCGCAGGGCCCGCTTCATGATCTTCCCCATGTCGTTGCGGGGCAGGGCGTCGAGGTGGTGGACCACGCGGGGCCGCTTGTGCGGGGCGAGCCGCCGGGCCACATGGTCGGCCAGTTCCTGGTCCGGCGGCGGGCTCTGCGGGTCGGTCGGCACGATCCAGGCGACGATCCGCTCCCCGAGGTCGGGGTCCGGTTCCCCGGTGACGGCGGCCTCGCGCACCCCCGGATGCTCCAGCAGGGCGTTCTCGATCTCCCCGGCGCCGATCTTGTAGCCGCCGCTCTTGATCAGGTCGGTGGCCCTGCGGCCGACGATCCGGACCGAGCCGTCGGGGTCGCGGACGGCCATGTCGCCGGTGCGGAACCAGCCGTCGGGGGTGAAGGCGGCGGCGGTGGCGTCGGGCCGGTTGAGGTACTCGGTGAACAGATGCGCCCCGCGCACCTGGATCTCCCCCACGCTCTCCCCGTCGAGCACCGCGACCGGCGTCCCGTCGTCCTCCACCAGCCGCAGCTCCACCCCGGGCAGCGGGACGCCGACGGTCCCGGCGCGGGCGGCGCCCCCGTCCACCCGGACACTGGTGTTCATCAGGGTCTCGGTCATGCCGTACCGCTCGACGACCCGGCGGCCGGTGGCGGCGGCGATCCGCTCGTGGTCGTGGACCGGCAGCGCGGCCGACCCGGAGACCAGCAGCCGCGCCCCCGCCAGCCCCTTCACCAGCCCGGGTTCGTCCGGGAGGGCCTCGGCGATCCGGTGGTACATCGTCGGCACCCCGAACAGCATGGTCGCCCCGGCGTTCAGCTCCCGGGCCACGCCCGCGGTGTCGAACCGGCCCAGGTGCCGTACGGCTCCGCCGCGCCGCAGCGGCCCGAGGATCCCGAGCACCAGCCCGTGCACATGGAACAGCGGCAGCCCGTGCACCAGGACGTCCGCGTCCGTCCACCGCCAGGCGTCGGCCAGCGCGTCCAGGGTGGCGGTGACCGCCCGGCGGGGCAGCACGGCGCCCTTGGGCGGGCCGGTGGTGCCGGAGGTGTAGACGACGAGGGCGGGGGCGGCGTCGTCGGCGTCGTCCGGGGGCACGGCGCCCTCCGCGTCCGCCCGTACGTCGATCCGCTCCAGCGCGGCGAGCGGGGCGGGCAGGACGGCACCGGGCGCGGCCAGCACCGCGTCGGGGGCGCTGTCGCCGAGGACATGGGCCAGTTCCGCCTCGCCCGACCGGGGGTTGAGCGGTACGGCGGCCACCCCGGCGGTCAGCACCCCGGTGACGGCGACGGCCGTCTCCAGTTCCGGGGTGGCCCAGACGGCGACCCGCCGGGCCCCGCGGACCCGCTCCGCGACGGCCCCGGCGGCGCGGGCGAGCCCGCCGTAGGTCAGGGAGCGGTCGCCGAACCGCAGGGCGGCCCGTCCGGCGGGGGCGTGGCGCAGGGCCGGGAAGAGTGGGGACACGTGGGGTACTCCTTGCGTCGTCGTGCGCACCTCGGCGGGTGGGCCTGTGCCGCAAGCAACGTACCCATTCCCGGCCCATCCCCGGCCCTTTCCCGGCGCCTTCCCGGCCGGGGGGGCGGTCCGGGCCAGCCTGTCAGGCCGCCGCGGTCCCGCGATCGTCGCGGTCGTCGCCGTCGTCGCGGCCATGGTGGCCGTCGTGGCCGTCGTGGTCGTGGTGGACATCGGCGACCACGCAACTGATGTTGTCCGGTCCGCCCGCCTCGTTCGCGGCGGCGATCAGGGCGGTCACCGCGTCCTCGGGGGAGGGGGCGGCGGTCAGGGCCGTGCGCAGGGCGGCGTCCGGGACGACCGCCGGGAGGCCGTCGCTGCACAGGAGATAGCGGTCGCCGGGGCGGGCGGTGTGCAGCCGCAGATCCGGGGCGGGGCGGCCGGTGCCGGTGAGGGAGTTGAGGAGCAGGGTCCGCTGCGGGTGGGTGACGGCCTCCTCCGGGGTCAGCCGCCCCTCGTCGATCATCGCCTGCACCACCGTGTGGTCGTGGGTGACGCGGAACAGCCCGCCGTCGCGGAGCAGATAGGCGCGGGAGTCGCCGATGTGCACGAGGGCGAGGTGGGAGCCGGTCAGGAGGAGGGCGGTGAGGGTGGTCCCGGCGTCCTCGGCCCGAGCAGCCCCCGCCCCCGCCGTCGCCTCCTCCACGGCGAGAGCCGCGTCCAGCACGGCGGCCTCCAGCAGATTCAGCACCTCCCCCGCCGAGACCTCCGCTTCCCCCCTTCCCTCCGCCCCCTCAAGGGCCTTGAGGGTCTCCACGGCCGCGGTGCTCGCGGGTCCGCCCGCCGGGCCGTACCCGTCGGCGACGGCCAGCAGCCGGTTCCCGGCGTATGCGGTGTCCTGGTTGACCGGGCGCACCCGGCCCCGGTCGGAGTGGGCGGCGTAGCGCAGGGTGAGGGTGCTGGTCGTCATGGCGATGTCGTCCTTGTCTCTTCGTCCCGCTCGTTGCGACAGGTGGTCCACCAGGAACCCGGCGAGATCGCGTCGCTCGGCCGTCTCGCGCTCGACCCGGGTCCAGTACGCACGGATCTCCCGCGCCGCCGCCGGTGCCTCCAGCCCGCACACCTCGCGGATCCGCGCCAGCGGCATCCCCAGCCGCCGCAGCCACGCCACCAGCCGGGCCCGCTCCAACTGGCCCGCCGCGTAGTAGCGGTACCCGGTGTCCGGGTCCACCCGGGCGGGCCGCAGCAGATCGAGCCCGTCGTACAGCCGCAGGGCCTTGGGGGACAGCCGGGACGCCCTGGCGAAGGCGCCGATCGTCAGCATGCGTCCGTGTTCCGTCCGCTCCACCTGGAAACCTCCTCCGGTTCCGCCACCGATGCTGAAGCCTCCCCGAAGGTGAAGGTCAAGCGCCTGCCGTGGGGTTCTCGCCGGCCGGTCCGATTGTTAGCCTGCCCGCTGTCCGATGATCACCCCGTACGAGGAGGAGTCGTCCCGTGCCGCGTATCGCTCTGGTCACCTGCCGGCCCGGCCCCGAGGTCGCCGTCGATCCGGATCTGCCGGGGCTGCTGGCGGCGGTCCGGGCGGCGGGCGCCGACGCGGAGGCCGTGCGGTGGGACGATCCGGACGCCGACTGGGCGGCCTTCGACCTCGCGGTGATCCGCTCCACCTGGGACTACAGTTGGCGGGCCGGGGAGTTCCTGGCCTGGGCCGACCGCTGCGCCGCCCTCACCCGCCTGGCCAACCCGGCGCCGGTCGTGCGCTGGAACGCCGACAAGCGCTATCTGGGCGACCTGGCGGCGGCGGGTGTCCCCACGGTCCCGACCGCCTACGCGGCCCCGGGTGAGGTGCTGGCGCTCCCGGCCGGTGCGGAGTACGTGGTCAAGCCCACCTCGGGCGCGGGCGCCCGCTTCGCCGCCCGCTACACCCCCGACGAGCACGACACCGCCGTACGGCACGTGGAGCGGATGCACGCCGAGGGCTTCACCGCGATGGTCCAGCCGTACGTCCGGGCCATCGACACCTCGGGCGAGCGGGCCCTCCAGTTCTACGGGGGGCGGCTGATCCACGCGATCCGCAAGGGTCCGGTCCTGTCCCCGGGCACCCCGTACGACGTCCGCAAGACGGCCCACCCGGGGGTCCGGCCCTGGCGGCCGACCCCGGCGGAGACCGCCGTCGCCGAACAGGCCCTCGCCGCCGTACCCGGGGGCTCCGGGCTGCTCTACGCCCGGGTCGACCTCGTCGACGGCGAGGACGGGCGCCCGCAGCTCATGGAACTGGAACTGGTCGAGCCCCATCTGTTCCTGGATCTGCATCCGGAGTCGGTGGGGAAGGTTGCGGGGGCGGTGGTGGAGGCGGCGGACAGGGGATAGGGGGCGGGGGGTGGGGGACGGCGGATGGGGGATGGGGGCAGGGGGCGGGGGATGGGCGTGCCCGAACGGGCGGGTTTCCGGGGGCGGGCCGCCCCCTTGTTGGTCACTGCACAAGATGCGCGTTATTGTGCGGTGACCAAGAGAGCAGAAGGAGCGAGCCCGTGACCCTCGATGCCGAATTCCGCCCCGTCTACGAGGTGCTGCCGGAACTCGATGTGTTCGCCGATCTCCCGGCCTCCCGGGCGGCCCTCGCCGCTGCCAGCGGGGACGGCACGTCGGACGACAGGGTGCGGGTCGAGGACCGGAGTGTCACGGCCGCGGGGGTGACCGTGACCGTGCGGATCTACACCCCGCTCGCGCCCGCCGAGGGGCCGCGGCCTGCGGTGCTCTGGTTCCACGGGGGCGGGTTCGCCCTCGGGGGGCCCAACGCCGAGGACGGGACCTGCCGGCGGCTCAGTGCCGCGCTCGGGGTGACCGTCGTCGCGCCCGACTACCGGCTCGCCCCCGAGAACCCGTACCCGGCCGGGTTCGACGACTGCTACGCGGCGCTGGTCTGGGTCGCGGCGGAGGCCGAGGGGCTCGGGGTCGATCCGGCGCGGATCGCGCTCGGCGGGCACTCCGCCGGGGCCGCCCTCGCCGCCGGGGTCGCGCTGGCCGCCCGGGACCGCTCGGGGCCCGCGCTCGCGTTCCTCTACCTCGGCTACCCGGTGCTGGACGACCGGCTGGAGACCGACTCCGCCCGGACCGTCACCGACCCGAAGCTCTTCAACCGCAAGGGCGCCGGGGACGGCTGGCGGCTCTACCTCCAGGACGCCGACCCGGCCGCCGGGTACGCCGTCCCGGGCCGGGCCACCGCACTGCACGGGCTGCCGCCCACCTATCTCCTCGTCAACGGGATCGACCCGGTCCGGGACGAGGCGCTCGCCTTCGCCTCCCGGCTCAGCACCGCCGGGAATCTGGTCGAACTGCATCTCGTGCCCGGCGTCCCGCACATGTTCGATGTCTTCGCGCCGACGATCCGGGCCACCCGGCGGGCCGTCGACGCCTGGACCGGTGCCCTCGCCCATGGACTCGGGCTGGAGTGACCGGGCTCAGCTCCGCACGGTCGTGCGTTGCAGCAGGCCCCAGGTGAATTCGGCGGTCACCGCCCGCCGCGCCCCCGACCCGTCCGGTGCCGTGAAGGACAGGCCCCAGCGGGTGGGGGCGGTGCCTTCGAGGGGGCGGGCCGGGGCGAAGGCGCGGGCGGCCTCGTCCACCGTGCAGGACCAGGGGGTCAGGTCGGCCAGGGTGCGCAGGGGCGGGGCGGGGGCGCCGGGGGCGCGGACCAGCCACTCGTTCCACACCGTCCGGTCCGGGCCGAGCAGGACCTCGAACCGCAGCTCCGACCAGAGCGGCAGCGGCCAGCGCCAGGCCGCGCAGTCCAGGTCGCCGATGCGGCGGGCGGTCACCGACTCCGGGGTGCCGAGGACCGAGCGGTAGCGGCTCGCCGCCGGACGCGAGCGCGGCGAACGGACCATCGCCTGCCAGCGCTTGTTCGCCTCCCGCATCCCGGCCTGCCCGACGCCCAGCGCGCGCCGGGCGTCCTCCACCAGGTCCGGGTTGTGGTCCGCCATGCGCCGCAGCAGCACGAGGGTGAAGTCGCGGGGGGTGAAGTCGAGGGGGGTGAGGACGGGAGGGGGACGGCCGTCAGCGGCGGGTGTGGAATCCGAGGACATACAGTCCATCGTGGCTCATCCGGTCGGCCCGCCCGCGCCCCGGTCCCGGTCCCGGCTCCCGCGGCCTGCGGTCCTTCGGGAGGAACAGGACCGAGTTCACATACCGGCGCCGCCGTGGCGGCAGCACCCGCCGGACCAGCCCCACCGACGCCAGATGCCCGGTACCGGCCTGGTGGGACTCCAGCGGGAAACCGGACAGCGGCACCCAGCGGTCGCCGGGCAGCACCCAGCCCTCGTAGCCCAGCATCCGCAGATACGTCACCACCGGGCCCACCGGCTGGATCCGGGATTCGAGTTCCACCAGGAGCGCCGGACGGTCCCGGGTGAGCAGGCCGGTCGCCCCGCGCAGCACGGCCAGTTCGCTGCCGTCCACATCGATCTTCACGAAGCCGACGTCCCGCAGACCCAGTCCGTCCAGGGCGACGCAGCGCACCGGGACGGCGTGGCCGTGCACGTCCCGGCGGACCAGTGACGACAGCCCGCGGGCGCCGGTGTCCCCGGTCGGCAGCCAGAGGCGGGCCGTTCCGGGGTGGTCCGCGGCGGCGGCCTGGATCACCCGGACGTTGGACGGGGCGGTCGAGGTCAGCAGGCGGGCCAGCCTCGGCACCGGCTCCACCGTCACCACCCGGCGGGCCCGCGCGCTCAGCCGCCAGGTCCAGGGCCCGTACCAGCCGCCGACATCCACCGCCGTACCGCAGTCCGCCGGGCACAGCTCGGCCAGATGGGTCAGCTCCGGCTCGAAGCGGGGGTACACGGCTCGGGCGGTCGCCGCCACCAGCCGCTCGGGGAGCAGCGCGGCCACCCGGGACGCCGCCGTCGGCGACCCCGGATCGCCGGTGCCGTGCCCGCGGGCGACCGGGTCACCCGTCCCGTGTCCGCGGGCGACCGGATCACCGGTGCCGAGCCCTCGTGCCACCGGGTCGCCGGACCAGCGCCCCCGTGCCCCGGGATCACCGGCCCCGCGCCCCCGCGCGCCGCCCCGGCCCGCCGTCACGGAGTCATCCGCTTCAGCAGTTCCGTGTGCTCGTCCTCGGGGATCTGCTCGCCGGAGGACGGCAGCAGTTGCGGGACGCCGTCGATGATCGGATAGCGGCGGCGCAGCCGGGGGTTGTAGAGGGCCCCGTCCTCGTCGTCGTCGCGCTCCCCGGCGGGGGGCAGCAGGTGCAGCGGTTCCTTGTCCAGGGGGCAGGCGAGGATCCTCAGCAGGGGGTCGTCCGGCTTCATGGCGGGGTCAGCTCCTTGGCGCCGATGGGGGGCGTGGGTGCGGTGTCGTGTGTGGGCATGGCCAGCAGCACGGTGACCGCCAGACAGGTCCCGGCGATCCGCAGCCCCAGCTTCAGCGGATCCGCGGGCAGCGCCTCACCGAACGACAGCGTGCCCAGCACCGCCGTGAACAGACAGGTCACCGTCGTGCACACCGGCACGATCAGCGAGGCCCGGCACCGCTGGAGCGCCGCCTGCGACAGCACCAGCCCGAACGCGCCGGTGAAGAGGAGGAGATAGGGGTACGGGGAGCGCAGTACGGCGGTCAGGGCGCCGGTGAGGCCGCCGCCGTCCGTCGTCAGATGGCCGGAGACGCCCTTGATGGCCAGCGAGGACACCCCGTAGAGCAGTCCCACCGCCACCCCGTACTCCACGCCGGTCGTGGGCAGCCGGTGCCGATGGCGGGCGCCGCGCTCGGCCGACCGGTACAGCCACACCCCGGCCGCCAGCGACGGCACGCACACCAGCAGCACCAGGGGGTAGGGGGCGTCCGCGCCGACCGTGTCGGCGCCCTCGTCCAGCGACAGCACCACCATCAGCAGCGCCAGCAGGATCGCCGCGAGCGCGTACCGCTCCCGCCCGCTGGTCTCCTCGCCCAGCAGCCGCGACGACAGCAGCACCAGCAGCACCAGCCCCGACACGAACAGGCCCTGCGCGGCGGCGATCGGCAGCGTCCGGTAGACGAGCAACTGGGCGGCGAAACCGGCGGCCAGCGCCAGCGCCCCCGCGATCCACAGCGGACTGCCCAGCACCAGCCGCAGCAGGTGCGCCGGGCGCCGCGCGCTCACCTCGGGCAGCGTGCCCAGCGCCCGCTTCTCCAGCACGAACCCCGTGCTGTAGAGCACGTTCGCCAGCAGCGCCGCACCCACCCCCCACCACACCGCCCGGCCCCCTACGTCCGCCGGGCGTGCAGCAGCAGGATCGACGCCAGCGACGGCCGCGCGCACGCCAGTTGGTCCAGTGGGCGCAGCACCCGCGGCACCCCGTGGAAGGGCGCCCCCGTCAGCCGGACCACCTCGAAGCCGGACGCCGCCACGAACCCGCGCAGCGCCCGGGCCGTGTACAGCCGCAGATGGCCCACCACCTCCGAGCCGGGGCGGCCGTGGATCCCGCGCAGGCTCACCTCGGAGAACACCGGCTGCACCCCGGCCAGCAGCAGCCCCCGGTTGTACCAGGCCGCCAGATTCGGGGTGGACAGCATCAGATGGCCGCCGGGCCGCAGCACCCGCCGGATCTCGTCCAGCGCCGCGTCCGGGTCGACCAGATGCTCGATGACCTCGCTGAACAGCACCGCGTCAGCGCAGCCGGTGCGCAGCGGCAGCCCGCCCCCGGCGAGTTCGCCCCGCACGACGGACGGCAGCCGGGTGCGGGCGCGGGCCAGCGCGTCCTGCGACCAGTCGACCCCGACGATCCGGTGGCCGCGCAGCAGCGGGGCGGCGGTCGCGGCGGAGGTGCCGTCGCCGCAGCCGATGTCGAGGACGGTCGCGCCCGGCGTCCCGGCCAGCGCCGCCGCCAGCACCCGCGCCTGCCGCAGCGCGCGGGGGGTGCCGGAGGCCACCGGGACGGCCGGGTTCTCGTAGAAGTCCCGCAGACCGGGCGGCGGGGCGGTGGACGTGACGGACGTGACGGACGGGGGTGCGGTCATGGGGCGGTGGCCTCCGTCGTGTGGAGGTGCTGCGCGAACAGGTCGAGGAGCCGGGCGCCGTCGTCCGGGCCGAGCAGGGTCCGGGACCAGCGCAGCGCCAGATGCAGCCGGCCCGCCGTGGACGCCGTGGTGACGGTCAGTCCGCGCGGCAGCCGCGCCGGGGCCGAGAACCACACCGCCCGCGCCCGGCCCGCCGCCCCGCCGAAGTCCAGCGGGTACGGGATCCGGCCGATGTTGCTGAGCAGGGTGGTGGACGTCCAGGGCGCGGCGGCCCGGCGGACCGCCCGGGTCAGCCCGCCCCGCCAGACGACCGGGACGACCGGCGCGGTCAGCAGGGCCGCGCCATGGCCGAGCTGGGGGCGCGGGACGGCCTTCAGGGCGCGGGTGCGGGTGGCGGTGCGGTGGAGCAGGGCGGAGGTGTCGGCGCCGTCCAGTTCGTCCGGGGTGAAGGAGACCTCGACCAGCCGGGTGCCGTTGCCGATCGGCATGGTGAGGTCCCGGGGGCGGTCGTCCACGGGCATGGTGATGCGCAGGGGGCGGGGCGGGGCGCCGTGGTCGCGGTTCCAGTGGGCGAGGGTGCGGGCGGTGGCCACCATCAACTGGTCGTTGACGGTGTAGGGGGCGCCCTTCGGGCGGTGCGGCAGGGGGAGTTCGGTGAGGATCAGCTCGTTGCCGGGGACGGAGGTCGCGGGCGTGCCGGGCGCCACCCGGGCGGGGCGGGACCAGGTGCCGGGGGCGCCGGGCGCGGACTGCGGGGGCTGCCCGGGGCGGACGGGGGGAGCGGTGGGGGAGTTGTCCGTGCCCCCGTACAGCTCCGCCGCCGTGGCGAGGATCCGCAGACAGGCCGGGCCGTCCAGGGCGGTGTGGTTGACGGTGAGGACGAGGGCGGTGCCCTCGGCCGCGCGGTCCACCGCCTCCAGCCGGATGGGCGGGGACGCGGTCAGCGGCGGCGTCTCGTCCAGGGACCGCCGCCGGGCCGCGGCCAGGGCCGGGCCGTCCGGCCCCGAGAAGCGCACCGCCGCGACATCCGGCTCCGCCGTCAGCTCCCAGGTGTACCGGCGCCGGTACCAGGGGCCCGCCGCCTCCCGCATCAGGATGCGGGGATGGCGGCCCAGGGCCTCGGTGAACGCCTTCCGCAGCCTGGGCGGGTCCACCGGGCCGGGCAGGTGGACCTCGATGTGGACGGTCTCCGGCTCCGCCTGCTGATGGCAGTGCCGGGCGATCTCGTCCACGACCGGGAAGGGGATCGTGGTCGTCATCGTCGTCGTCACGGACGGCCCTCCGAGCCCGGAGCCGCGCCCGGACCCGTGACGGGAGCCGCCCCCGGCAGCGGTGCCGTGGGCGCCTCGTCCCCCGTACCCGCACCCGCGCCCGTACCCGTATCCGCACCCGCGCCCGTACCCGACCCGGCCCGTCGCCGTCCCCGTCGCTCCCGCACGCTCACCAGCGCCGCGAACAGCCCGATCAGGGCGAGGAGCTGGGCCACCGGCCCGAACGCCCCGTCCGCGTCGCCCACCGGACGTCCGGCGCCGGTCGCGGCCACGATCCCGGCCAGCGCGAGCGAGCCGAAGGCGATCGGCACCAGCAGGGCGTGCCGCCACCGCGCCAGCACCGCCAGCGCCGGGACCAGCAGCGCGAACCAGCCCGCGACGACCACGCCGACCAGCGTCAGCGCCACCGTGCCGAGCCACAGGCCGGGCAGCGGCACAGTTGCCTGGGGCGCGTCCGGGTTGGGCTCGCGGCGCCGCCACAGCGCCAGCCCGATCAGCGCGGCCAGCCCCGCCCCGCTGCCGATCAGCGCGGCGTCGTAGGTGGTGGCCGGGCCGTAGGACAGCTTGACGGTGCCGCCCTCGCCGGCCGGGACCAGCCAGCCCTGCTGCCAGCCGTCGAGCCGGACCGGGGTCAGTTCCCGCCCGTTGAGGGTGGCGTTCCAGCCGTCGTTGAAGTTCTCGTACGTCGTCACATACGAGGCCGCGCCCGAGCCGACGGTCAGTTCCCGCCGGTCGCCGAGCCAGTCCCGGACCTCCAGGGCACGGTCGGTGGCGACCGGCGCGTCCCTCGTGCCCCGGGTGAGGGTGAGGTCGGTGAGCAGCAGGGCGCCGGAGTCGCCGGACTCCACCCGGTGCTCGCCCGAGGGCAGTTCGAGCCGGTTCCCGTCGGTGCCGCACAGCGTCAGCGGCAGCCGCCGCCGCTCGGTGAGGTCGGCGACCCGGCCCGAGACGGAGGTCTCGTACAGGGTCCCGGCGACCGCCACGTCCGGACCCGAGCCGCAGGGCAGCTCGAAGGTGCGCCCGGGGTCGGGCTGCGGGGTGCGCAGCGCGTCCAGGGCCGGGATGTACGCCTCGGTCAGCCCGACCGGGAGCCGCAGATCCTCGTCCACCAGGGGGTTGTGGAGGGTGATCGGGGCGGTCTCGGTGACGGTGATGTCGAGGCGGTCGGTGGTGATGGCGGGGAAGCGGACCCAGCCGTTCTCGTCCACGGCGGCGACGGCCGCGCCCTTCGGGGAGCTGATGCTGACCTCGGTGGGCCGGGTGGTGAGCCCGCCCGCCCCGGCGAGCACCAGCTCACTGACGGCCGTCTCGCCGTCCCAGGCCAGCCGGATCGTCGGGTCGTCCCCGGCGATCCAGGCGGTGGTCAGATCGCCGTCGGTGAGATTGCGGGCGGACAGCCCGGTGCCGAGCCGGGCGGTGGACGCGGCGGTCGCGGTGATCCGGCGCTCCTGGTCGGGGGCGATCTCGTAGAGCAGTTCGTCGAGTGCCTCGCCGGGGACGGCGACCGCGCTCGCCTCGATGCCGTAGTCGCCCGGCGCGTCGGTGGTGAAGGAGCGGTGCAGGCCCGCCTCGGTGCCGGTCGGGGACATCCCGGCCGGGTCGGCGGTCCGGTGCAGCGAGATGACCTCGTTCGCGGCCCCGTTGCCCTCGGCGTCCGCCGGGAGGTTCAGGATCCGGGTCACGGTGACGTCCGGCAGGGTGATCTCGGAGAAGCCCGCGCCGAGCAGTCCGGGCCTGCGCTCCACCGAGTCGAGGATCGTCAGTTTCATCCACCCGGTCGCCCCCTCGGGCGCCTTCACCGACTGGACGGCCCCGTTGGGCTGGAGGTAGCTGGTCTCCTCCCCGCGCTCGGTCTCCACCCGCACCCGGGTCGGCGCCGAGCGCACACTCTCCTGCGGCAGCGGCGTCACCCGGAACGAGCCCGGCATGTCGTACTCCTCGGTGAACCCGATCCGCAGCCACTCGCCGTCCGGCGAGTCCGCCGCGCCCTCGGTCCACGCGGTGTCCGGGTTCCCGTCGAAGGCGTTCACCGGGTCGAACTGCGGCAGATGGAAGAACCAGCTCCCGTACGAGGACGCCGTCACCGACTCCGCCCCGCGCAGCTCCGCCACCGTCTGGTGGTCGGTGCCGGTCAGCGGCAGGATCTGGCGCGGCGCGTCCCCGGCGTCCTGGAGCGCCTCGGGCGCGTTGCGCTCGTCGCGGGTGTACGTGTACGAGGTGTGGGCGCTGACCAGGCCGAACCGGGTGTCCGCCCGCCGCATCCCGTCCCCGGTGACCTGCAACGGCGGGGAGTCGACCCCCGGATGCCCGTCGCCGGTCAGCACACTCGCCCGGCCCCGCAGCCCGGACGCCACCGGCAGCAGCGCCTCCGGCCCGCCCGACACCGTCGCGGTGTCCGCGGCCGGGGTGATGCCCGCCTGCCCCGGCCGGGGCACCTCGGTGCCGGCCGGCCGGTACAGCTCCACCGCCCGCTGCCGCCCGTACAGTCCCTCCACCTGGAGCGGGGTGTTCTCGGCGATCCGCCCGGCGGTCACCACCGGCCCGTACCCGGCGACCCGCTCGTACCCGGACTGCTCCAGGGTGCGCTTCACGGTGGTGGTCGGGGTGTAGCCGACCTGGTCGGGGTCGAGGTCGTTGCGGACGACGACGTAGTACACCCCGGCCCGGCTGAGGAAGTCGGCGAGGCCGGGCACCTCCACCCCGGTCTGGAGCGCCTGCTCGACCGCGTCCATCGCCCGCCGATTGCCCGGCTGCCCGAACGGCACGTAGTCGCGCTGGCCCCAGCGGGACTCGGCGGTCACGTCCAGCGGCTGGTCCATGGTCGAGCCCCAGGTGTAGATGCCGTGCGCGGTCGCCGGGACGACCAGCGCCCGCGCGTCCGGCGACAGCTTCTCCAGCTCCTTCGCCGTGGTCCGCCAGTACTCCGGGACCTCCTGGAACGACCCCGCGTTCAGGATCGACCCGTTGAGGTACGGCCACACCAGCCCCGGCAGCACCAGCACCGCCGCGACCAGCGGCACGAACCGGCGCCCGCGCACCGTCCGCGCCCCGCGCGGCTCGGCGGCCACCGCCACCAGATGCGCCAGACCCAGCGTCAGCGCCAGCGCCAGCCCCGTCTGGAACTTGTAGATGTTCCGGAACGGCGCCAGCCAGCCGTCCAGCCAGTCCTGCACGGTCCCGTGGAAGGGCGCCCCGAACGCGCCGCCGTACCCGGCGAGCAGCACCAGCGCGCACACCAGCACGGTCAGCACCAGCCAGCGCCGCTCGGGCAGATCCCGCCGCGCGAGCCCGGCGAGCCCCAGCCCGGCCGCCAGCGCCGAGCCCACGATCACCAGCACCGACGACACCACGGCCCACCCGGCGGGCAGCCACGCCTCACCGAAGTGCAGATACGCCACCCAGTTCCCGGCGCCGCGCAGCGCCTCGGTGGCCGCCATGGTGTCCGTCGTGGCCTGCGCGGTCTCGATGTACGGCAGGAAGTTCTCCCCGTACACGCCGAGCAGCAGCAGCGGGATCCACCACCAGGCGGTCGCCACGGCCATCCCGGGCAGCCACCAGGCGATCAGCCTGCGCCGCCGGGGGCCGGGCGGCCGGGTCAGCAGATACAGCCCGACCGGCAGCAGCGAGGCCAGCGTCGAGGCCGCGTTCACCCCGCCCATGAACGGGATCACCAGCACCGACCGCAGCGCCGCGACCCGGGCGCTGTAGCGCTCGTCGGCCAGCGGCAGCAGCACCCAGGGCAGGAACGCCCCGGGCAGCGCGGCGGCCGACGTCGACCCGATGACCACGGTGAACACCGGCCACAGCGCGTACGCCACCGCCCCGAGCAGCCGCGAGGTGCCGTTGCCGACCCCCAGCCGCTCGGCCAGCCGGAGCGCGCCCCAGAACGCCACCGCGACGATCAGCGACATCCACAGCCGCTCCGCCAGCCACACCGGCACCTGCACGACCCGCGCCAGCCCGTGGAAGGGCAGCATCGGCCAGAGATAGCCGACGTACTGGTCCTGGATCCCGCCGAACCCGGCCCGGTCGTGCCACAACTGGCCCAGATCGGACAGGAACCGCCAGGGGTCGACGGTCACCCCGAGTTTGGTGTCGAAGGTCTGCCGCCCCGGCTTCACCGCCAGGAACAGCACCAGTGCCACGGCCCAGAATCCGAGCAGCCAGCGCCGCGACCGCGGCCCCTCGGGAGGGACCGCGCTGGTCGCTGTGGTGGGCACGGCTGCCGGGGGAGGAGCCTGGACCGTGGTCGTCATGGGGGACACCGCCGGAGAATGAGAAGGAGATTCCAAGTGGCGAACTCACGGAGACCGGGGACCTTGACGATCCACTCCGTGAGGAAGGGCCAGTAGCGGGAGCGGGCCGCGACGACCGTGAGATCGTCCCGGGCCCGCACCTGCCGCAGGGTGGTACCGATGTGGACGGCGAACAGGTTGTCGCCGAGGGTGTGCTTGGCGGCTCTTCCGGTGCGCCGCCGGTACCGCGCGCGGGCCCGCTCGGCACCGAGGTAGTGCCAGGGCGCCCACTCGTGACCGCCCCAGGGGGACAGCCAGTTGGTGAACGACACATAGACGAGCCCACCGGGCCGGGTCACCCGGGCCAGCTCGCTGAGAAACGTCTGCGGATCGGCGACGTGCTCCAGCACGTTCGAGGTGAACGTGACATCCGCGACCCCGTCGCCGAGCGGCAGCAGATACCCGTCGGCGCGAACGGCCCCGGCCGGCGGCCGGTCACCCAGCTCCCCGGCGTCGGGCTCGAACAGAAACGCCTCCGCGCCCCGCCGCCGGAACTCCTCGGTGAAGTACCCGCTCCCCCCACCGACATCGACCACGACCTGCCCGCGGACCTCCCCGTGATACCGCTCGACCTGATCAACGGCATCCCGGGCGAGCAACGAGTAACACGCCTCGGGATCGGCTTGCTCCCGCATGAACGCCCGGAAGAGGGCCACGGATCGAGCAAACGACGGATCCTTGAAACGGCCCTGGGGGGCAACGCCCCTCAAGGGGCGCGGGTCCCTGACATGTGCGGCTCCGCCGCGTGGGCGCGACAAGCCACGACGCACCCGCACCCGGCGTACCACCTCACCCTCTCGACGCATAGCCGCCCGTCCCACTCGCAGAGCGATACGCCTCACACGCCACAGCGCGAAACCGCCGCACCGTCCGCTCCCACCGAAACCCCGCCGCATGCCCCAACGCCATCTCCCCCATGGCGGCCCGCCGCGAAGCCGACAGCGCGAGCGAACACCAGGCAGCCGCGAAAGAGGACTCCCCCCGGGCCAGCACCCCCGTCTCCCCGTCCACGACGGAGTCACGCAGCCCCGGCACATCGAAGGCGACCGCGGGCGTCCCCCGCGCCGCCGCCTCCGTCACCACCAGCCCCCACCCCTCCACCGCGGAGGGGTGCAGCAGCAGCCACGCCGCGCACAGCAGCCGGTGCTTCTCCGCCTCGGAGACATGCCCGGTGAAGGTGACGTCCGGACCCGCGAGCCGCTCCAGCCGCTCCCGCTCGGGCCCGTCGCCGACGATGACGAGCCGCCCGCCGGTGACCGGACGGACCCGCTCCCACAGCCGCAGCAGCAGATCGATCCGCTTGTACTCGACGAGCCGCCCGACGGCCACGAACAGCGGCTCGGGGGAGCGCCCGGTCACGGGACCGGGTTCCTCGACGCCGTTGTGCACCACCCGGATCCGGTCCGGGGCCACCCCGAGGGCGCCCAGCGCCTGCGCGGTGGACGGGGACACGGCGACCAGCAGACTCCGCTGCTGCCGCCGCCCGCTCAGCGCCCACTGCTCCAGCCTCCGGCCCAGTTGCGCGGCCGGTGCCAGGGGCCCGCCGAACCGCATGCCCCACAGATCGCTGTGGACATGGTTGACCAGGCACATCGTCGGCCCGCGATGCCACAGCGGGGCCAGATAGGGCATGCCGTTGCACACCTCCACCAGCAGATCGGTCTCGCCGACCTGCCGGGCGAAGACGGACCGGGCCCGCAGATAGTGGGCGTAGGCGCCGCCCGCCGACACGACCCGGTAGTCACGGAAGGCGGCCGGGCCGCCGCAGACCAGGGTCACCTGGTGGCCGAGGCGGGTCAGCCCGTCGGCCAGCTTGTCGACCAGCAGCTCGGAGCCGCCGGCGGCCGGATTGCCCAGGTCGCGATGGGCGAGGAAGGTGATACGGCGTGGTACCGGCGGCGGCGCCGCGGGGTGCTGCGGCCGGCGGAGGGTGGCACGCAGCGGGGACGGCACGTGCTGGGGCATGGGAGCTCCAACTCGTCTCGGGGTGCGGAACTCGGTGGGGGAGACAGGGGGTGGCCGAAAGACAGGGGGACGCGCTTTCCGGGAGTGGCCTGTGGACGGACTGTGCGGGGGTGGGGTGGCACAGTTTTCGCTCACCCGATCCGTACGGCTACTCACCGGGATGACAATTTCGGGCCCTGTAGGAGCTGACGTCACGTCATTTCATGAGCGTCGGGAGGAACCGCCCCTTGACGGCACGTGCACACGCATCAACACTGACCCGACAGGCAGGGGTGGGACGACCTCATTCACCAGAGAGGCTGACCCTGCGATGTCCAGACTGACCGCCGCCGCACTCACCGTCGTGGCCGGAGCCGCGCTCGCCGTGGCCGCCGCGTTCGGTGTCGTCGCGCTGCTCGACGCCACGCCCGAGCAGCCGAACACCCCGCTGATCACCTACGAGCAGGCCGGTCAGGGGAGCTGAGCCGTGACCACCCACCCGGCCCCGGCCCTCTCCCCCCGCTCCGCCTGGCACGATGTGCCGCGCTTCCAGGTGCGCCGCTTCGCGTCGATCGCGCTGGCCGAGGCCCCCGGCCTGGCCGAGGAGATCATGCGGGAGATCCGCCGCGAGTACCCGCAGTTGCCCGTCGTCATGGACGAGAACGGCGAGCCCATGGCCCTGGTCGGCATCCGCCGGGCCATCGAGGTGTTCGTGCAGCACCTGGACCGCTCCGGGGGCCGCCCGACCGTACCGCCCGACGTCTTCCACGACTTCGGCCGCGGCGAGGGCTACGGCGGGCGCAGCCTGGACTCCCTCCAGGCCATCTACCGCATGGGCGTCCGCCTCGCCTGGCGCCGCTTCGCCGACATCGGCCAGCGCGTGGAGATCCCGCCCCCGGCGATGTACGAACTCGTCGACGCGGGCTACGAGTATCTCGACGGCCTGGTCGACCGGTCCGTCCGCGGCTACGCCGAGGCCGCCGCCCGCCAGGCCGGGGAACGCCTGCGCCTCCAGAAGCGCCTCATGGAACTGCTCCTCACCGAACG
Organism: Streptomyces sp. NPDC093252; assembly: GCF_040683675.1. Classification (NCBI taxonomy): domain Bacteria; kingdom Bacillati; phylum Actinomycetota; class Actinomycetes; order Kitasatosporales; family Streptomycetaceae; genus Streptomyces; species Streptomyces sp. NPDC093252. Next base: position 272,575 of record NZ_JBFBEM010000002.1, on the reverse strand, counting down.
CCACCGGGGCGACCCCGCCGAGGCGCTCGGCGAACGGGCCGCCCGGATCGGCTGGCCGCTGCCCCGCAAGGTCGCCGTCGGAGTCCTGCTGCGCCCGGCCCGCGAGGCGGTCGCCCCCGCCGTCCCCCAGGGCGTCCTGCTGGACATGGAGTACGAGCAGCCCCGCATGGTGGTGCCCGAGCCGACCGCCGCCGGCCGTCCCGAACTGCTGCACCGCGCGCTCGGCGGCTGGGCGGGCGCGATCGGACCGCCGGTGGCGCTGGCCGACGCGGCGAAGTCGCTGCGCTGGGCGGAGGCGGCGGTGAGGCTGATGGAACGGGGGCTGCTGCCGGCCGGGGAGGTGCTGTTCTGCACCGAGCACACCGAGGCACTGGTACTGCTCCAGCCCGAGGAACTGATCGACGACCTCGCCGTGCGCTGTCTGGCACCGCTGGTGCACTGCGGGCCCACCCATGGGCGGCGGCTCGCCGAGACGCTGCTGGCCTGGCTGGAGACGCGGGGCGGGGCGCCGGAGGTGGCGGGGCGGCTGGGGGTCCATCCGCAGACGGTCCGGTACCGGCTGCGGCAGATCCGTGAGCTGTGGGGGGACGAGATCGACGATCCGGACCGCCGGTTCGAGCTGGAGCTGGTGCTGCGGGCCCAGCGGTTGCGGGGGCGGTTGGGGGAGGGCGGGACCGGGGCGTGAGGGCCGGGTCGTGAGGGCCGGGGTGGACGCGGGCGCTCGGACGCGGGTGTTCGGGTGAGGGCGTTCGGATACGGGCGTTCAGTGAAGGACCCGCGGCCCCGGCACCAACCCTGACCCTGACCCCGGTACCGACCCCAACCCCGACCCCGACCCCGATGCCTGTGGCGCGGTGAGCGTGTCGAGCAGGTGCTCGGCGTCGGCGCGGAGGGACAGGGCCCGTCCCGCCAGGTCGGAGGGGACTTCGGGATGGGCGGGGTTGACGCGGACCAGGCGGGTGTGGGGGAGATGGCGGGTGAGGTGTTCATCGGGGTGGCGGATGACACCGGGGGTGTTGAACCCGGCGCCGAACTCCAGGATCAGCAGACGGCTGCCGTCGGGGGCCCCGCCCAGCCACTCCCGCAGACCCCGGCCGTTGGGGAGGTAGGGGGCGTCAACGAACTCGGGGCCGATACGGACATTGATCTCGACCTCGCCGCCGCAGCGCGGGCAGCGGGGCAGGGCGTCCGGGTCCATGACAAGGCCGGTGGCCGGGTCGTACGCCGACAGGAGCCGGTCGACGAGCGGCTCGCTGTCCCAGGTGTCAGTGGTGCAGGGTGTCGTGCACTGGTAGCGGCCGTAGTCGCCCTGCGGGGTGAAGACCCGGTCCGCGGCGAAGCCGTTGCGGGCGAAGAGCGCGTCCACGTTGGAGGTCATCACCCAGTGGTCCCTGTCCCCGACGAGTGCGCGGAGCCGCTGGTAGAGCGGGTTGGGGGCGGAGCCGAAGCGGATGTCGTCGATGTGGACGGCCCAGTATCCCCACCACAGGGCGGGCGGCAGGGGCACGCCGACGAGATAGCGGGAGCGCAGGCCCAGGCGGTACAGGGCGGGGAAGAGTTCCCGGACGCGGTCGGCGTCGCCGTAGTCGTACCCGGCCGCGGCGCTGAGTCCGGCGCCCGCCGTGATGAGCACGCGGTCGGCGTCGGCCAGCCAGGAACGGACCGTGTCGGCCTGGGTCCGGAGGGCGGGGGGCCGGTGGTTCACAGGGTCGTTCACGGGGTTGTTCAGCGGGTCGTTCTTCGGGTCGTTCATCGGGTGGTGGCCTCTTCGGTCAGGGCGCCGAGGTAGGCGGCGCGGTCGTCGGACGTGAACACGTTGAAGATCACGCGGTCCAGGCGTCCGGGGTGGCGGGCGAGCCAGTCGGCGACCGTGTCCAGGGCGATGCGGGCCGCGGGCCGCCGGGGGTAGCCGAAGACACCGGTGCTGATGCCGCAGAACGCCACGGTGCGGATGGTCCCCACCTCGGCGGCGAGGTCGAGACAGGCCCGGTAGGAGGCGGCGAGGAGGCGTGCGTGCGTCGCGTGCAGGGGTCCGTCGACGACGGGGCCGACGGTGTGCAGGACGTAGCGGGCGGGCAGATGGTAGCCGCGGGTGATCTTGGCGGTGCCGGTCGCCTCCGGGTGGCCCTGCCGGACCATGACCGTGTGGCAGTCCTCGCGCAGGCGGGGACCCGCCGCGCTGTGGATGGCGTTGTCGATGCACGGGTGCAGCGGGACGAAGCAGCCGAGCATCGCGCTGTTGGCGGCGTTCACGATCGCGTCCGCGCCGAGCGCGGTGATGTCGCCCTGCCACAGCACCGTGCGCTCCGCGGCCGGGTAGGCCGTGCCGGGGAACTCCTCGGCGACGAGGGGAAGGCGGTCCGGGTCCGTCACGGTCCTGGCCGCGCGCTCACCGCTCAGGAGGGCGTCCAGCACCCGGGACACGGGAGGTGGGAGCGGGCCCGGCCCGCGGAGGGTGAGGACCGCGCGCAGCAGGCGTCGGGCGGCCGGGTCGTCGAGCCGGTCCGTGTCGCCCGCTCCCGGGACCGACCCGGCGGTGGCGGGGTCCTCGCTCATTGCGGACAGCGCGGCACGCACCAGGTGGGCCGGGCGTGCGGGCACGGCGGGGTCGGTCGGGTCGGTGGGGTCCGCGGGGTCGGTGGGGTCGGTGGTGGTCCGGAACGGATCGTCCAGGGCGATGGCCGCGCGGTAGTCGGCGAGCTTGAGGGCGGAGGTGGGAGCGGGGGTGGGGGCGGGCGGGGGAGTGGGCGTGGGAGTGGGGGTGGGCATGGGGTTCTCCCGGGTGGTGAGGGCGGGACTGGGGCGGTGCGGACGGGGTTCCGGCCCTGCGTGGCACCTCCCCTCCCTCTTGTCCCTCTTGCGTATTTCCGACATCCGATGTGGCGTCGCACGAAGCGATGCGTCCAAGCTAGGAGGAAGAACCGGTAGCGGTCGGATACGCTGGCGACCCGTGATGGCCAAAAAGCGACACGCTGCCAGGGTGGAGATCCCGGAGATCGCCTTCACCGCGCCCGCCGGAACGCCCGCCGGGGTCGAGGTCCTGTCCCTGGCCGAACTGCGCCACCGGGCCACCGCGATCCAGCTCGCCACCCCGCAGCGGCCGGACTTCCACCAACTGCTCACCCTCACCGGCGGCACCCTGGGGCACACCGTGGACTTCACCGGCCATGCCCTCGAACCGGGAGCCTGGCTCTGGGTGCGCCCCGGCCAGGTCCATCAGTGGGGCGACCTCACCGGGGCCGAGGGAACCCTGATCCTGTTCCGCCCGGACTTCCTCGACCCGGCCACGGCCGACGCCGCCCGCACGCAGGACCCGCACGCCCCGGTCCTGCGCCGCCCCCTGCCCGACGACGATGCCGCCCTGCGCCTCGCCGCCGAGCACCTCGGCATCGAGTTCCGCGCCCTCGGACATCTGCCGCTGGACATCCACACCGCCGCCCTACGCCACCTGCTGGCCGTCCTCGTGCTCCGTCTGACCCACCTGACCGCGCCCGCCGGTTCTCCCGCCTCCGAACCCGACCCCACCTACCTGCGCTTCCGCGACGCCGTCGAGAAGGGCTTCGCCCGCACGCGCCGGGTACAGGACTACGCACGCACCCTCGGCTACTCGCCCCGCACACTCTCCCGGGCCACCCTCGCCGCCGCGGGGCTCGGCGCCAAGGAGTTCATCGACCGCCGGGTGATCCTGGAGGCCAAACGCCTCCTGGCGCACAGCGACCAGAGCGCCGCCCGCATCGCCGGCCGTCTCGGCTTCCCCAGCGCGACCCACTTCAGCAAGTTCTTCCTCCGGGGCACCGGGCAGACCCCCCTGGCCTTCCGCGACACGGTCCGCGGGCACGCCCCGCAGTGAACGGCACGGCAGCCAGTGAACGGCACGGCAGCCGACGCGCACCCATGTCGGTTTTTGGCCATCATCTTTCCGCTGGGGACCTCGTCGGCACCGGCGCCGGACCGGAGGCTCAAGGTACGTCGCGCCCCCTGCGCACCACCTCCCGGGAACCGGGAAACGGGCAACCGGGAGCCGGAAACGGGGAACCGGGAGCCGGGGTCGCGACCCGCCCGACCCATCCCCAGCCAACGGAACAGGAAAGCTCATGAACCGCACCCTCCGCATCGCCCTGCCGGTCGCCGCCGCCGCCCTCCTCATCGGCGGCGCCGCCACCCAGTCGGCCCTGGCCACGTCCCGGACCACCCCGGCCGCCGCGAGCCACGCGGGCCACGCGAGCGGCCTCTCGGCCCGGGAGGCGAAGAACACCAAGGCCGCCCTCGCCCTGCTGGACATCACCTTCAACCAGCACGACCCCAGGAAGGCGGCCGAGAAGTACATCAGCGCCGAGACCTACATCCAGCACAACCCCCACTTCGGCAACGGCCGCGATGCGTTCATCGCCGGTGCCACCGCCTGGGTCCAGCAGAACCCCGGCACCTCGCTGGACTTCAAGCGCACCGTCACCCAGGGCGATCTCGTGGTCGTCCAGGGCCTGTCCAAGCTGAGCGCCGGCGACCGCGGCACGGTCGAGGTCGACACGTTCCGCTTCGACCGGCACGGCAAGATCGTCGAGCACTGGGACGCCCTCCAGCCCGTCGCCGAGACGAGCGCCAACGGCAACCCCCAGGTCTGACCCTGGGCGGGGCGGGGACGGGGCGGGAACGGGCTCGCGAAGCCGTACGGCCGGAAGGCGACAGGCTGTCCGCGGGGAGCCCCGGTCCCCGGGACGCCTCGGGGGCGACCCCTCCTGACGGCGTCGCCCCCGCCGTATGATCACCGGTGATCCGGGCCGCCCGGTCCGGCCGTCGCCCCGGGGGACCCATGAGCACGCGCTACGACATCGCCGTCCGGGCCGAGGCCCTGCTCGGTGAGGGGGCCACCTGGGACGCGGACGCGGCACGGCTGATCTGGGTCGACATCCTCGGCTGCCGGGTCCACACCTACGACCCCGCCACCGGGCACCGCACCGTCCGCACCACCGGCCGCCACGTGGGCGCCGCCAAACCCCGCGCGGGCGGCGGACTGGTCCTCAGCCTCCGTGACGGCGTCGCCCTCCTCGACCCGGACGGCACCTTCGGCTGGCTGCACCACGACCCCGTCCCGGGCCGCCGCGCCAACGACGCCGCCGTGGCCCCCGACGGCTCCCTGTGGGCGGGCACCATGTGCGACGACGAGACCCCGGGCGGCGCCACCCTCACCCGCCACGCCCCCGACGGCACCGCCCAGGTGATCCTCCCGGACGTCACGGTCGGCAACGGCGCCGGATGGAGCCCGGACGGCACCCTCTTCTACTACGTCGACACCGCCACCCGCCGCGTCGATGTCTTCGACCACGACCCCGACGGGGAGGGGGCGGCCCGACTGCGCGACCGGCGGACCCTCACCACCATCGGCACCGGCTTCCCCGACGGGCTGACGGTCGACGCCGACGGCTGTGTCTGGGTCGCCCTCTGGGACGGCGGCGCGGTCCACCGCTACACCCCGGACGGGGTGCTGGACCGCGTCCTCGAAGTCCCCGCGCCCCGCGTCACGTCCTGCGCCTTCGGCGGCCCCGGACTGCGGGACCTGTACCTCACCACCGCCCGTACGGGCCTGTCCCGCCCGACCCCGCTGTCCGGCTCGGTGCTGGTGGTGCGGGGCGCGGGACAGGGGCTGCCGCAGCCCGCGTTCGGCGGCTGAACCGCCGTCAGGCGCCGACCCCGGTACGGTCCAGTTCCCGCAGCAGCGCGCGCTCCCGCGCGGTCAGCGGGGGGCCCGACAGCGGGGGGAGGGGGGAGCCGAGGGCCGCCGGGAGGACCGCGCTCGGATGGAACAGCCGGTTCGGGCCCGCGGTCATGCTGGTGACCGCCATCAGGGCGGAGGCGGCCGGGTAGGAGCCGGTGGCCGCGGCCGTGAGGCGGCGCGAGTAGCGGGCGGCGACGCGGTCGGCGAGGGTGGGGCCGCCGCCGCTGGCCCCCGGGTACCAGACGTCCTGGCTGACGGCCATCGTCCAGGCCGAGTCGACCGTCCCGGCCACCCCCCGCTGCACCCGCCGGGCCAGCCCCGGTGCCCCGAGGCCGCCGTGACGCACCTCCCGGGCGAGCACCCGGGCGCCGAACGCGGCGACCGACATGCCCTGCCCGTACGCCGGGTTGAAGGTGGCGACCGCGTCGCCGAGCACCACGAACCCCTCCGGCCAGCGCCGGGCCCTCTCCAGATGGCGCCGGACATTGCTGGTGCTGTGCCCGACCCGGATCCCGGTGAGCGGTTCGGCGCCCGAGATCAGCCGGCCGACGATCGGGTCGGGCAGGTCCAGGGTGTAGCGCAGGAAACCCTCGGGGTCGGCGGGCGGTTCACCGCCCCGGGTGCCGGCCAGGCTCACCATCCAGCGGTCGCCCTCGATCGGCAGCACCATCGCACTGCGCCCCGGGCGGCCCGCGTACGGGTCGGACTGCACCATCGTCAGCGGGAAGTCCTCGGCGCCGGGCGGGGTGCGGTAGACGCGGGTGGCGTTCACCAGCCCGGCGTCCACCGTCCGCTCCGGGACACCGGAGATCCCGAACAGTTCCAGCCAGTGCAGCATCCGGGAGCCGCGTCCGCTCGCGTCGACCACGAAGTCCGCGGCGAGGTCCTCGCTCCCGCCGTCCGGGGTGGACAGCCGGACCCCGCGCACCCGGTCGGCGTCGCCGAGCAGACCCTCCACGCGGGCGGTGCGGATCTCCACCGGGGTGGTGTCCAGGACGGCCTGGCGCACCGTCCGGTCCAGCAGCGCCCGGGTGCAGGTGACGATCTGCGGGCCGGTGTGCCGCCAGCGTCTGAGCCAGCCCTCCGGGGAGAGCACCACCATGCCTCTGCCCAGGGATATCTCATGGGCGCCCGCGGCCAGCAGATCCTTGCGCAGCCGCCCGCCCGGGATCAGCTCCTCCATCGCGGCGAGCCCCCCGGCCATCAGCAGATGGGCGTGGCGGCCCTGCGGCAGCCCCCGGCGGTGCTCCGGCCCCGGCGGCAGCTCGTCGCGCTCCACCACCACCACCTCGTCCACCGTGCCGGCCAGGGCCGCCGCGGCCAGCGTGCCCGCCAGCCCGGCACCGACGACGACAGCTCGACGCGACACGGAACGCGGCACGGACGACGACACGGAACGCGGCGGCACGGGACGCGACATGGGACTCCTCAAGTATCAGAAATCAGCCATGGTGGAGGCCATGGGAGGTCCTCACGGTACCTTCGCGCGCCAGGGCGGGGACCGGTGAGTACCGCATGGCGTGGGCCAGTTCGACCAGGCCGCTGCTGTCGGAGACCTCGGTGGCGTAGAGCCGGTACGTACTGGGTGGGTCGAGCGGCTGCTCACGGGCGGCGGCCCGGCGGGCGGCATCGCCGACCATGGCCGCCTCGGCGGCCATCCGCGCCTGGTGCGGGGTGCGCCCGGCGCGGGCGGCGGTGTCCCGGGTGTCCTCGCGCACCAGGTCGTCGAAGTAGGGCGCGAGGGCCAGCAGCGCGTCATGGATGGCGACCTCGCGCCAGTGCAGCCGCTGGCGCGGCGACTGCCACCAGCCGCTCGGCGGCTTGGGCGCGGTGGACACGAACCCCACCCGCGACCACAGCGGACGCAGGCTGCGGTGGTCGCCCAGGGCACGCCAGTGGGCGCGCAGCGGCGGCAGCAGCCGGGGCAGGGTGTACCCGGCGGAGCTGATCAGCGCGGCCAGCGCCGCCATCGGCGGGGCCACCGCCGTCGACAGGAAGTCCAGGTCACCGCCCGCCCAGCGGGCCGCGACCGCCGTGTACTTGGTGACCTGGAAGCCCAGCAGGTCCACGACCGAACTCGCCATGATCAGCCGCAGCCCGGTGCGCAGCAGCCCGGTCACCTCCCGCTGCCACTTCCAGCACAGCACGGCCATCACCACCGTCGCCACCGTGTGACCGACCAGGTAGAGCACGATCATCTCCCGCATGAACGGGGTGGTCGCGTAGTAGGTGTCGAGGTCGGCGAGCCGCTCGGTGTCGGTGTCGGCGAGCACGAACAGCACCACGATCGCCACGACCAGCGCCCCGTAGGCGGTGATGCTGCGCCGGACCGTGCGCCGGATCCGCTCCCGGGGCCCGCCCCGCCAGTGGACCAGCAGAATCATCAGCGAGCAGGAGTACGCCGAGATCAGCCCGTACGTCAGCGGCGCCCCGAAGTTGGGGACCCCGGCGACGTCGTTGACCACGGCCAGCGTCAGCGGCGCCGAGCACACGAACACCAGCGCGGCCAGCGCGATGGCCACCGACGTCGACACCGTCAGCGGGCCCCGCGCCCCGGTTCCCGCGCCCGGCCTGCGGTACAGCACCACGGCGGCCAGCGTCAGCAGCGCGGCGGCGACATACACCACGAAGCTCATCGCGGTCCGCCCCGCCCGCCGTGCCCCCGCCCGCTCGGGGGGGCCCCCTGTCCGCCCGCCACCGCGGCCGTATCGCCACCGCCACCGCCGAGGCGGGCCGAGGCGACCAGCGGGGAGGCAGTCAGCGCCCGCGCGATGGGCAGCAGCGACGCCGGCGCGGGGCCCTCGACCGGGGGCAGCTCCCCGGCCGGGGGCGGATCCCCGCGGTGCTCGGCGCGGGCCGCCGCCGCTATCACGGCCGCCCAGGCGGTCGCCTCGGCCCGCCGGGCATCGCCGCCCGTCCCCAGCTCGGCGTCGTGGACGCGGTCGTACAGCGCGCGGTCGAAGTAGGCGTCGAGATAGCCGAGCGCGTTGTGGATGCTGGTCTGGCGCCACATCAGCCGGGTGCCGGGGGCCGCCCAGCGCGGCCGGGCCAGCCGCAGCCGCCGCCTGCTCAGCACCCCGTCCAGCTCCCGCTCCAGCGGCGCGAGGCGCAGATACGTCCGCCAGGTGCCCAGCCAGCGGGTCAGCGCCGGACCGGCCAGCGGGACCAGCACGCCGGTACAGGTGGCGAGGGCGCCGAGCCCGGCCGCCGCCCGGGACACCTCGGTGTCCAGCGCCGACCAGTCGTAGCCGAACCAGCGGCCGGTCACCGCCGCCAGCTTGGCGACGCCGTACCCCGAGGAGCCCAGGGTGCCCAGGCCCAGGATGACCAGCCCGGCCCGCAGCCAGCCGTGCACCTGCCGGGCCCAGCCCAGCGACGCCACGGTGGTCACGGCCGTCGCGAACAGATGCGCCACCAGGTACAGCACGATCATCTGCCCGATGAACGGCGTACGGGCGTAGTACGTGTCGAGGTCGGTCCGCCGCTCCACCGGCGCGTCACCCAGCGCGAACAGCACCGCGATGCCCAGCGCCACCAGCGCGTACCCGATGACCCAGCGCCGGGAGACCCGGTGCGTCCGGGGCCCGCCCCGCCAGCACACCACCAGCACCTGCGAGGCCGCCCCGTAGGCGGTGATGGTGGCGTACGTCACCGGCGCGGCGAGGTTGGGGATCCCGCTGAGGTCGTTGACGGCGCCGACCGTCGGGGGCGCCCCCAGCAGAAAGCACAGACCGCCCAGGAACAGCATGATGCAGATGGCCCGCAGATAGGGGTCCTTGGGGTGGCGCAGCAGATCGGGCACCTTCACGGCGAGACCGAGCCAGAGCAGGGCGCAGGACAGATAGTTGACCAGGCCGCTCATCTGCGGTTCCCGCGGTAGTTCAGGGCTGCCCCGATCCGCCCGGCGATCCCGCCGGCGCCGTCATCGCCGTCACCGCCGGCATCCGCCTCCCGGACGCCCGCCGTCTCGGTCTCCGTCTCCAGCAGGGTGCGCAGCCGCTGCCCCATCAGCATCCCGAACCGGTCGGCCTCCTGCTCGTCGGCCAGGGAGAAGTCGGTGCGCAGCGCGGCCGGGGCGTCACCGGACGCGGGGTGCGGCTCGCGGTGCATGTGCCACACCTCGTGGCAGAAGATCACGATCTGGTGCCAGACGGCGGCCCGCCGGTCCACCACGATGTCGTCGCGGGCCTCCCGGTTCAGCCACAGCCCGCTGGCGGTGTGCGGCGGGAACACCTCGCGGTGCAGCACCACCTCCCGCCCCCGCCACCGGCCGACGGCGGCGACCAGAGCGGCGAACAGGGCCTCGGGGTCGTCCGGCACCTGGGCCGGCAGGGACGCGATGAGGGCGTCGGCGAGCCGGCGCATCTCCTTCTTGGTACGCACGTTTCTTCCCCGGGGTCGTCTGGTCGTTCGGCGTCGCGGCGGTGGTGGGGTCACTCATGGGCGGGCACGCTCCGTACGGGGGCGGCGGTGCGCGAGCGTACCGCCGCGAGGAGATCGGGGCGGCGCAGCGCCGAGGAGACGGCGGCGATCTCCGAGAGCAGCAGGGTGGTGTCCGGCTCGCCGTCCCCGGGCGGCCCGTCGGGCGCCGCCCGGTGCCGGGCGACGGCGTCCTGCACGGCCAGTGCCCCGGCGGCGGCCCGCGCCCGCGCCGGGTCGAGCCCGAGCCGGAGGGCGGCGTCGTAGGAACCGCGCCACAGGTCGCCGTCGAGATGGGGGGCGAGGGGCAGCAGCGCGTCGCGGATGTAGGTCTCCCGGCGGATCAGCCGCAGTTCCGGCGAGGAGCGCCCGCGCGCCGGAGCCAGGGAGCCGTGCGCCGAGCGCATCAGCAGATACAGCGGGCGCAGTCGGCGGTGGGCCCGGCGCACCCGCCAGCGCCCGTGGGCGTACTGGCCGCAGTGCGGCAGGATGAACCCGGCCGCGATCAGGATCGCCGACAGACAGGCGGCCGGGGCGGCGACCGAGCTGTTCAGCCAGTCCAGATCGCCCCCGGCCCAGCGGGCGGCGACGGCGGTGAACTTGGCGGCGTCGAACACCAGGTTGAGCGCGTACCCGGCGCCGAGCGAGGTCAGCCCCCAGCGCAGCCAGGCGTCCAGCCCGTCGGTCCGCACCCAGTTCCACAGCAGCCGGAACGTGATGAGCACGGCGGTGCAGTGGGCGGTCAGGTACAGCACGATCATTTCCCGCAGGAACGGGGTGGTGGCGTAGTAAGTGTCGAGATCGCGCAGCCGCTCCTCGTCGGCGTCGGCGAGGGCGAACAGCACCCACAGAGCGACGATCACCGCCGCGTACCCGCCGATGACCCGGCGCCGGGCCCGGCGCGCGGACCCGGACGGCCGCCCGGTCCCGTCCCGCCAGGCGATGAGCAGCAGCAGACAGGCCGCGCAGAACGCCATGAGCAGCGAATACACCCAGGGCGCGGCGATGTTGGGCACACCGGTGACCCGGTTGACCCAGGCGATGGTGAGGGGCGAGACGAACACGAACACCGCGCTGGCGAGCAGCAGCAGCCCGCCGACCGCCCGCAGCAGGGGTTCCCGCCACAGCCGCACGATGGTCGGTGCCTTGATCGCCAGCGCGGCCAGCAGCACCAGCGTCGGAATCCAACTGAAGGAGCCGTAGAGCGCGCCGACGAGGGCTGCGGGATCCAGCGCGAGCGCGCCCGCGATGTTCATCGGACCCCCTTCTCACCGCCGTCCGGCAGCTTGTCCGAGATTACGCGGCTGGAAGTGTCCGCGTCACGCGCCCGCACCCCGCCGACCGGCGCCCCGCCCCCGGTACGGCCGGAAAGCGCCGGTCCCTCCGGCCCTCCGCCCCGCGCTCCCCCCTGATCCGCGCGGCCGGAAACGGAGCGGCGAGGTCCGCCCCGGCGACGCCCCCGCCCCCTCGCCGAACCACTCCCACGCACAAGCGAATCGACGCCCCTCGCCGCCCCGGCCGAGACCCCCGCCCGCTCACCCACCCCCCACCCACCCCACCCCCGGCAATGAGCACGCTTCCCGTCCCGGAAGCCCCGCCCGGAGGTCCGTCCGGGCCGCCCCCGGCCGTCACCGCCGACTACGCCGGGCGTCCCGACCGTGAACCCCACGCCCCCCGCCCGCCGGGAACCCCCGCCTCCCTCCACCAGCACGCCCCCGGCGGCCCACCGGGCGGCCCACCGACCCGCCCGCGGATCCCGTCCCCCGGACGCCACCGCACCCGACCGGCGGCGCACCGGAGACAACGGCCCGAATCCCACCCGGCGAAGAGGGCGCGAGCCACGCGCCGCCCGGGATCCGACGCCCCGTCGTTCCCCCCCCGCCTGCCCGCCTGCCCGCCTGCCCGCCTGCCCCCCCGCCCGCACCGGCCGATGCCTGCTGCCCCCGCACGGCACAAGCCCCCACCCCCTACCCCCCACCCCCCTTCGCCCGCTGCCCTTCCCAGGAGGGACGCCCGCCGGGACGACCGGTTCCGGCCAGTCGCACACCCACCACCGCGCACCCCCACAATGGGCACATGAGGATCTCGGCAAGGGCGGACTACGCGGTGCGGGCGGTACTGGAGCTGGCCGTCAGGGCGGGCGGCGACCCGGTGAAGGCGGAGACGATCGCCGCCGTCCAGGACATCCCGCACAAGTTCCTGGAGGGCATCCTCGGCGATCTGCGGCGCGGCGGCATCGTGGAGTCCCGCCGGGGCGGGGGCGGCGGCTACCGCCTGGCCCGCGACGCGGCGAAGCTGACGGTGGCCGATGTGATCCGCACGGTCGACGGCCCGATCGTCTCGGTCCGCGGCGAACGCCCCACCACCCTCACCTACACCGGCTCCGCCGAACCCCTCCTCCCCCTCTGGATCGCCCTGCGCGCCAACGTCCGCAAGATCCTGGAGGGGGTCACGATCGCGGACATAGCGGGAGCGGAACTCCCGGTGATGGTGCGGGAGTTGGCGGCGGATCCGGCGTCCTGGGTGAATCCGTGAGAACCGGTGAACCCGTGACTCCGACTCCCTGAGACCGTTCCCGGACAACTCCGTCCGCCCGCACAACCCTTCCGCTCCCCGAAGAGTCTTGTGATCACCCGGCTACCTGATCACCGCCCTTCACCCCCCTTCCTCTGGAGCGACCCCGTGCGCAAACGCACCCTGTTGATGTCCGCGACCTTGCTCGCCACCGGTCTCACCCCCTGGGCCGCGGCGAGCGCCCAGGCGGCGACCGGTGTGCCGGGCGATGTGAACAAGGACGGCTACCGCGATGTCGTGGTGGCCGCGCCGGACGCCACGGTCGCGGGCCACAAGAAGGCCGGTGCCGTGGTCGTGTTCTACGGCACCGCGAACGGCATCAGCTCCGCCAGACGCACCGTCCTGACCCAGAACTCCCCCGGTGTACCGGGCGCGGCGGAGGCCGGGGACCGCTTCGGCGCGGCCGTCGTCGTCTCCGACCTCGACAGGAACGGCTACAGCGACCTGGTCGTGGGCTCCCCGGGCGAGGAGGTCTCCGGGGACATCGGCGGCGGCTCGGTCACCCTCGTCCGCGGCACCGCCTCCGGCCTCACCCAGGGCAAGTCCGTACGGGACCCGTGGCCGGCGACCCACGACGCGTACGGGCGGACGCTCGCCGTGGGCGTCTACCACGGCGCGAACCCCGTCAACGACGGAAAGGTGTCCATCGCCGTGGGCGCCAACGACAGCGAGGTCACCTTCATGCCGGCCGACCTGTCCGCGCAGTCCGGGACCGGCGGCATCGGGATCGGCTTCAACCCGCAGCACGGCATCGTCGCGCTGTCCCCGGTCGACCTGCCCGGCACCACCGGCGACCGCCTGATCATCCACGGCCGCGGGGTGGGCGACGGCGGCTGGGGATACGACGGGACGGGCGACGACCCGGCCGCGTACCTCGCCGACCCCGGCGGATTCGACGGCGGGCCGCTGGCCGCAGGCACCGTCTCCGCGACCGGCGACCTGGACGGCGACGGCGAACCGGACCTCGTCATCGGCCATCCCGAGGACCCCGCCCAGAGCCCCGGCACCTCCCTCGGCGGCCAGGTCACCGTGCTCTACGGCGCCGCCGTCAACGGTGTCCCCACCCGGACCCAGGTCATCACCCAGAACACCCCGGGGGTGCCCGACACCGCAGAGGCCAAGGACCGGTTCGGCGCCTCGGTCGCGATCGGCGACACCGACAAGGACGGCCGCGCCGACCTGGTGATCGGCGCCCCCGGTGAGAACGGCGGCAGCGGCTCCGTCACGGTCGTGCGCTCCACCGCCACCACCCTGGACACCGCCCGCACCTGGACCCAGAACAGCGCGGGTGTCCCCGGCGCCTCCGAGACAGGTGACGCCTTCGGCACGGCGGTCCGCGTCCTGGACACCAACAAGGACGGCTACGCCGATCTGGTCGTGGGCGCCCCCGGCGAGAACGCCGGTGCCGGGGCCCTGTGGTCGCTGCGCGGCTCGGCGGCATCCGTCACCGCGACCGGCGCCGTCAGTGTCAGCACCGGCGCCGCGGGCCTCGGAGCGGCGGGCGCGGCCCGTCTCGGCACGGTGGTGACCGGCCCGTGACGCACCCCCGCCACCCCCGCCGCCCCCTCACCCCCGCCCCCCGCCCCGGAGCCGCCGCGATGTCCCGCCGCCCCTTGCTCGCCGCCGCCATCGCCGTCACCGCCGCCGCGACCCTGACCGCCGTGCTGCTCCCGGCCGGGTCGGCGAGCGCCGCGGCCCCCTACAAGGGCGCCAACAACGCCTCCGTCCAGAACGACTTCAACGGCGACGGCTACCGTGACCTGGCCGTCGGCGCGCCGGGCGCCGCCGACGGCTCGGTGGAAGCGGCGGGTGCCGTCGTCGTCCTGTACGGCGCGGCGGGCGGGGTGTCGGCCGCCCGCCGCACGGTCATCACCCAGTCGACCGCCGGAATCCCCGACTCGTCCGAGGAATGGGACCGGTTCGGCACCGCGGTCGCCTCGGCCGACCTGGACCGGGACGGCTACGCGGACCTGCTGGTCGGCACGCCCGACGAATCCGTGGGCACCATGGGCATGATCGGCTCACTGACCGTGGTGTGGGGCGGCCCGACGGGCCTCAAGGGCGGGGCGCGCGTGGCCCCGCCGACCGGGCTGGACGAGGGCTGCGGATTCGCCGGCGGACTCGCGGTGGGCGACCTCGACGGCAACGGAGCCCCCGAGATCGGCGTGACCGGCAACTGCACCGCCACGTCCTACACCGGCCCGTTCACCCGCTCCGGCACCCCGGCCAGAAGAACCGTCGTGAACGGCATCGGCACCAACCGCGGTGTCGTCATGGGCGACATCGACGGCGACGGAAAGGCCGAACGCCTCTGGCTCCCGGGCCCCACGGACGGAGACCTCGGTGGCCCCGTCTACGTAGAGGTGTCCCAGGGCGACTACTACGAACTACCGCTCGCGGACGGCTACTCCGGCCAGATCGGCGACATCAACGGCGACGGCTACGGCGACCTCGTCACCGGCATCCCCTTCGACTCCTCCCCCATGCCCGGCACCCCCACCCACCGCGGCGGCGAGATCCAGGTCCTGTACGGCAGCGCCCAGGGGATCAGCCCCGCACAGCGGCCCCGGATCATCCACCAGGACACCGCGGGTGTCCCCGGCACGAGTGCGAACGGCGACCTGTTCGGGGCGGCGCTCAGCATCGGCGACACCAACGGCGACACATACGCGGACGTCCTGGTCGGTGCCCCGTCCGACACCGTGGGCTCCGCCCGGGGCGCGGGCGCGGCGACCCTGCTGCGCGGCTCGGCCACCGGACTGACCACCACCGGGACGAAGGTCTACACCCAGGACACCGCGGGCGTCCCCGGAGCCGCCGAGAACGGCGACGCGTTCGCCGCCGCGACCCACCTCGTCGACCTCACCAAGGACGGAAAGGCGGAGGTCGTCACCGGCGCGCCCGGCGAGAACTCCGACGGCCTGCTCTGGACGGCCAAGGGCACCACCACCGGACCCACGGTGACCGGCTCCACCCTGATCAGCGGAACGGGCGTCGGCCTGAAGCGCAAGTACACCGAGATCGATTTCGGCGCAGCGCTCCCAGGAGCGCGATCCTCCATCTGACTCCGACCTACGACCTCTGACCTCTGACCTCTGACCTCTGACCTCTGACCGCGCTGACCGCGCTGACCGCGCTGACCGGACCGCCGGTCGAGCCGGTGGCGGAGGCGGGCGCCGCGCGCTGACCGCAGCGCCCCCTCCCCCCACCCGTCGCTACTGGAGCAGCTTGGCGTCCGCCGCGATGAGCCGGGCGGCGTCCTTGGGCAGGCTGCCTGTCCTGGCCGCCAGTTCCGCGGTCCTGGCGAGGAGCGTGTACTTGCCCTTCGCCAGCTCGGAGAGGAGCAGGGCGACGGTGGTGTCCTTGCCCCGGGAGGTGAGGATCAGATGGCCGAGGCCCGCCCGATCGGCCTTCACGGTGAAGGTGCTGGAGGCGGTGGCGGTGCCGGCGGCGCCGGTCGCCTTGACGGTCAGGGTGTGCGGGCCCGCGCTCAGCTCGGTGAGGTCGAGAACCTCACCCGCCTTCCGGGCGACACCGTCCACGGTGATCTCCGTCGCCGTGGCGTTGTCGGCGTCCACGGCGAGGACCGGGCGCTGGGCGCGGTTCAGTACGGTCCCGTCGGCGGGCGAGGTGACGGCGACGGCGGTGGCCGGGGGTACCTGCTGTGCCTGGGCCTGGTTCCAGCCGGTCAGCTCGGTCGGCCGGTTGGTGATGATGGCGTCGACGCCGTACTTCTCGTACTGCTGCCACTTCGCGGACGAGTCGATCGTCCACACCATGGTGGCGACCCCGGCCGCGTGCAGTTCCTTCACCACCTCCGGCCGGGCCTCCAGTGCCCCACCGCTCGGGTTGTACGAGGTGAGTCCCAGCTCCTTCGCGACGGCGACCGGGTCGGCGTCCAGGGCGCCGACGAGCAGCCCGGTGGGCAGCTCCGGGGCCAACTCCCGCACCCACCGCAGATGATCCCTGCTGAAGCTCTGCACGAAGACCCGCCCGGTCATGCGCTCCGCGCGCACCACCTCGATCATCTTCGCCACCTGCTCCTTGCTGTCCGCCCGCTTGACCTCAAGGAGCAGATTGCCGCCCCGGGTCCGCAGATCGGCGAGCTGCTGGGCCAGTGTCGGCACCCGCGCGCCGGTGAAGGTCGGCGCGAACCACGACCCGGCGTCCAGCGCGTCGAGCTGGGCGGCGGTGAGGGTGGTGATGTCACCGGTGCCGTCGGTGGTGCGGTCGACGGTGTGGTCGTGCATCAGATACGGGACGCCGTCCTTGCTGAGCTGGACGTCGTTCTCGATGAAGTCGGCGCCGCCGCGGCGGGCGATCTCCTGGGCCTGGAGGGTGTTCTCGGGCGCGGCGGAGGAGGCGCCGCGATGCGCGATGACGGTCATCGGCGCCCCGTCGGCCCGCAGATACCCATTGGCACCGAGCGCGGTCACCTTCACATCATCGAAGGACACCTTGGCCCCGTTGACGACGAAGGCGAGGCCGCCGTCGGCGGAGCGCTGGAGCTGGTTGGTGCGCATGAGCTGCTTGCCGTCGAGGAACCAGGCGGCCTGGTGGCCGTGCACCTCGATCCGGACCTTGACGTCCCGTCCGGTGGCGGCGGCCCGCGGGGCGGCGGCCGTGTTCGTCACATTCCAGGCCCCGGCCGGGTTGAGCTGGGCGAACTCGACCCCGTTGGCGGCGGTGGAGCCGCTGCGCAGGGTGGCGATCCACCAGGGGGTGGCGCCGGAGGCGGGGACATCGAGCCCGAGGGCGAACCACCGGGTGGCCTCATTCACGGACTCGAAGCGGGCGGTCGCCTCGAAGCGGTAGTTCTCCAGATGGGAGCCGAAGGTGAGCTTCTTGGTGCCGGAGGCGGCGGTGCCGACGAGGCGGCCGTTCTGCACCTGCCACTCACCGTCGACCGCCCGCCAGCCGGCGGGTATCGCCCCGGAGTCGAAGGTCTCGTTCACCACGACATCACCGGGCTCGACGGTGGAGTCGGCGCTCGCGGCGGAGGCGAGCGGGAGGAGCAGCAGGGACCCGACGGCGGCGAGGGCGACACCGGCTCGGGTGGGTCTGGGCTTGAATCGGCGGTTTCGGAGGATCATGCCGGTGAAGGTAGGAGGGGAGATCGTCCGAGGGGCGAAGCGGGGGTGACCGGTTGAAGAACGCCCCGGGCGCGGGTTGCGGCCGGGGCGCGGGGTTGGGCTACCGCCCGAGGTGGGCGATGAAGTCGCCCCAGGTGGTGGGAGTGAGGGCGAGTCGAGGGCCGTTGTCCCGGTCTTTGGAGTCCCGGACATGGATGACGGACGGGCAGGCGGCGACCTCTACGCAGTCGCCGGAACCAGTGCTGCTGTAGCTCGACTTGAACCAAGCCAGTTCGGGCGTGCTCATAGGGCTCCTCGCATCTGATGTAACAGGCTCACGGAGTCCTCCAGGGAGAGAGCCTGTGAACGCATCCTGGCATACCGCTTCTGGAGCACGCTGACGATCTTTCGATCAGAGATCAACTGACCGGTCTCCGGAGCCTCCGTGTAGGCGAACCACTTGTTCTTCGTGGTTTCCAGCAACTGCATCGGGCCATGCATTCCGGCGTGGGACGGCTTCGCAGCCGACATGATCTGTACCTCCACGTTGCGCAGCTCCACGATCTTCAGCAGGTGATCGATGAGTCCGCGCGACGCATCCGTGCCGCCAGTGTGACGCCGCAGGGTGTGCTCCTCCAGCAAGAAGCTGAACGCCGTGCCTGGGCTGCCCCGAAGCAGCTCTTGCCGCTTGGCCCGTGCCGCCCACCCCTCCTCAATCTGCTCGTCCGTCAGGTACGGCAGTTCCTCGGCGAACAGTTGCCGCGCGTAAGCCTCGGTCTGGAGCAACCCTGGAACGACCCGGCAGTCGTACACGTACAGCGTGATCGCCGCCTTCTCCAAGCGAGCCCACTGGCGGAACCACGCCGCCAGCCCTGGCTGACGCGTCACGTGCTCCAAGGCGTTTCGCAAGGCACCCGTGTTGCCCAGAGCCTCCTCCGCCCGCTCCACATAGTCCGGGTCCGGCAACCTCCGCCCCTGCTCCACCGACGCCACCGTGTGCTTCGAGAACTGCACCAGCTCCGCGAACTCCTCCCTGCTCAGCCCCGCATGCTCCCGCAACGCCTGGTGCACCGCCCCGAACGTCCGCATACTGTCCGAGGATTCCGGCTCACCGCCCTTCTTCGCCGTCGCCCCAACCCCATTGCTGTCGCTCACCGTTGGCCACCTTTCGCATGCGCCACCCCGACCACAGCATCGTTACGGGACGTGACCGGTACTGTCCAGAGCGTGAGCGCGTACGCTGCCGCAGCGTACGAGGCTTTTGGCTGGTTGAGCCGGGTGCGGCGCCGTCACATTGGGCCCATGCAAACCCCCCTCGCCCCCCAGCAACCCGTCACCGTACGTATGTTCGCCGAGCGGATCACCGCCACCCCCCGAGGCGCCCGCCTCGCCCGGTTCCTGGCGCTCACCCGGCTCGCGATCTGGGGGATCCCCCACCGCTCCGCCCTCTCCGACCGCATCGGGCTGATCGTCGCCGAACTGGCCGCCAACGCCGTCACCCATGGCCGCGTCCCCGGGCGGGACTTCGAGCTGCGGCTGTCCGTCGTGACCGGCAGCGTACGGATCGAGGTGACCGACACCCGCGACGACGGCCGTCCGCCGGGGCCGGGGCAGATCCAGGCCCCGGACGCGCTGGACGAGTCCGGGCGCGGACTCCTGCTCGTCGCCGAGGCCGCCGACCGCTGGGAGGTACTGGACCGGCCACCCGGCAAGACCGTCCGCGCCGAGGTCGACGTCCCCGGCTGGCTCAAGCTGTTCGGCATGCCGCCCCCGGCGCCGTCAGTCCCCCCGCTGCACCCCGACCGTCAATGACCCCCGATATCCCTCCCCCAGCGGAGCCAGGGTCAGCAGACCCGAGGTCGCCCCACCCCCGTCGTAGAACTGATCGTCGTCCAGCGCCGTACGGCTCCCCGTGTTCTCCGCGTACACGGGGAGCGCCGACACCTCCTCCGTGATGTCCTCGGGGAAGAACAACTGGCCCGTGTGGAGTTCCTCGCCGCCCTCGAAGGAGTCGTCGTCGGTCAGCTCCACATCCGTGTGCACCTTGATGTGGATGTGCACGCAGCGGTCCCCGTACCAGCCGGGGAAGACCGTCGTGAACTCCGCCGCGCCCTGCGCGTCCGTGCGCAGCCCGCCGCGCAGGAAGCGGCCGTTGTCGGGGCCGTCGTGGCCGTTGGCGCCGACGAAACCCGAGTACTCACCCAGCGCGTCGCAGTGCCACAGCTCCACCATCGCGCCGGACAGCGGGACGCAGGAGTCCGCGTCCACCACCGTCAGCGCCACCCGCAGGGGCACACCCTCCCGGTCCTCGCTGATGTCCGCCCGGACCAGGGCGCCTTCCAGGTGGTACGGGCCCTCCGTCATCTCCCGGGTGAGGGTGCAGACGATCGGGGCTGTGGAAGAGGGGGAGGAGGAAGGGGAGGGTTGTGCGGTGCTCGGCGGGGTGGTTTCCGAAGGCCGCGGGTCGGCGGAGGTGCCGCCCCCGCTGTCGTCCGTCGTGCAACCCGCCGCCACCAGCGCCACCGCCGCTGTCGCCCCCGTCGCGATCAGTACTGTCCGGCGGGTCGGTGCGGGGCTTCCCGAAATGTCGTCTGCCATGACCATAGGACCGTAGAGGAACAAACTGTCGGCGACCTGTCGGGAACATAGCGAACGTCAACCGGCGTTCGGCCAGCCCGCCGGGTTCGGCCAGCCCGTGGCCGGGGGCATGCCGTTGGTGCCCCGCACCTGCGCCGCCGTCAGTCCGCCGTGCGCCGGCACCCCGGGCGGGGTCGGTCCGCCCACCGGCATCGGTACCGGTACCGGTACCGGCGGAGCCACCACCACCGCAGCCGCTGCCGGGACCGGCATGGGCAGGGGCATCGGCAGGGGCAAGGGGTGCTCCACGGCCGGGGGCAGTCTCAGCCCCGCCCCGTTCGACGCGTGCACCAGACGGTCCACCGCCGCCGTGCCCGAGCTGTAGCCCATCCCGGCGGACTGGTCCGCAGGCACGCCCGCCGCCGTTCCCCGTCTCGTCGCCGTCCCGTACAGCACCTGCTCCAGACCCGTCATCAGGCGCCGCACATCGACCTGCGGACGCACCACGAGCCGCAGGAAGCGGCTGGACGAACCGATCTTGTTGCCGCACTCGCGCACCAGGATGCGGTGTTCGGTCAGGAGCCGGTCCCGGACCACCGTTCCCTCCGCGCCGACCGGGAGCCGGACGAAGAGGAAGTTGCCCTGGGAGGGGTAGACGGTCAGCCCGGGGAGGGCGGAGAGCTGGCTCGCCATGTCGAGACGGTCCCGGCGGACCTGGTGCAGGCTCTGCGCGTACTCCGGACCGTGCTCCTTCAGCATGAAGACGACATACTCGGCGAAGGAGTTGAGGTTCCACTTCGGCAGCATCGCGCGGACCCTGCCCGCCAGCGCCGGGTTGGCGACCAGGTAGCCGAAGCGGATGCCGTGCAGGCCGAAGTTCTTGCCGAGGCTGCGCAGCACGATGACATTGGGGCGGATCATCGCCTCCTGCACGACACTCGGTTCCGCCTCCGCGTCCGCGAATTCGAGGAACGACTCGTCGATCACCACCAGGTCCCGGTCCGCCATCGCGTCCATGAACTGCACGATCGCGTGCTTGTGGAGGAACCCGCCGTCGGGGTTGTTCGGGTTGCAGAGCACGGCGACGCGGGTGTTGCGGGCCCGGATGAAGTCCGCGTACTGCGCCAGGTCCAGGGCGAACCCGCTCGACTCCTGGAGCGGGAACATGTCCACCCGCTTCCCGGTCTCCATCGGCTGGTCCGTCCAGCGGCCGAAGGTGGGGACGGGGATCGCCAGGGACTCCCGTACGAGGAGATGGTCGATCCAGGTGATGAGTTCCGTGGAGCCGTTGCCCATCGCCACGCACTGCGGGGGCAGTTGGAGCAGACCGCACAGCTCGGCCGTGATGGTGTCGGCGCCGCTGGGGTAGTACGTGATGATCTCGCGGAGCCTCGCCGCCATCTCGTCGAACATCCCGGGGGTCGGGAAGTACGGATTGCAGGGGATGCAGAAGTCCACCGGCCCGGCACCCTCGCCGCCGCCCTCGCGCGTCAGCGCCGCCATCGACGGGCTGTGTGCCGCGGTGCCGCGGAACAGCGAGGTGACGTTGTCAGCCAAAGCGACCTCCGTAGGGGCGGGCCCGGCGGGGACGACCGGGCCCGCTCGATCTGGGTGGCCCGCGCGAGGGGGAGCGCGGGCCGCCCTTGGATACGGGGGGTGGGGCGGGAGTGTTCAACGGTGGTGAGAGAAGTGTGGGGGCGGGGGCCATGAGATGGCCCCCGCCATGGCCCTCCACGGCGGTACCCCCGCCCCTGCCCAACGCCCCCGCCCCTGCCCTTTTCGCCCCTCTTCCCGTCTCTTCCCACAGAACTTTCAGAACTTTCACAGCGCGGCCTAGGAACCGGACCGCCGCGGAACCTAACGTTCCCCGGGTCATGGACTACTGCCACCCCTGCCGAAGACATCTCAACGGCGCTCTCACCTGCCCGGGGTGCGGCGCCCCAGCCGCCGTACCCGAGCCGCGGTACGCCGCCGGTCCGCCCCCCGGGGACACCCGTGCCCCGGACGGCGAGGAGCCGCACCGCGACGGCGGCCCGCCCCCGCGCGCCGGGCGGCGCACCACCCCCGGCCGACGCACCGCCCCCGGCCGCCGGGACCGCAAGGCCGCCGCCCATCGCCGCAGGCGCCGCCGGGTGCTGTTCGCCGGGGCCGGTCTCCTGCTCGCCGCCGGTGGCCTCAGCCTCGCCGAACTCGGCGTCGACGGCCCGGGAGCGCACCCGAGGCCCGCGGTCGCCGGGGACGACCGGGGCGACGGCGACGCGTCCGGCGCGCCGACCGGCGGGGAACGGACGGAGCCGCCCGCCGAGTCGCCCTCGGACACCGGGTCGCCGTCCACCTCACCCTCCGCCTCGCCCTCCGCCACCCCGCCGGAGTCGGCGGAGAGTTCCGCGTCCCCCGCCAAGGACGCGCACACCGCCGACCCGGGCGGCACGGTCCCCATCGCCCACCCCACGACCCCCGGTGAGCCCTCCTCCGGACCCACCACCGCACCCCCGCCCGACGACGACCCACCCAAGCCGGACCCGACCCCGGAACCCACCCCGACGAAGACCTGCGAACGCTTCCTGTGGTGGTGCGCCTAGCACCCGGCATCCGGCCCAGTGCCCGGCATCCGGCCCAGTGCCCGGCATCCGGCATCCGGCCCGGCGTCCGGCCCAGTGCCCGGCGCCTAGCACAGCGCCCGCGTCTCCTCCGCCTCCTTCACCCACCGCTCCAGCCGGTCCACGAACTCCGCCCCCCGCTCCGTCCAGTCCAGTTCGGCGAGGGCCGCCTCCCGGCCGCGTTCGGCCGAGCCGAGGCGCAGATCGGTGTCGGTGCGTAGCTTTCGTACGGCCATCGCGGCGGCGGCCGGGTCCTCGTAGGGGACGACGAGTCCGCAGCGGTGACGGGTCACCAGGTCGGCGGCGAGCGGGTTGGGGGTGGTGACCACGGGGACGCCGTGGGCCATGTACTCGACGACCTTGGTGGGCCGGGAGTGGCGGTAGTTGCGCTCGTCGCGCAGCAGGGAGAGGCCGGCGAGGGCGCCGGAGAGCAGGGCGAGCGCCCGGTCGTTGGGCTGGTAGCCGTGCCAGCGCAGGACGCCCTCGCGGTGGGCGGCGGTGAGCGCGTCCCGGACATCGGGGTCGGCGGCGCCGACGGCCTCCACCCGTACCTCGGGCGCCAGCAGCCGGGCCGTCTCGATCAGATCGAGCGCGCCGCGCGCCCGGGAGAGATGGCCCAGGTAGACGGCCCGGTCGGGGCCGGGCGGCGCCGGGTGCTCCCGGGGGACCAGAGGCAGGTTGGGCACCACGGGGTGGGGCCTGCGGAACCGTTCCTGGTAGGCGTCCTCGGCGAGCAGCAGCCGGACATGGCGTTCCGCGAGCCGTTCCGCCGCCCGGATCGCCGCCCGCAGCGGGGGCCGCAGCGGTGCCGGGACCCAGCGTTTCATCGCCAGCGCCGCCGCGGTGTCCTCGTGCACGTCCCACACCGTGACCGGGACGCGGCCCTCGCGGCGCCAGCGGCGCAGGGTGCCGGGCAGGGCGAGCAGCAGTTCCGGGTCGTGCAGCAGCACCACGTCCGCCTCCGGGCCGCGGTCGGCCAGCAGGGTGCGGGCGGCGCGCAGGGCGGCCCGGCGGTCGCGGCCGGTGGCCCGGGGCAGGTCCAGGCCCTCGACATCGGGGCGCGGGGTGACCCCCCGGGCGGCGAACGGGGCCGCGTACAGCACCTGGTGGCCGTGCTCGCGCAGGGTGGCGATCTGGCGGTGGAGGATGCGCGCGTCCTCGGGATGGTGGACGACGGTGACCACGAGTATCCGCATCAGAGCAGCACCTTTCGGCTCCCGGGCGGGGTCGGACGGGGTCGGACGGGGTCGGGCGGTTCGGGTGGCGGGGGCGCCCCCTGGAAGCCCGGTGCCTCCTGGAAGGCCGGCGCCCCCTGGAAGGCCGGCGCCCCCTGGAAGGTCAGAGCACCTCGACACCGGGCCGGAAGATCCGCCCCTTGGTGTCGAAGAGCAGCCGGGCCGCGTCGGACAGGGCGGGCAGGTCGTAGGCGGAGTGGTCCTGGAGCAGAATCGTCAGATCGTGCTCGGCGACGGCGGTCAGCGGGTCGTCGGCCCGGGGGACCGGGACCCCGTCGATCGCCCACGTGCCGACCTGCGGATCGTGGAAGGACACCTCCGCCTCGCGCCGCCGCAGCAGCCGCGCCACCGGCACCGCCGGGCTCTCCCGCTGGTCGGCGATGTCCGGCTTGTAGGTGACCCCGAGCAGCAGCACCCGGGAGCCGTGCAGGGGCCGTCCGGCGTGGTTGAGGAGGTCCTGCGCGCGGCGGACGACGTACTCGGGCATCCGGCGGTTGATCTCCTGGGCCAGCTCCACGAACCGGAACTCGTAGCCGAGGGAGGAGCGCACCTTGTAGGAGAGGTAGTTGGGGTCGATGGGGATGCAGTGGCCGCCGACGCCCGCGCCGGGCCGGAAGGCGTGGAAGCCGAAGGGCTTGGTGCTCGCGCAGCGGATCGCGTCCCACAGGTCGACGCCGAGTTCGTGGCTGATCACCGCCAGCTCGTTGACCAGGGCGATATTGACGTGCCGGTAGGTGTTCTCCAGCAGCTTGGCCATCTCGGCCTCACGGGTGCCCTTGGCCTGCACCACCTCGTCCACGAGCTTGCCGTAGAAGGCGACCGCGCGGGTGGCGCAGGCGGGGGTGGAGCCGCCGACCACCTTGGGGGTGTCGCGCAGTCCGAAGCCGGGGTTGCCGGGGTCGATGCGCTCGGGGGAGAAGGCGAGCGCGAAGTCCTCGCCGGCCCGCAGCCCGGAGCCGCTCTCCAGCAGCGGCCGGACGACCTCCTCGGTGGTGCCGGGGTAGGTGGTGGACTCCAGGACGACGAGCTGCCCGGGGCGCAGCCGGGCCGCGACCGCCTCGACGGCCGAGGTGACCGCGCTGAGGTCGGGGCCGCCGTCGGTGGTCAGCGGGGTGGGCACACAGATCACCACGGTCTGCGCCCGGGACAGGCAGTCCGGGTCGGTGTGGGCGGTGAATCCGGCGGCCAGCATCCGGCCCACGTCGTCGTCCGACACGTCGTCCACGTGCGACCGCCCGGCGTTGAGCGCCGCGACCAGCCCCGGGTCCCGGTCCAGCCCCACGACCCGCAGACCGACCGTGGCCGCCTCCCGGGCCAGCGGCAGTCCCACATAGCCGAGTCCGATCACCGCGAGTTCGGCGGTCGGTTCCTGGTCCGCGCTCGGTGCGCTGCTCCGGGCGACCTGCATGGCGTCCTCCCCGTCCCGTGCCATGCACGGCTAGGCGTGGCTTCACCGACGCGGCCCCCGCGGCTCAGAGACCTCCGAGTGCGCGGTACGCCGTGCGGGTCGTCTCGGCGACCCGGGTCCAGGTGCGGTCGCGGGCCACCAGCTCGCGCGCGGACGCTCCCCATTTCAACCGATTTCGACCGTAATGCATATTTTCAAGGGCCGCCGCCCATGACGGAGCCGAGTCCGGTGGGATCAACAGCCCGGTCCGGCCCGGCTCGACCAGTTCCCGCAGCGCCGGCAGGTCGCTGGCCGCCACCGGCAGCCCGCACGCCATCGCCTCCACCGGCTTCAGCGGGGTCACCAGCCGGGTCACCCGGGCATCGGTGCGCGGCACCGCGAACACATCCAACGCCGCGTAGTACGACCGTACTTGGGCGTGCGGCACCCGCCCCGTGAACAGCGCCGTGCCGTCGCCGAGCCCCAGCTCCCCGGCCAGCTTCTCCAGCGCCGCCCGCTGGGGACCGTCCCCCACCACCAGCAGCCGCACCGGCACCCCCCGCCGCCGCAGCTCGGCACCCGCATGGAGCAAGGTCCCGATTCCCTCGTGCGGCGCAAGGCTGCCGACCGTGCCCACCACGAACTCCTCCGGCCCGATCCCCAGCCCCGCCCGCACCGGACCCCCGTCCGGCGGCGGCGCCAGAAACGCCTCGTCCACCGCGTTCGGCACCAGCAGCACCCGCTCCGGATCCACCCCCCGCCCCACGATCTCCGCCCTCATCGCGGCACCCAGCGTCAGCACCAGATCCGCCTCGCGCATGCAGTACGACTCCAGCTCCCGCCGCGCCCGGTAGCTCGGGTCGTCCGGCGTCCGCCCCGGCGCCTGGGTCAGCCAGGTGTCCTCCAGGAAACCCCGCACCTCGTACACCACCGGCAGCCCGTAGGCCGCGCGCAGCGCCAGCGCCACCCGCCCGTTGCCGTGGTCGGTCGCCGGATGCAGCACCGCCGGGCGCAGCCGCTCCACCAGCCGCCCGGCCAGCTCCGCGTTCCGCGCCAGCAGCGCCCGCTGCCCGTACGGCAGCCACCACGGCAGCAGCCGGTGCTGCGGCACCCCGCCCACCGTCACCACCGGCCGGGTGTCCGGCGCCCCCTGCGCCACCGGGAACCCCAGCCGGGTCACCACATGCGGATCCAGCCCCGCCGCCCGCTGCGCCTCGGCGATCTTCTGGGTGCGCACGGTGTACCCGGCGTGCCGCACCGGCAGGGCGTTGGTCACCAGATGCAGCACCCGCCCCGGCACCGGCCGCGCCACCACCCGGGGCAGCGGCGCCGGTACCGGCCCCCGGTCCGGCACGGCCGCCGGACCCGCCGTACGGGCCCGCGCCGCGAGCCGCCGCCGCAGCCCGTCCGGCGCCCCGGGCAGCAGCCGCACCCCGAGCAGCGCGGCACGCGCGGGGTCATGGCGCAACTCGCCCCACGCCACGGAAGCGGCCAGACTGAGGGCACGAGGGGATGTAAGGGATAGAAGGGTTGAATTACGCAGATAACGCGACATGCCGTCACGGTAGGCGCAAAGCACGGTGAACGGTGAACGGTGAACGCGGCGAGCGCGGAGTACGGCGAGCGCAGAGAACACGGCGAGCGCGGCGAACGGTGAGAACGGCGAACGGCAAGAACGGCGAACGGTGAGAACGGCGAACGGAGAACCCAGGACATGAACGGACGTGTACTCCACGTCGTCGGCACCCGCCCGAACTTCGTCAAGGCCGCACCGGTCGTCGCCGCGCTGCGCGACGCGGGCTGCGACCAGGTCCTGGTCCACACCGGCCAGCACTACGACGAGCGGATGTCCGACATCTTCTTCCGGCAGCTCGGGCTGCCCCGCCCCGACACCGACCTCGGCGTCGGCTCCGGCACCCACGCCCGCCAGACGGCCGAGCTGCTGATCGCCCTGGAGGGTGAGCTGACCGCCCGGGACCTGGCCCTGGTCATCGTCTACGGCGATGTGAACTCCACCCTCGCCGCCGCCCTGGCCGCCGCCAAACTGGGCATCCCCCTCGCCCATGTGGAGGCCGGACTGCGCAGCTTCGACATGGCGATGCCGGAGGAGGTCAACCGGCGCCTGGTCGACCAGCTCGCCACCCTCCTCTTCGCCACCAGCCCCGAGGCCATCGGCCACCTCGCCCGCGAGGGCGTCCCCGCCGACCGGATCCATCTGGTCGGCAACCCGATGATCGACACCCTCCTCACCCACCTCGACCACTTCGACCCGGCCACCGCCCGCGCCGCCCACGCCCTGCCCGAGCGCTACGCCGTCGTCACCCTGCACCGCCCCGCCAACGTCGACGACCCCGAGGCCGCCCGCGCCGCCGTCCACGCCCTCACCGAGGCCGCCCGGCTGATCGACCTCGCCGTCCCGCTGCACCCGCGCGGCCGGGCCGTCCTCGGCGCCGCCGGACTCACCGACGCCCCCGGCGTCCACGTCATGGACCCCCTGGGCTACGTCGAGTTCATGAGCCTGGTGCGGGGCGCCGCCGCCGTGATCACCGACTCCGGCGGCGTCCAGGAGGAGACCACCGTCCTGGACGTCCCCTGCCTCACCCTGCGCACCACCACCGAACGCCCGGTCACCGTCACCCACGGCACCAACCGCCTGGTCGGCCCGAGCGAACTCGTCCCGGCCCTGCGCAAGGTGCTCGACGCCGGCCCCCGCCCGCACCCCGAGGGCCCGCCCCTGTGGGACGGCGAGGCGGGCCCCCGCATCGCCGCGATCATCACCCGCTGGCTGGACCACCATGGCTGACCCGGCACCCACCACACCCGACGCCCCGGCACCCGGCGTCCCCCGCGCCCCCACCGCCAACACCCCCACCCCGGACACCCCCTACGACCCCACCCCCGACCGCACCTACTGGAACACCCGCCACCGCCACCACGACACCCTCGCCTCCGGCGGCCACATCGGCCTGGACCGCCCCGGCAACGAGATCTTCTACGCGCTGCGCCTCGGCGCCCTGCTCCCCCTGCTCGGCGACCTCGCCGACCCCACCGCCCCCCTCTTCGTCCTCGACGCGGGCTGCGGCAAGGGCCACTTCGCCCGCGCCCTCGCCCGCTGCGGCCACCGCGTCGACGCCTTCGACACCAGCGAAGCGGCCGTCACCGAGGCCCGCGCCCAGGCCCGCGCAGAGGCAGGCACCCAGGGCGGGGGCGGCGGCGCCCCCCGCTACGCCGTCGCCGCCCTCGACGAGTGGCGCAGCCCCTGGCTCTACGACGCCGTCCTCAGCCTCGACGTCCTCTTCCACGTCCTGGACGACGACGAGTGGGCCGCCGCCCTGCGCAACCTCGCCTCCCTGGTCCGGATCACCGGACGGCTCATCGTCACCGACGAGAACGGCGCCGCCCGCCGCCCGCGCGGCACCTACATCGTCCACCGCCCCGCCGCCGACTACACCGCCGTCCTCACCCCCCTGGGTCTCGGCCACACCGGCTTCACCCCGTACGGCTTCCGGGAGAACGAGGTCGGCTTCCATGTCTTCACGAGGACCCGCTGATGCGTCTGACCGATCTGCTGCGCCCCCATCTCGACGGCGTCACCACCGTCGTGGACGCCACCCCCGGCGCCCTCGACCTGGAGCCCTACCTCCATCTGCCCGACGGGGTCACCCTGACCCGGGAGCCGGACGCCGTCGGCGAAGGCACCCTCGTCCTCCTCTCGCACGGCCCCGACACCCGCCTCCACGGCACCGAGTCCGCCGTCCTCGCCGTCCTGGAGCGGATGCGCCCCGGCGGACGCGGACTGATCGTCCTCGGCCACCGCGTCCCCGAACTGCCCTACCACCGCCTCCTCGACGCCCTCGTCGCCCACCACTGCCAGGTCCTGCGCGCCGCCCCCCTCGACTACACCCACCTCCACGCGGGCGCGGTCTTCACCCGCACCGACCGACTCCTCCCGCCCGACGACTGGTCCGGCCGCCCGGTCCCCGCCGAGGGCTTCGCCACCGCCCTGCGGATCGCCGACGAGTACGTCCTCGCCGACCTGGTCTCCCGCGCCCTGCGCACCCGGGTCCTGGACCTGGAACGCGCGGCCGGGGAGCGCGCCACCGAGGGCCCGGGCACCGGAGCGGCCGACGGGCTCGCCGAGCGCCTCGCCGCCGCCGAACGCGAGCGGGCACAGCTCTCCGCCGCCCTGCGCGGCGCCCGCGACCGGGTCGAGGTGCTCCAGGCCCGGGTGGCGATGCTGGAGGGCTCGACCTCGCTGCGGGTCGGCAAGGCCCTCGTCTCCGCCGCCCGCTCCCCGAAACGCGGCGCGACCCGGCTCCCGAAGGAGCTGTACGGCCTCTGGCGCACCCGCACCACCCCCACGAAAGCCGCCCCCACCACACCCAGCGCGCCCACCACCCCCACCGGGACCGAAGCAGACCTGGACGGCGGCCGTCTCCACCTCGCCCACCGCGCGTTCACCTCCGCCCCCCGCGACCGCCTCGTCCTCGCGGGCGTGTTCACCGACCCCACCGCCACCGCCTTCGCCGCCGACGCCGTCGTCAACCGGACCCTTCCGCACGACGCCGAACCGATCGTCGCCCGCACCGACCCGGACGCCGTCGTCGTCCAGCTCACCGCCTGCACCGGATACGGCCCCTGGGCGCACACCGGCACCGGCTTCGCCCCCGATCTCGACCGGCGGCTGAACGACCTCCTCACCGCCGCCCGGACCGCGGGCCGCGCCTGTGTCCTGTGGCGCGACGGCCCCGCCTCCGCCGCCCCCGGACTGACCCGGTTCGCCTGGGACGCCGTCCTCGACACCGACACCGGCACCCCCCTCACCGACCTCGACCCGGCCACCGACGGCCGCGACCGGCTGCGGGAGGTGTTCCGTACCGGCGGCACCCGGGTCCGGCTGGCCGAACTCGCCCGCCGGGTCGGCGCCCCCGACCCGCTCGCCGCCCGCCGGGTCGCCGTCGTCGCCGACCCCCGGGACCGCGCGGACATCGCCCGCCTCACCGCGCAGGTGCTGGGGCAGGCGCACCGGCCCGCCGAGGTCGTCGTCCCCGACCCCGCCGGGCTCGGCGAACTCATCGCCGCCGGGATCACCGTCCGCACCGGCACCCCCCTCGCCCCCTGGATCGCCGACTGGACCGACGACCCCGCCGAGGACCGCCCGGACACCCTCCTGCTCGACCTCCTCTGCGCGCAGGAGTACTCCGGCGCCGACGCCGTGGGCTCCACCCCGGCGGGCGACGACTACACCTTCGTCCCCGAACTGCGCCCCCTGCTGGTCTCCCGGGAGCTGTACGTCTCCGGCGACCCGCCCGAGCTGTGGGCCCGCCGGGGCCACCGACTGTTCGCCTGCTGCGGAAAGGAACCGGCATGAGCCGGGACGGAGCCGGCATGAGCCGGGACGGAGCCGGTATGAGCCGGGAAGGAACCGGCATGAGCCGGGAAGGAACCGGCATGAGCCGGGAAGGAACCGGTGTGAGCCGGGAAGGAGCCGGTATGAGCCGGAAGGGAGCCGGTGTGAGCCGGGAAGGAGCCGGTATGAGCCAGGAAGGAACCGGCATGAGCCGCGAAGGAACCCCCGCCGGAACGGGCCGCTCGCTGACCGCCCTCGTCTACGGCGATGTCGACCTCAACCTCATCGACGGCTCCGCCGTCTGGGCCCAGTCCACGGTCCAGGCCCTCGCCGGAACCGGCTGCCGCACCCGCCTGGTCCTGAAGGCACCGGTCCGCACCGGCCGCCTGATCGACCCGCTGGCCGGCCTCCCCGGCGTCCGCGTGATCCGCCCGCACGACGAGGGGCTCGTCCCCGGCGTCACCGACAAACCCCTCTCCCCGGTCCAGGCATCGCGCCTGCTGACCCGCCTCGACGAGACCGACCCCTGCGATCTGCTGGTGCTGCGCGGACGGCGGCTGGTCACCCGGGTGGTCGCCGACGGCCGGTTCGACGGCCGGATCTGGGCCTATCTCACCGACATCCCGCAGTCCGCCGCCGAGATGACCGAGGAGGCCCGCGCCGAACTGACCCGGATCGCCGAGGCCGCCCAGCGACTCCTGTGCCAGACCGAGGACCTGCGCTGTCTGCTGGAGACCTGGATCCCGGCGGCGGTGGGCAAATGCGTCCTGAGCCCGCCCGCGGTCCCGGAACCCCCCACGCCCGTTGCCGACCACCCCCCGCACACCCCCTTCCGCCTCGTCTACACCGGCAAGTTCGCCCCGCTGTGGAACACCCTCCCCATGACCCGGCTGCCCGCCCTGCTGGCCGAGCGGGGCATCCGCGCCGAACTGCACACCGTGGGCGACAAGATCCACGACGACCCCGGGCACCCTTCCTTCCGCACCGACATGGCCCGCGCCCTCACCACCACCCCCGGCGTCCAGCACCACGGCGGACAGCCCCGCGAGGAGGCGATGCGGATCGCCACCGACTGCGACCTCGGCCTCGGCTGGCGGGACCCGGCGCTGGACGCCAGCCTCGAACTCTCCACCAAGGTCCTGGAGTTCGGCTCCCTCGGCCTCCCCGTCGTCCTCAACCGCACCCCCGCCCACGAGGCCCTGCTCGGCACCGACTACCCCCTCTACGTCCCCGGCCGCGCCGGACCCGACGAGGCGGCGGACGCCGTCGCCCGCGCGGTCCGCGAACCCGACAGCCGCCGCCTGGCCGCCGCCCGCTGCCGCGAGGCCGCGGCCCGCCACACCCTCACCGCCGCCATCGACCGCTGGCGGGGCCACCTGACCCGCGCCTTCCCGCCCGCGCCCCCCGCCCTCACCGCCCGCCCCCTCCGGGTCGGCGTCGCGGGTCACGACCTCAAGTTCCTCACCCGTCTCCTGGACCACTTCCGCGCGGTCCCCGGCCTGGAACTCCGGATCGACGCCTGGCCGGCCCTCTCCCGCCACGACCCGGCGGCCAGCCGTGAACTCGCCGACTGGGCGGATGTGGTGGTCGTGGAGTGGTGCGGCCCGGCGGCCGTCTGGTACAGCCGCCACAAGCGCCCCGGCAGCAGACTGATCATCCGCCTGCACCGCTTCGAGCTGGAGGCGGCCTGGCCCCGCCAGGTGGCCATCGACCACGTGGACCGAGTGATCTGCGTCAGCACGTACTACGCCCGCCGCACTCTGCAACACACCAACTGGCCACCGGGGAAGGTGGTGGTCGTCCCCAACTGGGTCGACACCGACCAGCTCGACCGCCCCAAGGCCCCCGGCGCCCGCTTCCGGCTCGGCATGATCGGCATCGCCCCCAGCCGCAAACGGATGGACCTGGGCCTGGACGTCCTGGAAACCCTGAGAGCCCGGGACCCCCGCTGGCACCTGGCCATCAAGTCCAAACCACCATGGGAGTACTGGTGGATCTGGAACAAGCCAACCGAACGCGCCCACTTCGACACGATCCTCCACCGTATGCAGACCTCCCCCCTCCTCACCGGCGCGGTGGTCTTCGACGGCTTCGGCGCCGATGTGGCGGGCTGGCTGCGCCGGGTCGGCCACATCCTCTCCACCAGCGACGACGAGAGCTTCCACCTGGCCCCCGCCGAAGGCATGGCCTCCGCCGCCGTCCCCGCGCTGCTCCCCTGGCCGGGCGCGGACGAGATCTACGACCGCCGCTGGATCCACCCGACCCCGGCGGCCATGGCGGACGCCCTGGAGAACCTGGGCGACGACGGCTGGCACACCGCCGGCCAGGAGGCCCGCGCCCAGGTGCGCGAGAACTTCTCCCTGGAACGGGTGGCCGAAGCCTGGACGGACCTGCTGGTGTCCGGGTGAGCGGAGCGGAACTCAGTGGCCGGGGGTGACCGGCTTGACGACCCGGAACGCGAACTGCCCGCAGTACGTCAGCTTGCGCAGATTCACCAGCGCGGTCTGCCGCCGGGTCCGCCGCCCCCACTCCTCGATCTCGGAGTTCAACGGCGACTCCTCACTCCAGTACCGCCCGTACACGGCCTTCCCATCGGCCCGGTACGACCGCATCAGCAGCGTCACCCCGTCCAGGGAGGGCCGGATCTCCTCCAGCACCAGCCCCGCCTCCTCCACCAGCACCCGGAACCCGTAGGGCGTGTAGTTCCAGAGGCTGTAGGAGTGGTACGGCTCGAACTGCGAGGTGGAGCCGATGAACACCCCGCCCGGCCGCAGCACCCGCGCGATCTCGGCAAGCAGCTCACGAGGCCGAAGCACATGCTCAAAAACCTGATGGGAATAGATCAACGGCACACCACCCGACCGGAACGGCAGCCGCACCCCGTCGAAGTGCACCACCGGATCATCACCCCCGGGCAGATGCTGCCGCGCCTCGGGCGAGTCCGGGATGTCGACACCGACCCACCGCACCTTGGGGTCGAACCGCTTGAAATGCGCCGCCGAAGCACCCTTCCCACACCCCAGATCGACCACTGTCCCGGGCGCGTCGGGGGCGTCCATGACCTGATCGACGTAGTACCGCGAGGTCACCTGACGGGCGTGGTCGTCGGGGATGCAGTCCTTCAGAAGGTCCCAGAGGGTCGCCATGCGGCGAGGCTACGGCACCATCCGCCGCAGCAGATCCCGCAACGCCAGCCGCTCGGCGTCGGTCAACCCGGCCAGCGGTTCCCGGGCGAACCGCAGGGACTCGCGCAGGCTGCGGGCCACCCGGACGCCCTCCTCGGTCGCCGCCGCCAGCTTCACCCGGCGGTCACCCGGGTCGGCGCGGCGCTCGGCCAGCCCCCGCGACTCCAGCCGGTCCACTATGCCCGTCACATTCGACGGCTCGCACTTCAGCCGGTGGGCGATCCGACGCATCGGCAGCGGCTCCAGCGCGAGCAGACTGAGCAGCTTGGCCTGGGCCCCGGTCAGCGCATGCCCCGCCGCGGCTTCCTCATACTCCTCGTGATACCGGGCCACCACCTCGGCGATCAGCTCGACGACCTCCAGGGTCAGCGGGTCGGGTCGGTGCGGAGCGGCGGGCGGGGTGGCGGAGGGTGTGGCCATGGCATCCAGGGTAGCGCGTTACTTGACACCCTGAAACATTAAAGAGCATTGTTATTTCAGAACATGAAATACTCTCTCTCACCCCCCGAAAGGCCCCCCACCCCATGCCCAACACCACCCCTCCCTCTCCCTCTTTTCCCACCACCAGCCGAGAATGGCACCTCCTCACCCGCCCGGTCGGCTGGCCGAAGCCGGAGGACTTCGCCCTGGTGGAGGTCCCGGTCCCGGTGCCGGGCGAGGGCCAGGTGCTGGTCCGCAACCGCTACCTCTCCGTCGACCCCTATATGCGCGGCCGGATGAGCGCCGCCAAGTCCTACGCGCCCCCCTACGCCCTCGGTGAGCCGATGCTCGGCGGAGCGGTGGGCGAGGTGGTGACCTCGAACGCCGAGAACCTGACCCCGGGCGACCATGTCCTGCACTACGAGGGCTGGCGCGAGTACGCCGCGGTGGACGCCACCTCCACCGTCAAGGTCGACCCGGCCGCCGCCCCCCTCTCCACCTACCTGGGCGTCCTCGGCATGACCGGCCTGACCGCGTACGCCGGACTGCTCCGCGTCGCGGACCTCAAGGAAGGGGATGTCGTCTTCATCTCCGGCGCGGCCGGGGCGGTGGGCGGCCAGGCAGGCCAGATCGCCCGCCTCAAGGGCGCCTCCCGGGTCATCGGCTCCGCCGGTTCCGACGACAAGGTCAAGCTCCTCCTCGACGAGTACGGCTTCGACGCCGCCTTCAACTACAAGGACGCCCCGGTCGCCGACCAGCTCAGGGCCGCCGCCCCCGACGGCATCGACGTCTACTTCGACAATGTCGGCGGCGATCACCTGGAGGCCGCGCTCGGCGCGCTCAACCTGCGCGGCCGGATCGCGATCTGCGGCGCGATCTCCGTCTACAACGCCACGGCCCCGGTGCCCGGCCCCCGCAACCTCCCCCGACTGATCCAGACCCGAGGCCGGATCGAGGGCTTCCTGGTCCGCGACCACTACGACCTCCAGCCCCAGTTCGTCCAGGAGGTGGGTCCATGGGTCGCATCGGGGGCCCTGAAGTACCGGGAGACGGTGGTGGAGGGGGTGGAGAACACGCTGGAGGCGTTCCTCGGGGTACTGCGGGGCGACAACACGGGCAAGATGATCGTCCGGTTGTAGCGGCGCAGTTTCTCCATGGCTCCGTGAATGAGCGCTCCAGGGGCTCACAAATGGCTCTGCCTACAGGAGCTTTCGGACCATCACGGCGAAGTGCGGGGAGTCCTCGGAGTGCTTGAATTCGCCGACCTTGCCGTAGCCCCACCGTTCGTAGAGCGCCTGAACCCTGGGATGCTCCGAGTCCACCAGGAGAGACGCCAGGTCGGCGGATTCCAGAGCGAGCAGTGCGTCATGGATCCGCTGTGCCCGCCCGGTGCCGCGCCATGCGGGGATCACCATGA
Organism: Streptomyces sp. NPDC093252; assembly: GCF_040683675.1. NCBI lineage: Bacteria > Bacillati > Actinomycetota > Actinomycetes > Kitasatosporales > Streptomycetaceae > Streptomyces > Streptomyces sp. NPDC093252. The sequence continues at coordinate 236,626 of NZ_JBFBEM010000002.1, read as the reverse complement.
GTTCGGAGAGGGCGAATGCAGAACCCTTGAGGCCGGAAGGGCGAACGTGCCCCTTCCACCAGCCACCCGGCTTGAACAGGGAGCCATAGGCATAGCCGACCGGGCCGCTTTCCTCCCAGCCCACAATGCACTTCCAGTCCTCCCGTGCGGACCAGAGGTCAACGAAGTAGGAGAAGCGCTCACGCGAGTGGAACGGGTCCGGGTCGTCGGCGTATGCCTCGTCGTGGATGTCCAGCAGCAGAGAGCGTACGTTCTGTGCGTCGGCGTGGGTGTAGTGCTTCAGATCCATGGGGAAGACTCCTCGATCCACTCGACAACCTCAGGCGCCTTCGAGCCCGAGGCGACGAGCACCTTGCGTGTTGCGGCCAGAGTGTTCGTCATGCGCCGGGACCCGAACTCCGAAGGGAGCATCGCGTACGCCTGTCGACCGGTCGCGCCGGCCAGCTCCAGGTCACCTTGCTTGGCCTGCGATAGGGCCAAGCGTGCCGTATAGAGGGCTTTGTTCCGGACCCTGTTGTCCGGGAGGGCAGCGAGCGCGCGGTGCACGCAGTACTCCGCTCTTCCGTGGTCCCCAAGTGCGGTCCACATGTAGGAGGACAGACCGTCGAGCTCGCTGCGGTCGTAGAACGCGATCCACTTGGGGCGCTGCTGGCCGGTAGTCCGCGCGAAGGACCTCTCGGCATCGCCGAGAGCGCGCAGCGCCTCGGACGGCTGTCGCAGGCGGGCGAGATTGACGGCACTGCGCATGTGCCCGAGGGAGGCGAACAGCGGGTCCCGCCGAGCGACGGACGACCGCTTCATCACCTCGGCTCCCGCCACGGCGTCGGCACGATGCCCCTGCTGACTCAACGTCAGGGTCAGAACATTCCATACGCGGTACATGGCTTCGCTGTCCCCTGACAGGACGGCGAAGGGCAGAGCCTTGTCGAGATGCGCGCGGGCCCGCTGTGGTGCGCGGGCATCGAAGGAGGCGAAGGCGGCGGAGCAGAGAGTGTCCGAGGCGAGCCTGTGAAGCATGCCCTGTACGCGAGCCGAGGCCGTGGACAGCCCAAGGGCGGACTGGATACGAGACGCCAGCTCCACCGCGACGCCCTCGATGCGCCGTGGGTCCCGCCCCGCCGTGTCCTGCCGAACAAGAGCCACGAACTCCTGCTGGAAACGCCGGACATCACTGACACCAAGGCGCCCCTGATTGCTGCTGCCCGGGGTCCCAACGGCCAGGGCCGAGCCGCTTGCTGCGTTGAGGAACTGACGACGGTCCACAGGATCTGCCTCCTTTTTGCGGGGCATGAACCCAAGATCCTCGGCGCGGGCGCCGAGAACCTCCTCCAGCGAAAGCCTGATCCGGTCTTGCGGCCACTTTGTACGGCCGGCTAACCACCGACGCACATCCGAGTCGGTGATCCTGCCCGGTTTCCCTGTCAGTACTTCGATCTGACTACTCACCCTACGCGCCAACTCGGCCTGTCCAAGCCCCAGTTCCTTCATGCGCGCCGCAAGCTTTCGGTTCCTGACCGACATCCCTTCACGGTAGCTCCACCCGTCTCTGGACACCGCGAGCGTTGGCAAAAATCACCGGGGTCACGGCAGCGGGCTGCCCTCACTTTCCTCTGTGCCGCGCGCCCGCCGGGCCGTTGACTGTGCGGGAAAGGAAGCGAAGGGAGAGCCACGGCGGTGACAGGCAATACGGATACGGCGTCCATCGACGGCGGGTGCGTGGAGACGGGTTGGATCAGAGACACCATCACCGTTGCCGGACTGATGAGACTCCCCACGTCCACCCGTGCCGACATCGACGCACGGACGAAGGACCTCATCACCCACCTCTCGGAACTGCTCCGCACCGACCTCGGCGCCGACCAGGACCCGGACGCCATGGCGTTGGTGCGTGCCTCGTACGCGCGCCTCGACCTGACCAAGAGACCCGGTCCGCAGACTCCGGCGTACGCCGCCTTCGCCTATTTGAAAGAGACCGCGGACCTCACCCTGAAGGTCTTGCAGGTCTACACCGCGAAGCACGGGCCCGAAGCGCAGTGAGGCCCAGGCGCACCACGGCCGAGGGGCATCGCCGATGTCAGCGGAGCTTCCCCGCCCCCGCCTCGCCGCAGCCCCCGCCGTGACCTCCGGTCCGAGGCCGTGACGTACTCCGTCTGCTGGCTCTGCCGTGCGGACAAGCCGGTGCTGTTCATCGGCCCGCTGACGGTCAACGGACGAACCGCCCCCGGCTTCGCCTGCGCGGACTGCTGCACCTGGTCCGACCGGTACGTGTGCGCCTACCTACGGATGCACGACGCGGGGTACCCCCTCACCCCCTTCTAGCCCATTCCGACATGCGGTAACTTCTTTCCGAAACCGCTCGGGATCGTGGGCGCGAGTCCCGGGTGGACCCGAGGAGGAAGAACCCCCATGCCCCTTCAGCAGTCCGACGTCCTCTACACCGCCGTCGCCACCGCCGAGAACGGCCGGGACGGCCGGGTCGCCACCGACGACGGCAGGCTCGACCTGACCGTCAGCCCGCCCAAGGAACTCGGCGGCAGCGGCGCCGGCACCAACCCGGAGCAGCTCTTCGCCGCCGGATACAGCGCCTGCTTCCAGGGTGCCCTGGCCGTCGTCGCCCGCAGGGAGAACGCGGACGTCTCCGGCTCGACCGTCACCGCGAAGGTCGGCTTCGGCAAGAACGACGACGGCTTCGGCCTCATCGTCGACATCTCCGCCACCCTCCCCAACACGGACCCGGTCACCGCCGCCGCCCTGCTGGAGAAGGCCCACCAGGTCTGCCCCTACTCCAGGGCCACCCGCGGCAACATCACGGTCACCCTCACCCTGAACTGAGGGGCGTACGGCACCCCGGGGGGCCGCCCCCACCGGCGGCCCCCCTCCACCGTCCCGCCCTCGGTAGGCTTCCGCCATGCATGATCTTGGGGCGGGTTTCCGTTATCTCATCAAGGGCCAGCGCTGGATGGCCGGGCACGGCAGAAGCTACGGCTTCGGGCTGCTTCCGGGCCTGGTCACGCTGGTGCTCTACGCGGCGGCGCTCGTCGCCCTGGCACTGTGGGGCGAGGACTTCGTCACCTGGGCCACCCCCTTCGCCGACGACTGGGCCAGCCCCTGGCTCGGCCTCTTCCGCGGCTTTCTGACGGCCGTTCTCTTCGCGCTAGGACTGCTGCTCGCGGTCCTCACCTTCACCGCCGTCACCCTCCTCGTCGGCCAGCCCTTCTACGAGAACCTCTCCGAGCAGGTCGACCGCGATGTCTCGCCCGACGGCACGGCCCCCGAGTCCGGTCTGCCGCTCTGGCGCGAACTGTGGATCTCGGCCCGCGACAGCCTCCGCATCCTCGCCCGCGCGCTGATCTGGGCCGTCCTGCTCTTCGCCCTCGGCTTCATCCCGGTCGTCGGCCAGACCGTCGTCCCCGTCGTCGGCTTCTTCGTCACCGGCTTCTTCCTCACCGAGGAACTCGCCGCCGTCGCCCTCCAGCGCCGGGGCGTCGAACTCCGCGCCCGCCTCGCCCTGCTGCGCTCCCGCAAGCGCCTGGTCTGGGGTTTCGGCACCCCCCTCGGCCTCGCCTTCCTCGTCCCCTTCGTGGCCGTGTTCCTGATGCCGGGCGCGGTGGCGGGGGCCACCATGATGGCGCGGGACCTGCTGGGGGAGGGGTTCAAGGAGGACGGCAACGGCGAGGAGGAGGGGGAGCGGGAGACCGAGCGCACCCCCGCCCATTAACCCCCGCCCACTAACCCCCGCTCACTAACCCCGGCCCGCTGACACTCCTCCCCCCTCCCCCCTCCCCCTCCAGCCGTCAGCCCGACGCCCCCACTCCCACCCCCACGATCGCCCGCACCTGCGCCACGATGTCCCCCCGGTTCCGCACGAACTCCGGATCCGTCACCTCCGTCGTGTTCCCCGCCCCGAACTCCAGTACCGGGGTGTGCACATGCCCGCCCGGCAGGTCGGCGGCCAGGCCCAGCCGGTCCCGGAGCAGCGTCGCGCGGTAGGCGATCTCGTTGGAGAGATAGTTCCCGCCGCCGCCCGACCGCGCCACCGACCCCGGGGTCGGCCCGTCCGGGCGCACCACCGGCTGGGTCTCCCCGGCCGGTATCTCCGTCACCGAGGTGTTGTCGTACACCGGGAACCGCCCGGTCGGCGCCGCCGTGATCGCCGCGTACGGCAGGGTCGTCGACGTCCACTGCGGCTGGGAGGCCGGATCGGCGACCGGGACGATCCCCGCCGTACCGCTGTTGGTGTTGTCGCCCGTGCCGCCGCGCCAGGCGCCGTTGGTGCGCTCGATGTCGAAGCGGCCGGGACGGCCCTGGCTGACCGTCGCGAAGAGGTTCACCCGCCCCAGATACGGCCGCAGGGTCCGCTCCACCGTGCCCTCGGCGAAGTCCGCCCAGCGCACGGGGAACACCGCCGTCTCCACCCGGGCCGGACCCTCCGCCGTCTCGATCACCGTGCCGTCCAGCGCCAGCGCGCTCGCCCCGGACGGGTTGGAGATCCGGATGTCCCGGTCGAGCGTGAACGGGTCGAAGCCGGTCACCAGCACCCGCCGGGTCCCCTCACCCTTCGGGTAGCGGATGCCGTCCTGCCCGCGCGAGGTGCGCTCCAGCAGCCCCAGCAGCGCCGCCCGGCCCTCCCCGGTGAGCCCGAACCCCGGCTCCCAGGACCGTACTTCGCGGGTCATGCCGAGCCGCGCCCAGTACAGCGGCCGGTCGTCGTCCCGGCTCAGATCACCGCCTGCCGGGCCCCGACCCTGCGCCCGGTCCACGGCCCGCTCCCACAGCGCCGCCCCCGCCCGCCGGACGATCCGCTCGGCCTGCGCGTACGACCGGGCCCGCTCCAGCGCGCGGACGAACTCCGGGGCGGCGGAGTCGAATCCGGACCGCCGCAGAATCTCCTGCGGCACCGCCCGGTCCAGCCGCAGTTCCTCCACGGTCGGCGGCCGCGCCGAGGTCCCGGCGGCCGAGGCGGGCGGCGCGGGAGCGGCGAGCGAGGCGAGCGAGGCCAGCAGGACGGCGGCCAGCGCGCCGCCGCGTACAACATCCAGGGATGTCAGGGGACTTCTCAAGGGACTTGGGTCCTTCCGTCGCAGTGGGGTGCGAGGCACCGGAAGGCCGCAGTATCGCGTGACAGGAGTGACCCTGGCCATAGGGTGTTACGCCGGAGACGAGCCCTCAGAGTCCCCGGGATCGCCAGTGCCGCCGGGGTCCTCGCCCAGCAGCCGCAGGAAGTCCCGGAACGCGCCCGGCATGTCCACCGACCCCGGGTCCAGCAGCCACTGGTACTGGAGCCCGTCCATCACCGCCACCAGCAGCGGCGCGGTCCGCTCCGGCGTCAGCCCGTTCGGCAGCCGGTCGCCGTACTCGGCGCGCAGGGCCGCCGCCATCGCCGCCCGGACCCGGGCGTAGCGCTCGGTGAACCAGTCGCGCGCCGGATGGCCCTCGGTGACGCTCTCGCCGAGCAGCGCGGAGAAGGTCTGGATGATGCCGGGGCGCATCGCGTTGTAGTCGACCAGCGAGGTCAGCAGGTCCAGCCGCCAGCGGGTGTCCGGCAGCGCGTCCCACTGGTCCCGCTCCTGGAGCACGGCGACCAGCAGCGCGTCCTTGGTCGGGTAGTAGTGCAGCAGCCCCTGCTGGGTGAGCCCCACCCGCTCGGCGACGGCGGCCAGGCTGGCGCCCCGGTAACCGCGCTCGGCGATCACCTCCAGGGCCGCCCGGACGATCTCCGCCCGCCGCTCCTCGCTCCTGACCCTGGCGCTCATCCCCTCACCGTACGGCATGAGCATGATGGCAAAAGAGGGAAATGTAACGGCCGGATAACGAAACCTACCGACCTACAGGCATTGGGTGCACGATGAAGGGAGAGCCGCACGCCACGACGAGGAGGCAGCCCCATGACGACGACCCCGGGAAATCCGACCACCCTCATCCCCACCCCCACCCCCACCCCCACTGGGCACGGGCCGGACGCGGCCCGGGAAGCCGTCGTGAGCGCCGCCCTGGCCGCCCTCGATCTGGACGCCAAGACCCGGCTGCTCGCCGGTCAGGACATGTGGCGGCTGCCCGCGCTCCCGGAGATCGGCCTCGCCCCGCTGGTGATGTCGGACGGGCCGATCGGGGTTCGGGGCCGCCGTTGGAGCGCCGACGACCCGTCCGTCGCCCTGCCCTCCCCGACCGCGCTCGCCGCCACCTGGGACCCGGACCTCGCCGAGCGGGCCGGGGTACTGCTCGCCCAGGAGGCCCGCCGCAAGGGCGTCCATGTGCTGCTCGCCCCGACGGTCAATCTGCACCGCTCACCGCTCGGCGGACGCCACTTCGAGGCATACAGCGAGGACCCCTGCCTCACCGGCCGGATCGGCACCGGATACGTCCGGGGCGTGCAGTCCGGCGGGGTCGGCACCACCGTCAAGCACTTCGTCGCCAACGACGCCGAGACCGACCGCTTCACCGTGGACAACCGGATCGGGGAGCGCGCCCTGCGCGAGCTGTACCTCGCCCCGTTCGAGGCGATCGTCGAGAACGCCCACCCCTGGGGCATCATGACCGCCTACAACTCCGTCAACGGCCCGACCATGACTGAACACCGGTACCTGGTCAACGAGGTGCTCCGGGGCGCATGGGGCTTCGACGGCGCCAATGTCTCCGACTGGACGGCCGCCCGCGACACCGCCGCCGCCCTCACCGGCGGCCTGGACATCGCCATGCCCGGCCCGAACACGGTCTACGGTCCCGCCCTCGCCCGGGCGGTGCGCGACGGGGCCGTGGCGGAGGCCGCCGTCGACACCGCCGTCCGCAACGTCCTGCGGCTCGCCGCCCGCGTCGGGATCCTGGACGGCGCCGAACCCGCCGTCACCGACCTCCCCGCTCCGGTCGACGGCGAGGCCCTGGCCCGCGAGATCGCCCACCGCTCCTTCGTCCTGCTCCGCAACGAGCCGATCCGCCCCACCGCCCCGCCCGCTCCCGCAGGGCCGACCACCCCCACCGGCCCCGCGAGCCCCACCCCCGACATCCCCGACATCCCCACCGCCCCCGTTCTCCCACTGATCCCCGGCACCACCACCGTCGCCCTCTCCGGTGCCGCCGCCCGCGACGCCCGGATCCTGGGCGGCGGCTCCGCGACCGTCTTCCCGGCCCGGACCGTCTCCCCGCTCGACGGCCTCACCGCCGCCCTCCCCGAGGGCGCCCTCACCTACAGCATCGGCGCCGACCCCAGCACCGAGATGGCCGTCGCCGACCGCGGCTTCACCCTCCGCACGGTCTGCCGGGACGCCGACGGCGAGATCCTCGGCACCGCCTCCGCACCCAGCGGCCACCTCCAGTGGATGGACGGCGACCTCCCCGGCGGCGTCACCCACGACCGCCTCCACACCGTCGAACTCACCGGCACCTACACCCCCCGCGCCTCCGGCACCCACACCTTCGGCATCCGGGGCGCGGGCGCCTTCACCCTCACCCTCGGCGGCCGGACCCACTTCGACGCCCTCCAGGCCCCCGCCGAGGGCGACCCCTTCGAGGCGCTCTTCGGCCCCCCGGTGCCCCGCGCGGAGGTGGACCTCATCGCGGGCGAACCCGTCGAGGTCTCCCTCACCCAGGTCGTCGCCCTGCCCGCGGACCTCCCCCTCAGGATCATCACCTTCTCCCTCACCCACCAGGAACCCCGGCGCGACCCCGACGCCCTGATCGCCGAGGCCGTCGAGGCGGCCCGTGCCGCGGACACCGCCGTCGTCGTGGTCGCCACCACCGACCGGGTGGAGTCCGAGGGCTTCGACCGCACCGATCTCGCCCTGCCCGGCCGCCAGGACGACCTGGTCCGCGCGGTCGCCGCCGCCAACCCCCGCACGGTGGTCGTCGTCAACGCCGGGTCCCCGGTCGACATGCCCTGGCACGACGATGTCGCCGCCGTGCTGCTCACCTGGTTCCCCGGCCAGGAGGGCGGGGCCGCCCTCGCCGACGTCCTCACCGGCGCCGAGGAACCCGGCGGACGCCTCCCCACCACCTGGGGCACCCTCGCCGACGCCCCCGTCACCGAGGTCACCCCCACCGACGGCGTCCTCGACTACCGCGAGGGCGTCTTCATCGGCTACCGCGCCTGGGAGCGCGCCGGCCGCACCCCCCTCCACCCCTTCGGCCACGGCCTCGGCTACACCACCTGGGCCCACGAGTCGATCGAGGCGCACGCCGACGGCCCGACCGTCACCGTCACCGTCCGCCTCCGCAACACCGGCGACCGCCCCGGCCGCGAGACCGTCCAGCTCTACCTCGCCCCCACCACCCCCGACCCCGACCGCCCGGCCCGCTGGCTGGCCGGTTTCGCCTCCGTCGAGGCCGCCCCCGGCGAGAGCACCGAAGCCGTGATCGAACTACCCCACCGCGCTTTCGAGATCTGGCACGAACCGACCGCCTCCTGGTCGTTTGTGAAGGGTTCGTACGAGATCCAGGCCGGTCGTTCGATCACCGACCGCGCGCTCACGGTGACGACTACTGTCTGATCGAGGGCGATTCGTCCCGCTGCTGAGCCCCGGCCCGGAACCTGACACCCGGACCGGGGCTCACTCGCGCCCCCGTGCTCCAAGCGCTCACCGCGCGCCGAACCCGTAGACCGTCTCCGAGCGGTACACCTCGCCCGGCCGCAGCACGGTGTCCGGGAACTCCGGCCGGTTCGGCGAGTCCGGGAAGTGCTGGGTCTCCAGGGCGATCCCGGCGCCCGGCGCGAACGGCTCACCGAGGTGGTCGGCGGAGTAGAGCTGGATGCCGGGCTCGGTCGTCGCCACCGTCAGATACCGCCCGGACCCCGGGTCGGACAGCTCCGCGACCTCCACCGGCCCGGCGGTCACGCCCTTGTCGAGGACGAGATTGTGGTCGTACCCCGACCCGACCGGGCGGCGCGTACGGAAGTCGAAGCGGGTGCCCTCCACCGGGGCCACGCCGGTCGGGATCTCATCGGCGCCCACCGGCAGATAGCGCGAGGCGGCGACCCGCAGCACCTGCTCGCGGGTGCTCCCCGCCCCGCCGGTCAGATCGAAGTAGCTGTGCTGGGTGAGATTCACCGGCGTCGGCGCGTCCGTCACCGCCTCGTACCGCACCCGCAGCGCCCCCGCCGGGTCCAGCGCGTAGGTCACCGCGACCTCCAGACGGCCCGGATAGCCCTCCTCGCCGTGCGGGCTGACCCGGCTGAGCCGCACCCCGTGCGCCAGCGGCTCGCCGTCCCACACCCGCTTGTCGAAGCCCCGCTCCCCGCCGTGCAGCGCGTTCCCGCCGTGATTGCGGGCCAGGGCGTACGTCAGCCCGTCCAGCGGGAAGCGGCCACCGGCGATCCGGTTGGCGTACCGGCCCACCAGCGCCCCGAAGTACGGTCCCGGATGCGACAGATACCCGTCGAGATCCGCGAACCCCAGTACCACCCCCGCCCCCGCCCTCGCCCCCGTCCCCGCCCCGCCCGGCACCTCCACCGACTGCACGATCCCGCCGTACGACAGCACCCGCACCCGGACGCCCGCCCGCTCGAAGGTCCAGCGCCGCACCCGCGTGCCGTCGGGCAGGGTGCCGAAGTGTTCGCTCATGATCAAAACCCTAGAGCCTGCCACCCCTCCCGGTGGCGCTCAGCGCTTCTCGGTGCTTCTCAGGTCTTCTCAGCGCTTCTCGGCGGTGACGGCCCGGTAGGCGATCTCGGCCAGCCGCGCCTGGCCGTCCTTGCTGGGATGGAACCAGTCCCAGTGACTGAGCTGATCCGTACCGAACTCGTAGTCGAACACCGCGCCCCCGTCGAACCGGCAGCGCTCGTCCTCCTCGCACACCTCCCGCAGCACGTCGTTGTAGTCCTCGACCCGCTCCTGCACGGTCTGGCGGCGGTCCGTCGCCGCCGCGTCCAGCGCGTCCGCGTCCCCCAGCATCGACGGGCAGATGCCCAGCTTCCACACCTGCTTGCCCAGCGGGTTCATCCGCCCCTCCGACCACAGCCGCAGCAGATCCGGCACGCTCGCCACATACAACTGCGCCTTCGGCGCCCCCCGCCGCAGCGCCGCCACCGCGTCCTCGAACCCCTGCCGGAACTCCGCCACCGGTGTCATCGCCCGCACCGACGCCCGGCAGGCGTCGTTCGCCCCCGCCATCACCGTCACCAACTCCGGGTCGCGGGTCGCCGCCTGGGCCATCTGGCCGGGCAGATCCGCCATCCGGGCGCCCGTCTCCGCATAGTTCCAACTGTGCGAGGCCGCCCGCGCGCCGCCCAGCAGCCGTACGGCCAGTGACTCGACCTCCGGGCTGCTCCCGGTCGCCCACGACACCTCCGGGCAGTCCGACAGGACCGTACAGGCGTCGAAACCACGGGTGATCGAATCCCCGACCGCCGCCACCGACTCCGGGCTGACATCCCACTCGGGTGTCGGCCGCGGCGCGGGCTGCGCCTTCTTCTCCACCTCCGGAGAGCCGTCCCCGCCCACGGCGTCGCACCCGGCCACCGAGACGACGACCGCCGCCACCGCGGCGCACAGGGACAACGGCCCCGAACGCCACCGCACACCCCGACCGATCCCCACAAAGCCCTCCTCGCGCGGTCACCGTCCCCATCTCATAAGAACGCGCGAGGGTTCCCGGTACCTGACACGGACCGCCATCCGCTCGCCATCCGCCCGCACAGGCGTCCTGCCGGGTGAATGGCGACGGTTTCCCGGCACCCCGACCGACGGTACGTCACACTCCTTGCGCCGCCGCACGGTAGCCTCGCCATCAAACGTGGCTGCCGGCCACCACCGCTCAGCCGCCGCACATATTGTCCCGCTCAGCCCGGAGGTCCCGGTGACGACACGTGGAGTTCTGTACGTGCACTCCGCTCCGCGCGCGATGTGCCCCCATGTCGAGTGGGCCATCGCCGGAGTGCTGGGCACGCGCGTCAGCCTCGACTGGATCCGGCAGCCCGCCGCACCCGGCACCTGGCGCTCCGAGTTCTCCTGGAAGGGCCAGGTCGGTACGGCCTCCAAGCTCGCCTCGGCGCTGCGCGGCTGGCAGCTCCTGCGCTTCGAGGTCACCGCCGAGCCCTGCGCCACCGCCGAGGGCGAGCGCTATAGCTGCACTCCCGACCTGGGCATCTTCCACGCGGTCACGGGGATCCACGGGGACATCCTGATCCCCGAGGACCGGCTGCGCGCGGCGCTCCAGCGCAGCCAGCGGGAGGGGACGGACCTCCAGTCCGACATCGCCCGCCTGCTGGGCAAGCCGTGGGACGACGAACTGGAGCCGTTCCGCTACGCGGGGGAGGGGGCGCCGGTGCGGTGGCTCCACCAAGTGGTGTAGCCCTGCCGGGCGGGTCGCTGTGTCGGGTGCGGGCGGGTGGGGGCTGGTCGCGGAGTTCCCCGCGCCCCTAGGAGGGGGTGGCAGGGCTCGCTCGTCGGGTGCGGCCCGGCGGCCCCTCTCCGCGCAGTTCCCCGCGCCCCTAAAGGCCCTCCAGGGCAGCGCCGCTGCTTTTAGGGGCGCGGGGAACTGCGCGACCAACCCCCACCGAGCCGCACCCGGCAGAGCAACCCGCGCCACCCCGAAACCCCGAACGGCCCGAACCCCTCAGGGGCTCGGGCCGAATGACAGGTGAACCGGCGGAGCTACACCGTGCGGAAAGCCAGCACCACGTTGTGCCCCCCGAACCCGAACGAATCGTTCAGCGCCGCGATCCGCCCCTCCACCGGCAGCTTCCGGGCCTCCCCCCGCACCACATCCGCGTTGGCCTCCGCCTCCGGATCGATGTTGTCCACATTGATCGTCGGCGGAGCCACCCGGTGGTACAGCGCGAGCACCGTCGCCACGGTCTCGATCCCGCCCGCGCCGCCCAGCAGATGCCCGGTCATGGACTTGGTCGCGGACACCGCGAAGTGGTCCACCTCGTCCCCGAACACCTTCCGCAGCGCCTTCAGCTCGGCCACATCACCGGCCGGCGTCGACGTCGCGTGGGCGTTGACGTGCATGATCTCCGCCGGGTCCAGGTCGGTCCGGTCCAGCAGGTTGCGCAGGGCCTGGGAGATCCCGCGCCCCTCCGGCTCGGGCTGCACGATGTCGTGGGCGTCGGCCGAGATGCCCTGGCCGACCGCCTCCGCGTACACCCGCGCCCCGCGCGCGGCGGCGTGCTCGGCGGACTCCAGGACGATCACGCCCGCGCCCTCACCGAGCACGAAGCCGTCCCGGTCGACGTCGTAGGGACGCGACGCGCCCTGCGGGTTCTCGTTGTTCTTGGACATCGCCATCATGTTGCCGAACGCGGCGATCGGCAGCGGGTGGATCGCCGCCTCCGTCCCGCCGGCCACCACGATGTCGGCGCGGCCGGTGCGGATCATCTCGATGCCGTAGCCGATGGCCTCGGCGCCGGAGGCGCACGCGGAGACCGGGGTGTGCACCCCGGCACGCGCGCCGACGGCCAGCCCGACGTTCGCCGACGGGCCGTTCGGCATCAGCATGGGCACGGTGTGCGGGGAGACCCGCCGGACGCCCTTCTCCTTCAGTACGTCGTACTGGTCGAGCAGCGTCGTCACGCCCCCGATGCCGGAGGCGATCACCGCGCCGAGCCGGTCGGGGTCCACGACCCCGCCGTCCTCTCCGGCCTTGGCCGTGAACCCGGCGTCGGCCCATGCCTCCCGGGCCGCGATCAGCGCGAACTGCGCCGAGCGGTCCAGCCGGCGGGCCTGCGGCCGGGGAATGATCTCGGTGGGCTCCACGGCCACCGGCGCGGCGATCCGCACCGCCTGGTCGGCGGCCCAGTCCTGGTCGAGGGTCTTGACGCCGGAGCGGCCGGCGACGAGACCCTCCCAGGTCGAGGCTGCGTCGCCACCCAGCGGTGTGGTTGCGCCGATACCGGTGACGACCACGGTGCGATTGGTCGGGCTCACGGGAAACTCTCTCTCCACAAAAACGGATACAAGGGTCGGCGGCGCCACCGCCGGGTGGCGGGGCGGGCCGGACCAAGCCGGCCCGGCCGGACTCAGGACTGGTGCTTGAGGATGTAGTCGGTGGCGTCACCGACGGTCTTGAGGTTCTTGACGTCGTCGTCGGGGATCTTGACGTCGAAGCGCTCCTCGGCGGCGACGACGACCTCGACCATGGACAGCGAGTCGACGTCCAGGTCGTCGGTGAAGGACTTGTCCAACTGGACGTCCTCGACCGGGATCCCGGCGATCTCGTTCACGATCTCCGCGAGACCGGCGACGATCTCTTCCTGGGTGGCGGCCATTGTGGCGCTCCTTCGTTTCTTCTCAGAGGGTGTGGCGGTGCGCTCCCCGCCGGACAGCATGATCCGGCACGGAGTGCCTAGGGGAGGGTAACGACAGAGGCGGCGTAGACGAGACCCGCCCCGAATCCGATGACGAGCGCGGTGTCGCCGCTCTTCGCCTCACCGGTCGCCAGGAGCCGCTCCATGGCGAGCGGGATCGAGGCGGCCGAGGTGTTGCCGGTGGTACGGACATCACGGGCGACCGTGACCGTCTCCGGCAGTTTGAGGGTCTTGACCATCGAGTCGATGATCCGCTCGTTGGCCTGGTGCGGGATGAAGACGTCCAGTTCGTTGGCGCCGATCCCGGCCGCGTCCAGCGCCTGCTGGGCGACCTTCGCCATCTCGAACACGGCCCAGCGGAAGACGGCCTGACCCTCCTGGGTGATGGCCGGGAACTTCACGTTCCCCTGGCTGTCCACCGGGAGGCCGGAGACATCGCCGCCGACCCGGTACTCGTCCCAGGGCACGGTCTGCTTGATGGTGTCCGACTTGTCGCCCTCGGAGCCCCACACGGTCGGGCCGATGGCCGGTTCCGCGGACGGGCCCACGACGATCGCCCCGGCGCCGTCACCGAACAGGAAGGCCGTCGCCCGGTCCTCCAGATCGGTCAGGTCGCTGAGCCGCTCCACGCCGATGACCAGGACGTACTCCGCGGACCCCTCGACCACCAGGCTCTTGGCCAGGGTCAGCCCGTAGCCGAAGCCCGCGCAACCGGCCGAGATGTCGAACGCGGCGGCCTTGTCGGTGCCCAGCTTGTCGGCGATCTCGGTCGCCACGGCCGGGGTCTGCTTGAAGTGCGAGACGGTCGAGACGACGACCGCGCCGATCTGCCCGGCGGTGATCCCGGCGTCGGCGATGGCCTTGCCGGACGCCTCGATCGACATCGCGGCCACGGTCTCCTCGGCGTTCGCCCAGTGCCGGCTCTCGATGCCGGAGCGGGACCGGATCCACTCGTCGGAGGAGTCGATCTTCTCCAGGATCACCTCGTTGGGCACCACCCGGACCGGCCGGTAGCCACCGACCCCGAGGATGCGCGCGTACGGGGAGCCCTTGCTTGGTTTGATCTTCGACATGGCCCGGAGGGCTCCTTTCAGGCGCCCGCCGCGTCGGCGGCAGAAGAGTCGGCGGCAGAAGAGGACGTCTCAGCGGTCTCGGCGATGAGCTGACGGGCGGCGTCGAGGTCGGCGGGGGTCTTCAGGGCGAGGGTCCGGACGCCGGGCAGCGCGCGCTTGGCGAGGCCGGTCAGGGTGCCACCGGGGCACACCTCCAGCAGCGCGGTCACCCCCAGCTCCTTGAAGGTCTCCATGCACAGATCCCAGCGCACCGGGTTGGCGACCTGGCCCACCAGCCGCTCCAGCACCTCGGTGCCGGTGGCGACGGTCCGCCCGTCCTTGTTGGAGACATAGGTGACCGCGGGATCGGCCGGGGTGAGACCGGCGGCGGCCGAGGCCAGCGCCTCCACGGCCGGGGCCATGTGGGCGGTGTGGAAGGCACCGGCCACCTTGAGCGCGATGACCTTGCGGACACCCTCGGGCTTGTCCTCGGCGAGCGCCGCGAGCTGCTCCAGGGTGCCGGCGGCGACGATCTGTCCGGCGCCGTTGACGTTCGCCGGGGTCAGACCGAGCCGCTCCAGATGCTTCACCGACACCTCGGGATCACCCCCGAGCAGCGCCGACATCCCGGTCCCGGTCACCGCGGCGGCCTCGGCCATCGCCAGCCCCCGGGTCCGTACGAGACGCAGCGCGGCGGTGTCGTCCAGCACACCGGCGAAGGCGGCTGCGGTGATCTCGCCGACGCTGTGACCGGCGACGGCACCGGGGCGCACCGCGGCGATGTCACCGAGTGCCGCGGCGGACAGCAGACCGGCGGCGACCAGCAGCGGCTGCGCCACGGCGGTGTCCCGGATCTCGTCCGCGTCGGCGTGCGTGCCGTAGTGGGCGAGGTCGAGGCCGATGGCGTCCGACCACGCGGCGACACGGTCGGCGGCGCCGGGCAGTTCGAGCCAGGGGGTCAGGAAGCCGGGCGCCTGGGCGCCCTGGCCGGGAGCGACGAGTACGAGCACACTCACACTCTCTCTTGGGGACGGGCAACGCCGCCCGTGGGGACAGGGACGAAGAACGACAGGGGGTTTTGTGGAAGGCCGACAAAACCCTAGGGCTGAAGATCTCCATCGGCCAGCCGCCCCAGGATCAGCGCGATCCGCAAAGTGAACGCAGATCGTACATCCGACGGCGACCAACCGGTGACGTCCGTCACACGTCGAAGCCGGTAGCGCACGGTGTTGGGGTGCACGAACAGCATGCGGGCGGCGCCTTCGAGGCTGCTCGCCTGTTCGAGATAGACCGAGAGGGTCTCCAGCAGCGCCGAGCCGGCCTCTTCGAGTGGTCTGTAGATCTCCTCCACCAGTTGCTCACGGGCGCTGGGATCGCCCGCGATGGCGCGCTCCGGCAGCAGATCGTCCGCGAGCACCGGGCGCGGCGCGTCCTGCCAGGCGGTGCACGCCTTCAGCCCCGCCGCGGCGGCCTGCGCCGACCGGGTCGCGGCCAGCAGATCGGGTACGACGGGCCCGGCCACGACCGGCCCGGCCGCGTACGGTCCGATCAGGGACTTCGCGACCGCCAGCGGATTGTCGCTGCCGCCCGCGATCACCACCAGACGGTCGCCGAGGACCCCGGTGAGGACCTGGAGCTTGGCGTGCCGGGCGGCCCGGCGGATCGCCTCCACGGTCAGTTCGGAGTCCCCGTCGGGCGCGGTGCCCAGCACCACGCACACATGCTCCGGCGAGTTCCAGCCGAGCGCCGCCGCCCGCGACACGGCCCCTTCGTCGGCCTCGCCGCTCAGCACGGCGTTGACCACCAGCGACTCCAGCCGCGCGTCCCAGGCACCGCGTGCCTCGGCGGCCTGGGCGTAGACCTGCGCGGTGGCGAAGGCGATCTCCCGGGCGTAGACGAGCAGCGCCTCCCGCAGCACCCCCTCGTCCCCCGGGGCCGCCACCTCGTCGATCG
The DNA here is from genome assembly GCF_040683675.1 of Streptomyces sp. NPDC093252. Lineage (NCBI taxonomy): Bacteria > Bacillati > Actinomycetota > Actinomycetes > Kitasatosporales > Streptomycetaceae > Streptomyces > Streptomyces sp. NPDC093252. The sequence continues at coordinate 220,384 of NZ_JBFBEM010000002.1, read as the reverse complement.
CGGACTCCATCACCTCGATCGTGGTCCGCACCATCTCCACCGTCTGGCGCAGGGTGATCGCCCGGGTCAGCTCGCGGGGCGCGGTGCCGAACACATCCGTGGAGATCGCCTGGGGCGCGTCCGGGCGCCGGAACCACTCGGTGAACGCGGCGATACCGGCCTGGGCGACCAGCCCGATCCAGGAACGGTTCTCCGGTGGCATCGCCCGGTACCACGGCAGCGTCTCGTCCATGCGCGCGATGGCCTGGGCGGCGAGGTTTCCGGAGGACTTCTCCAGCCGCTTCAGGGTCGCGGAGTGGGGGTGGACTTCGGGCGCGGGCACGTCGTTCCTGCCGGTCTCGGGTTCGGGCACGGCACAAGACTGCCCTATCCGGATGCCTCGGTCGCCTTCGGGGCGCTTTATGCCGGTGCGGCGCCGCCGGGTCTACGGTGGTGGGCGTGATGGACGTACGGCGCGCCGAGCGGCGCTACCCCGGGGGCGAGGCCGGCGCCGGCATCGACACCCGCCACGCCTTCTCCTTCGGCCCGCACTACGACCCGGACAACCTCCGGTTCGGCGCGCTGATCGCCTGCAACGAGGAGCGGCTCGCCCCGGGCGCGGGCTTCGCCGAGCACCCGCACAGCCACACCGAGATCGTCACCTGGGTGGTGGAGGGCGAGCTGACCCACCGCGACTCGGCGGGGCACGAGACGGTGATCCGGCCCGGGGACGTCCAGCGGCTCAGCGCCGCGTCGGGCGTCCGCCATGTGGAGCGCAACGCGGGTCCCCGGGGGCTGGTCTTCCTCCAGATGTGGCTGGCGCCCCTGACGCCGGGCGGGGATCCGTCCTACGAGGTGGTCCGGGGCATCGCGGACGCGACGCCGTACGCCGTGCCGGAGGCGGGGGCGATGCTGCACGTCCGGCGGCTGGGGGCGGGGGAGCGGACGGCGGTTCCCGACGCGGGGCGGGTGTATGTCCATGTGGTGCGGGGTGAGGTGGGGATCGGGGCGGAGGTGCTGTCCCCCGGGGACTCGGTGCGCATCGGGGATGCGGTGGGGGTGACGGGGGTGGGGGTGACTCCGTCGGAGCTGTTGGTGTGGGAGATGAGGTGAGGGTGCTTCGTTGTCTGCGGGTGCGTGGTGGCTGGTCGCGCAGTTCCTCCCCCAGAGGGGGTACCCCCAGCGCCCCTGAAAGACCCCTGCGGCTCGCGCCGGTGAGCGGCATCCCCCGACGTCAGCCCTCTCGTACCTCGCTCAGTACCGCGTCCGTGAACACCGGCCACGCCTCCACTGCCCAGGGGCCGAATGCGCGGTCCGTCAGGGCGGCGCAGCCGACCCCCGCTGCCGGGTCGATCCACAGGAACGTCCCGGCCTGCCCGAAGTGACCGAACGTCCCCGGCGAGGACAGCGCCCCCGTCCAGTGCGGGGACTTCCCGCCCCGGATCTCGAACCCCAGCCCCCAGTCGTTCGGGTTCTGCGAGCCGTACCCCGGCAGCACCCCCTTCGTCCCCGGGAACTGCACCCGCATCGCCTCCGCGACCGTCCGTGGATCCAGCAGCCGCGGCGCCTGCACCTCCGCCGCGAACCGCAGCAGATCGGCGACGCACGACACCCCGTCCCGCGCCGGGGAGCCCTCCAGGGACGTGGCCGTCATGCCCAGGGGAGCCAGCACCGCCTGCCGGACGTACTCCGGGAACGGCATCTCCGTCACCTTGGCCACATGCTCCCCGAGCTGCTCGAACCCGGCGTTGGAGTACACCCGCCGCTCACCCGCCCGCGCGCTCACCCGGTGCTCGTCGAAGGCCAGCCCGGAGGTGTGGGCGAGGAGATGCCGGACCGTGGCGCCGTCGGGCCCCGCCGGGTCGTCCAGCTCCAGCGCGCCCTCCTCGTACGCCACCAGCACCGCGTAGGCGGCGATCGGCTTGGTGACCGAGGCCAGAGGGAACACCCGCTCGGCGGGACCGTGCACCCCCAGTACCGTGCCATCGGCCCGGACGACCCCGGCCGCCGCGTGGGGTACGGGCCAGTTCTCGATCAGCGCAAGACTCTTCAACGACATACGGCCGAGCTTAGAACCCCCCTCGGCCCCTCCCCGCCCGGCCTCCACTTGCCTGGAGTGCACTCCAAGGTCATAGCGTGGAAGGCATGACGGTGATGCACTCCACGGCCGTGACCGCGACCGAGACCGAGGCAGTACCCACCCCCGAGGACCTCTGCGCCGCCCCGCCCCGGCGCCATCCCCGGCCCGACGGACAGGACCGCTACACCATCAGTGAGGTCGTGGCCTTCACCGGGCTGTCCGCGCACACCCTGCGCTGGTACGAGCGGATCGGGCTGATGTCCCACATCGACCGCTCCCACACCGGCCAGCGCCGCTACTCCAACCGCGACCTCGACTGGCTCGACCTGGTCGGCAAGCTGCGGCTGACCGGGATGCCGGTCGCCGACATGGTCCGGTACGCCGAACTGGTGCGCGAGGGCGAGGACACCTACGGCGAGCGCCATGAACTGCTCCGGGCCACCCGCCGGGACGTACTGACCCGTATCGCCGAACTCCAGGACACCCTCGCGGTGCTGGACCGCAAGATCAGTTTCTACGCGGACAGCCACCGCGGCACCGAAGCGGAGAGCACCCGATGACCAACGGCAGGATCCGTACCGTACGACTGGGCGCCACCGGACCCGAGGTCGGGGTCCAGGGGCTGGGCTGCATGGGCATGAGCTTCGCCTACGGCCCCACCGACCAGGACGCCGCCCGCGCCACCCTCGACCGCGCCCTCGACCTCGGCGTCACCCTCTTCGACACCGCCGACGCCTACGGGAACGGCGACAACGAGCGTTTCCTGTCGCCGTTCTTCCGGGCGCACCGCGACGAGGTCGTCATCGCGACCAAGTTCGCCCTGCACATCCCGCCGGACGACCCGACCCGCCGGGTCATCCGCAACGATCCCCCCTACATCCGCCAGGCCGTCGAGGCCAGCCTCCAGCGGCTCGGGGTCGACGTCATCGACCTGTACTACATGCACCGGCGCGACGAGAGCGTCCCCCTTGAGGACACCGTCGGCACCATGGCCGACCTGGTGCGGGAGGGGAAGGTCAAGCATCTCGGACTCAGCGAGGTGACCGCCGATGAGCTGCGGGCCGCCCACGCCGTCCACCCGATCGCCGCGGTGCAGTCGGAGTGGTCGCTGTTCAGCCGGGACATCGAGGCGCATGTCGTCCCGGCCGCCAGGGAACTGGGCGTCGCCCTCGTGCCGTACTCGCCGCTCGGCCGGGGTTTCCTCACCGGCTCCTTCGTCAGCGCCGACAAGGAACTCGGCGCCGATGACTTCCGCCGCCAGCAGCCCCGTTTCACCGGCGACAACGCCACCGCCAACGCCGCCCTGCTGGAGCCGGTGCGCACCGTCGCCGAGGCGCACGGGGCGAGCCCCGGGCAGATCGCCCTGGCCTGGGTGCAGGCGCAGGCGGGGCTGCGGGGGCTCACCGTCGTCCCCATCCCCGGTACCCGCAGCGCGCGCCGCGTCGAGGAGAACACGGCGGCCACCCGGATCACCCTCACCCCCGAGGAGATCGCCCTGCTGGACACCATCGGGCCCCAGGTGCGGGGCAGCCGGTACGCGGACATGCGGTTCGCGTCGGCCGGACGGGAGTAGCCGACGGCGGTCCCGGGGGGCCCGGTTGGTCCCGGGGCCCGGGGCCTGCGACTCCGCTACAGCTCCGCGAGGAGTTCCGCCTTCTTCACCGCGAACTCCTCGTCCGTCACCAGCCCCGCCCGGTGCAACTCGCCGAGGTGCCGGATCCGTTCGGCGACATCCGCCGGGTCGCGCCGGGCCACGGCGGCGACCGGCACCGCGGAGGCCGGAACCGCGCCGCGCGCCGCCGCCAGCACCGCGGCGGCGAACGGCAGCGACTCGTGCACCGGCCCGTAGCCCAGACCGAACACCACCGTGGCCGGATCCTGGTCCGGCTGCGCCGGGCGGTCCGCGCTCTCCCGGCGCAGCAGCCGCAGATGTCCCTCGAACACCTCGGGCGAGCGCCACTCGACCCCCGCGAGGTCGGCGACCCGGAAACTCTGGTCGCCGGCCTTCCACTTCGCCGACGACGCGCCCGTCCAGAACCAGCGGAACGCCACCGTCGTCCCGTCGAAGGACGCCTTCGCGTCGTACGCCTTGAAGGAGCGGGGGACCTCGGGCGCGGCCACCAGATGCCGTTCGGACGGGCCCGACTCGGTGAGTCCGGCGCGCAGTTCGTCGGCGTAGTACTCGGCGAGGGTCTCCCGCTCGGCGGGCAGCACCAGCCGGTACGGGTCGCTGCCCTCCTTGAGCTGTCCGGCCGCCGCCTCCATCAGCGGATCCGCGCCCGGCCGCGGCTCGGCGCGCAGCACGACCGTTCCGCGACGGCCGGGAGCCAGCGTCACACCCTGGAGCGCCGCCAGCGGCACCCGGCGTTCCCCCAGCGCCTGGAAGAGCCTGGGTGTGCGAATCCCCCGTTCGTAGCGGATGAGCACGGAGTCGGACTCGAACTCCCAGGCGGCATGAAATCCGGCCAGTACGTCACCCATGCGGCTCATCGTATGCGGCACGAGCTCCTCCGTCCCCTTCCCGCGCAGACCGCGGTTTCTGCGACTCTACGCGCGTCCGTTCCCGGAGTCTGCGGGCATATCGGTCATACATCGGTCGTCGTCGCCGGCGCAGCGCACCGAGCCATACGCGCCTACCCCGATCTCGGCGAAGTTGCGCAGACTCTCCGTGCCGGGTTCGAAGTACCCGGCGTGGCCGTGCGCCCCGCCCGCCGACAGCACCCGCGCGCCGAACGCCCGGGACACCGGATCGGCGCCGTGCCCGAGCCCGCCCAGCTCCAGATAGGGCACGTCCTCGATCCAGTCGTCGGCGTCCCGCATCGCCCACACCCGGGCCGGACTGCGCAGTTGGGACGCCTTCTCGGCGCGCATCCCCGGGCTGCCGGCCACCGCGATGTCCGACACCCGGTCCGGCAGCACCCGCGCGGCCACCCCGCAGAGCACCGAGCCGTAGCTGTGGCAGAACAGCGAGACCGGGGCCGATCCGGGCAGCGCCCGCACCAGCGCGTCCAGCCGGGCCGCGCCCTGGGCGGCGCGGGTGGCGGTCGCCGCCTCCATCCCGATCCCGCTGGGCGCGGTGTAGTCGGCCCAGGCGATCACGGCGGTACGGACGCCGGGGCGCGCGGCGCGCTCGGCCTCGTACAGGGACTCGGCCATGCCGGCGGGCGCCGCGTACTTGCGGTGGGTGCGCTGGAAGGTGAGCAGATCGGTGTCGACGCCGGGGACGACGATGGAGATCCGCTCGGCGCGGGCGAGGCCGCCGTACACCTCGGCGACGCGTCCCGAGCCGTCCGGGTCGAAGGCGAGGATCTGCCGGCCCGGCTCCATCAGCGCTTCCAGGCGGTGCATCCGGCGGCCCGCCTCGTGCTGTCCGCCCGGGGTGAGCCGGCTGTCGTGCATCCGGGCCCGTTCGACGCGGCGGGCCTGGGCGAGGGCGATCCGGTTGGCCCGGTAGCGCAGTTCGACGGGGGCGCCGTTCATATTGCCGACCGCGAGCGGATAGCGGTGGGCGAGCAGAGTGCGCCGGGCGGGGCCGAGCGAGGCGAAGAACGCGGCGAGCCGGGCGGGCGCCGAGCGCGGGTCGGGGAGCCGGTGGCCGTCTATCCGCCCGTCCTCCCAGGCGGCGAGCGAGATCTGGAGCGGGGTGTGGTCGCGCTGGCCGCGCAGCGCGGTCCAGCCGGTGGTCGCCAGCATCACGAAGACCACGGCCAGCGCGAGCAGCGCACGCCACACATTGAGCGTCGGGGAGGAGTCGAAGGAAGTCACTGGGAGGACACACTAGGAGAACGGGACGGTCTCGCGTGAATCGAGTGACGGCTCTCACGTTTGAGCCACGACGGGGCTGATCATGGGTGGTGAGGGCGGTACAGGGGGAGGCGCGCGGGGCGCGCGGAAGTGCCCTACGGCGTACGCCAGTTCTCGGCCAGCGCCGGTCCCACCTGGTCGAGGTAGCGCGCGGTGACCGCGCGCATGCCCGCCACGCTGTGGTCGTCCCCGGCGGTCCAGAGCCGCTCGGTGACCCGCATGACCCCGCCGAACAGCGCCACCGCCACCCGCGGGCGGGGATCCTCGTCCACATCGAGCCCCTCGCGCTCGGCGATCAGCCGCGCGAACCCCTCCTCCGTCTCCGCCGAGCGCCGCAGATGCGCCGCGAGCAGCACCGGCGTCGACTCGATCACCCGGTACATCCGCAGATACTGGTCCACGCTCGCCACCGACTCGATCCGCTCGTGGATGGTGTCCCAGCCGTCCAGCACCGCCATCCGCAGCGCCTGGAGCGGCGGTTCGTGCGCCGGGCGGGCCCGTACCGCCTCGTAGAAGTGCTCCACCGTGATCTCGTGGAGGGCGAGGGCGGTCTCCTCCTTCCCGGCGAAGTAGCGGAAGAAGGTGCGCTGGGAGACATCCACGGCCTCGGTGATGGCGTCGACGGTGGTGCGGTCGTAGCCGCGGGTGGTGAACAGGTCGACGGCGGCGTGCAGCAGCGCGTCCCGGGTCCGCTGTTTCTTGCGCTCGCGCAACCCCGGTGCGGGCGAGCGGTCCAGCGTGTCCATCGGGTCCTCCAGCGAACCGTTCTCCCTGGTCGGGGGAGAGGTGAGTGACTTGACAGTTACCGACTTGTGAATTGGTTTGTCAATTGTCAGTGGCTGTCTCTAGTGTCGCCCGCATGACTAGTCAGACCACCCTCGACAAGACGGGACCCGGGGACGGCATACCCCCCTCGCCGTCCGCCGCGCCGGCCAAGGGGCTGCGCGGCCATCCCTGGTTCACCCTGATCACCGTCGCCGTCGGGGTGATGATGGTCGCCCTGGACGGCACCATCGTGGCCATCGCCAATCCGGCCATCGCCTCCGACCTCGGCGCCACCTTCGCCGAGGTGCAGTGGATCACCAACGCGTACTTCCTCGCCCTCGCCGTCGCGCTGATCACGGCGGGCAAGCTCGGTGACCGGTTCGGCCACCGCCAGACCTTCCTCATCGGCGTCGTCGGCTTCGCCGCCGCGTCCGGTGCGATCGGGCTCTCCGACAGCATCGCCGCCGTCATCGTCTTCCGGGTCTTCCAGGGCCTGTTCGGCGCGCTGCTGATGCCGGCCGCGCTCGGTCTGCTGCGGGCCACCTTCCCCGCCGAGAAGCTCAATATGGCGATCGGCATCTGGGGCATGGTCATCGGCGCCTCCACCGCCGGCGGCCCGATCCTCGGCGGTGTCCTGGTCGAGCACGTCAACTGGCAGTCGGTGTTCTTCATCAATGTGCCGGTCGGTGTCCTCGCCGTCGCCCTCGGCGCCTGGATCCTGCTGGACCACCGCGCGCAGAACGCCCCGCGCTCCTTCGACCTGCTCGGCATCGGACTGCTGTCCGGCGCGATGTTCTGTCTGGTCTGGGCGCTGATCAAGGCGCCCGAGTGGGGCTGGGGCGCGGGCCGGACCTGGCTGTTCCTGGTCGTGGCCGTGGCCGCGTTCGCCCTCTTCGCGATCTGGGAGAAGCGGGTCAGGGAACCGCTGATCCCGCTCACGCTCTTCCGCTCCGTCCCGCTGTCGGCGGGTGTGGTGCTGATGGTGATGATGGCCATCGCGTTCATGGGCGGCCTGTTCTTCGTGACGTTCTACCTCCAGAACGTGCACGGCATGAGCCCCGTCGACGCCGGTCTGCATCTGCTGCCGCTCACCGGCATGATGATCGTCGGCTCACCGCTCGCGGGTATCGCCATCACCAAGGTGGGCCCGCGGATCCCGCTGGCCGGCGGGATGGCGTTCACCGCCCTCGCCATGTACGGCATGTCCACGCTGGAGACCGACACCGGCAGCGGGATCATGTCCCTCTGGTTCGCCCTGCTCGGCCTCGGCCTCGCCCCGGTCATGGTCGGCGCGACCGAGGTCATCGTCGGCAACGCCCCGATGGAGCTGTCCGGGGTCGCCGGTGGGCTCCAGCAGTCCGCGATGCAGATCGGCGGCAGCCTGGGCACGGCCGTGCTGGGCGCGGTGATGGCCTCCAAGGTCGACAGCGACCTGGCCGGGAACTGGGCGGACGCCGGGCTGCCCCCGCTGTCGCCCGAGCAGCAGGCGGCGGCGTCCGAGGCGGTCCAGGTCGGGGTGGCGCCGGTGGCGCCCGACACCCCGGCGGAGGTCGCCACGACGATCACCGATGTCGCCCACGACACCTTCATCTCCGGGATGAGCCTGGCGTCCCTGGTGGCCGCGGGCGTCGCGGCCGTCGCCATCCTGGTCGCCCTGCTGACCAAGCGCGGGGAGAACGCGGACGCGGGGGCAGGGGCGGCGCACATCTAGCGCCCCTGCACTTCCGCAGCCGTCGGGTGCGGGTGAGTGCGTGGTTCTCGCGCAGTTCCTCCCCCAGAGGGGGTACCCCCAGCGCCCCTGGGGAGACGGCCGCTGCCGTGTCTTTCAGGGGCGCGGGGAACTGCGCGACCAGCCCCCACGCACCCGCACCCGCACCCGAATCCGCAACCCAACCCGGCGCTACGCGTCACCCCCCGCAGCCCCCGGATCCGCCGCCCCCACATCCAGCAACTGATACCGATCCAGCGCCTGCTTCAGCGCGGAGCGATCCACCTTCCCCTCCTGAGCCAGCTCCGTCAGCACCCCCAGCACGATCGACTGCGCGTCGATGTGGAAGAAGCGGCGCGCCGCCCCCCGCGTGTCGGCGAAGCCGAACCCGTCCGCGCCCAGCGACTGATACCGCCCCGGCACCCAGCGCGCGATCTGGTCCGGAACCGATCGCATCCAGTCGGACACCGCCACGAACGGTCCCTCGGCGCCGCTCAGCTTCCGGGTCACATACGGCACCCGCTGCTCCTCCTCCGGCCGCAGCAGATTGTGCCGTTCACACTCCACCGCCTCCCGCCGCAGCTCGTTCCAGGAGGTCGCCGACCAGACATCGGCCCGTACGTCCCACTCCTCGGCGAGGATCCGCTGCGCCTCCAGCGCCCAGGGCACGGCCACGCCCGAGGCCATGATCTGCGCCGGGACCGACCCCGCCGTCCCCGCGCCCAGCCGGTGGATGCCCTTGAGGATGCCCTCGACATCGACGTCCGCGGGCTCGGCGGGGTGCTGGATCGGCTCGTTGTAGACGGTCAGGTAGTAGAAGACGTCCTCGCCGTGCGGATGCTCGGCGTCGCCCCCGTACATCCGGCGCAGCCCGTCCCGCACGATGTGCGCGATCTCGTACGAGAACGCCGGGTCGTACGCCACACAGCCCGGGTTGGTGGAGGCGAGGAGCTGGGAGTGGCCGTCGGCGTGCTGGAGGCCCTCGCCGGTCAGGGTCGTGCGCCCGGCGGTCGCGCCCAGAACGAAACCGCGCGCGAGCTGATCGGCCATCTGCCAGAACTGATCGCCCGTACGCTGGAAACCGAACATCGAGTAGAAGACGTACACCGGGATCAGCGGCTCGCCATGGGTGGCGTACGACGAACCCGCCGCGATCAGCGAGGCCGTGCAGCCCGCCTCCGAGATGCCGTCGTGCAGCATCTGGCCGGTCGGCGACTCCTTGTAGGCGAGCAGCAGATCCCGGTCCACGGACTCGTACTGCTGGCCCAGCGGGTTGTAGATCTTCGCACTCGGGAAGAAGGAGTCCATGCCGAAGGTGCGGTACTCGTCCGGCGCGATCAGCACGAAGCGGCGGCCGATCTCCTTGTCCCGCATGAGATCCTTCAGCAGCCGGACGAACGCCATGGTCGTCGCGATCTGCTGCTGGCCGGAGCCCTTCTTCACACTCGCGTAGGTCTTCTCGTCCGGCAGGGCGAGGGGCTTGGAGCGCACGACCCGGGTCGGGACATAGCCGCCGAGCGCGCTGCGCCGGTCGTGCATGTACTGGATCTCGGCCGAGTCGCGGCCCGGGTGGTAGTACGGCGGCGGGCCGCTCTCCAGCTCGCGGTCCGAGATCGGCAGCCGGAGCCGGTCGCGGAAGCCCTTGAGGTCGTCGACCGTAAGCTTCTTCATCTGGTGGGTGGCGTTGCGGCCCTCGAAGTTCGGGCCCAGCGTCCAGCCCTTGACCGTCTTGGCCAGGATGACCGTCGGCTGGCCCCGGTGCTCGACGGCCGCCTTGAACGCCGCGTAGATCTTCCGGTGGTCGTGCCCGCCGCGCCCCAGATGCAGGATCTGGTCGTCGGACATGCCCTCCACCATCGCCCGCAGCCGGTGGTCGTCCCCGAAGAAGTGGTCGCGGATGTACGCCCCGGTCTCGGTCGCGTACGTCTGGTACTGGCCGTCCGGGGTGGTGTTCATCCGGTTGACCAGCACCCCGTCCCGGTCCTGGGCCAGCAGCGGATCCCAGGAGCGGTCCCAGACCAGCTTGATCACATTCCAGCCGGCGCCCCGGAACACCGACTCCAGTTCCTGGATGACCTTGCCGTTGCCGCGCACCGGCCCGTCCAGCCGCTGGAGGTTGCAGTTCACCACGAAGGTCAGATTGTCCAGGCCCTCGCGGGCGGCGATGGTGAGCTGGCCCAGCGACTCCGGCTCGTCCATCTCGCCGTCCCCGAGGAACGCCCAGACGTGCGACTTCGAGGTGTCGGCGATCTCCCGCGCGTGCAGATAGCGGTTCATCCGCGCCTGGTAGATCGCGCCGATCGGGCCGAGCCCCATCGACACCGTCGGGAACTCCCAGAAGTCCGGCATCAGCCGCGGATGCGGATACGAGGACAGCCCGTACGGGGCCTTCGACTTCTCCTGGCGGAAGGCGTCGAGGTGCCGCTCGGTGAGCCGGTCCAGCAGGAACGCGCGGGCGTAGATGCCCGGCGAGGCGTGCCCCTGGAAGAACACCTGGTCGCCGCCGTCGCCCTCGTCCTTGCCCCGGAAGAAGTGGTTGAAGCCCACGTCGTAGAGCGAGGCGGAGGAGGCGAAGGTGGCGATGTGGCCGCCGACGCCGATCCCGGGGCGCTGGGCGCGGGACACCATCACCGCCGCGTTCCAGCGGGTCGCGTTCAGGACGCGGCGCTCGATCTCCTCGTTGCCGGGGAAGAACGGCTCGTCCCTGGTCGCGATCGTGTTCACATAGTCCGTGCTGCGCATCTCGGGCACGGCGACCCGCTTCTCACGGGCCCGCTCGATCAGCCGGAGCATGAGGTAGCGGGCCCGCTCCCGGCCCCGCTCGTCGATGGCGGCGTCCAGGGAGTCCAGCCATTCCTGGGTCTCCTCGGGATCGAAGTCAGGAACCTGACTCGGAAGGCCGCCAATGATGATCGGATTGCGATCGGATCCGGAAGCCACGCTGTTCCTTACCTGTCGGAGTTACCTGGACGCGGGCCCCGGGGCCGCTGCTCCCTGTGCCCGCGCCGCTCCCCATCGTCTACCTCGGGGGCGTAAACGTCATCTCTACCCCGAGGTAACCGGCACACTTGGGCGACCCGGCGGGTCCGCTCCCGGCGGAAAACTCATGCGAGTCCCGCACGGGCAGAGGGTTCCCAAACGCCCAAACGGGGCAGAAGGGTGTGGTGTGCATCACGTTCGCCGGACAAGTGGTGCCTGGAGTTGCGGGGACACGGCCTGGATCGTCACCGTTTCGGCGGTCTGAAACGCCGGGTACTTGCGCGATCCGTCCCGCCCGTGTGGACTACGGCCAATGCCTCGCGCCCGCGCGTGGCTGAGACATACCCAAAGACATGATCAGGAGGCAACCCGTGAGCGCGACCGCGGACCACGCGGAGGAGCGGACCAACCCTGCCGCCAGGCTGGGTTTCCAGCCCGGACAGGTGGTCCAGGAGATCGGCTACGACGACGACGTCGACCAGGAGCTTCGCGAGGCACTGGAGGAGACGATCGGCAGCGAGCTCGTCGACGAGGACTATGACGACGTGGCCGACGCCGTGGTGCTCTGGTTCCGCGACGACGACGGTGACCTGACCGATGCGCTGGTGGACGCCACCACGTACATCGAGGAGGGCGGCACCATCCTGCTGCTGACGCCGAAGACCGGCCGCGACGGCTACGTCGAGCCGAGCGACATCTCGGAAGCCGCGACCACGGCGGGGCTGACCGCCGCGAAGAGCGTCAGCGTCGGCAAGGACTGGAGCGGGTCGCGTCTGGCGACACCCAAGGCCGCGAGGTCCAAGCGGTGACGCGTCCGCGTCCCGGCGCGTAGCCCGTCGGGCCCCCAGGACCGTCAGGGGTCCGCCAGAACCCAGCCCGCCGGGCGGGCCGAGTCTTCGTGCTCGGCCCGCCCGGCGGTGTCGGTGCCGGGCCGTACACGCCCCGGGTGACCCGATCGGGCACGGCCGGGGTGACCGGCCTCTCGGCGGCGGGGTGACCGGGCACTCAGCGGGTCCCGCCGGTCGGCTGCGTAGGGTGGGTGTGATCCGTACAGCCCAGCAGCCCCCCGAAGGGACGACCGATGGCGATCCAGGTCGGCGACAAGGCCCCCGACTTCGCACTCAAGGACAACCACGGCGCCACCGTGAAGCTGTCCGACTTCCGCGGTGAGAAGAACGTCGTCCTGCTCTTCTACCCCTTCGCCTTCACCGGGGTGTGCACCGGCGAGCTGTGCGAGGTCCGCGACAACCTGCCGAGGTTCGCCGACCGCGACACCCAGGTGCTCGCCGTCTCCAACGACTCCATCCACACCCTGCGCGTCTTCGCCGAGCAGGAGGGCCTGGAGTATCCGCTGCTCAGCGACTTCTGGCCGCACGGCGAGACCTCCCGGGCCTATGGCGTGTTCGACGAGGCCAAGGGCTGCGCGGTGCGCGGCACCTTCGTCATCGACAAGGAGGGCGCGGTGCGCTGGACGGTCGTCAACGGCCTCCCGGACGCCCGCGACCTCGAAGCGTACGTCCAGGCCCTCGACGCGCTCTGATTGTTAAGCCCCAGGGCCTGCGGGCCATGGGAACCGCTCACTAGGATCGACTCGTTTGATCCGTTGCGGACGTACACCCGTACACGGATGCACCACGGGGCTTTCCGCCCCCCAAGACAATGGAGGGACTCGTGGGAGTCAGCCTCAGCAAGGGCGGCAACGTATCGCTGACCAAGGAGGCCCCGGGCCTGACCGCGGTCATCATCGGTCTGGGCTGGGACGTGCGGACCACGACCGGCACGGACTTCGACCTCGACGCGAGCGCGCTGCTGCTGAACAGCACCGGCAAGGTCGCCAACGACCAGCACTTCATCTTCTTCAACAACCTGAAGAGCCCGGACGGCTCGGTCGAGCACACCGGCGACAACATCACCGGTGAGGGCGAGGGCGACGACGAGCAGATCAAGGTCAACCTCGCCGGCGTCCCCGCCGACATCGAGAAGATCGTCTTCCCGGTGTCCATCTACGACGCCGAGAACCGCCAGCAGTCCTTCGGCCAGGTCCGCAACGCGTTCATCCGCGTGGTGAACCAGGCCGGAGAGGCCGAGCTGGCCCGGTACGACCTCAGCGAGGACGCCTCGACCGAGACCGCCATGGTCTTCGGCGAGCTGTACCGGCACGGGGCGGAGTGGAAGTTCCGCGCCATCGGCCAGGGCTACGCGTCCGGCCTGCGCGGCATCGCGCAGGACTTCGGTGTGAACGTCTGACCGAGGCCCGTCCCGGGGGAAGCGACCGTCCGGCGCCGCGCGGTTTGTGTGCGGCGCCGGACGCGCAGGACAACCAGAGAAGCACGACAGGGGAGGATCAGGATCATGGGCATCACGCTCGCCAAGGGGGGCAATGTCTCCCTGTCCAAAGCCGCACCGAACCTGACCCATGTGTTGGTGGGCCTCGGCTGGGACGCGCGGTCCACCACCGGAGCACCCTTCGACCTCGACGCGAGCGCGCTGGTGTGCAGCAGCGGGCGCGTGCTGGGGGACGAATGGTTCATCTTCTACAACCAGCTCACCAGCCCCGACGGCTCGGTCGAGCACACCGGGGACAACCTCACCGGTGACGGCGACGGCGACGACGAGTCCCTGCTGATCGACCTCGCCAAGGTCCCCGCCCACGCGGACAAGATCGTCTTCCCGGTCTCCATCCACCTGGCCGACGAGCGCGGCCAGACCTTCGGCCAGGTCAGCAATGCCTTCATCCGGGTCGTCAATCAGGCCGACGGCCAGGAACTCGCCCGCTACGACCTCAGCGAGGACGCCTCCACCGAAACGGCGATGATTTTCGGAGAGGTCTATCGCTACCAGGGCGAATGGAAGTTCCGTGCGGTAGGGCAGGGGTACGCGTCGGGGCTTCGCGGGATCGCTCTAGACTTCGGGGTCAATGTTTCGTAAAGCCGGGTACGGCGTGGGGGAGACCCGTTCAGCCCGTACACAAGGGATTGGGTAGCCAGTGATTCTGAGAACTTTCGGCTGGTCGTTCGCGGTCACCGCGGCCGGCCTTGTCGCGGCGGTCTTCTACGGGGGGTGGGCGGCACTCGGTCTCGTAGCCATCCTCTGTGTTCTTGAGATCTCGCTGTCCTTCGACAATGCGGTCGTAAATGCCGGAATTCTGAAGAAGATGAATGCCTTCTGGCAGCGCATCTTCCTGACCATCGGCATCCTGATCGCCGTCTTCGGTATGCGGCTGGTGTTCCCCGTCGTCATCGTCGCGGTCAGTGCCCAGATCGGCCCGATCGAGGCGGTCGACCTCGCACTCACCGACCAGAACCGGTACGAGGAACTCGTCACCGACGCGCACCCGGCCATCGCCGCCTTCGGTGGCATGTTCCTGCTGATGATCTTCCTCGACTTCATCTTCGAGGAGCGGGACATCAAGTGGCTGGGCTGGCTGGAGCGGCCCCTGGCCAAGCTCGGCAAGGTCGACATGCTCTCGGTCTGTGTCGCGCTGATCGTGCTGCTGATCACCTCCATGACCTTCGCCACCCAGGCACATCTGCACGCCGGACCCCAGGACAAGGCGGAGACGGTTCTGCTCTCGGGTGTCGCCGGTCTGATCACGTATCTGGTCGTCGGCGGCCTCTCCGGCTACTTCGAGAACAAGCTGGAGGAAGAGGAGGAGCGCGAGCACGAGGAGGAGGAGAAGGCCAAGCGGGCGGGCAAGCCGGTCATCCTGCTGGCCGGCCGGGCGGCCTTCTTCATGTTCCTCTACCTGGAGGTCCTGGACGCGTCCTTCTCCTTCGACGGTGTCATCGGCGCCTTCGCCATCACCAACGACATCGTGCTGATGGCCCTGGGTCTGGGCGTCGGCGCCATGTACGTCCGGTCGCTCACCGTGTACCTGGTCCGCGAGGGCACGCTGGACGACTACGTCTATCTGGAGCACGGCGCGCACTACGCGATCGGCGCGCTCGCGGTCATCCTGCTGGTCACCATCCAGTACGAGATCAGCGAGTTCATCACCGGCTCGATCGGTGTGCTGCTGATCGCCTGGTCCTTCTGGTCCTCCGTGCGCCGCAACCGGGCGCTGGCGGCGGCCGAGGGCGGATCCGGGTCGGACGACAAGACCGAGGTCCCGTCCGGCGTGTGACGACCCCCGGGGGTTGACGCCCCGGTGGGTGAGGGAACGCTCTGTGCGGGGCGGTACCGAGGTGGACATCGTCCTCGGGCCGCCCCGCACAGCCGTCCGACGAGTGAGGTGGGGGCGCAATGGGCTTGCTGGACCGGTTCTGGCGTGGGCGGGACTCGGAGTTCGACTCGGGCAACGCGGCGACGAACTCGATCGAGCTGACCAAACGCCACGGCGAGGTGTCACTGACCAAGCAGGGCGCCGCCACCGGCAATCTGCGGATCAATCTGAACTGGCGGATGCGCAGCGCCGACATGGGCGGCCCCCAGCGCGAGAGCCTGCTCCGGCACCCCTTCAAGGCGCTCAAACCGCCGGAGGTCCTGGGCCACAGCCAGAGCATGGTCAACGTCGACCTCGACCTCGGCTGCCTCTACGAACTCCAGGACGGCACCAAGGGCGTCGTCCAGCCCCTGGGCGGCTTCCTCGGCGACCTCAACGGACCGCCCTACGTCAAGCTCAGCGGCGACGACCGCTTCGGCTCGGCCTCCGGCGAGACGATCTACGTCAACCTCGACCACCGGGACGCCATCAAGCGCGTCCTGGTGTTCGTCTACATCTACGACCAGACCCCGGCCTTCGACCGCACCCACGCCATCGTCACGCTCTACCCCAGCAACGGCCCCCGTATCGAGATCGGCCTCGACGAACGCCACCCGCAGGCCCGCTCCTGCGCGGTCGTCATGATCGAGAACGTCAAGGGCGAACTGATGGTCCGCCGTGAGGTGAAGTTCGTCTACGGCTTCCAGGGGGAGCTGGACCGGTTGTACGGGTGGGGGTTGCAGTGGGGGCGGGGGTACAAGTCGAAGACGGAGGCGTGACGCCCGGCGGCGGGGTGTCAGGGGCCATCGGCCCCGGGCGGGCCGGGCGCCGGGACGCCCCGGCGGTGATCCGTCGCGCGCGTCCTAGCGGCCGATGAACTGCGGTCCCTGCGGGGGCAGCCGGAAGTCCGGGTCGGGGGCGGTCGTCCCCACCGGCTGCGGATAGCCGTACGCGGGCCGGCTGCCCGGCTGGGGGTAGCCGTACCCCGGCTGCGGCGCCGCCGCGGCGGCCGGCTGGGGATAGCCGTAGGCGGGCTCCGCCGCCGGTGCCCCGCCCGGCGGCTGGGCGACCGTCGGCTGGTTCGCACCGGCCACGGACGCGGCGGACACCGTGGGCGCGACGGACGCCGTGGGCGCCGCGGGGGCCGGGAAGACCGGCGCGACCGGGGCGTCCTCCGGCAGGCGGGCAACCCCGGCCTCCGCCGCCTCCGACTCGTCCACCGAGATCCCGAAGTCGGTCGCGAGCCCGCGCAGCCCGTTGGAGTAGCCCTCACCCAGCGCCCGGAACTTCCACCCGTCCCCCCGCCGGTACAGCTCACCGCAGATCAGGGCGGTCTCCGCCCCGGTCATCGGCACGACATCGAAGTACGCCACCGGCTCCGCGTCCGGCGCGCCCGCGTCGTACAGCAGGATGCGCAGGGTCCGTACGCTGTCGAAGGTCACCCCGTCCGCCGAGGCGACCAGCAGAATCCGGCCGACACTGGACTCGACACCGGAGAGATCCGTCTGGATGGTATCGGTGAGGCTCTCGGCGACCCGCTTCTTGCCGAGCCGCCAGACCTTCCCGGAGGGGTGCCGGGGCTGGTTGTAGAAGACGAAGTCCTCGTCGGAGCGCACCCGGCCGTCGGGGCCGAGGAGCAGCGCCGAGGCATCGACGTCCGGGACTCCCTGACCGGGCGTCCAGCGCAGCACGGCGCGCACGGTCGCGGCTTCCAGCGGGACGTTCGACCCCTTCAGCATGGCGTGCGTCATGCGGTCATCCTGCCCTCTCGGTCCTGATCACGACAATGCGGGGCGCGGCCCGGCCGCGTCGGCGGACGCGAGGGCGGACGTGAGGGGGCGGAGTATTCGGAGGATCTGTGATGGATGCACCATGGAAGGGCGTGTGCGTGCCCGTGGGAAGAGCGTGTGCGTGCCCGCGTTACCTGAAATTCATGCCCTGCGGGAACCGGTGACATGGACTCCTACGTACTATTACCGGCCACCTGTCGTCATCTACCGGCACATTCCGACTCCACGGGGGAGATTCATGCGTCATTTCGGGCAAATCGCCCCTGAGGTGCGGCAGCGCCTGTTCCACCGGGAGCCGAGCCGTTTCACCGCCGACTCCCCGGCCCGGCTGCTCGCCGCGGCCCTCGGCGCCACCCTCTACTCGCCCGCCACCCGACCGAGGCTCGCCGACGACATCGCCAAGCAGTCCGCCCGCGGGGTCGTCTCCATGGTCCTGTGCCTGGAGGACTCCATAGACGACGCCGACGTCCAGGACGCCGAGGAGAACCTGGTACGCCAGCTCCGGGAGCTGGCCGGGCACCCCGGCTACGCCGCCGACCCCGCGCTGCTCTTCATCCGGGTCCGCACCCCCGGCCAGATCCCCGATCTGACCCGCCGCCTCGGCCCGGCCGCCGCCGTGCTGTCCGGATTCGTCCTGCCGAAGTTCACCGAGGAACGCGGGATCCCCTTCCTGGAGGCCCTCGCCGCCGCCGAGGCCGCCAGCGGACGCCGTCTCTTCGCGATGCCGGTCCTGGAATCGCCCGAGCTGCTCTACCGGGAAACCCGCGTCGAGACCCTGGAGGGCATCTTCCGCGCGGTCGACAAGTACCGCGACCGCGTCCTCGCCCTCCGCCTCGGCGTCACCGACTTCTGCTCCTCCTACGGCCTGCGCCGCGGCCCCGACATGACCGCCTACGACGTCCAGGTCGTCGCCTCCGTGATCGCCGACGTCGTCAACATGCTCGGCCGCGCCGACGGCACCGGCTTCACCGTCACCGGGCCGGTCTGGGAGTACTTCCGGGTGCAGGAACGTATGTTCAAGCCCCAACTGCGGCGCAGCCCCTTCCTCGAAGGCCAGGCCGACGAACTCCGCGAGGCCCTCATCGAGCACGCCATGGACGGCCTGCTGCGCGAGATCGCCCTCGACCAGGCCAACGGCCTCCTCGGCAAGACCTGCATCCACCCCTCCCACGTGCTGCCCGTGCACGCACTGTCCGTGGTCAGCCACGAGGAGTTCAGCGACGCCCAGGACATCCTGCGCCCCGAACGCGGCGGCGGCGGGGTCCTGCGCTCCGCCTACACCAACAAGATGAACGAGGTGAAGCCGCACCGCGCCTGGGCCGAACGCACCCTCCTGCGCGCCGAGGCGTTCGGCGTCGCCAACGAGGACATCGGCTTCGTCGAACTTCTGGCCGCCGGTATCCCGACCTGAGGGATCCGGCCCCTCGCCGCTCCTGCAACCTCCTCCTCCACCTCCCAAGGGACCCATGAACACGCCACGGAACAGCGGGCACGACCTCCCGGCACCATCGAGCCCCGGGGGGCGCCCCGCGAGGGCGGGCGGCCGGGGTGGTCAGGGGGGTACTCAGGGGGGTGGTCCGGGTGGCCGGGGAGCCGCTGAGGCGGGTTCGGGGGGCGAGGGGGCTCGTGGTGGCGTCCAGGCGTCTCCGGGGGCTGTGGGGGCCGTGGAGGCTCATGGGGCTGTAGGGGCTCACGGGGCCGGTGAGGCTCCCCGGGGTTCTGGTGCCGCCGACGCGGGTGCCACCGACTCGGGTGCCGCCGCCCGCCCCGGGGGAGGCGTCGCGGACGGTGACGGCCGGGCGGCCGTGCGTGCCGGTGGCGCCCCGCGCGGGTCGGCGGGGCCGGGCGACGCGCCTACCGGGTCGGCGGGGCCGGGCGACGCGCAGCCCGGCCCGGCGGAGCCGGACCCCGGCGACGGCGTCTGGTCCGGTACCTGGGTCGCCGAGCGGCTCGGTGTCGCGCTGCACGGTGACGACCAGTTGCCCCGGCTCCTCGGCCTCGCCCTGCGGCGCAATCCCAAGCGCGCCCACCTCCTCGTCTCCCACGTCCTCGGCAAACACGTCCCCCAGACCCCGTCCCTCGTCCACGGCCACGGCCTCACCCTCGGCCGCCGCGTCCACGCCCTGCTCGGCGACGGACCCGGCCGCCGCGCCGTCGTCCTCGGCTACGCCGAGACCGCCACCGCACTCGGACACTCCGTCGCCGACGGCCTGGGCACCGCGCCCTATCTGCACTCCACCCGCCGCCCCGTCCCCGGCGTGGCCCCCGCGGGCGGCTTCGAGGAGTCCCACTCCCACGCCACCTCCCATCTGCTCCTCCCCGAGGACCAGGCCCTGCTCGCCGGGGACGGCCCGCTGGTGCTCGTCGACGACGAGTTCTCCACCGGCAACACCGTCCTCAACACCATCCGCTCCCTCCACGAGCGCTACCCCCGCGACCACTACGTCGTCGTCGCCCTCGTGGACATGCGGTCCGCCGCCGACCGGGACCGGCTCACCGAGTTCGGCCGGGAGATCGGCGCCCGGGTCGACCTCGTCGCCGCCGCCCGCGGCACCGTCCTGCTCCCCGACGACGTGCTGGAACGGGGCCGGGCCCTCGTCGCCGAGCACGAGCGGCCCACCGACGAGCCCCACGCGCCCCGCCCCGACACCCCGCCCGGCACCCTCGCCCGGGTCGGCCTGCACTGGCCCGCCGGGCTCCCCGACGGCGGACGGCACGGCTTCACCCCCGCCCACCGCCACCGCCTGGAGGCCGCCCTGCCCGCCATGGGCGCCCGCCTCGCCGAGGCCCTGCCCGCCGACGCCCGGCGCGTCCTGGTCCTCGGCACCGAGGAACTGATGTACGCCCCGCTCCGCCTCGCCCGCGAGCTGGAGCGGATACTCCCCGGCACCGACATACGCTTCTCCACCACCACCCGCTCACCGGTCCTCGCCGTCGACGACCCCGGCTACGCCATCCGCAGCCGCCTCGTCTTCCCGGCCCACGACGACCCCGCCGACGGCCCCGGCGACCGCTTCGCCTACAACGTCGCCGGAGCCCGCTTCGACGCCGTGATCTCCGTCGTCGACTCCACCGCCGACACCCCGGCCCTGCACGCCCCCGGCGGCCTTCTCGCCCGCCTCGCCGACCACACCCCGCGCGTCCTGCTCGCGGTCGTGCCCAGCCATGTCCCCGCGCCCCTGTACGTCACCGCCTTTCCCGGAGCCAGATCCGCCATGCTGCCCGAACCCCTCCGCGGCCCCGCCTTCTCCTCCTACGCCCCCGACGAGGTGGGCTGGCTCCTCCAGGACCTCTCCGACGTCACCCTGGAGGCCCCGACCGAGGAACGCGAGGAGGCGATCCAGAGCGGCGGCGCCCACTACGCCGAGTCGCTGCCCGTGGAGTACCAGCCCAGCGACCGGTACCAGCGGTTGTTCCACTCCGCCCTCGCCACCTCCGCCGGGCGTATCGCCCAGGCCGTCGGGGCCGTCACCGAGACCGTCCTCACCGAGCGCTCACCCCGCCCGGTGCTCGTCTCCCTCGCCCGCGCCGGGACCCCCGTCGGCATCCTGATGCGCCGCTGGGCCCAGCACCGCCACGGCCTCGAACTGCCGCACTACGCCGTCTCCATCGTCCGGGGCCGCGGCATCGACGCCAACGCCCTGCGCTGGCTGGCCGACCGCCACGACCCCTCCGACGTGGTCTTCGTCGACGGCTGGACCGGCAAGGGCGCCATCACCCGCGAACTCACCGAGGCCGTCCGCCGGTTCGAGCACGACCACGGGGTGAGCGGCTTCGACCCCGAGATCGCCGTCCTCGCCGACCCCGGCTCCTGCGTCCGCACCTACGGCACCCGCGAGGACTTCCTCATCCCCTCCGCCTGCCTCAACTCCACCGTCTCCGGCCTCATATCCCGCACCGTGCTCCGCGCCGACCTGGTCGGACCGGACGACTTCCACGGCGCCAAGTTCTACCGCGACCTCGCCGGAGCCGATCTCTCCAACACCTTCCTCGACACCATCGCCGCCCGCTTCCCCGAGGTCACCGAGCGGGTCGACGCCACCGTCAAGGACCTGCTCGCCGCCGACCGCACCCCCACCTGGGAGGGCTGGGCCGCCGTCGAACGCATCAGCGAGGAGTACGGCATCCACGACGTCAACCTCGTCAAGCCCGGCGTCGGCGAGACCACCCGGGTCCTGCTGCGCCGGGTGCCCTGGAAGATCCTCGCCCGCGCCGGAGCGGGCCCCGACCTCGACCACGTCCGGCTGCTCGCCGAGCAGCGCGGCGTCCCCGTCGAGGAGGTCACCGGCCTCCCCTACACCTGTGTGGGGCTCATCCATCCCAAGTACACGCGCGGCGCGACCGGCGCCGACGGAAAGGCGGTAACGCTCTGATGCCGGTGCTGGTGGCGAGCGATCTCGACCGAACCCTCATCTACTCCTCCGCGGCTCTCGCCCTGACGATGCCCGACGCCCGCGCACCCCGGCTGCTCTGCGTCGAGGTCCACGAGAGCAAGCCCCTGTCCTTCCTCACCGAGACCGCGGCCGGGCTCCTCACCGCCCTCGGCGACCGCACCGACCGCGCGCTCTTCGTGCCCAGCACCACCCGCACCCGCAAGCAGTACGAGCGGATCAACCTCCCCGGCGCCGCACCCCGCTACGCGATCTGCGCCAACGGCGGCCACCTCCTCGTCGACGGCGTCTCCGACCCCGACTGGCACGCCGGGGTCACCGCCCGCCTCGCCGACGAGTGCGCCCCGCTCGCCGAGGTCCGGGCCCATCTGGAGACCTCCGCCGACCCCCTCTGGGTCCGCAAGCACCGGGTCGCCGACGATCTCTTCGCCTACCTCGTCGTCGAACGCGAGCTGCTCCCCGAGGACTGGGTGAAGGAACTCGCCGTCTGGGCCGAGCACCGCGGCTGGACCGTCTCGCTCCAGGGCCGCAAGATCTACGCCGTTCCCAAGCCGCTGACCAAGAGCGCCGCCCTGCGCGAGGTGGCCCGCCGCACCGGCGCCGACCTCACCCTCGCCGCCGGTGACTCCCTGCTCGACGCGGATCTGCTGCTCGCCGCCGACCAGGGCTGGCGCCCCGCCCACGGCGAACTCGCCGACAGCGGCTGGACCGCCCCCACCGTCACCGCCCTGCCCGAGCGGGGCGTACTGGCCGGGGAGCGCATCCTCCACGAGTTCCTGCGCGTCGTACGGGCGCCGGACCGGGTGTGACGGAAGGGCGCCGGGACGGCATCCGCCCCGGCGCCCTCCCAGGAATCCCCTAGCGGCGGTCCGCCGCCGCCCCGACCGCGAGGGACGACCGGTCGGCGAAGCCCCCTGAGCCGTCCTCGTCGGAGTCCTCCGCTTCCCGCTGCCGGTCCCGCGCCCGGCGCCCGCCGCGCCGACGACCGGGCCCCGGCCGCATCAGCCGTACGACGGCGAAGGCGACGACGGCGAGGGCGGCGGCGACCAGGACCACCCTGGAGTAGGCGGACACGACGGTCGTGACCTCGGACCAGTTCTCGCCGAGGGCGTAGCCCGCCAGCACGAACACCGTGTTCCAGATCGCGCTGCCCAGCGCCGTCAGCCCGAGGAAGACCGGGAGCGGCATCCGCTCGACTCCGGCCGGGACCGAGATCAGGCTGCGGAAGACGGGGATCATCCGCCCGAAGAACACGGCCTTGGTGCCATGCCTGGCGAACCACGCCTCGGTCCGCTCGATGTCCGCCACCTTCACCAGCGGCAGCTTCCCGGCCAGCGCGACGGTACGGTCCCGGCCGAGCAGCGCGCCGATGCCGTACAGGGCGAGCGCGCCGACGACCGAGCCGATGGTCGTCCAGAGCAGGGCCCCGTACAGGCTCATGTCCCCGGTGCTGGCGGCGAAGCCGGCCAGCGGCAGGATCACCTCGCTCGGCAGCGGCGGGAACAGATTCTCCAGGGCCACGGCGAGACCGGCCCCGGGGGCACCCAGGGTGTCCATCATCTCCGTGACCCACTGGGGAGCGGCGTTGGCACTCATGCCGTCCACCGTAGAGAGCCGAACCTGAAGAGAGCCTGAGGAAGATCACCGGGCACCGCGCCCGCACGGCCCCGGCGGCGGGCCTCAGCCGCAGCAGCCCCCGCCGCAGCAGCCGCCGCCTCCACCGCTGGGAGCGGGGGCCGGGCCGCCGGAGGCGGTGCCGCCGACGGCGACGGTCGACAGCAGCTTGACCGTGTCGTCATGGCCTGCCGGGCAGGCGGCGGGGTCGGCGGACTCGGCCATCGGACGGCTCAGTTCGAAGGTGTCGCCGCAGGTACGGCAGCGGTACTCGTAGCGAGGCATGCCCACAGACTAGCTGGCGTTCTCCGGGGGTGGTGGGGCTGCGCTGGGGGTGAGGGCGGCGCGGGCGCGTTCGTCCTCGGCCGCGGCGGCCTGGGGGTGGCGGGAGCGCCAGTACGGGTTGTCGTGCGGCAGGGCCGAGCCGACCCGGCCGTACATGCCGAAGGTCATCAGGAGGAGGCCGACCACAAAGCTGAACAGCACGTTCTGGATCTTGAACGCGAGGAAGTTGTAGTCGGTCTGGAGGAGACCCAGGTTCAGGAAGCCGTTGAGGATGAAGAGGATGCCGAGGGTCATGTTGAGGGTGGAGGCGAAGTTCCCGCCGATCACCATCCCGACAAAGAGCAGCAGTCCGACACAGATGGACAGCACGCTCAGGGCACCGTTGGTGTTGAGGCCGAGGACCTGGTCGCCGCCGGTGTCGAAGAAGCCGATGGTGTTGGTCAGGCCGAGGATGCCGAAGGCGAGCAGTGCCAGTCCCATCAGGCCCGCGCCGATCCGGTACACCCTGCTCAGGCCGTGGTCGACGGGAAGGTGTTCGTCGAGCCGGATGCGCCGCCTGGTGCGCGGGCGGAGTGCGTGTGTGGTGGCCATGGTCCGCCTCCCTTGGGCGTCAGCCGACGCCCTGCGTGCTCTCCTCCCCCCAATATCCGCCCGGGGCGGGGATGCGGCAACGGCTCAGGGGGTGGTGCCCGCGCCGCGCTCCTCGCGGATCTGGGAGACCACCCGGGCGACCGCCCGGCGGACGGCGTCGGTCTCGGTGAGGAAGTGCCAGTAGTCGGGGTGGCGGCCTTCGAGGGTGGTGACCGCGCGGTCCAGCCGGGCCACGGCGTCGTCCAGGGGGCGGGCGTGGCGCGGGTCGGGGGTGTGGCGGCCCGCCATCGCCAGGCGCTGGGCGTCCCGGATGGCGAACCGGGTGCGTTCGATCTCGGCCCCCGGGTCCTTCTGGACGGCGTTGAGCTGCCGCAGCCGGTCTCCGGCGGCGGAGACGGCCTCGTCGGTGGTGTTCAGCAGGGCGCGGACGGTGGAGAGCCGGGCGGTGGCGTCCGGCCAGCGCTGGGCGTCACGGGCGGCCCGCGCCTCGGCGAGCCCCCGCTCGGCCTGGCGGACATTCTCCCCGGCGAGGTCGGGGACGCGCTGGAGGTCCTGCCAGCAGGCGGCGGTGAAGCGGCGCCGCAGCTCGCTGAGGATCGGCTGGACCTGCTCGGCCCGGGTGGTCAGGGCCTGGGCGCGGGTGCGCAGGGAGACCAGACGGTGGTCGATCTCGGCGGCCAGTTCGGGGAGCCGGTCGGCCTCGGCGCGGATGGCCTCGGCCTCGCGGGCGACGCGCTCGGCGCGCTCCAGGGTCTGGGGGACGCCGTGCTGGCCGGCGCCCTGGTTGAGCTTGGTCAGCTCGGGGGCGAGGGCGGCGAGGCGGGCGGCGAGGTCGTCGGCGCGCAGACCGGCGGCGCGGGCCGCGTCCAGCGCGTTGGAGGCGGCGAGCAGGGACTGCCGGGCGCGCTCCACGGCGGGGGCGAGCCGGGCGAGCTGGGTCTCGGCCTTGCCGAGCAGCGGGCCGAGACCGTCGGCGAACCGGTCGAGGTCGCGCTTGACGCGGGTCAGCTCGTCCTCGGCCCTGGCCAGCTCCGCGCGGGCCCGGGAGGCGGCGGACGCCTCCAGGTCGTCGCGGTCGAGATCATGGGCGTCGACGGCCCTGATGTACTGGTGGCTGGCCTCGTCGATGCGGTGGCCGAGGGCCGCGAAGTCGGCGGCGGCCCGCCGGGCGGCGGGGGAGTCGTCGACGGCGGCGATGGTCTCGATCGAGATCCGCAGATCGCGCTGGGCGGTGTCGAGTTCGTAGAACGCGGCGGCGGCGTCGTCCTTGGCGGCCTGGGCCTCGGCGCGCTGGCTCTCGGCCCGCCCGCCGAACCAGCGGCGGGTGCCGCCGCCGGCGAACGCGGCGAGCAGCGCCGGTGCCGCCACCAGCGGCAGCGAGAGGAGGGTGAGGGTGTCGCGCAGCGCCCGGTGCCCGGCGCGCGGCGGGGCAGGGCGTGCGGACAACGGCGCATACCACTGCGTCGGTTTCGCCGTCACATCCCTCTCCCGTGCTGTCGTCCGCCCTGCCCGGTTCATTCTCCCACCGGTTAAGGACGAACACACGGGTCGGTTAGTTCGCCGTGCGGAGGGTCACTTTGCCGTCGCCGGTACGGGCGGTGACGATGTGGTCGCTGGAGTCGTCGCGGGGGACGGACACCTCGACGCCGCCGTCGCCGGTCTCGGTGGTCACCCGGTAGCCGGCGCGGGGGAGGGCGACGGTGACATTGCCGTCGCCGGAGCGGGTCTCGACGCGGTCGGGGACGGCACCGAGGGTGAGGCGGACGTTGCCGTCGCCGCTGTGGGTGGTGACCGTGCGGGAGCCGAGGTCGGCGTCGATGTTGCCGTCGCCGGTGCGGAGGTCGGCGGGGCCGGTGGAGTCGGTGATGCGGACATTGCCGTCGGTGGTGCGGACGGCGAGGGTGCCGGTGGTGTCGGAGACACGGACGTTGCCGTCGCCGGTGCGGATGTCGAGGGGGTCGGTGAAGCCGCTCGCGCTGATGGCGCCGTCACCGTCCTCGACCTTCACGGCGACTCCGCGGGGTACCTCGACCCGGTGTTTGGCGGAGCAGTCCGCGACGAAGCCGGAGCAGCGCAGCCGGAGTGTGAGCCGGTCGCCGTCCATGGACCAGGTCACCCGGGGCTCCTTGCCGACCATGACCGAGCCCTCGAACCAGCGGGTGACCTCGACGGAGCCGGACTCGGCGTCGTCCGAGGCGATGATCTCCAGGCCGGATTCGTCGGAGTCGACGGTGAGGGTGCGGCCCTGGAGGGCGAAGGTGCGGTGCTCGGGTTCGGTGTCGTCGGCGGCGGACGCGCCGCACGCGGTGCCGCCCGCCAGCACGGCCACGACGGCCCCGGCCACGGCGGCCCTGCGTGCGGTGGCCCCGCGCGCGATGGCCTTGCGCGCGGCGGTCGTGCGTGCGGCGGTCCTCCGCGCGGCGGTCCTGCGCACGGAAACGGAACGACTCATACCGGTCTCCCCCTGCTCCCCTGAACCCGGGAGCTGATCCCTGATCCCTGATGGCTGATCTGTGATGTCGACGGTAGGGAAGCGGCGCCGCCGGGGGCATCCGGCCCGCTCCCGGATCGGGGGTGGGGGTAACCCCCGGGCCGGGCGGCTCTCCCTCCGGGGGCGCCCGGGGCCGCCCGGGGCCGCCCGGATAGGCGTTTGCGGGGCACCGGCTCGGGCAATGTAGGCTGTCGACTCGTCCATGGGTGCGTAGCTCAGGGGTAGAGCGCCTGCCTTACAAGCAGGATGTCGGCGGTTCGAAACCGTCCGCGCCCACACAGAAGAAGCCCCGGCCGTCAACGGCCGGGGCTTCTGTGCGTCATGACGGGTCGTCGCCGGGTCCGTCGCCGGGCCCGCCCTCCGCGTGGGCGTGCTTGAGGTGCATGCGGGCGTTCACCTGGTCGGGGCCGGTGAAGGCGGACCAGTAGCGGTGGGTGGTGACGAAGACGGCGAGTTCGTGCTCGCGGCGGCGGAGCTTGTCTATCTCGGCCTGGTCGTCGGGGGTCCAGCCGGGGGAGGCCGGGCGCTCGACGCGGCGCCAGCCGTTGTCGTCGCTGAAGCCGTCGAGAGGCTCGACCGACCAGGGCAGCCGCTTGAGCAGGGCCGACAGCTCGGCCCGGACCTGGTGCAGCTCCTCCTGACCGGCGAGAAGGTCGCTGGGGAAGTCATAGGTCGTCGCCACGCGGTAATGGTACGCCTGTTCGAATTTGCGAAGCGAGTGTCTCCCGGGGCTTCGTTCGAACGAGTGTTTCGAATGAATGTGCTAGAGGTGGGGAGGGAGGGGTGGGAGACTGGGGGCATGTGCCGCAGCATCAAGACCCTCCGCCCGCCCGCGTTGCCCGAAGAGGCCACGGAAGACGAGATCAGGGCCGCCGCCCTGCAATATGTGCGCAAGGTGTCCGGATTCCGGGCCCCCGCCGCGCACAATCAGGAGGTCTTCGACCATGCCGTCGAGGTGATCGCACAGGCCACGGCGGAACTGCTGGACGGCCTGGAGATCCGTGGCGGCACCGGCTCCGCCGCGAGGGCCACCGGGTCGGCCGCGCCATCGGCGTCGCCGTCGTCCGCGTCACCGTCGTCCCCGTCACCGTCATCGGCGGCGTCCACCCCGGCGGCGTAGCTCCCCACGCGGTGTGGCTCCCCCGCGACCCTCGCCGCGCGGACCCCGGCGTCCGGGCCGGACCGCGTCACCCGGCGTCCGGGCCCGACCGCGTCACCCGGCGTCCGGGCCGGACCGCGTCACGGTCACCCGACCCCCGACGCCGCCCCCGCCCCCGCCCCGGGCCCCCGGCGCATCAGGAACCCGGCCACCCCGCCCGCCCCGACCAGCGCCAGCACCGACACGCCCGTCGCCAGCCAGGTCGCGCCCAGCCACTGGGCGCCGAAGTAGCCGAGGGCCACGCTGTACGTCGCCCAGGACAGGCCCGCCAGCGCGGACCAGGGCAGAAAGTCACGGACCCGGCGCTGCGCCGCCCCCGCGATCAGCGACACCGCCGACCGCCCGGCCGGTGCGAACCGGGCCAGTACCACCAGCGCACCGCCCCCGCGCGCGAGGGCGAGGCCCAGCCGTTCCTGGGCGGTGGTCAGCCGACGGGAGCGGGCGATGGCCCGGTCCAGCCGGTCGCCGCCGCGCCGGGCCAGCCGGTAGAGGGCGAGATCGCCGAGGACGGACGCGGTGGTGGCGCAGAGGGTGAGCCCCAGCAGTGACGGCGCGAACACCGACACATCGTCGCCCGTGGCCCCGCACCCCGCCGCGGCGGCGGTCGCCGCCATGATGACCAGCACCCCGCTGGGCAGCACCGGCAGAAACACATCGAGCAGTACCGAGCACCCCACCAGCACATAGATCCAGGGGCTGTCGGCCAGCGCCCCCACACTCTCCAGCAACGGGACTCCCCGGCTCTCCCCCCCGTGGACCGGACCTGCCGCGGTGACGCGAGGGAACGGCAGGAGCGGCCTTGACAGCCATACAGCGTACGCCGGGCGCGTGACGGGAGATTCACCGGGGGCTCGTGTGTTCGGCGCATCTCATTCACTTCGTTCACCCACCTGCCCCGCTCCGACGCGCGCCGGGCGTGCGCCTCCCGTAGCAACGGTAGGGACAGGGAATACAGGGGGAATGCCCGGAGATGGGCTGAAGGCAAGGAAAGAAGCCACCATGTTTTCAGGGATGTACGTCGGCGCGGTCGCCGCGGCCATGCTGGTGACGGGCGCGGGCAGCGCCTACGGAGCCGGTACGGAGACCACCGACAGGTCCGGAACCGATGGGGTCCACGCGAGCCCCGCCGCCGACAGCGAGCGCGGCTATGTGATGCGCACCGACGCCCGCTTCGCCCCGCCGGGCGCCCTCGCCCCGTCGGCGGCGCTGACGTACGACCCGGAACTCGTGCCCGCCGGGGCCTGGATCGAGGTCGCGCAGAGCAGCGCGGCGAACGGGGCCACGACCGTCAAACTCCGGGTCAGGGGCATGAAACCGGGGCACGACTACGGCGTCCACGTCCACCGCAAGCCCTGCGGGACCGACCCGACCGCGGCCGGCGGCCACTACCAGCACGTGCCGTCGGACAACCCCGCCGACGCCAACCCCGACAACGAGGTCTGGCTGGACTTCACTGCCGACCGCTCCGGCTCCGGCGAGGCCCGCGCCCACCACGCCTGGAACTTCCGGCGCGGCGAGGCGTCCTCGGTGATCGTCCACTCCCAGCCCGGCAACCACGGCACCCGCGTGGGCTGCTTCACCGTCCCGTTCGGCTGGACGGCCGGGACGGCCTGACCGGCGCCGCGAGCGGCTCGTCCGGACAGCGCCCCGTCCCTCCCTCACCGGCGGGGCGGGGCGCCCCGGCCTCCACCCCCACCCCCGCCTCCGCCTCCGTCCCCGCTCCCACCCGCAGCACCGCCCGCGCCACCGCGTCCGCGTCCGACAGCGTCACCGAGTCCACGCCCGGCCGGGCACCCGCCGCCGTCACCCAGTGCACCCCCTCCGTCGGAACGCCGAAGGCGAAGCGCCGGGGGTGGGGTACGCCCTGACGGTTCAGCAGCCGGTACGGGCGGGCCGTCACATCCAGGCCGCCGGTCCCGTAGCCGTCCACCCGGTGCGCCCGGCACTGGCCGGTCCTCAGCAGTCCGGCGAGGAGCGCGTCGGTGGTGCGGTGCAGATCCGGCTCCGGCAGCCGGGCCTCCACCAGCGAGGTGACCCGCACCCGCGACCCCGGCACCTCGGGGGAGTGCGCCACCCACGCCCCCTCCGCGCACCGCACCTCCAGGCGCGGCCCCAGCACCTCCACCACCCCCGCCTCCACCAGCGCGGCCAGTTCCTCGATCCGGCGCCGGGGCGGGCCGATGGAGAGGAAGGCGTTGAGCGGGGTGTACCAGCGGTCGAGATGGTCGCGGCGGGAGCCGCCGCCCAGCCCGCCGTGATCGACCACGAGCCGTATCTCGTTGCGCAGATCGCGCAGCACGTCCAGGGCGGCCTTCACCGGCCCGCGCACATTGCCCCGCGCGGCCTCGGCGGCGTCCGCGCGCAACTGCCCCAGCAGCCACGCCCGCCACTGCCCCCGGTCCGCGAACCGCATGCCCGCGTACGGCCGGGCCACCCGCTCCCAGGACCAGCGCGCCTCCTCGGCGACCCCGAGCGCGTCGAGCAGCCGGGCCTCCCCGGGATCCCCGTGCGGCACCGCGAGCCAGCGTCCGCCGACATCGCTGTCGGGGAGCAGCGTCTCGTAGTAGACCGTCTCCACCTCCTTCGCGATCAGCGGCCATATCTCGGCGAGGAAGTCGGGCGGATCGCCGGAGTCGGCGCGCTTGCGGAAGCCGGAGACGGCCTCCGGGGTGAGGACCCGCGGGAGATGACGCCCGTACGGCCCCTTCTGGTTGTCGCCGCGCGCCCGGTACGGCACTCCGCGCCGCGAACCGGCGTACAGCCGCGGCTCGCGCCCGGAGGGGACGTACCGCAGCGCCCCGCCCTCGCGGAGGAACCGGCCGCCGCGGCCGGTGGTGAGGAGGGCGATGTGGTCGAAGAAGTTCAGCCCGAGCCCGCGCAGCAGAACCGGTTCGCCGGGGGCCAGCGGGGACAGGTCCACATCGGCCGGATTGGCGGGCGGCACATGGTGCAGCCCGCGCTCACGGGCGTACGACGTCTGCCGCCGCTCCTCGGCGGTCGGCGCGGCCGGCAGATGGCCCTGGGTCAGGACGACCGCGCCCAGCCCGGTGAGCACCCGCCCGTCGTCGAGCGTCAGCGACTGCCCGCCGCCGATGCCGTCGTCCAGGCGTACCGCCCGCGCGGTGTGGGTGTGGATCCGGACCCTCGGGGGCGCCTCGCGGACCGTGCGGGCGAACACCCACTCCAGATAGCGGCCGTAGCGGGCCCGGGTCGGGTATTCGTCGGGGCCGAGGGTGCCCGCCGCCCACTCGTGGAGGCTGGGGCCGGGGCGGACGGGGCCGGAGCAGTCGACGCTCTCGTCGGTGAACAGGGTCACCTGGGAGGCGACGGTGTTCATCAGCAGCTCCCCGGACTGGGCGGTGCGCCAGACCCGTCCGGCGCCGGGCGGGGCGGGGTCGATCACATGGACCGTCAGCTCGGTGCCGGGCGGCAGCAGTTCCGGGGCGGAGGCGCAGAGCCGCTCCAGCACGCTGGTGCCGCGCGGCCCGGCACCGACGAGGGCGACGGAGAGGGGGGGAGGGGAGGGAGGGGAGGGCGGGGAAGGGGCGGAGGGGGCGGAGGGGGCGGAGCGGTCGGCGGGGGCGGCGGACAAGGAAGTGACTCCCGGGCGTATGGGGCGCAGTGGAGCGGAGATGCAGAGAGCAGAGAGCAGAGAGCGGACAGGGAACCGGAACCGGACAGGAGGGTGTGGTGGCCGGGCGCGGGAAGCGGACGGTCCGCCTCATCATGCCGTCGCTCGCCACGGAAGCCAACGCACGCCCCACACGTCACAGTTGGCCCCGCATGGGCGGGCATGAGCCGGTGCGACCGCACTTCACCCGGCTCACTCACCGAAGCACTGTGCCGCCCCCGTCATCCCTCCGTGAGCACCGATTCCTCCACCGTCACCAGCCGCGCCCCCGCCCCGCTGCCGCTGCTGGTGCCGCCGCCGGTGCCTCCGGTGTCCCCGGCGCCCGCCCGTGCCTGGTCCAGCCGCAGGGTCGCCGCCCGGCCGCGCAGGGTCAGGGTCATCAACTGGTTGCCGAACCACGGCCCGCCCGTCTTGCGCCAGTCGATCGACGGGCGCGGGATACGGCCGTGACCGGCGAACCGGCGCCCCAGGATCCGGGCGACCCGGCTCCAGCCGAACCGGAAGCCGACCCGGATGGAGAGCGGGATGGAGTTGTGGACCGGCGAGCAGGTGAGCTGGAGGACGCGCGCGTCCGGCCCGCCCCCGGTCCACGAGGGCTCGGCGACATAGGCGTGGTGGACGTCCCCCGAGAGCACGCACACGGTCGCCGGGGCGTCCGCCCCCGACCCCGCCTCGGCGATCAGCGCGGCCAGCGCCTCGAAGGACGCCGGGAAGGCCGCCCAGTGCTCCAGATCCGCCGCCCGCCGCACCTTCTCCGCGAACCGGGCCCAGCGCGGCCCCTTGTCGCCCCGGCACAGCGCCGCGTTCCACCCCTCGGCGTCGTGCACCAGATGCGGCAGCAGCCAGGGCAGGGAGGTGCCGATGAGGAGATGGTCGTACCCGCCCCGGTCGTCGAGTGCCTGGGCGCGCAGCCACTCCGCCTCGCCGGGGTCGAGCATCGCGCGCCTGCCCTCCTCCAGCACGCGGGCCGCGCGGGTGTCCACCATCAGCAGCCGGACCCGCCCGAAGTCGCGCCGGTAGCTCCAGCGGACGGCGGCCGGATCGGCGTCGGCCCCGGCGGCGAAGGCACGCAGGGCGTCGGTGCCGTCGGGGGCGGCGCGTACGGTGTCGTACAGCGGGTCGGTGGCGAGTTCGGCGGGGGAGAGGTTGCCGAGGTGCTGGTGGACCCAGTACGACATCAGCCCGCTGAGCAGCCGCTCCCGCCACCAGCTCGTGGCGCGCATGTCGGCGAGCCAGGCGGCGGAGGTGTTCCAGTCGTCGATGACGTCGTGATCGTCGAAGATCATGCAGGACGGGACGGTGGACAGCAGCCAGCGCACCTCGGGGTCGAGCCAGGACTCGTAGTACAGCCGGGTGTACTCCTCGTAGTCCGCGACCTCGTCGCCCGGGGGCTCGGCCGGGTCGCGGCGGGCGGCCAGCCAGCGGCGGGTCGCCGGGGAGGTCTCGTCGGCGTACACCTGGTCGCCGAGGAGCAGCAGCACGTCCGGGCGGTCGGCGGCCGGGTCGGCGGCGATCCGGGAGGCCAGGGTGTCCAGCGCGTCCGGTCCGACCGGGTCCGCCTCACCGACCGGCGGCGCGGCCCAGCGGCAGGACCCGAAGGCGACCCGCACGGTGTCCCCCTCGGCCGGGGTGCGGATCGTGGACGGCGGGAAGGGCGAGCCGGCCTCCGGCCACACCCGGACCCCGTCGAGCAGTACCTCGTACGGGGTGAGGGTGCCCGGGGTGAGACCGGTGACCGGGATCAGCGCGTAGTGGTGCCCGGCGATCTGGAAGGTACGGGCGGCGCCCAAGGCGGCGCCCGAGGAGGTCCCCGAGGAGCCGTCCGCGCAGCGCACCTCAGCGGTGCACGGACGGCTCGATTCGAGCCATACGGTCGCCGAGGTGCCGTCGGCGTACCTCAGCAGTGGTCCCAGGCGCAGTTCCGCCATATCGTCCCCACCTTCGTCGCCGCCGTCTCTTCGGTCGCCCCGTACGGTACGGAACGACGGGGGCGGGTGGGGAGGTTCCGGGCTGCGGTGTCGTCGTGAGTGTCGTCGTACGGCGTGCCCGAGCCCCAACGTTCCGGAGGATGGGGGGCGGCGGGGCTCGGGGGGCTGTGCGGTGCTGCTACAGCCCTACAGCCCTACAGCCCTACAGCCCTACAGCCCTACAGCCCTACAGCCCTACAGCCCTACAGCCCTACAGCCCTACAGCCCTACAGCTCGGTGAAGCGGGCCAGGGTCACCTGCCTGGGAGGCGACGGTGTTCATCAGCAGTTCCCCGGACTGGGCGGTGCGCCAGACCCGTCCGGCGCCGGGCGGGTCCGGGTCGATCACATGGACCGTCAGTGCGGTGCCGGGCGGGAGCAGTTCGGGGGCGGAGGCGCACAGCCGCTCCAGCACGCTGGTGCCGCGCGGCCCGGCACCGACGAGGTCGACTGAGAGGGTGGATGCGGAGGTGGAGTCGGCGGGTGGCTGGGGCGACGGGGGACGGCTCCGCGTTCGCTGTGGACAAGAGGGTGACTCCCGGGCGTATGGGGCGGCGCGGTGGAGCGGGCTTCTGGAGGGCAGGGGTGATGGCAGGGGGGCGGCAGGGGGTGGTGTTCGGCCGCTGGAAGCGGACGGTCCGCCTCATCATGCCGTCGCTCGCCGTTGAAGCCGACACACGCCCCATGCGTCCCTATTGGGGTCCTGTGCCTCAGGCTGGACGACCTCACCTCCGTCGGTGCGGGTGTGCCCGGACTGAGCCTGAAAGCCCCCACCGAAGGGCACATTCCTGGGTAAGTCGGCCTGCGTCCGGCATCCGCTCCCCGCATCACCGGACACCGTGTCGCACGGCTCATGTCGAGTACTGCCGGAAAGGAAGGCGATGACCACATGACGGAGACGCCCGCACCGTGGGGCACGCTGCGTATGCGGCCGTATGCGGCCACCACCGAGGTTCCCCGCTGCACACCGGTGATCGACCCCGAGACGCAGATCGCGGTGATCGTGAACGAGTACGGCCGGACGGTCGAACTGGGCGCTCATGGCACCAGCACGAGCGGTCTGACACCCACGACGACCACACCCGGCGACGGGTCCGGGCCGGGCGGTGCGACCGACGCGGACAGTACCGAGTCCTACGACCAGGACGAAAGCTCCGACTGATGGGCGACCGCAGGTCGGTACTGGTGCTGACCAACTCCTACGACGTGACAGCGGACCGGGTGTTGCGGCTTCTGTCCGAGCGCCGGATTCCTGTTGTCCGTCTTGACCCCGGCACCGACCTGCACGCGACTGCCTCGCTGACCGCCACGTACCGCCCGGGCGAGCAGCAGGGCGTCCTGCGCACGGCGAGCCGGGAACTGGACATCAACCGCGTTCGCTCGGTCTGGGTGCGCAGGCCCTCCCCCTACACAGGGCCACCCGGGCTCCGTGAGCAGGACAGACGGTTCGCCGCACAACAAGCATCGTGGGGCGCGGGGGGCATCCTCGCGTCCCTGCCTGAAGCGCGCTTCGTCAATCACCCGTGGCACAACCGGGCTGCCGAGTTCAAGCCGTCGCAGCTCTCGACCGCGCAACGCTGCGGATTCCTGCTGCCCGACACGGTGATCACCAACGATCCGGAGGAGGCGAGGGAGTTCGTTGCGTCGCGTCCTGGCGGAGCGGTCTACAAACCACTGTGGAACACGCCGTACCGCGTGAACGGTCAGCCGCACAGCGTGTGGGTTCGGGAGGTACGCAGAGCCGAGATCACGGATGCCGTGTCGGTGTGTCCCCATATGTTCCAGGCCAAAGTGGACAAGGCTTTCGATGTGCGGGTGACCGCCGTGGGTGACCGACTGTTCGGGGTCCGGATCGACAGCCCGGATGTCGACTGGCGCTACCGTCAGGAGTTGATGACATGCGCGTCGGTCGAGGTACCGGAGACCGTCGCGCGTGCGGTCGCGACGTACCTCACCGAACTCCGGCTGATCTATGGCGCGTTCGATTTCGCTGTGGCCGCCTCTGGCGACTGGTACTTCCTTGAATGCAACCCGAACGGCCAATGGGCATGGCAGCCGACCGAAACCACTACGGCTGTCGCCCTGGCCCTCGCCGACCAACTGGAGAAGGGACCCGACACGTGAACACAGCGAGTCAGCTCCGTGCCGCACTCGCGGACAGCCTCACCAAGGAGGGGGCCGTCACGGGTCCCGAGTGGAGCAGTGCGGCCAGAGCGGTGCCCCGCGAGCTGTTCACGGGCTCCTACTTCCTGGCCGTGCCGGGCAGCGTTCCCACCGCCTACCGCCCTGTCCGTGAGGGCGAGCCAGGATGGCTGGAGGGGGTGTACTCCGACGAAACGCTGATCACCCAACTCGATGGCCGCACCAGGCCGGACGATGTGCCGGAGGGTGCCGTGTCCGGCTCCCCCTCGTCGTCGTCCACCCTGCCATCGCTGGTGCTGCGCATGTGGCACCAGCTCGGCGCCGAGCCCGGACACCGGGTGCTGGAGATCGGCACGGGCACGGGCTACTCGACCGCCCTCGGCGCGCATGCTCTCGGTGACGCCGACCTCACCAGCGTCGAGTACGACCCCGTGGTGGGCGGGGCTGCGGCTGTGGCGCTCAAGGCGGCCGGTTTCGCGCCCCGGCTGCTCATCGGTGACGGGCTGCGCGGCGACCCGGAAGGCGGACGCTATGACCGGCTCATCGCCACCTGTTCGGTCCGGTACATCCCGCTGCCCTGGCTGCACCAGGTCAGGCCGGGCGGAAAGATTCTGGTCACCCTCTCCGGGTGGAGTTACGCCCAGGGCCTCGCGCTGCTCGATGTCACCGGCCCCGGACAGGCCACGGGGCGATTCCTGCCCGGGTACACCAGTTTCATGATCGCCCGGCCTCACGACCGGCCACCCCGCCCGACACTGGCCCTGCTGCCGGGGGAGGAGCGCCCGAGCCTGATCGACCCCGCGAAGCTCGATGGCTGGACCGGCGGTTGGGTCGCGCAACTCGCGGCGCCCTCGGCCGAGCGCATGGGCGCTGGAGCGGAGCAGATCCTCTGGGACGTGTCCACCGGTTCGCAGGCCCGGACGGTGCCCGACGCGAACGGGGGCTGGAGCGTCGTGCAGCGCGGGCCCGTCCGCCTGTGGGATCAGGTCGAGCGGGCGGTGCGGCGCTGGCAGGACGCCGGTGAACCCCACCAGGAGGGGTTCGGTATCACGGTCTCGACCGTCGGCCAGCGGGTGTGGCTCGGCACGGAGGACGGACCCGGCTGGGACCTGCCCATCTGACGGGCGGCACGGTCGATGTACCCGAGCCCCACCGTTTCGGAGGATGAGAAGCGGCGGGGCTCGGGGCGGAGGTTGGGTGGTGCTACAGCTCGGTGGAGCGGGCCAGGGTCACCAGTCCGGTGAACGCGCCGACGGACAGGTTCAGAACGGGGCCGCCCGGGTTCTTGCTGTCCCGGACGGGGACGATGCCGGAAGAGGTCGCGTGGTCGGGGGCCCATTCGACGCAGGCACCGCCGTTGTCCACGCTGTATGAGGACTTGACCCATCGCAGCGGGGGAGAATTGGTCACGGTCATCACAGAATGCCCTTTCGTAGCTGTTCGATCATGGCGACGGTCTCGGCCTGAGACGCTGCCTCGATCTGTAGTTGATGGTAGGCCCTCACCAGCGGCACTGCTGAGGTCAGATCCCGGTCCAAATGGCCATGGGTCTGGGACTCGACGTAGGACATCACCGAGCGATCGGTCATGGTCAGCAGGTAGACCAGTCGCCGGAACGGCTTTCGCTCCGCCATCGAGAACGGGGCGAGCTGAAGCGCGGTACTTGATTGGCTGGCGAACTCGATCAGCCGTTCCAACTG
Organism: Streptomyces sp. NPDC093252; assembly: GCF_040683675.1. Classification (NCBI taxonomy): domain Bacteria; kingdom Bacillati; phylum Actinomycetota; class Actinomycetes; order Kitasatosporales; family Streptomycetaceae; genus Streptomyces; species Streptomyces sp. NPDC093252. The sequence continues at coordinate 183,108 of NZ_JBFBEM010000002.1, read as the reverse complement.
ACGGCCCATGACGGACGGTCCCCCAATGGGGTTTCGGATGCAGCTTTCGTCCAGTACGGCGAAGATCAGGGGCGGGGACGGGCGGTCGAGCGCGGCTTGCTGCTCTTTCAGGAAGTCGATGCGCTCCGCAGCCTGTTCCGGTGTGATCTCGCCGCGCTGCACTGCGCTGTCTGCCAACACGCGTGTGTACTCGTGTGTCTGAAGCAGCCCGGGTATTACTCCCGTTTCAAACAGCCGAATCTCTGTCGCGCGGTTCTGGTACCCGACGTACTCCGGATACCCCTCCAACATGCTGCCGTTGCGCATCTCATGCCACTGGCGTTCGAACGTGTCTACCGTTCCCACCAGCCCGAAGGCCACATCGGCAGCCTTCGCAAAATGCAAAGAAGGAGACTTGCGAGTTGTTTCAACGCCGGAAATATGCCCGCTGGATACTCCCATGCGCTCGGACGTATCTTCCTGTGTCCAGCCCTTCGCCTCGCGTGATCTGCGGAGGCGGGCCCCGAAGGCTGCTGCTGGTGAGGCGTCCGGATTCAGTTCCTTGCGATTGACCATGCGCACCCCAACTGTCGCGTCCTGACAGCCACGTTGATCGGGTTCCGACCCTACGCCACTCTGATTCCTCCTGGTAGTGGATTCGCTACGGAGAGGAGTCGCCATGTCCGGTGAGAACGTACCGACAAACCGTCCGACACCCCAACTCAGCGTAGGTAACCTGGTGTTGGACACCGCGAGGAACAGGATCGCCATCCTCAGGGACACCGGCGGGACCTGGGAGGACGGCCGCTACGCGCTCCGTCCGCCCGGTGGTGGTGTCGAGTGGCCCGCATGGCGATCGGACATCCGGCCGGCGACGGTGACAGAGCGGCTCAGGCCCGCCCTCGCCGAGCGGAACGAGCGCAGCAGCGGGAGCGGGAGCGCGGGCGCCGCGCGGGGATCGACGGAGTGGTGACGTGCGCCCCGGGCCTCATGACTACTGGGCGGAGATCACTGCCGAGGGCCCCGTCTACGGAGGGGACCGGACCGGGCGCGCAGTCATCGGCCGGTACGGGAGCGCGTTCGTGCGGCTCGTCCTCGGCTGGACGGTGATGGGTGCGCTCCGGATCGCTGACGGACTGGACCCCGACCCCGGGGTGCCCTGGTGCGCGCCTCGGACTCTCGTGCGCGTGGCCGGTGCGGTCGCCGCTGCGGGGGACGTACCGACCGTGTTGCGCCGCTGGTCACGGTCCGAGGGGGACCAGTGCGCCGCGCTCCGGCAGCTCATGGGCGGGGACCCCTGGGCGCTGATCGTGTCGGACGACATCAGCGGGCTCTACTCGCTGACCGTCTGGCCGGTCACGGCCCGCGAGGTGCCACCGGTCCCGCCCGGCAACGCGCGGGGACGCCATCGGAAGCGCCACGTACCGGGACGCGATCCGTGCGATCCGATGGCGTGTCCGCCCTGAACGCCGTTCCGTGCGGCAGCGTTCACCGTGGCGCTGCGGAGGATCGCACGGAACGGCTCCCTTCGGCCCGGTGTGGCTCGGCAACTGCTGAGTCGAAGGAAGGGGGACGGGTACTCGCCTGTTCCCGGCCCCGGCCGCCCCGTTGATCTTCACCGGGCGGCCGGGGCCCCGGCTCAGCAGGCGTTGAGGTACCCCGTGAGGGCGGACTTCTCGGCGGTGTCGACGGACAGCCCGTAGTAGTACTTCACCTGGACCCAGGCGCGGACGTAGGTGCAGCGGTAGTCGGTCCGGGACGGCATCCAGGTGGCCGGATCCTGGTCGCCCTTGGCCTGGTTGACGTTGTCGGTGACGGCGATGAGCTGCGGGCGGGTGAGGTCGTTGGCGAACGACTGGCGGCGCGCGGTGGTCCAGGACCCGGCCCCGGAGTCCCATGCCTCGGCGAGCGGGACGAGGTGGTCGATGTCGAGGTCGGAGGCGGCGGACCAGGTGGCGCCGTCGTACGGGGAGTACCAGGTTCCACTGGTCGCGGCACAGGCGGCGTCGGTGACGACATTGGAGCCGTCGCGCTTGAGGACGGTCTCGCGGGTGTTGCAGGTGCCGGACTGGGTGATCCAGTGCGGGAAGAGGTCGCGGTTGTAGCCGGTGCGGTTCTCGGTGGCGACGGTGAGGGACGCGAGATAGGTGCGGGCGGTGGCGGCGCTGACCGGGGTGGGCAGCGCGGCGGCGGCGGTGGGGGCGTTGAACAGCGCCGCGCCGGAGATCAGGGCGGTGGCCGCGGCGACGGTGCTGAGCAGTCGACGCGCGTAGAGCCTGGGCATGCGGACTCCCTCGGAGTGTGGGGGTGGGGGTGTGCGGGCGTGGGAATGCTGTCGGGGCGGTGTTGCGTACGGGTGTTCGTCGGGTGAGAAGTTAGTGACGTGCGCATGACACGACAAGATTCATTGGGAACTTTCCGAGGGGCGGGGGTGCGCCCCGGCGCTGGGGGCGGGGGGATTTCGCGCCGATGCGGGGTGGGTGGGGGTGATGTGGGGCGATGTGAGGCGGTATGGGGACGATGTGGAGTGGCATGAGGCGGTATAGGCGTGATGTGGAGTGGCGTGAGGCGGTATAGGCGTGATGTGGAGTGGCGTGAGGCGGTATAGGCGTGATGTGGAGTGGCGTGAGGCGGTATAGGCGTGATGTGGAGTGGCGTG
>NZ_JBFBEM010000002.1:0-180371 GCF_040683675.1 Streptomyces sp. NPDC093252 | reverse complement strand
GAGGCGGTATAGGCGTGATGTGGGTTGGTGTGAGGCGGTATGGGCGTGATGTGGGAGTGATGTGGGGCGGCGTGAGGGGGGAGGCTGCGTTCGATTTCGCGCGGATCCTGTGAGGGCACTGGCGGGATGCCGGATTTGTTTTGTACCGTGTGGAAACAAAGTGGCCCCGCCTGTTCTCCCTGACCGGCGGGCGGGGCCGCCTTTCTCCGTCCCCGCGCTTGGAGCTGCCGATGTCGGCCACCGTCCCCGCCCCCTCCGCCGTCCTGACCGCCCGCGCGCTGCTCCTCGACATGGACGGCACGCTGGTGAACTCCGACGCCGTGGTGGACCGGATCTGGCGCCGCTGGGCCGACCGGCAGGGGCTGGACGGCGACGAGGTGATGCGGGTCGTGCACGGCAGGCAGGGGCACGCCTCGATGGCGATGCTGCTGCCCGGCCGGCCGGTGGAGCAGAACCTCGCCGACAACGCGCGGATGCTGGCCGAGGAGACGGCGGACCTGGACGGGGTCGTGCCGGTGCCGGGGGCCGCCGACTTCATGGCCTCGCTGAACGGGCTCCCGCACGCCCTGGTGACCTCGGCGGACATGGCGCTGGCCGGGGCGCGGATGGCGGCGGCGGGGCTGGCGATGCCGGAGATCCGGGTCACGGCGGAGTCGGTCGGCGCGAGCAAGCCGGACCCCGAGGGCTTCCTCAAGGGCGCGGCCGAACTGGGCGTGGCGCCGGGCGACTGCGTGGTCTTCGAGGACTCGGACGCGGGCATCGAGGCGGGGCGCGCCGCGGGGATGCGGGTGGTGGGGGTCGGGCCGCGGGCGGGGTTGTACGGGCCGGATGTGGTGGTGGGGGATCTGACGGGGGTGCGGGTTGTGGGGGTCGGGGGTGGGTGGGTGGAGGTGCGGGTGGGGTAGCGCTGCCGCTTAGGGCACGGGAACGGCGCACGGCTCGCACTGCACGCGGGGCTTCTGGGGGGGGCACGGAACCGCGCGCGGCGGGGACGGTTGCGGTTCGCATTGCACGCGGGGGCTCTGGGGGCGCGGGGAACTGCGCACGGCGGGGACGCTGACGGTTCGCATTGCACGCGGGGCTTCTGGGGGGGGCGGGGAACTGCGCGCGGCGGGGACGGTTGCGGTTCGCATTGCACGCGGGGCCTCTGGGGGCGCGGGGAACCGCGCACGGCGGAGATACCTGCGGCTCGCACCGCGCACGGGCGAGGGCGACGCCCCGCTTCCAGGGGCGCGGGGAACCGCGCGCCCAGCCCCCACCCACCCGCACCCCCCAACGCCCCCCGGGACGGCACGGGCACACCTACGGCTCAGAAGTCTCCCGCTCCAGCATCTCCCGCGTGGCCCCGTCGTAGACCCCCCACCCCTCCTCCACCCGTACCCCCCGCGCCCACTGATACGTGGTCACGGCGTTCTCCAGATCCCGACCGAACCGGTCGTCCACCCGGCCGTTGTAGAGCCGCAGTTCGGAAAGCCGGAGCTGCAACTCGGTGACCTCGGGCCCCTGGTCCCCCCGGCGGAGCACCACCCCGCCCTCCCCCTCGCCGTCACCGTCGCCACCCCCGTCGCCCGACCGGTCGTCGTCCGGCGTCGTCGTGGCCGTAGGCGTCCCGCTGGGCGCGGCCCCCTCGGTGCCGCCCGGAGCGGACGGGGTCGCCGACGTCGTATCCGACGCCGAGGGCGACGGCGTGACGGACGGTGACGTGCTCGGCGACGCCGACAGCGACACGGACGCCGAGGGCGAGTGCGGCACCGCAGACGGCGACCCCGGCGACCCCGAGGGCCCGCTCGTCCGCACATCCGGCACGGCCTCCCGGATGTCGTCCGGCATCGCGGTGTCCCGGGAGGGCTTGTCGTACGAGAGCAGCCCGCCCGCGAACCCGGCCGCCGCGAGCACCGTCACCACGGCACCGCCCGCCGCGATCAGCAGCCCCTTGCGGCGCCGGCGCGACGGGCCGGGCGCCACCCGGTCCGGGAACGCCCCCGTGGCCGACGGCCCAGCCGCTCCCGAGCCGCCCTCGAACGCCTCCACATGCCCGGGATCCGGTCCGGGCACCGGCGTCGGCACCTCCATCGGCAGCGGCGCGGACACCGCCCGCAGGGTCATGGTCGCGTCGGGATCGGGGGCTTGGCCCCCGGCGGGAGGCGGCTGCGGTGCCGGTGCCGGTGTCGCTGCCGCTGCCGCTGCGGTGCCGTTCAGGTCGATGTACGGGCGGATGCGCAGGGGGTCGAAGTCCTCGGCTGCGGCCTGTTCCGCGGTACGGGCGTCGCGCAGGGCGTCGGAGGCGACGCGACCGCAGGCGCACGAGGGGGTGTTGTCGGGCCCGCGCCCGGCTCCGCACTCGGGACAGCGGTGGCCCTCCGGGCTGTCACCGGGCCCTTGAGAGGCGCCCGACGCCTCGGAAGCCCCGGGCACCTCCGGCCCGCCGGGTCCCTCCGGCCCTCCGGGTCCCCCTGGCCCTCCGGGTCCGCCGGGTCCCCCCGGCCTCCCGGGTCCCCCCGGTCCCTCGGACCCTCCGGGTCCCCTGGGTCCCCCCGGCCCCTCGGACTCGTCCGGCCCCCCGGGCCTCCCGGGTCCCCCAGGTCCCCCCGACCCCCCGGGTCCCCCGGTTCCCCCCGACCCCCCCGAGCCGTCGGCCGCGTCAGGCCCCTGCGGCAGCTCAGCCCCTTCCACGCCGTCCCATCCCTCCCGTCCCTCCATATCGACCACGTGTTCCCTCCCTAGCGGATGCCAGGAATTATGCAGATCTCGTGGAGACGCTTTCCGGTAAGCCCCGGGATTGAGGCCGGAATCCCACATTCCAAACGGACTCGACAGGCCATAACCCACCACACCGACCACGATGGAAGGGACACGGAAGCCCAGGAGGTCAGATGACCGACGACGCACAGCAGGCGACCGGCCCGGACGAAACCGGCACCGGGCGAACCGGTCCCGCCCCCGGCACGGACGCGACCGGCCCGGAGGGCACCGACCCGGACTCCGCCCCCGAACCTCCCGCCCCCCAACCCCCCACCCCCGAAGACCCCACCCCCAAAGCCACCGTCCTCGTCTCCATCGCCGCCCTGCTCCTCGGCATGCTGCTCGCCGCGCTCGACCAGACCATCGTCTCCACCGCGCTGCCCACCATCGTCAGCGACCTCGGCGGCCTGGACCACCTCTCCTGGGTGGTCACCGCGTATCTCCTCGCGTCCACCGCCGCCACCCCCCTGTGGGGCAAGCTCGGCGACCAGTACGGCCGCAAACGCCTCTTCCAGATCGCGATCGTGATCTTCCTGATCGGCTCGGCGCTGTGCGGACTCGCCCAGAACATGCCCATGCTGATCGGCTTCCGCGCCCTCCAGGGCCTCGGCGGCGGTGGGCTGATGGTGCTGTCGATGGCGATCGTCGGGGACCTGGTCTCACCCCGGGAACGCGGGCGCTACCAGGGCCTCTTCGGTGCCGTCTTCGGCGCCTCCAGCGTCCTCGGCCCTCTCCTCGGCGGGGTCTTCACCGAGCATCTGAGCTGGCGCTGGGTCTTCTACATCAACCTGCCCATCGGGATCGTCGCCCTGATCGTCATCGCGACCGTGCTGCATCTGCCCCGCAAACGGCAGAAGCACGTCATCGACTACCTCGGTACGTTCCTGATCGCCACCGTCGCCGTCTGCCTGGTGCTGGTCGCCTCCCTCGGCGGCACCACCTGGGCGTGGGGCTCCCCGCAGATCGTCGCCCTCGCGGTGGCCGGTGTCCTGCTCGCGGTGGTGTTCGTACGGGTCGAACGGCGGGCCGCCGAACCCGTGCTGCCGCCCAAGCTGTTCCGGATCCGGACCTTCACGCTCGCCGCCGTCATCAGCTTCGTCGTCGGGTTCGCGATGTTCGGCGCGATGACCTATCTGCCGACCTTCCTCCAGGTCGTCCAGGGGGTCACCCCGACCATGTCCGGGGTGCATCTGCTGCCGATGGTGTTCGGGCTGCTGATCGCCTCCACCGCGTCCGGGCAGATCGTCAGCCGCACCGGCCGCTGGAAGGTCTTCCCGGTCGCCGGAACCGGCATCACCGCCCTCGGCCTGCTCCTCCTCCACCAGCTCGACGAGCACAGCTCCACCGCCCTGATGAGCGTCTACTTCTTCGTCTTCGGCGTCGGCCTCGGCCTGGTGATGCAGGTCCTCGTCCTGATCGTGCAGAACGCGGTCCCCTACGAGGATCTCGGCGTCGCCACCTCCGGCGCGACCTTCTTCCGCTCGATCGGCGCCTCCTTCGGCGTCGCGGTCTTCGGCGCGATCTTCGCCGGGCGGCTCGGCGACCGGCTCGCCGACGCCTTCCGTGGCGTCCCGCTGCCGCCCGGTGTCTCGGTCGGCACCCTGGAGGGCGACCCGCGGGTCCTGTCCGAGCTGCCCGCCGCCCTGCGCCCCGCCGCCCTGAACGCCTACGCCTCGTCCATCACCGACGTGTTCCTCTACGCGGCCCCCGTCGCCCTGCTCGGCTTCGTGCTGGCCTGGTTCCTCAAGGAGGACCGGCTGCGCGGCAGCGTCACCGCCCCGGACGCCACCCAGACCCTCGCCAGCAACCCCGTCGAGCGGTCCTCGTACGACGAGGTGTGCCGTGCCCTGTCGGTGCTCGGCACCCGTGAGGGCCGCCGGGAGATCTACCAGGACATCACCGCGCGGGCCGGTTACGACCTGCTGCCCGCCGCGAGCTGGATGCTGCTGCGGATGAAGAAGTACGGCTCGGTCGAGCCCGGCCGTCTCGCCGAGCGCGGCACGGTCCCGCTGACCGTGATCCTGGAGGCCGCCCGCCAGATCGAGACCCGCCGCCTCGCCGACCGCGAGGGCCTCGATCTGCTGCTCACCCCGGAGGGAGCGGAGGCCGCCGCCCGGCTCGCCACGGCCCGCGAAGCCTCCCTCACCGACCTCCTCGGCGACTGGTGGGGCCCGGACCGCCCGACCGACCTGGTCCACCTGGTCAAGGAACTCAGCGACGAACTGTGCGGCGCGAGCAGCGAACAACCGGGCGGGGAACAGCACCCGGAACGATTCGCCTGACCGGACTCCTGACCGGAACCCCACGACCGGGCCGACGGGCTACACCTCGCCCGTCCGCTCCCGCCGCCGGCGCAGCACATCCTCCACGTCGTACGGCTTCTTCCCGAGCGGCGGGCCCGGGGGCGGGCGGAACATCATCGCGCGGATCTTGGCGTTGACGTCCTCGATGATCTTCCGGGCGCGGTATTCGGAGGGGGCCGCGAGCGCGTCGGTGAGCGCGTCCTCCGCCTCCTTGCGCAGGGCGAGCGCGGGCGGCAGCGCCGAGAGCCCCTCGCGGGCCATCTTGCGCCGGATCCACCACAGTTCGTCATAGGGCGCCTCGACCTCGCTGGGGAGGGGGCGCCCGGCGCCCGCGAGCCGCGCGAAGTCGCCGCGGGACTCCGCCCGGCGGATCTGGTGATCGGTCCAGGACTCGAAGCCGACCCCCGGTGGCTTTCGCTCGGTCATGAACCCATTGTGCCGGACGCCACCCGGCCGGGCGATTTATCATGCGGCGGCGGCAGGTCAACGGGACCGCCGTTCAAGGCTGTTTCACATGCTGTTGTCTCAGGGGGAGCGCACGTGCTCGAACTCACCATGGCCGCCGTCTCCGGCCCCGACTCGGGTGCTACGGCCGGTATGCAGATGGCCGACGCGCCGAGCGAGCCGGGGGCGGTCCTGCGCGTGGGACGCGACACGTCGGTGTGCCGGCTGGGGTCGCCCGAGGACTGGCTGTTCGTCTCCCGGGTGCATCTGGAGTTCCTGTGCGGGCCCGAGGGCGCCTGGCAGGTGACCTGGCTGCGCGGCTCGCAGGCGGAGCCGTCCTCGGAGGTCCGGCTGATCGTCGGGGAGTACGCGCAGCCCCTGGCCTACGGGGGCTCGGTGACGCTGCCGAGGGGCGGCAGCGGGGAACTGGTCATCCAGGACCGCACGGCTCCGCGCAGCGTCAACGTGGGCTTCTACCACGAGGCGTGACGTGACCGGCACGGCCCTCTTGGCTCACGGCCCCCTGGCCCATGGCCCTCCCGGCCCACGGCCCCTCGTTCACCGACTCACAGCACGCGGGCCAGCGCGAAGCCGTCGTACCCCTTGGCGCCGACCGTCTGGATCGCCGTCCCCGTCAGCCGCGGGTGCTCGGCGATCAGGTCGATCGCCGAGCGGGTGCCGCGGACGTCGTCGGCGGTGGAGTCCGCGTCGGCGACCCGGCCGCCCCGCACCACGTTGTCGAGCACGATCAGGCTGCCCGCGCGGGTGAGCCGCAGGGCCCACTCCAGATAGTGCGGGTTGTTCCCCTTGTCGGCGTCGATGAAGACCAGGTCGAACGGGGGCGGGTTCTCGTCGGCGAGCCGGGGCAGCGAGTCCAGGGCCGCGCCGACCCGGACGTCGACGAGGTCGGCGAGCCCCGCGTGGGCGAGGTTGCGCAGGGCGACCTCGGCGTGGTGCGGGCTGTACTCCAGGGTGACCAGCCGGCCGTCGGAGGGCAGGGCGCGGCCGAGCCAGATGGTGCTGTAGCCGCCCAGGGTGCCGATCTCCAGAACGGTACGGGCGCCCTGGATCTCGGCGAGGAGCTGGAGCAGCTTGCCCTGGGGCGCGGAGACGGCGATGGGCGGGAGCCCGGCCGCGCTGCTCTCCCGGGCGGTCGCGGCGAGGATCTCGTCGGTGGGGGAGAGCCGTCCGGCGAAGTACTCGTCCACGGCGTCCCAGGTGGCCTGTGCGTCGTCACTCATGCGCTGTGTCCCTCTCGTCACTCTGTGTCGATGGCTCTGCGGGTCTGCTGACTCTGCATGTCTACAGGGGATGCCCACCGGCGCGCGGACGATCTTCCCCATGACCCGGCGCGAGTCCCGGTAGGGGTCCCGGTGTGAGTCATGTCCCTTCCCGCCGGAAGGAGCGAACCCCGGCGCCAGTATCGTCATCCGGACAAAACAAGAGCGGACGTCAGGTGAATCGGGAGTAGCCTGCGTCTCTCTCCGGGGGCGGTGTGAGCCGCACAGGGCTGGTTCACAGGGGTTCCCGCGCACAGGACGCGCGGGACGGACGGGGCGGGAGGCCGACGAGGCGTGGCGAATGCGGAGCACAGCGGGCGACCGGCGGAGGCGTTCGCGGGGACGGCCGCCGCGGGGGAGGCCGGGGCCCGGCTGCGGATGGCGCGGGTCGGCCTGTGGGTGGTGGCCGCGATCCTCGCCGTACGGCAGATGGCGGTCGTGCTCGGCACCCCGCGCGGTGAGCGGCTGACCGACCTGGAGACCTGGGTCGGGCCGAACGGCGTGCTCCATGTCGAGGGCTCGCTGTACGACACCTCCCGCTTCACCGGTACGCCGTTCAGCGGCCTGGTGCTCAAACCGCTGACCCGCGCTGCCGAGCAGGCCCTCGGGTGGGGCTGGACGCTGGGTTCGCTGCTGCTGGTGGCCGGTCTTGGCCTGGTCGCGGCGCGTGCGCTGCCGCAGCCGGTGGGGCGGCGGGCGGCGCAGTTCGCGGCGCCGGTGGCGATCGTGCTGCTGATGCTGTCGCTGCCGGTGCGCAACACGCTCTGGCTCGGCCAGACCAGCATCATCCCGGTGCTGCTGGTGCTGCTCGGCTGTTTCGTGGTGCGCGGTGAGCGGGCCAGCGGGCTGCTGATAGGGCTGGCGGCGACGCTCCAGCCGGCGGTCCTGCTGTTCACGCCGCTGCTCTGGTTCACCGGCCGCAAGCAGGCGGCGGCGACCACGGGGGCCGCGTTCGCCGGGCTGACGGCGCTCGCCTGGGCGGCGATGCCGCAGGACTCGTACACCTACTGGGTGCACCACATCGCGGGCACCGGGCTGGGCGGCGCGGCGGACGACCTCGCCAACCAGTCGCTGCACGGCGCGCTGCTGCGGCTGGGGCTGAGCGGGCCGCTGGAGATCGCGCTGTTCCTGCTGCTGGGCGCGGCCGTGGCGTACTTCGGTCTGCGCCGGGCGGTGCGCTACGCGCGGGACGGGCAGTTGCTGCTGGCGGTGGCGATCACCGGCTGTACCGCCATCGCCGTATCGCCGATGACCTGGCAGCACCAGCTCCTCTGGCTGCTGCTGGCGGTGGTGGGCCGGGTGGGCAGCCGGGCGTCGGACCGCTATGTCTGGCCGGTCGCCGTGATCCTCGTCATGACCCTCCCGGCGAAGATGATGCTGCCGGACATGGCGGCGCTGTACCCGCTGCGGGACAACGTGGTGCTGCTGGCCGCGCTGGCGGCGGCGACGGTGGTCCCGTTCCTCTCCCGCACCTCCCCCCACTACCGGGCGCCGATCCCCACCCAGTACGCGAAACCGGCCCCGTCCCGCTTCTCCCGGGTCCCCCTCCTCCCCTTCCTCAGACGGGTCCTCACCCGCCCCAACCTCCTCCTGGAACTCCTCCTCATCCGGGTCACCTACGCGGCCTACCAGCAGGTCCGTCTCGCGGCGACCGGCGGCACGATCCAGGGCGGCCGGGAGCGCGCGGAGGCGCACGGCTGGCAGATCCTGGACCTGGAGCGGGCGGTCGGCCTGGACATCGAGCACACCGTGAACCACGCGGTGGTGAAACTCGACTGGCTGCGCGGCTTCTTCGACTTCTACTACACGTCCTTCCACTTCGCGGTCCCCCTGACGGTCCTGGCACTCCTCTACTGGCGCCGCCCCGTCGACTACCGCTGGGCCCGCTCCACCCTGGGCATCACCACCCTCCTCGCCCTGATCGGCTTCTGGGGCTACCCCCTGGCCCCGCCGCGCCTGATGCCGGGCCTCGGCATCATCGACACGGTCCACGGCGTCCAGGACTTCTCCCAGCCGGACTACGGCACCCTGACGTCCCTCACCAACCAGTACGCGGCGATGCCGTCCCTGCACTTCGGCTGGTCCCTGTGGTGCGGTGTGGTGATCGCGATCGTGGCGCCGAAGGTGTGGATGAAGGCGCTGGGTCTGCTCCACCCCCTCCTCACCGTCTGCGCGATCGTCGCGACCGGCAACCACTGGGTACTGGACGCGGTCGGCGGCGCGGCGGTGGTGGGCGGAGGCTTCCTGTTGGTGTGGCTGTTCCAGGGGCCCCGGGCGCGGGCGGGCGCTGCGGCGGGGGTGGCGGAGGGCGAAGGTGGCGCTGACGGTGAGGGCGACGGTGACGGCACGGGTGACGGCCGGAAGTCGGTGCGGACGGAATTGATCCGGCCGTAAACGCCTCTTTTTCGAGGCGTTCGAAGGAACCTGCGGCCTCGTCCTCTGCCTGCTCCACGTCTTTGACCTCTGTATCCCCGGCCACGGGTATGAGCGCCGTATCGCCATTGAAATGTCCGAGGGCCGGGCGTGGAGGTCGCCCGGGTGTTGGTACGGGACGGTGTCGACGAGGAGTGACTGAGGCCGGTCTGTCGCGGCTGCGTGGCCACCCCGGGTGACGGCGTCCGCCACGGAGACCCTTCAGTCGATCGACGCAGCGGCCGTCGGAGTGCTCCCGCTCTTGGCCTGGAGCACCCGCTCATACGCCAACTTCAGCGCGCTTTCGAGGCGTTCGGGTGTGGCAGTCTGTTCGGAGCCCATGACGACGATCCAGACAAGCACGTCGTCCACGCGGGCCTTGGCCTGGAGCACGGTGGCCACGCCAAGTTTCTCGCGGGTCGTGCGCAGATCGTCCGCCGGAGGGCCCTCACCCAGTCGCAGTTCGTCCCCGCTCACGGGCAGCGCGGCGTACAACTCCCGCGTGCGCTGTTCGCTGTCACCCGAGTACAGATTGAAATCGAGCTTCGCCCACTCCTCGGTGGTCCGCGGGCCGCGCGAGAAGGTGACGTAAGCGATCGCCTTCACACCCGTGCAGCGGTTGGTGAACACGCCTTCGCAAACGAAGCGGTTCGTGTGGGCCGTGGGCTCGCGCATCAGGTTCCACCCCGGCAGGGACTCCCGGTCCGGCAACGCCTGGTTCAGCTCCCGCACTCCGAGTGAGCGACCGGGAACCGCCAAGGGCGACCCCGTGGCTGTTCCGGCGCCGGGAGAGGCTGTGGCCGTGCCGGCCGCTCTGCGGGAACTGTCATCCGTCGACTGGCAGCCGGCTGTGAACAGCGCGGCGGCGCCTGCGATGGCCAGCACCCGCAGCCAGGGTGTCCCTGAACGTGTCATGTGCCTCATCCCTTCCCGAGTGGGCGTGATCATATGTCGCCTGCGCCCACCCGGCCGCTGCCGGACCGCACCCATTCTCGGTGGCGCGCGATCCGGTTCGGGGCGAGCGGTTTATTCGTGTCACGCATGAGTTTTTCGCTTCACGTAGCTTGACAGTCACCGGCTGTTGCCTATCTGATTCGTTCACCTGTGTGGATCACGTGAACGGGGGGTGGACGAGTGATGCCAAGGATGGGGCGGCCTCGGAGACTTGGGCGTCTGGCGGGCTCGACTCGACGCGGGCTCGACCCTGTACGCGGGCTCCTAGGGACGGAAGCTCCCAGGCACCACTGAAGCGGCGACATGCTCGCTGCCCGCGCCCTGCCGGGGGTGATGTGCGGTCGGCTGAGCCATCCGCTCGCCTGCCCGACACCCCCGTTCCCCGACCTGCCTTCGGCCACTCACCGGCCGAACTTCCCACTCGGAGAGCCTTCCCGTGTCCTCTCGCCTGCCTCGCCCTCAGGCCCGCCGTCGGCGCGTGACGCTGACTGTTCTGCTGGCCGCCGTACTCTCGATACCGGTGCCGCTCACCCCGCTGGCCGTGGCGGCCGAGCTGCCCGGCCGCCCCGATGTCACCGACGTCCGGCCCACTCAGGTGGAGGAGGTGACATCGCCGCGCGCGGCCAAGGCCCGGTCCGAGCGGGCGCGGCAGCAGAAGGCCAACCAGAAGGTCTTCGCGTCGGCCGATGCCGAACGCCGCAGTGACTGGCCCGAACCGTCGGTGACCGAGACCGAGCTGGCGGACCCCTTGGCGCGTGCGTCCAGCCCCGTCACCGTGCGGCCCGTGGCCGCCGATGAGTCCCGTCAGACCCGGCAGCGTGCAGCCGGCGAGGTGAAGATCACCGTCCTGGACCAGAAGACGGCCCGCCGTGCCGGTGTCACCGGCGTGCTGTTCACGGTCGAGGCCGAGCAACCCGGTGCCGCGCAGGTCACCGTCGACTACAGCTCCTTCGCCTCCGTCATCGGCGGGAACTGGGGCTCACGGGCCGGTCTGGTCACCCTGCCGGGCTGCGCGTTGACGACTCCTGGCCAGGAACGGTGCCGGGTGACCCGGGCCGAGACCTCCTCGGACAACGATGTGCGTGCCGAGACCGTCACGGCGCGCACCACCGTCGCCGCCGAGTCGGACAGTGCGCCGACCGTCATGGCGCTCATCGCCACGTCGGCGACCGCCTCACCGGCCGGGTCGGGCGACTTCAAGGCGACTCCCCTCTCCTCTTCGTCGACCTGGACCGCGGGCAACTCCTCGGGCGCGTTCACCTGGTCCTATCCGATCACCACACCTCCCGCAGTGGCTGGACCGGCACCGTCCCTGACCCTCTCCTACGACTCCGGCAGCATCGACGGCCGCACCGCGAACACCAACAACCAGGGCTCCCTGGTGGGTGAGGGCTTCGACCTCACCTCCTCGTACATCGAGCGCACCTACGGTTCATGCGAGGACGACGGACAGACCGACAAGTTCGATCTGTGCTGGAAGTACGACAACGCCTCGCTGGTGCTGAACGGCAAGGCCACCGAACTCGTCCTGGACGACACCGACAAGGTGTGGCGCCTCAAGGACGACGACGGCTCCAAGGTCGTCCGCCGCACCGGTGCGGAAAACGGCGATGAGGACGGTGAGTACTGGCAGCTCATCACCAGCGACGGCACCACATACACCTTCGGCCTGAACAAGCTCGAAGGCGCGGGCACCGAACGCACCCAGTCGGTGTGGACGGCGCCTGTCTTCGGCGACGACTCCGGTGAGCCCGGCTACGACAAAGGCAGCGAGTTCAAGAACCGCGCGGCGACCCAGGCGTGGCGCTGGAATCTCGACCTGGTGGAGGACATCCACGGCAACGCTTCCACGTACTGGTACACGGCCGAGGACAACCACTACGCCAAGAGCGGTGACAAGACCGCGCTCGCCCGCTACATCCGCGGCGGCCATCTGAAGGAGATCCTCTACGGCCAGCGTGCCACCACCCTGTTCACCGCCCCCGCGTCGAACAAGGTCACCTTCACCTACAAGGAACGCTGCACCAGCACCTGCGACTCCCTGACCGCCGACACCGCGGACAACTGGCCCGACGTCCCCTTCGACACCATCTGCTCGTCGGGCGCGACGGACTGCCAGGCCACCGGCCCGTCGTTCTTCACCCGCAAGCGGTTGTCCAGTATCGACACCTTCTTCTGGTCCCGGGTTGCCGAGCCCGACGTGTTCGCACCCGTCGACACCTACGCCCTGGGCCAGGCGTTCTGGGACGGCCAGGACATCGGCAACAGTTCCGATCAGAGTCTGACCCTCACCTCGCTGACGCGCACCGGCAAGAACGGCACGGCGCTGGCCGTGCCTCCGGTCACCTTCATCTATCAGGAGCGCCCCAACCGGGTCGATTCGACGAGCGACAACATCCTGGCCCTGACCCGGCCGCGGATCGCCTCCATCACCTCCGAGACCGGCGCGATCACCTCCGTCACCTTCTCCTCGCCGGAGTGTGTGCGAGGCAGCAACATGCCCGCGGCCGAGGACAACAACAGCCTCGCCTGCTATCCGGTCTACTGGCCCATCAACGGAGGTGACCCGGCCCTCGACTGGTTCCACAAGTACCGGGTCACCTCGGTCACCACCAATGATCCGGCGGCTGGCAACACAGGCACCCAGACCTCGTACGAGTACGCGACACCGGGCTGGCACTACAACGACGACCCGTTCACCAAGGCGAGCGAGCGCACCTGGTCCATCTGGCGCGGCTACCAGAGAGTCACCACCTACTCGGGCGATGCCGGAGCCACGAGAACCAAGACCATCCAGCTCTTCATGCAGGGAATGCACGGTGACCGGCGCAAGGACGGCAGCACCCGCACTGCGGTTGTCCAGGGCATCGACCTGAGCAACGACTCCACGACCACCACCGACGATCTCGATGTCGCCGACGTGGACGACCTGGACCGCTATGCCGGGCAACTGCGCCAGCAGATCTCCTACGACGGCGCCTCGACCGCGATCTCCACGAGCGTCCAGGACCAGTGGTCGCACCAGACCGCCAGCCAGCAGAAGTCGTACGCCTCCATCCGGGCCCACTTCGTCAGAACGGCCCGCACCTACAACCACACCTATCTGACCGTGGCGAAGAAGTGGCGGACCACCGCCCTCTCCTACACATACGACACCGCCTACGGCATGACCACCCGTGTCGAGGACCACGGCAACTGGGCCTCGACCGGCGACGAGACCTGCACGCGCACCTGGTACGCACGCAACACCGCGGAGGGACTGACCGGCCTGGTGTCCCGCAACCGCGCCGTCGCCAAGGCCTGTGCGAACACGGACGACACCCTCAGCCTGCCCGCCAGTTCTGCCACTCGTGGCGACGTCCTGTCGGACAGCGCCGTGGTCTTCGACGACCCCGCGGCGACCGGCTGGGCGCCCAACCAGGTACCCACCCTCGGTCTGCCCACCTGGACGGGCCGTGCCAAGGCGTACCCGGCCGCTTCGGGAACGGCCGACCGCAACCCCTCCGCCGCCACCGGGTGGCAGACGGTGAACACCACGACCTACGACACCGCGACGGCAGCGCTCGGCCGCCCGCTCACCGTCACGGACGCCAAGGGCCGCACCACCGCGACCACGTACTTCCCGGCCGCGGCCGGGCCGCTCACCACCGAGGTCGTCAAGGCGCCCAAGCTCGCTTCCAACAACCAGACACACCAGACGACCACCGGCTACGACCCGGCCCGTGGCACGGTCAGCTTCGCACTCGACGCCAACGTCAAACGTACCGAGCACACCTATGACGCCCTGGGCCGTATCACCGCCACCTGGCTGCCCAACCGGAGCAAGTCCGGCGGCGACAGTGCGAACGCCACGTTCGGCTACAGCATCGTGCGCGACCAGGCCCCGTGGACATCGGTATCAACACTCAAGGCTGACGGTGTCACCTACACGACGACGTACTCGCTGTACGACAGCCAGATGCGCCCCATCCAGGTACAGGCGCCCTCTCCACAGGGCGGACGCATCCTGACCGAGACGCGCTACGACAGCCGCGGTCTGGCGTACGAACGCCAGTCGGACGTCTACGACAACTTGAAGTCCCCCAGCGGTACCTACGCCCTCGTCCCCCACGGCAGCGGGGCCCAGGAGGTGACCCAGTTCGACGGTGCGGGCCGGGCCATCACGTCGACCTTCCTCGCCGACGGCGTGCAGAAGTGGCAGACCACGACCAGCTACACCGGTGACTCCGTCGCCACCAGCGCACCCACCGGCGGCAATGCCTCCCGCACCCTCATCGATCACCTGGGCCGGGAGGTGGAGAGCCGCACCTATGCCGGAACCCAGCCGAACGACACCGAGTACGGGGCAGTCACCGGCACCTCGTTCACCAAGGTTCGCCACACCTTCACCCGGGACGGCAAGCCGGACACGACCACCGGGCCGGACGACACCACGTGGTCGTACACCTACGACCTGTTCGGCCGTCAGGTGAAGGCCGTGGACCCCGACAGTGGCACGACGATCACCACCTACACCGAACTCGACCAGATGGACACCGTCAAGGACGCCGAGAACCGTCTTCTGCTCACGGCCTACGACGAGCACGGTCGCCGGACAGGGCTGTGGCACACCACGCGCACCGATGCCAACCAGCTCAGCGAGTGGACGTACGACTCGGTGATGAAGGGGCAGCCGACCGACTCGATCCGTTACGAGAACGGCAAGTCCACGACGGACGCCTACACGAGGTCGGTCACGACCTACGACGCTCTGTACCGGCCCACCAAGACCAGTCTCACCCTGTCGGCCGCGGACGCGTTGGTGACCTCGCAGCAGGTTCCGTCCACCCTGTCCTTCGAGACCACCTACCGTCTCGACGGCTCGGTCGCCAGTACCAGAGAGCCTGCCGCCGGTGGACTCGCCTCTGAACTGATCAGCGCCACCTACAACAGCGCGGGCCTGCAGGCGGGGCTCTCCGGGACCTCGGGGTATCTGCTCGGAGCCGACTACACGGCGCTGGGCCAGGTCGGCCAGCTCCAACTCGGCACCTCGACGGCCCAGGGCATCAAGCGGGTCTTCCTCACCAACACCTACGAGACGGGCACGCGTCGTCTGCGGACCGCGTCCGTCGACGACCAGACCCGAGGCGCGGTCCAGGACCTCACCTACAGCTATGACGCGGCCGGAAATGTCACCGCGATCAGTGACGGCGCCAACGTCGGCACGGGCACGGACAACCAGTGCTTCACCTACGACGCCCATCGCAGGCTGAGCGAGGCGTGGACCCCGAAGACCGCCGACTGCTCGGCCGCCGGCCGTACCGCCGCCAACCTGGGCGGACCCGCCCCCTATTGGAACAGCTACACCTACACCGCCTCAGGACAGCGCAAGACCGAACGCCGCAACACCGGCACACCGGTCACCACCACCTATTGCTACGACGCCACCCGGCCGCACGCCCTGACCGCCACCACGACCGCGGCCAGTTGCACCGGCGTCGCCCCGCAGTACACCTACGACGACACCGGCAACACCGAGAAGCGTCGCAAGCAGGCCGGCTCCGCCACCGCCCAGACGCTGGCCTGGAGCAAGGAGGGGCAGCTCTCCCGGCTGACCGACGACGCCTCGGCAACGTCCACGAACTATCTGTACGACGCCGACGGCACTCTCCTCATCCGCCGCGACAACGCACCCGGCGGTGAGACGGTGCTGTACCTCGGCGCCACCGAGGTTCATGTCAAGACCGGCAAGAAGTGGGCCAACCGCTACTACGGCGCCGCTGGTTCCGTGATCGCCCTGCGCAGCAACGAGAGCGGCACGGAGAAGCTGAGCTTCCTCGCCTCCGACCACCACGGAACGAGCAGTGTCTCCCTCACCGGCGACGCCACCCAGGCACTGAGCAAGCGCTACAGCACCCCGTTCGGCAGCCCGCGCGGCCAGGCGACCGGCGTATGGCCGGACGACAAGGCGTTCCTCGGCAAGTCGGCCGACGCGAGCACCGGCCTGACCCACGTCGAGGCCCGCGAGTACGACCCCAGCACCGGGCAGTTCATCAGCGTGGACCCACTGATGCAGCTCGATCTGCACCAGACGCTGAACGGCTACTCGTACGGGATGCAGAACCCGGCCACCTACTCCGACCCGGACGGTCGGAAGATCGGGTGCGGTGCCGGATTCGATGTGCCCTGCCCGAAGAACGACCCGAACGGCGACGGGGTGATAAACCCCGGCAAGTCGAACACCAACGTTCCGAGTACAAGCACCAAGGGCACCGTCGTCACCTGGGAGGACGAGGGGCCGAGCAACAAGGATGCGAACGGCGACGGCTATGTCACGCTGCTGCCGGGGGTTCACATTCCTGCCGAGTGGAGTGGTAATTCGGGGTTTATTCAGCACTTCTATTCACAGTTGGGAGAGGCGTATGGCGGGATAAAATTCTATGCCGAGCACGCCGAATCGGACCAATATGTCGATAATGAGGTGAACAAGGCGCTGCTCGATGCGTGCAATGCCACAAACTGTCCGTCGGAGAAGTCATTCTTCTACAACTTCTTCAGCACCAATGTCGTCGCTGGCGTCAGCATGATGGGTGTCGGCGGACGCACCGGCTTGGGCAAACTGCCCCCGGCCAAGGGCAAGGACGCCAAAAAGCCGAGTTGCGGTCAGTGTTTCCTCGCCGGTACGGACGTCCTGATGGCGGACGGCGGCATTAAGGACATCGAGGACGTTCGAGTCGGCGACGAGGTCATGGCGACGGACCCGGAGACGGGTGAGACAGGACCCCGTGAGGTCACCCGCCTGATCCGGACGGACGAGGACAAGAGATTCAACGAACTCGCCATCGCGACGGATGAGGGAATCAGCCGGCTCACCGCGACGTATGAGCATCCCTTCTGGTCCCCTTCCGAAGGGCGCTGGGTGGAGGCTCATCGGCTCGAACCGGGTATGACACTGCGGACGGACGATGCCGATACGGTGATCGTCACGGGGAACAGGGACTTCACTCAGCGGGCCGTGACCTTCAACCTCACGGTTGCGGGGGTGCACACGTACTATGTGCTGGCGGGAGAGACGCCGGTACTCGTTCATAACAACAACTGTGATGTTGCTGGCCGAGGACTTTGGCAGCTAACTAAGGAAGGCTCGACGAAACTCCTAAAGGGAGGTCCGTTCAAGACCACCTTCTATAAGAGTGCCTCGGACGGTACCTGGTGGACTCCGGATGTGACCGGCCACGGCGAATCGGCGTTCAAGGTCTATAGGGAGACCAGTAAGGGCCTCGAATGGATCTCGGATGCCGATAAATATGGCGACTACATGCCGGACAAGTGGAAGGGTGATACGGGGAAATTTATACCGAACAGCAATTTGCGGGGCGTCAAAAGATGATCGAGACTGCCGACGAGTTCGTACGGCTGCGCAACAGCTCAGATCCACAGGAATGCCGCAGGGCGGCAGTTGAGGAGGCGCCAGCGCAGGTATGGATGGAGGTCGTCGATCGATATCCGGAAGAACGAGTGGCAGTTGTCCAGAACAAGACGGTGCCGTTGGCTGTTCTGGAAATGCTGATCGACGACCCTGATACTCGCGTCCGTTTCATGGTGGTCATGAAGCGGAAACTGTCACCGCACCTTCTCGAGCACCTCGCTCTCGATGTGGACGAATCGATCAGAATGAGAGTCGCGCAGCACAGGAACACGTCGAGGGAGACATTGGAATCCCTTCGACACGACCCCTGGAGCGAAATTCGCGCGGCTGTGGACGACCGACTAGGCGGCGCCGACAGCGATCTCCTTTGAGGTGAGTCGATCGGCCTCAAGAGCCCCACCGAGTTGTGTTTCGGTGGGGCTCTTCAACGGTTTGACGGCAACGGTGACGGCAGTGTCAGCGGACGATGGCAGCGGCGGGCGGGTCGTCGGGGGTATCAGTCGGGTTGAGGGCGTTGCTGAGGGTGTCGATGGCCTGGTGCTGGAGGCGGAGCCGGACGTGGGCGTGGACGCCAGATGTTGGTCGTGGGCGGCGTGGAGGTTATCTCGAAGTGGAGATTCATGATGCTCGTGGATCTGGCACTTTCCCTTTTCCGTGCAGCCCAGTGCATCTTGTCAGGAGAGGACGCGGTTTCTGGCTTCACGGAAAGCGAAGAGGTTATCCAGTTGTGTTGCGATGGTGATCTCGTTGCCGTGACTTCGTCGAATCATTCCTGGCGAGTTGCCGTCGAGGGTGAGGAACTCGGGCGTGTTTTCTCGGAGTTCTGTCGCGACGCGTATGCGATTCTGACCTCGGAGATTCCCGGGCTGGCCGCCAATCCGGTGATTCGCCGCATGGTGCCGCAGTAGTGCGGGCTGTGCTGGAAGTGGCCGGATGCCACCCGCGCCGGGCCGAGCCCCGGGCCCGGACCCGTCCGGCGTGGGCATGGCAAACTTCCTGGTACCCACCCAGGTGACGGAATGGGATGGGTGGGGTGGGCGCTCGGACGGGGGAGCATCGTGTCGTGGGAAGAGGAATGGGCGCAGTTGAAGGCTGACGCCGTTGCTCGGGCGGAGCAGGCGGCGGTGGGTATGCGGCTCAATCAGTTGCCGGTCGACGGGGGTGGCTCCGGTGCGCCCGGTGACGGCTTCGCCGCCAACGCCGAGTCCATCGACGGCAGTTCGCATCTGCTGCTGGAGATCGCGGGTGTGCTGTACGAGGGGCGGATGGACGGTGAGAACGCCACTATGGGCCGGACTCCCCGGTCGCACCCCGAAGTCGCCGCCAATGTCGAGATCTTCGCCCGGTACGCCAAGGACCAGTACACGGACGCCGTCGTCCTGCTCGCCGCCCTGGCCGGCAAGCTCAGGTCGGCGAACAGCACGTACGCGGAATATGACGAACTGGTGCGCAGGAAGCTGGACTCCGTCCTCACCGACGGGCTCTACACCGACGCCGGGGACCGGTGATCCGGGGTGGCCGCCTATCGCGTCGATGTCGAGTTCCTGGAAGACGCCAATCCCGCGCTCATCGGGCGCGGCGCGGCCGAGTTCACCCGGCTGCACCGGCTCATCGACACCACCGACGACGCTTTTCGCAAGGCAGGGGAGATCGACTGGCGCAGCGAGGCCCGCGATCTCCACGCCCGGCGTCTGACCGAGGCGAGGGAGCTGACCGACGCCCTCGCGCGCGCCTTCCGCACCGTGGCGGACGCCCTCACCACCTACTCCGGCGCCGTCTCCACCGCCAAGAGCCACTACCGCAGCGGCAAGGACAGCGAAGGCAGGCTCTCGGAGGTGATGGCCAGGGAAGCCACCGCCATCACCCCCACCGCCCGCGCCGCCGAACCCCTCCGCCAGTGGGAGGACCTCCGGGCCAGCACCGGCGTCATGGACTGGTTCGCCGAACTGGGCGTCGACCTCGACGCCATCCGCGAGGACGCCGAGCGCTACTACCAGCAGACCAAGGACCACTACGCCGACGCCCTCCGCGTCGAGTCCGAGGCCCGCGACACCTGCGTCGCCGAACTCCGCGCCGCCCACCGCTCCCTGCCCGACTTCCGCAGCCCCCTCGGTGATCCCGAACAACTCCTGCGCACCCTCGGGCCCCTGCGGGCCGAAGCCCGCCAGGCCAGCACCAACCCCTATGCCCAACTCCCCGGCTCCGGCCCGAAGGTCGACGAGATGCCCACCCCCACCGCCGGTGAGCAGGTCCTGATCACCGAGTCCCTCTACCGGATCCAGATGCGCGTCGACAGCCTCCCGGACGGCCAGGGCAACAACTACTGGCTCCCCTCCACCTCCGACGACGGCCGCCGCGAGTACATCTCCGGCAACCGGGAACTGATCAACGCCGCCGCCCACGACTCCGGCCTCCCACCCGAAATGGTCGCCGGTATCGCCTGGCAGGAAGTCATGGGCGACCCCGCCCTCCTCGACGACCTGGCCTACGAGGGACGCGGCTTCCTCCCCTTCACCAACGACCCCGACGAGACCTCCATGGGCCCCCTCTCCATCCAGGTCCGCCGCGCCGCCGAGGTACTGGGCTACGACCCCGACCAGCTCACCGACGGCCAGCGCGACCAGGTCGTCAGCGCGGTCAAGGACCCCGCCCAGAACATCTTCATCGCCTCCGAATACCTCGCCCAGCTCAAGGCCGAGAGCGGCTTCGCCGACATCCCGCCCGAGCAGATGACCCGCGAACAGATGCAGGAGCTGGCCGCCCGCTACAACGGCGGGCCCTACTATCAGGACCCGAACGCCCAGGCGTACGGCCGCGGCTTCGACCGGAATCTCGACGACGCCAGAGAGGCCCTGCGGTGAGCCGCTCCCCCTCCCTCACCCGGGCCGCCTCCGCCGTCTCCGGGGCTCTCCTCACCCTCGGGCACCTCATCGCCCTCTACTTCATCTATCTCGCCTACATGGCCGAGCCCGTCGGCCCCTGGGACAGCGAGACCGTCGCCCACTCCCAGTTCGCCTCCGGGCTCGTCCTCGCCCTCTCCCTCCTCCTGGCCGCCCTCACCCTCGCCTGCGTGAAAGCGGCCTGGCTGCGCAAGGGGTGGTATCTGCTCCCGGCGGTTCTCATTCTCGCGGCGGTTCTCCGGCTGACGCTGCTCGCTCCGGAGCTTTGAGGCACTCGAACCACACCGTCTTCCCCACCCCCGGGACCCTGTCCACCCCCCACTTGTCCACCAGCCCCTCCACTACCAGCAGCCCCCTCCCGTTCTCCGACTCCGGGGAAGGAGCCCGCGGGAGGGTCACGGGCAGGCGCGGGGACCTGTCCGTCACCTCCACCCGCGCCCCGGACCCGTGCCGGGCGATCCGGATCGTGCAGGAGCGGTCCGGGACATGGCGTACGACGTTGGTGACCAGCTCCGTCGCCGCCAGTTCCACGGCCTCGGTCACCTCCTCCACCCCCCACTCCTTGAGCAGCGTGCGGATGATGCGGCGGATGTGACGGGCCGAGTGCTCGGCGACGGTGAGGCTCATGCGGTACTGGTGGGGGAAGTTTGCGTTCACCCCTCCAGGCTGGCCGTGCGCCACTACCCTGACTACGCAACGGAAGCAACTCGTCACAGTGTGGTGCGAGTTGCCTGAGAGGAGTCCCCCCACGTGACTCATATCAACGTCCTCGACCCCGGTGCCTCGCCCCTCGATTACTACGGTTTCGAGCTACGGCGACTTCGTGAGGCCGCCGGGCTCACCCAGAAGCAGCTCGGTGAGATCGTCAACTACACCGGCTCCCTGGTTGGCCAGATCGAGACCGCCCGCAAGCTGCCGACGGAGGCGTTCAGCGAGCGCGTCGACGCCGCGCTCGGGACAGGTGGAGTGCTCTCCCGGCTCCTTGTGCTCGTGCTGCGCAGTCAGCTTCCGGCCTGGTTCCAGCAGGTGGCCGAGTTGCAGACCCGGGCGACCGAAGTCCTTTGTTTCGAGGCCCAGATAGTGCATGGCCTGTTGCAGACCTCTGCCTACGCGCGGTCCGTGCTCGGACTGCTCGACGACGCCGACCTCGACGACCGTACGGCCGTCCGACTTGCCCGCCAGCGGATCTTCGAGAAGAGTCGTCCGCCGGTCTTCTGGGCGATCCTCAGCGAAGCCGCCCTGCGTCTGCGGATCGGCGGCAACGACGTCATGCGCGAGCAACTGGCCAGGTTGTTGGCCTTTGAGCACAATCCCCGGGTCAATGTGCAGGTGCTGCCGTTCTCGGCTGGTGCGCATGCCGGGATGACAGGCTCGTTCGACCTCTTCCGCTTTCCGAGTGATCCGCCCATCGTCTACACCGAGGGGTACGGCAGCGGGCATCCCACCGCCAATCCGGACACGGTTCAGGACTGCTCGCTCCGTTACGATCATCTCCAAGCCGCCGCCCTCTCCCTCAGGGACTCGGCGGAGTTGATCCGGCATGTGATGGAGGAACGCTATGGCGAGCGAAGTCATTCTGAGCGAGATCCAGTGGCGTAAGTCCAGCTACAGCAGCGATCAGGGCGGCAACTGCCTCGAAGTCGCTTCAGCGCCCCACGCATCCATCGCCCTCCGCGACTCCAAGACCCCGGCGGGACCGATCCTCACCCTCGGTCCCGCCGCCTTCACCGCCTTCGTCGGCTGGGCCGCGTCCGGCGCCGAAACCGCCCGCTGACGGGACGGAGTCAGTCGCGGTCGGAGGCCAGTACCGCCAGCAACCCCGCCAGCACCGCCACCACCAGCAGCGGGACGCCCATCCCATGGTCCAGGAACAGCCACGCGCCGAGCAGCGCGCCGCTGAAGAGGGCGACCACGGCGAGCACCCGCAGCAGGCCGCCCGCGCCGTCGCCGCCGCCGAAGGGGGACTCGGCGGCGAGGGCGGTGAGGGTGCTGGTGACGACCGTGGTGGTGGTGATGCCGGGGACGCCGAGTTTGCGGACGGTCGCGTTGCGCATGCCCATCGCCAGGGCGGTGAGGGCGACGAGGAGGTAGGGGCGGACGGGGTCGTCCGGCATCGCGAAGGCCACGAGCGCGGCGGCCAGGACGAGGGCCGCTTCCAGGGCGAGGGAGGCGCGGGCCCAGCGGCCCCGGGAGCGGGGCGCGAGACGGCCCGCGAGGCGGCCCCCGCCGATCGCGCCGAGCGCGAAGCAGGCGATCGAGGTCGCGGTGTGGGGGACGGAGAAGCCCGCCGCCCCGGCCGTGGCGAAACCGAGCACCACCACATTGCCGGTCATGTTCGCGGTGAACACATGGACCAGGCCCAGATAGCTGACCGCGTCGATCATCCCGCTGGAGACGGTGAGGAGGAGCAGGACGTAGGTGAGGCGCAGACGGCCCCGGATCCGGGGGGCGGCGATGGTCATCGGATCAGTGGAGCACGGGTGCCTGCCAGGACACGCCTAAGGCGGCGGCCCGGAGATCATCCGGTGCCGCCGCCTTCGTACGTCATGAGCCCTGCGCAGCAGGAACGGCTCAGTACCAGCCGTTCGCCTGCCAGAACTCCCAGGCGCCGAGCGGGCTGCCGTAGCGGGAGTTCATGTAGTCGATGCCCCACTCGATCTGGGTGGCGGGGTTGGTCTTCCAGTCGGAGCCGGCCGAGGCCATCTTCGAGGCCGGGAGGGCCTGGACCAGGCCGTAGGCGCCGGAGGAGGCGTTCGTCGCGGTGACGTTCCAGCCGCTCTCGCGCTGGACGATGTTGGAGAAGGCGGTGTAGTGCGCGGAGTTCGGGATCATCTGCTTCGCGATGGCCTGGGCCGAGGCGGGGGACGCGGTGGTCACGGCCTGGGCGGGGGAGGCGGTGAGCGCCAGGCCCGCGGCGGTGGCGGCCAGGGCGGCGGCGGTGACGGCCTTCTTCGGGGACGCGATACGGCGGATGAGCGAGACGGACACAGTGAACCTTTTCTTCGGGGACGTGGGGTCGCGGTCCGCCCGGCCACCACGCGGGGCGCGGCGGGGGCAAACCAGGGCGCCGCGGCCCCCGGGGGGACATCGGCGCCTTGCGACGTCGTCCAGAGAAACAGGCTTGCGATACGACCGCAATGACCCCTTTTACTAGTTGTGGTCGCATTGCCGGTGTTCGTCGGGTGTGTGATCTGGCTCTCAAACCGCAGGTCAGAGGGCAGAAAGACGCGTGCATGCCAGGTGCTGGCGCTACGAGGGCGGATCGTAGGTGAGCCCGGTCACGTGGGGTGCTTCACGGGCGGGGGCCGGTCCGCGTCACCGGCGGCGCACAGCGGCTCACCGTACGGGGGCGTCGAAGGTGACCGGCGTCTCGAACGCGGCCCTGCGGGTCGCCCGCCGCAGCGCCTTCAGCACCGCCGGACCCACCAGCCAGGTCAGCGCCACCGTCACCACCGCCCGCCCCAGATCCCAGCCCAGGGACGTCGCCAGGCAGTACGCCACGAACCGGGCCAGATTCACCGCCACCGGCGCGTCCGCGTCGAAGGCGATGGCGGTGCTGTTCTCGGCCATGAACGGCCAGCCCGCCAGATTCATCGCCGTGCCGTAGGCGAAGGCGCCCAGGAAGCCGTAGGAGGAGAGGAGGAGGAGTTCGCCCCGGCCCCGCAGCCGGTCCGGGCCCGGGAGCAGGCCCGCGCCCATCGCGAACCAGCCCATCGACAGCATCTGGAACGGCAGCCACGGCCCCACCCCGCCGGTCAGCAGCGCCGACGCGAACATGGTCAGCGAGCCCAGCACGAAACCGAACCCCGGGCCCAGCACCCGGCCGCTCAGCACCATCAGAAAGAACATCGGCTCGATCCCGGCCGTCCCGGCGCCGATCGGCCGCAGCGCCGCGCCGGTCGCCGCCAGCACCCCGACCATGGCCACCGCCTTCGGTCCGAGCCCCGATTCCGAGATCGTCGCCCCCACCACCGCCACCAGCAGCACCAGCAGCCCCGCGAACAGCCAGGGCGCGTCCTGACTGTGCGCGGCCACACTCGACTCCGGCGGCGCCAGGAACGGCCAGCCCAGCGCCCCCACCCCCACCGCGCTCACCAGCAGCAGGGCGAGAATCGAACGCGGGCCCAGCCGTACGGCACGGGCCTGCGGGACGGAGGCCGGGCGGCTCACGCGAGGGCCTCGCGGACCTGCGTCACGGTCAGCCAGCGCTCGGGCGCCAGCACCTTCGTCACCTGCGGCGCGAACGACGGCGACGACACCACCACCTCGGCGGTCGGGCCGTCCGCGATCACCTCGCCCTCCGCCAGCAGCACCACCCGGTGCGCCAGCTCCGCCGCCAGCTCCACATCGTGCGTGGCCAGGATGATCGCGTGCCCGTCCGCCGCCAGCGCCCGCAGCCGCGCCACCAGCCGCGCCTTCGCCGCGTAGTCCAGGCCCCGGGTCGGCTCGTCCAGCAGGATCAGCGGCGGGCGGGCGGTCAGGACGACGGCCAGCGCGAGGGTGAGGCGCTGGCCCTCGGAGAGGTCGCGCGGGTGGAGGTCGTCGGCGATCTCCGGCAGCAGGTCCGTCACCAGGGCCCGGCAGGTGCCCGGCGCCGCCCCGGCGTCCCGGTCCGCCGCCGCGCACTCCCCGGCGACCGTGTCCGCGTACAGCAGGTCCCGGGGTTCCTGCGGGACCAGCCCGACCCGGCGCACCAGCTCGCGCGGGGCCGCCCTGGCGGGGACGAGGTCCCCGACCCGGACCGATCCCGACGCCGGTGCCACCAGGCCGACCAGCGCCGACAGCAGCGTCGACTTCCCGGCGCCGTTGCGGCCCATCAGGGCGATGGTCTCGCCGGGGGACACGGTCAGCTCCACCGAGCGCAGGGCGGGGATCCGGTCGCGGCGGACGGAGAGGGAGCGGGCCTCCGCGAGGGCGGAAGGGGAGGCGGGGGTGTCCGTCAGGTGAGGAGCACGTCCCGCCGACCGCTCCCGCGATCCCCCGGCCGCCTCCGCCAGCCGCTCCCGCGATCCCCCGGCCGCCTCCGCCAACCGCTCCCGCAACCCCCCGGCCGCCCCCGCCCGGCGCCGGGCGTCGCGGATCGTCAGGGGCAGCGGGGACCAGCCCGCGAGCCTGCCCAGCTCCACCACCGGCGGGTACACCGGCGACACCGCCATCACCTCCGCCGGGGTGCCCCGCACGGGCGCGGCCCCCGGCGCCGGGAGCAGGACGACCTGGTCGGCGTACTGCACCACCCGCTCCAGCCGGTGCTCGGCGAGCAGCACCGTCGTACCGAGGTCGTGCACCAGGCGTTGGAGGACGGCGAGGACCTCCTCGGCCGCCGCCGGGTCCAGCGCGGACGTCGGCTCGTCCAGCACCAGCACCCGGGGGTGCGGGGTGAGCACCGAGCCGATGGCGACGCGCTGGCGCTGGCCGCCGGAGAGGGTGGCGATGGAGCGGTGGCGCAGGTCGGCGAGGCCGAGCAGGTCGAGGGTCTCCTCGACGCGGCGGCGCATCACGTCCGGGGCGACGCCCAGGGACTCCATGCCGTAGGCGAGTTCGTCCTCGACGGTGTCGGTGACGAAGTGGGACAGCGGGTCCTGGCCCACCGTGCCGACCACGTCCGCCAGCTCGCGCGGCCTGTGGGTGCGGGTGTCCCGGCCTGCCACCGTGACCCGGCCGCGCAGGGTGCCCCCGGTGAAGTGCGGGACCAGACCGCTCACCGCGCCCAGCACGGTCGACTTGCCGACCCCGGAGGGGCCCGCGAGGAGTACGAGTTCGCCCTCCGGCACCTCGAAGTCGATGCCCTGGACGGTCGGCCCGGCCGTGCCGGAGTAGGTGACCGAGACCTCGTCGAAGCGGATCATGCGGGTTCCCTCGGGGTGGAGACGGGCCGGGGCGCCGGGGTGACGAACGCCGGGAGCAGGCCCAGCAGGATCGCCGCCGCGGGCCACAGCGGCAGTTCGGGCACGGTCGGCGGGATGATCCCCGGGTGCAGCGCCGCCGGGTCGGCGGCCGTCATCGCGGCGGCGACCACCACGCCCGAGCCGGTCACCAGCCAGGCCCGCGCGTCCCAGCGGTCGGGGCGGTAACGGGTCCGGGGCGAGCGCTTCCCGCCCAGCCACAGCCCGCCCAGCGCGGCGGCCAGCCCCAGCAGCAGCACCGGCAGCCCATAGGCGCCGCCCGCCGCGGTGAGCAGCCCGTACGTTCCCGCGCAGACCCCGAGCAGCCCGGTGAGGGTGAGCGCGGCGGTGGTCCGGCGCACGGCGGGCGCGACCTCGGCGGTACGGCCGTAGCCACGCGCGTCCATCGCGGCGGCCAGCGCCACCGACCGCTCCAGGGCCCCTTCCAGCACCGGCAGCCCGACCTGGAGCAGGCCCCGCACACCCCGGTCCGGGCGGCCCCGCAGCCGCCGGGCCGCCCGCAGACGGCGGACGTCGGCGATCAGATGCGGGGCGAAGGTGAGGGCGACGACCACCGCGACCCCCATCTCGTACAGCGCGCCCGGCAGGGACTTCAGCAGGTGGGACGGGTTCGCGAGGGCGTTCGCGGCGCCGACGCAGATCAGCATCGTCGCCAGGCGCAGCCCGTCGTAGAACGCGGCCAGCAGGGATTCGAGGGTCACCTCGCCGCCGAGGCGGATGCCCTGCGCCCAGTCGGGGAGGGGGACCTCGGGGAGGGTGAGGAGGGTGTGGGTGCCGGGGAGGGGGGAGCCGAGCAGCACCGCGAAGAGGAGGCGGATCACGATGACGGCGAGGGCGAGCTTGAGGAAGGCGTCGTACGAGCGGGCCCAGGGGGCTTCGGGGCGGCGGGCGGCGACCACATAGGCGGAGACGGTGATGAGGAGGGTGAGGAGGAGGGGGTTGGTGGTGCGGGTGGCGGCTGTACCGAGGGCGAGGGCCCAGAGCCACCAGGCTCCGGGGTGGGTGGGGGCGGGGTGGGGGGTGGGTGCTGTGGGGGGTGGGTGCGGCGCCGTTGGGGCTGGGCGCGCAGTTCCCCGTGCTCCTGGGGGGTGTTGTCGCTCAGGCACGTCGGCGGCGCCAAGCCTGCCAAGCCGCCGCCCCGCCCAGCGCGACGACCGCCGCCCCGCCCGCCCACAGGCCCAGGGACGGGCCCTTGTCCTTCGGCGGGGTCTTCTTCGTCGCCTCGGGGGACACCTGCTCCCCGCAGCCCCGCTCCGGGTATCCCGAGATCGCGCAGAGCAGGGCGTTGGAGTCGTAGCGCAGGGGCTTGGCGACGGCGGCCAGGGACTCGGCGGTCGTCGCGTCGGGGGCCACGCTCGCGCAGGCCGTGCGGGCGGGCGGCGGGGTCTCGCCGGACGGGGCGTCCGTCGCCGTACCGAAGTCCAGGACCAGGGCCACCCGCTTGTGGCCCGCCTTCTCGGGGATGTCGGCGCAGATCGTGGCGAAGTCGGCCGGGCCGCGCGGGGCCGTCGCGTCCTGGGAGTCCTCGCTCACCGCGAAGCGGAAGCCCTGGACGGCGCCGTCGGCGGGGCGGGACAGGGAGGGGCCGCGGTCGGCGTAGAGCCAGGTGCCGCCCTCCCGGTCCCAGAACGACCAGTAGCGGTAGCCGGCGGCCTGGGCCTGGCCCGCCGCGCCCGTGAGGACGAGCAGCAGCGCGGCCGGCAGAAGCGGGAGGAACCGGCGGATCACGGCCGGTCGCCGCGGTTGCGACCGCTGACCAGGAAGCCGATGCCGACGCCCACGACGCCGAACACGCCGACGTACCACCAGACACCGAAGGGGGAGTCGTCGTCCTCGGCGGAGGCCGTGGTCTCCTTCTCGACCACGCGCTTCTCCACCAGGTCGTCGGTGGCCGCCGGGGCCGGGCCGCTGGCGTTGAGACGGTCGATGAGGCCGGTGCCGCCGAACTCCTCGGGGCCGTCGCCGATCGCGTGCGCGGCCAGCACGAGCTGGGCGTGGGCGGCGGGGCCGGAGGCGTCGGCCCAGGCGCGCGCGTTGCGCTCCAGCCAGGTCATGGAGGCGCGGGCCTGCCTGTCCTCGCCCAGCGCGGCCAGCGCGACCACGGCGTCGGCGGTGTTGCCGTAGTCCGGCTGGTCCTCGGCGCCGGGGAGGGTGGAGGTGAGGTGGTCGTCGTTCCCGGCGAGGGCGGCGGTGAGCCAGGCGGTGGCGTTGGCGGCGGCCTGCGCGGGAGTGGCGGCGTCGGCGCACTTCGCCGTGGCGGGGGCGGTCGTGTCGGGGGCCTCCGCGTTGAGGCCGGTGCCGAGGGCGCCCAGGGCGCCTGCGGCGGTGGCGTCGGCGTTGGCGAGGAGGTCGCCGTTCTGCTCGGGCTGGTAGGCGAAGGCGCCGCCGCCCTCGGTGTCGTCGCAGGGGACGCTCAGGGCGAGCAGGGCGTCGTAGGGCGACTTGCCGTCCTTGCGGACCTCGGCGGGCTTCTCGCCGGTCGCGGTGAGGGCGCCGACGACCAGGCCGGTGGAGTTGGTGTCGCTGGGGCCGCCGGGGGTGTAGCCCCAGCCGCCGTCCGTGTTCTGCACGGACTTCAGCCAGGTGACGGCCCTGCCGGTGGCGGCGTCGTGGCCGCCGAGCGCGGCGAGGGCCTGGACGGCGGCGGCGGTGCTGTTGGAGTCCAGCGGTGTCTTGGTGCCGCAGTCCGCCGCCGGGTCGGGGCGGTAGGCGGCGAAGCCGCCGTTGGCGCACTGCTGGCCGGCCAGCCAGTCCACGCCCCGGTCGGCCGGGGTGACGCCCACCGACGACTGGGCGAGCAGCGCCAGCGACTGGCGCCAGACACCGTCGTACGTCGGGTCGGCCGTGCCGTACAGGCCCTCCGGGAGCGTCACGGAGGGCGAGGGGGAGGGGTCGGCGGCCTGGGCGAGCGGAGCGGCGAGGGCGCCGATCCCGAAGGCGGCGGCGACGACCGCGGCACTGCGGCGGACGAACATGGTCGGCGGGAGCCCTTTCCTGTGCGGAGGCGGGCAGCACCGGGCGGGCACCCCGGGCGGCTCGGCTCCGTATGCCTCGACGGTGCCGCGACCGGCGGACGCCGGTGCGCATGAGCCGGTCACTTGTCCGTCGGCGGTGGTCCGGCTCAGAGCCCTGGGGGCCCATACGGTTGCGGGTCAGCGCCGGATTCGCACCGGCTTCCTCGCGGACGGAGGTGATACGACCTGCTTACTCTACCGGGCGCCCCGAACGGCCCATCCCGCCGCACACCGCGACATATCTCACCGGCTCGCCGCCCGTCACCGGCCGGTTCCAGGTCATGAGGGTGGCGAGCCGCCAGGGGGTGCGGGGCTCGGCGCAGTGCGTCCACCACGCGCCGGAGTGAAGGGGCGCCGGGGGCGGTGAGCGGGCTCGGTCGGGTGGGTCGGACCGTCCGGGCGGCACCTCACCGTGCCGTCGGCCGCTCCTCCGTCGACGGCAGGTCGATCAACCGGCACACCGTCTCGATGTCTATCTTCACCTGGGCGATCGAGGCGCGGCCGGAGAGCCAGGTGATCAGGGCGGAGTGCCAGGTGTGCTCGATGACACGGACCGCGGAGAGCTGCTCGGGGGTGGGGTGGTCCAGGCCCATCGCGTCGAGGATGATCGCCGTCGTCTGCCGGGAGACCTGGTCCACCTCGGGGGAGACGCTGCGGTCGGCGAAGGTGAGGGCGCGGACCATCGCGTCGGCCAGATGCGGCTCGCGCTGGAGCGCGCGGAAGGCCCGCATCAGGGTCTCCGCCACCCGCTCCGCCGCCGTCTCGCCCGCCGGGGGCTTCTTGCGCAGCGTGCCGTGCATGTGGTCGAGCTGGGCCTGCATCGTCGCCACCAGCAGATGCACCTTGGAGGGGAAGTACCGGTACAGCGTGCCCAGTGCCACCTGCGAGGACTCCGCGACCTCCCGCATCTGCACCGCGTCGAACCCGCCCCGGCCGGCCAACTGCGCGCTCGCGTGCAGGATGCGGCGGCGCCGCGCCTCCTGCCGCTCGGTCAGCGGCGGCGAGTCGGCTCGCGCGCTACTGGCTTCCACCTTGGTCACCTTGGCTTCCGCAGGCATGGGCACCGTTCCGTGGGTTCCGTGACAGTCCATGAGGAACTGTGAGGAGTGGGGGCGATCAGACAGCATGGCAGGACCGGGGTCGATCTTGCCCGCCGTGGCGCGAATCACCTGATCCACGTCCCGCCCCGGCCCTACCAGCCGGTAGATTCGGAGCCTCTCGGACGATCAAGTCTGAAACTTGTTCTAGATTAGCGTCCCGTGTCGTAGTCTCACCGTCGTGCAGGCAGAAGGGGGCCCGGAGTGACCGCTGAGGCCAGTCGGAAAAGGGCCCATGACGGTCCTGCGGCTGACGGCTCGCCACCGCTGCGCATCGCACTCCTCACCTATAAGGGAAACCCGTTCTGCGGCGGCCAGGGCGTCTACGTCCGCCACCTCGGCCGCGAACTCGCCCGCCTCGGCCACCGCGTCGAGGTGATCGGCGCCCAGCCCTACCCGGTGCTCGACCCGGTGCCCGGTCCCGAGGGTGACCCCCTGCTCGGGCCCGAGGGTGACCCGGAACTCGGTTCCGAGGGCGGGCGGCTGCGTCTCACCGAGCTCCCGAGCCTCGACCTCTACCGCCAGCCCGACCCCTTCCGCACCCCGGGCCGCGGCGAGTACCGGGACTGGATCGACGCCCTCGAAGTCGCCACCATGTGGACCGGCGGCTTCCCCGAACCCCTCACCTTCTCCCTGCGCGCCCGCCGCCAACTGCGCGCCCGGCGCGGCCGGTTCGACGTCGTCCACGACAACCAGACCCTCGGCTACGGACTCCTCGGC
Source organism: Streptomyces sp. NPDC093252 (assembly GCF_040683675.1). Lineage (NCBI taxonomy): Bacteria > Bacillati > Actinomycetota > Actinomycetes > Kitasatosporales > Streptomycetaceae > Streptomyces > Streptomyces sp. NPDC093252. Next base: position 149,194 of record NZ_JBFBEM010000002.1, on the reverse strand, counting down.
GACCTCGGCGCCCCCCTGGTCACCACCGTCCACCACCCCATCACCGTCGACCGGCGCCTCGAACTCGACGCCGCCGCCACCTGGCAGCGGCGCTGGTCGGTCCGCCGCTGGTACGCCTTCACCCGGATGCAGAAGCGCGTCGCCCGCAGGCTGCCCACCGTCCTCACCGTCTCCGGCACCTCCCGCGCCGAGATCGTCGACGACCTCGGGGTCCGCCCCGACCGGATCCATGTGGTGCACATCGGCGCCGACACCGACCTCTTCGCCCCCGACCCGTCCGTGGCCCGCGTCCCCGGCCGGATCGTCACCACCGCCAGCGCCGACGTCCCCCTCAAGGGCCTCGTCTTCCTGGTCGAGGCGCTCGCCAAGGTCCGCACCGAACACCCCGCCGCCCATCTCGTCGTCGTCGGCACCCGCCCCACCGGCGGCCCGGTCGCCCGGGCCCTCACCCGCTACGGACTCGAAGGCGCCGTCGAGTTCGTCAAGGGCATCTCCGACGCGGAACTCGTCGACCTGATCCGCTCGGCCACCGTCGCCTGCGTGCCCTCCCTCTACGAGGGGTTCTCGCTGCCCGCCGCCGAGGCCATGGCCACCGGGACGCCGCTGCTCGCCACGACCGGCGGTGCCATCCCCGAGGTCGCCGGACCCGACGGCGAGACCTGCCTCGCCGTACCCCCCGGCGACGCCGGAGCCCTCGCCGCCGGGCTCGGCCGTCTCCTCGGCGACCCGGAACTCCGTGCCCGGCTCGGCGGCGCCGGACGCGCCCGGGTGCTGCGGCACTTCACCTGGGCCCGTGCCGCCGAGGGCACCGTCGCCCACTACCGGGAGGCCGTCGCCCGGCACCCGGTCACCTCCGATCGCGAAAGCAGGGCCACGTGCTGACCGTCGACTTCTCCCGGTTCCCGATCGCCCCCGGCGACCGGGTCCTGGACCTCGGCTGCGGTGCCGGACGGCACGCCTTCGAGTGCTACCGGCGCGGCGCCCGGGTCGTCGCGCTGGACCGCAACGGGGAGGAGATCCGCGAGGTCGCCCGCTGGTTCGCCGCGATGAAGGAGGCCGGGGAGGCCCCCGAGGGCGCCACCGCGACGGCCCTGGAGGGCGACGCCCTCGCCCTGCCCTTCCCCGACGGCTCCTTCGATGTCGTCATCATCTCCGAGGTGATGGAGCACATCCCCGACGACAAGGGGGTCCTCGCCGAGATGGTCCGGGTGCTCCGCCCCGGCGGCCGGATCGCCGTCACCGTGCCCCGCTACGGCCCCGAGAAGGTCTGCTGGGCCCTCTCCGACGCCTACCACGAGGTCGAGGGCGGCCACATCCGCATCTACCGCGCCGACGAACTCCTCACCCGCATCCGCGAGTCCGGCCTCAGGCCCTACGGCAGCCACCACGCCCACGCCCTGCACAGCCCCTACTGGTGGCTGAAGTGCGCCTTCGGCGTCGACAACGACAAGGCGCTGCCGGTCCGCGCCTACCACAAGCTGCTGGTCTGGGACATCATGAAGAAGCCCCTGGCCACCCGGGTCGCCGAGCAGGCGCTCAACCCGCTGATCGGCAAGAGCTTCGTGGCCTACGCGACCAAGCCCCATCTCCCCCCGGCGGACGCCCAGTGACCACACCCCGCACCGAGCACCTCGTCCTGCCCGGGGTCCTCACCGCCGGGCAGGCCGCCGCCACCGTCGCCGCACTGCGCTCGATCCAGCGCGCCGACGGGGCGATCCCCTGGTTCCGCGGCCACCATCTCGACCCCTGGGACCATGTCGAGGCCGCGATGGCCCTCGACGCGGCCGGTGAGCACGAGGCCGCCGAGCGCGCCTACCACTGGCTCGCCGCCCACCAGAACGACGACGGCTCCTGGTACGCCGCCTACGCCGACGGCGACGCCCACCGGGTCACCGACCGGGGCCGCGAGTCCAACTTCGTCGCCTATGTCGCCGTAGGCGTCTGGCACCACTACCTCGCCACCGGCGACGATCCGTTCCTGGACCGGATGTGGCCGGTGGTGCACGCCGCCGTCGAATGGGTCCTGCGCCTCCAGCAGCCCGGCGGCCAGATCGGCTGGCGCCGCGAGGACGACGGCACCGCGACGGCGGACGCCCTCCTCACCGGCTCCTCCTCCATCCACCACGCCCTGCGCTGCGCGCTCGCCATCGCCGAACAGCGGGAGGAGCCCCAGCCCGACTGGGAACTCGCGGCCGGGATGCTCCGCCATGCCATCCGGCGCCATCCGGAACGGTTCCTGGACAAGGGCCGCTACTCCATGGACTGGTACTACCCGGTGCTGGGCGGCGCCCTGACCGGCACGGAGGCACAGGCGCGGATCGCGGAGGGGTGGGAGCGGTTCGTGGTACCGGGGCTGGGGGTGCGGTGCGTGGTGCCCAATCCCTGGGTGACGGGCGGGGAGTCGGCCGAACTGGCGCTCACCCTGTGGGTGACGGGGGAGTCGGACCGGGCGCTGGAGGTGCTGAAGTCCATCCGTCATCTGCGCGAGCCGGAGTCCGGGCTGTACTGGACGGGGTATGTCTTCGACGACGACGCGGTGTGGCCGCGGGAGCTGACGACGTGGACGGCGGGGGCGTTGTTGCTGGCGGTGGCGGCGTTGGGGGGTGATGAGGCGACCTGTGCGGTGTTCGGGGGGCGGTGGTTGCCGTTGGGGTTGGATGCGGAGTGCTGCGGGGGCGGTGCCTAGGGGGGTGGGGGGTTCGGTTGGGGTGGCTGTATGGCAACGGCCCCCCGCCCGGAAGGGCGGGGGGCCGTTGAACGCGGGGGCGGTCAGCCGCGCTGGATGCCGCTGGTGTCCTGGAGGACGCCCCGGCGGCCGTCCTGGGTCTGCGCGACCAGGGCCGGGCCGCGCTGCTCGACGGCCAGGTACCAGGTGCCCGGCGCCAGTTCGGCGATCGGGTTGGGCGAACCGTCCTCCGCGAACAGCGGACGCGCCACCGGCACCGCGAACCAGAACGGGGAGAAGTCGGCGGCCGGAGGCGTGGCCGGGGCCTGCCCGCCGAACGACCCCTGCGGCTGCTGCCCGCCGAACGCCGGCGGTTGCTGCTGCTGGGCGCCGGGGTAGCCGTAACCACCCTGCGGCTGACCCCCGTAGGGCTGCGGGGCGGCCGGGCGGGGCGCCGGGACCAGGGCGGTCTTGAGCGCGGGGACCAGCGGCGCGGCGACGGCACCGCCCGCCAGCAGCAGCGCGGCGATCAGACCGAGGATGAGACCGACACCGACGCTCTCGGCGTCCAGCGTCCACCACAGCAGCGACCAGGCGGCGGCGACCGCCAGCACGGTACCGGCCTGGCCGAGGTCGAGACCGGCGATCTTGCGGGGCTGCGGGGCGAGCCGGGCCAGCACGACCAGCACCGCACCGACCACGCCGAGCATGTAGGTGCCGAGACCGAGGCCGAGGCTCAGGCCCCAGGCGTTCGTCTCCAGCGAGTCGCACACGGCTTCGGGGCCGTCGCATCCGGTGACATCGAGGAGCGACGCGATGAACAGCAGTACCGCTGCTCCGATCACCACGCCGTCGCCTCTAGTGAGGGAGCGGATATTCACTTCAGGTCCTTCGTCAGTCGTCTCTGCATCGGCACTGCTGGAGGCGTCGCTGTCACCATGCCGCCGTAGGGGACCGGTGCGAGCGCGGGGGTGGCCCTCATCGTAGGGACCCTACCCCCACGGAGATCGGACTGTCCGCCCCGAACAGGGCGTAGATCACTACCCGCGCAGGAAACTCACGATTCCCTCAGAGATTCCCTTCGCGGCCCGCTGCCGCCAGTCGCCGCTGGTGAGCAGTGCGGCGTCCGTGCCGTCGCGCATGTTGCCGCACTCGATGAACACCTTGGGAACCGTTGAGAGATTGAGACCGCCGAGGTCGGTACGGGTGACCAGGCCGGTGCCGCCGCCGACGTAGTTGGAGGGCGCGCTGCCGGTCTCCCGGGCGAAACCGTCCGCGATGCGTTCGCCCAGGTCGCGGGAGGGGGCGAGGATCGGACGGGTGTCGGCGGCGCCCGCGGTGACGGCGCCGGGCAGGATCATGTGGAAGCCGCGGTTGCCCGCGCCGACCCCGTCGGCGTGGACCGAGACGACGGCGTCCGCCTTCGCCTCGTTGCCGATCCGGGCCCGCTCGTCGATGCACGGGCCGAACGGGCGGTCGGCGTCGTGCGTCAGCTTCACCGTCGCGCCCTGCGCGGTGAGCAGATCGCGCAGCCGGTGCGCCACGTCCAGGGTGAACCGGGCCTCCAGATAACCGTCGTTGGTGGAGGTGCCGGTGGCGTCGCACTCCTTCATCGCCGAACCGATGTCCACCTTGCGGTTGATCTCGGCGGTGTGCTGGAAGTTCCCCGGGTTGTGCCCCGGGTCGATCACGACGACCTTGCCCTGGAGCGCGTCGCCGACGGAGACGGACGGAGAGGCGGCGGGCTTTCTGTCGTCGGCGGCCGGGGGTTCGGAGGACGCCGGGGGCGCTGCGGCCGGGCGGCTTGCGCTGCTCGCGCTGCTCCCGGCGGCCCCCTCGGCGGAGCCGCCGCCGCTGCCGCCCGCCGCCTCGTACACCAGCCATCCGATCAGTGCCCCCGGCACCAGCGCGGCGAGGGCGACGGCGGTCACGCCGCCGCGCGGACGGCCGGTGGGGGACGGTTCGACATCCGGGCCTGAGTTGGACACGCGTGACACCCTAACCGCCGTCAACCCGGCGACCCGGGATTCACCACACGGGCGAACGGGTCATGTCCGTGACCCCGGTGTACGGCTCTCAAACACCCGGTCCGGTCCGGCGCAGCACCCGCAGCGAACCCGTCGCCGACACCTGCGTGAAGGCGCCCGACGCCAGGGCGCGCAGATGGACGCGGTGGGGCGCCTGGCCGGTGAACTCGTCCACCGGGTCCGGGAAGACATCGTGCAGGACGAGGAGGCCGCCGTCCGCGATCCGGGGCGCCCAGCCCTCGTAGTCGGCGTTCGCGTGCTCGTCGGTGTGGCCGCCGTCGACGAAGACCAGGCCGAGGGGGGCCGTCCAGAGCCGGGCGATCACGGGGGAGCGGCCGACCAGGGCGACCACCCGGTCCTCCAGCCCGGCCCGGTGCAGGGTGCGGCGGAACTCCGGCAGGGTGTCCATCACGCCCAGTTCCGGATCGACCGTCCCGGGGTCGTGGTAGTCCCAGCCGGGCTGCTGCTCCTCGCTGCCCCGGTGGTGGTCGACGGTCAGCGCGGTGACCCCGGACGCGCGGGCCGCGTCGGCGAGCAGGAGGGTGGAGCGCCCGCAGTAGGTGCCGATCTCCAGCAGCGGCAGCCCGAGCAGGCCCGCGGTCCGGGCCGCCGCGTACAGGGCGAGGCCCTCGTCCACCGGCATGAACCCCTTCGCCGCCTCGAACGCGGCGAGGATCTCGGGCGCCGGGGTCGATGCCGCCATGGGTGTCGATTCCGGCGTCGGCTCCGGTGTCGGTTGCGGCGTCGGCTCCGGGCTGGTCATGGGGTGGGTCCTCTCGTCGGGGCGGGCGCGGGCGCGGCTACAGGGGCGAGGTCGGCGCCGGGGGCCGGGGGCCGGGGCCGTGGGCCGGCTCGGGGTCGGCCCACATCGTGCCCCACCCCTCCCGCGAGCCCCGCGCCGGGCCCGTCCCCTACGCGCTGACCGGCTCGCCGTCCGGGAGGGAGAGGTCCAGGTCGATGGCGCGATGGGCGCCGGGATGGGTGGCCGAGGACGCCAGCGGGGCGTGGCCGTGGGCCTGGGCGGCGAGGACGTAGGCGCCGCCGGAGGGGACCGTGAGGGCGTAGGAGCCGTCCTCGGCGGAGAGGGTGGCGCCCGCGCGGCGGCCCCGGCGGTCGATCAGGGTGACCCGGGCCCGGGGCACCGGCACCCCGCCCGCGTCCAGCACCCGGCCCCGGAAGCCGCGCAGCATCTCCTCGGCGTGCGCGAGATTGGCCTCCTCCTCGCTGCTGGCGCGCAGTTGTGAGGCGGCCCGGTCCGGGCGCGGCAGGAACAGGGCGAGGACCAGCCCGGCGGCGACCGCGCCGGTGGCGATCAGGAAGGACAGCCGGAACCCGTGCATGGAGGGGACCGCGACCCCGCCGACCACGTTCGAGGTGTTGGCCAGCACCATGCCGATGACGGCGCTCGACACCGAGGTGCCGATGGACCGCATCAGGGTGTTGAGGCCGTTGGCCGCGCCGGTCTCCTCGGCCGGGACGGCACCGATGATCAGCGCGGGCAGCGAGGAGTAGGCGAGGCCGATGCCCGCGCCGAGCAGCACCGAGATGACGAGCGACTGCCAGGCGGCGGTCATCAGCCCGAGCCCGGCGCCGTAGCCGGTGCCGATGACCAGCAGACCGATGATGAGGGTGGTGCGGGGGCCGTACTTCGCCGAGAGGCGGGCGTAGACCGGCGCGGTCAGCATCATCGTCAGCCCGAGCGGGGCGACCAGCAGACCGGCGGTGACCATCGACTGGCCCAGGCCGTAGCCGGTGCTGGTGGGGAGCTGGAGGAGCTGCGGCAGCACCAGGGAGACGACGAAGAAGGAGACGCCGATCATGATCGAGGCGAGGTTGGTGAACAGCACTGCCGGGCGGGCGGTGGTCCGCAGATCCACCAGCGGGGCCGCCAGCCGCAGTTCCATCACCCCCCACAGCAGCAGGGTCACCGCGGCGCCCGCGAACAGGCCGAGGGTGAGCCCGGAGGTCCAGCCCCAGTCGCTGCCCTTGGTGATCGGCAGCAGGAACAGCACCAGCCCGGCGGACAGCCCGAGCGCGCCGGGCAGATCGAAGGTACCGGTGGCACGCACCTTCGACTCGGGTACGAGGACCAGGGTGAGGACGATGGCGACGACACCGAGTCCGGCGGCGCCGTAGAAGAGGGCGTGCCAGTCGCTGTGCTGGGCGACCAGGGCGGCGACGGGCAGCGCCAGCCCGCCGCCGACGCCGATCGAGGAACTCATCAGCGCCATCGCGGAGCCCAGCCGCTCGCGCGGCAGCATGTCCCGCATCAGCCCGATGCCGAGGGGGATCGCGCCCATGGCGAACCCCTGGAGGGTGCGCCCGGCGATCATCGGCAGCAGGGCGCTGCTGAACGCGCTGACCAACGCGCCGACGACCATCACGGACAGACTGACGACGAGGAGCTTCCGCTTGCCGTACAGATCGCCGAGCCGTCCCATGATCGGGGTCGAGACGGCACCGGACAGCAGGGTCGAGGTCAGTACCCAGGTGGCGTTGCTGGGGGAGGTGTCCAGCAGGCGCGGCAGGTCCTTGATGACCGGGATGAGCAGGGTCTGCATCACCGCGACAACGATGCCCGCGAAGGCGAGCACCGGGACGACGGTCCCACCGGCACTCCGGGTGGGCCGGTCCTTCGTCGTGAGCAACATGCGGGGGCCTCCAGGCCGAGGTGTGCGGCGATCCGTCGATGCGGTGAGCTGTCGGTGCGCTGATCTGTCGGTGCGGCGATCCGTTGGTACGGCGATCCGTCGGTGCGGTGAGCTGTATGCGTACGCAGCTATCTACATGTATCCCGAACCCGGTACCCCTGGGCAACTATTCCGTTGCTTCGGCGCACTAAACATTCTTTAACGTCTCTTGGGGGTCGGGGGGAGGGGCGGACGTAGGTCGCACGACGGAACAAGGGTCGTACGCAGACCCGATGCCAGGAGCGTGGGGCGGTTGAGAGCATGACACCCATGCCCGATGCCCCCACCGAGTCCCCGTCCGAGTCCCCGTCCGAATTCCCGTCCCAGTCCGCCTCCTCCGACATGTCCTCCGGCGTCTCCTCCGGCCTCCCCGCGATATCCGGTGCCCGCCGGAGTGGTGCCGCGCCCCCCACCTGGCTGGTGGTGCTGCTGGTCTGCGCGGGGCAGTTCCTGGTCGTCCTCGATGTGTCCGTGGTCAATGTCGCCCTCCCCTCGATGCGCACCGACCTGGGACTGAGCGGCCCGGGACTCCAGTGGGTGGTCAACGCCTACGCCATCGCCTTCGCCGGGTTCATGCTGCTGGGCGGCCGGGCCGCCGACCTGTACGGGCGCAAGCGGATGTTCCTGATCGGCCTCGCCGTGTTCACCCTGGCCTCGCTCGCCGGGGGGCTCGCCCAGGAGGGCTGGCAGTTGCTGGTCGCACGCGCGGCGCAGGGTCTCGGTGCCGCCGTTCTCGCGCCCTCCACCCTGACCATCCTCACCGCCACCGTGCCCGAGGGCGCCGCCCGTGCGCGGGCGGTGGCCACCTGGACGGCGGTCGGCGCGGTCGGCGGCGCGGCGGGGGTCTGGTCGGCGGTGTCCTGGTCGACGGGCTGTCCTGGCGCTGGGTGCTGCTGATCAACGTCCCCGTCGGCGCGGTGCTTCTCGCCCTCGCCCTGCGCCGCCTCCCCGAGAGCCGGGCCGGAGGCGGACGCCGGCTGGATCTGCCGGGCGCGGTCCTGGTCACCGCCGGGCTCGCCATCCTCGCCTTCGGGATCGTGCAGACCGAGTCGCGGGGCTGGACGGCACCGGCGTCGGTGGTCCCGCTGCTCGCCGGGGCGCTGCTGATCGGCGCGTTCGTGGCGGTCGAGGCGCGGACCCGGGCGCCGCTGATGCCGCTCGCGCTGTTCCGGGTGCGGTCGGTGGCCTCGGCGAACGCGGCGATGCTGATCGCCGGGTCCGCCACGTTCTGCATGTGGTTCTTCATGACCCTGTACGCCCAGAACGTGCTGGGCTACACCCCGCTGGAGGCGGGACTCGCCCAGGCGCCCACCTCCCTCGCCGTGGTCGTCGGCTCCAAGGCCGCGCCGAGTGTGATGCGGCGGCTGGGCGCCCGGCGGGTGGCGGTGGGCGGTGTGCTGATCGCGGCGGCCGGGTTCGGCTGGCAGTCGGAGATGACGGCGGACGGCGGTTATGTCACCGCGATCCTGCTGCCCGGTCTGCTGATGATGTTCGGCGCGGGCCTGGCGACGACACCGCTCGCCGCGCTCGCCACGTCCGGCACCGCGCCGGAGGAGGCCGGGCTGGTGTCCGGCCTGGTCAACACGTCCCGCACGATGGGCGGGTCCCTCGGGCTCGCCGTGATGTCCACGCTGGCCGCGAGCCGTACCGCCGCGTCCACCGCGCCGGATCCGGTGGCGCTGACGGAGGGGTACGCGCTGGTGTTCCGGGTGAGTGCGGGGGTGTTGGTGGTGGGGGCCGGGGTGATGGCGGTGTGGTTGCCGGGGGTTTCCTCCGGAGGTGGGGGTGATCGGGGGCGGGGTTGAGCAGGGTGGGGTTGAGTGGGGCGCCCAAGGGGGTGGGGGTGGGGCGCCCACGGGGGTGGGGGTGAGGGGGGTGCGCGGGTGACCGTGGTGGTGGGTGGCCCGAACCGGACATGGTCCGGCTTCAGGGGCGGGTGGTGTCAGTGACGGCACCTAGGGTGCTGGGCATGATGCGACACGAGGGCGGCGGCCCTGTCTCCCCGGCGGTCGCCGACGCGGGCGTCCTGCCGGGAGAAGGTCCGACACGCGATCTGGACCGTTACGTCGAGACGCTGTTCGATGACGACGCCCACCTGCCGGTGAGCACGGAGTGGGTGTGGACGCCTGAGCTTCACAGATCGGTGATGACCCGGCTGCGGGCCGGATCCGGGCCCGGGACGCGCAGCATCCACACGTACGTGTGCGACATCCGTAAAACGCCCGGGACGTACAGGGCAGGACGGCGGACGGAGCTGCGCAACGACCGGGAGGTCATGGAGGCCACCGATCACTGGGTCGAACGCTGGGTGGAGGGGACCGATTCCACGCTGGCCGCGAGCATCCTCGGGTACGGCATCGAGGCTGCGGTGCGTCAGTACGACCGGGGCCGGGCAGCCGCCTGGTATGCGCTGTGGCGTCGGTGCAGGACCGGCCGGCCGGTCCGCAGGCACCGTGGGTTCTCCACGTTCATGGAGGGCGGCGTCGACGACTGCCCGGACTGTGTGCGCGACATGGACCGGCTCGCCGCCTGCGGTTTCGACCAGGCTGCCGCCGAGCTGCTCGACGCGGGCGGTCCGGCCGCCGAGTGGCCGGAGCAGGACGTCAGGCTGGTCGCGTGGGTCACCGCACAGCGCCATCCCCGCTCTCGGCTCTTCGCCCAGCTTGGCGCCGACCGGGTCTGGTACATCGACCTGTTTCGCTCAAGTGTGATCGTGTTCGACGGCCGGTCCATCACCGCACCGCCCGTGCCGGTCACTCTGAATCCCGGAAGCGATGCCGATTTCGTCGCCGACGCGACCGGATGCGACCAGCGGGTGGTGGCCTTCTCCGGCAAGCACACCTACCGGGCGGCCCAGCGCTACGGGCGTCATGTGCTGCTCGTGGGGGGCACCTACTACCCGTCTCGCGGGCAGGCCGAGATGGACTACTCGGTCTGGCTGTCCCCGCCGACAGCCGGGGAAGCCGCCGGACTGGTCGAGGACTTCGCCGCCTCCCTGCCGCGGTCGTTCCGGCGGGTTCCGATCTGGTCGGACCCCGGACGCGGCTCCGTCATGCGCAAGTACAGCGGCGAGGCAGCGGTCGGAGTGTGGGGCAGCCACTGGGCGACCGGATACCAGGGCGCCCGGCTCGACCGCGAGTTCGCCGACGAGGAGGAAGCGATCGCCGCGCTGGAGGCGCAGGAGATCGGCTGGCTCCAAGCCGGAAAGGTACTGGGCAACCTCTACCTGCGCATGCCCGAACCGAAACCCGGCCGGAACGACACCGGCGCATCACCCTGATCGCCGAGCCTTGGAGCGTGCCGAGCTGCGGGCTCTTGAAAGAAGCCGCCCCGCGCACCGGGATGCTCAAGGCCCTGGCCCCGGTCGCCCCGGTCGGCACCCGGGAAGTCATCGGCGGGGCGAAGCTCGCGGGGTTACAGCCAGCCCTGGTGGTGGGCCTCTCTCAGGGCCTCGGTGCGGTTTCGGGTGGCTGTTTTGCCGATGGCCGAGGAGAGGTGGTTGCGGACGGTCGACTCCGACAGATGCAGCCGCGCCGCCACATCCGCGACCGTCGCCCCGCCCGCCGACGCCCTGAGCACCTCGCGCTCCCGCGCGGTCAGCGGATCGGGCCCGGCGCCGAGTGCCGCCGCCGCGAGCGCCGGATCGATCACCGTCTCCCCGGTCAACACCCGGCGGATCGCCTGGGCCAGCTCCTCCACCGGACCGTCCTTCACCAGGAAACCGGCGGCCCCGGCCTCCATCGCCCGGCGCAGATACCCCGGCCGCCCGAACGTCGTCAGGATCAGCACCCGGCAGTCCGGCGCCTGCGCCCGCAGCTCCGCCGCCGCGTCCAGCCCGCTGATGCCGGGCAACTCGATGTCGAGCAGCGCCACATCGGGCCGGTGCAGCAGCGCCGCGTCCACGATCGCGTCCCCCGCCGCCACCTGCGCGACCACCTCCATGTCCCGCTCCATCCCCAGGAGCAGGGCGAGAGCGCCGCGCAGCATGGTCTGGTCCTCGGCGAGGAGCACCCGGATGGATTTCGCGGGCCGGTGCTCACGGGGCATCTCGTTCACGGGCCAAGCGTAGGACCGCCGGGCCGGTGACGGGCGGTTCGGCCCGCGCCCCGGCCGGGGGAGGCCCGTTCTCCGTCAAGGGCAGCTCCACCGTCACCACCCACCCCCCGCCCCGGCCCCGCTCACCCGCCGCGCCCGGACCCGCGGTGAGCGAGCCCCCGGCCGCCGCGAGCCGCTCGGTGAGCCCCCGCAGACCGGTACCGGTCCGGGTCGGGTCGGAGTCCCCGGCGTGACCGGACGACGCGCCGGGGACCGGACCCCGCCCGTCGTCCGCCACCCGCAGCCGCGCCCGCCCCCCGGCCTCCCCGCCCGCGCCCGTCAGCACGATCTCGCAGTGACGCGCACCGCTGTGCCGGATCACGTTGGTGACCGCCTCCCGGACCACCCACCCGAAGAGGATCTCGGCGCGGGCCGGGAGCGGGGGACCCGCGCGGCGCACCTCGGGCCGGACCCCGGCGGCCGTCAGCGCCGAGCGGGCGCGGTCCAGTTCCTCGGCGAGACCGCCCTCCCGGTACCCGGTGACCGCCTCCCTGATCTCCGTCAGCGCCTGCCGCCCCACCGACTCGATGTCGCCGATCTGGCCGAGGGCCGCGTCCAGGTCCCGGGGCGCCAGCCGCCGGGCCGCCTCCGACTTCACGACGATCACCGACAGCGTGTGCCCCAGCAGATCGTGCAGATCGCGCGAGAACCGCAGCCGCTCCCGCTCCACGGCCCGCCGCGCCAGTTCCTCCCGGGCCGCCCGCAGGTCCCGTACCGCCTCCGAGAGGGAGAGGAGCGCGGCGGTCACCATGGTCGACATGAAGGTGGCGTACGCGATGTCCAGCCCGCCCCAGTTCTCCCGGTACCAGGCCGTCACCCCGGCGAGCAGGGTCACCCCGAGGGCGGTCCGGCCGAGCCGGGGCCCACGGGCCGCCGCGCCCACCGCGAGGCCCAGCAGCGGGAAGAAGAGCAGCCAGTAGCCGCCGTACCCGGCGGCGAGCGCGCAGGTCAGGACGGTCATCAGGGCCAGCGCCACCCGAGTCGGCGCCGCCCGCCGGGCCTCGGGGACGAACGAGCGGAAGACGACGTAGATATAGAGGGAGTTGAAGGTGAGCAGGCCCAGCCCGCCGATCCAGGGGCTGCCGGTGCGGCCCTGGAAGAGGGTGGCGAAGGCGCCCAGACCGAGCAGCAGCCAGGGCAGCAGGGAGTACCCGCTGGCGGGCGGACCGGGCGCATCACACTCCCCGCTCGCGCCGGTCTCTCCGTCGGCACCCTCGTCCTGCCGGTCCGTCCGGGTCATGTGCGTGCTCCCTCCGGTGGCTCCGAGGCCGCCGCGCCCAGCGTAGGAAGTGGGTCCCGGGGCGCGACAGGCACGTTCGTACGCGATCGGCCGGGACGAATGTCCCGGGTGGGGCGTCATATCTGACATACCGTCAGGACTCTTCCCGACTCCAACCCCACGGGGCCCGGCTATACAGGGGTTCACCGCGAATGGAACGCGTTCTAGTGATCTGGATCCGGTGCCGGATGACTGGAACGCAGCCTCACCCTCTCCCTCCCCAGGAGCCCCATGCCCATCGACGCAGCCAAGGCGCTCGCCGCCGAACCCCGGACCGGCGAGATCGGCTGGACCCGCAAGGACGTCCTCCTCTACCACCTCGGCATCGGCGCCGGAGTTCCCGCCACCGACCCCGCCGAACTCCGCTACACCCTGGAGTCCAAGCTGCGGGTGCTGCCCGGTTTCGCCACCGTCGCGGGCGCGGGCGCCCCCGGCGTCATCGGCGGGCTCTCCCTGCCCGGCGTCGAGGTCGAACTCGCCCGGGTGCTGCACGGCGGCCAGCACCTCCGGCTCCACCGCCCGATCCCCGCCGAGGGCACCGCCACCACCTCCCGCCGCCTCGCCGCCGTCTGGGACAAGGGCAGCGCCGCCGTCCTCGTCCTGCGCACCGAGGCGGCCGACCGCGACGGCCCGCTGTGGACCGACGACGCCCAGATCTTCGTACGCGGTGAAGGCGGGTGGGGCGGGGACCGGGGGCCCCGTGCCCGGCCGGAACCGCCCGCCGGGGAGCCGGAGCGCACCGTCGAGCGGCCGGTCAGGGAGGACCAGGCGCTGCTGTACCGGCTCTCCGGCGACTGGAACCCGTTGCACGCCGACCCCGACGTCGCCCGGACCGCCGGTTTCCACCGCCCCATCCTGCACGGGCTGTGCACCTACGGCATCGCGCTCAAGGCGGTCGTCGACACCCTCCTGGACGGCGATCCCGACCGCGTCCGCTCCTACGCCACCCGGTTCGCGGGGGTGGTGTACCCGGGCGAGACCCTCCGGATCCGGATGTGGCGGCCGGTCCCCGGCACCGTACGGATCGCGGTGGGCGCCGTGGAGCGCGGGGACGCGCCCGTCCTCACCGACACCGTCCTCCAGCACACCTGAGGCACCGACACGTCGACACCAGCAGACCCCGAAGGAGAGCCGCCCATGCGCGCAGCCGTACTGCACGAGATCGGCCAGGACAGGGCAAGCGGGAGGTCGTCGACGACATCGAGGCGGTGGGCCTCGGCCCCGGCCGGGTGCGGATCCGGCCGGGTGCGGATCCGGGTCCGGGCCACCGGGCTGTGCCACTCCGAGTCGGCGCCGGAGCCATGGACGACCACCTCCGGCTCGGCTCGGCGCGGCCGTCGTCGTCAACGACCACGGCAGACCGGGCCGCGACGGCACCGGCGAGGCGTCCGCCGCGCCCACCGAAGCGGTCGCCGCCGAGATCCGCGCGGCCGGCGGCACCGCCCTCGCCCACACCGGGGACGTGGCCGACCTGGACCGGGCCGAGGACCTGGTGGCCACGGCCGCCGAGGAGTTCGGGCGGCTGGACATCCTGGTCAACAACGCCGGGATCCTGTGCGACCGGATGGTCTTCGCCATGACGGAGGCGGAGTGGGACGCGGTGATCCGGGTCCACCTCAAAGGGCACTTCGCCACCACCCGGTGCGCCGCCGCGCACTGGCGGGAGCGGTCCAAGGCGGCGGGCGGCCCGGTGTACGGGCGGATCGTGACCACCTCCTCGGAGGCGTTCCCCGCCGGCTCCGCCGGACAGCCCAACTACGCGGCGGCCAAGGGCGGCATCGTCGGTCTGACCACCTCCACGGCGCTGGCGCTCGCCGAGTACGGCGTCACCGCGAACGCCATCTGCCCGCGCGCCCGCACCCGGATGAACCGAGGACGTCCTCGCCGCCCTGCCCCGCCCCGACCGGGGCCCCGACCCGCTCGCCCCCGAGCATGTGGCCCCGCTCGTCGGCTATCTCGCGGCCCCGGCCGCCGCTCGGAATCACGGGTCAGTTGCCGGTGGTGCACGGCGGGATGGTCGCGGTGATGGAGCGGCCCCGGGTGGTGGCCCGGTTCGGCAGCGCCGGGGACGCCTTCACCCACGAGGAACTCGCCGCCCTGCTCACCCCCCCACTACGCCGGACGCCCGGCGGGGGAGAGCTTCGGGGCCGTCGAGGTGCTGGGGCTGCGGCGCGGCGAACCACCTGCCGCCCCAGCGGTGTGACCTGCGGTCAGCTCGTCGGGCGGAGCTGGGGCCGTACCGGTCGGCTCCTCAGGAAGAGCCGTACCGGCCGGCCGGTTCTCAGGCAGCCGTACCCGTCGGCCGGTCCTCCGGCTTGCGGTGACGGCCGCTGGGGGCCGACTCGGCGTCCTGGACGGCGACCTGACCCCGGTGCCGGCCGTGACCGGCCTCCTCGGCGGCGTCGGCGGACAGCGGCTCGGACATGCTGGCGTCGCTCATCGGAAGAATTCACCCCGTCAAAATATGATCGTTCAAACAGCCCAGCGAGTTTAACCACCGCCCCATACCCCGGACCCAGGCGCCCCCGCAACCGCAGTCACTTCGTTACCACCCCTTCACCACCTTGAGGTTTCGCAAGGGGTTACCGGTCGGTTACGTCACACTGTGGAATTTTTACGGCCGTTGGGCGGTTGGGTCCCCGTCCGCGCCAGCGGCGCCTGTTGCAGGGGCACGGGCCGCAGCACGGCGGGTGCCTTCCCTCCTTCCTCCGCCCCTTCCCCGACCCTTTCCCCGACCCCTTCCCCCTCCGCTGCCGATCCGGACGCCCCGCACGGCTCCTCCCACTCCGCCGCCCACCCCCGCACCCCGCACGGCAGCGCCTCCGTCGCGCACGGCAGCCGCAGCACGCCCTCCGGCGTCCACAGCCCGGCCCCGGTCAGCCACCCCTCCGGCGCCGGGAGATGGCGCAGCCGCCGGTCCGCCGGACGCCACACCCCCACCCAGGCGCCGTCCCCCGACCCCCCACCACTGCCCCCAGGCCCTCCGCCACCGCCCCCAGGCCCCCCACCGCTGCCGCCCGACCCTCCACCA
Organism: Streptomyces sp. NPDC093252; assembly: GCF_040683675.1. Classification (NCBI taxonomy): domain Bacteria; kingdom Bacillati; phylum Actinomycetota; class Actinomycetes; order Kitasatosporales; family Streptomycetaceae; genus Streptomyces; species Streptomyces sp. NPDC093252. Next base: position 133,407 of record NZ_JBFBEM010000002.1, on the reverse strand, counting down.
CTTCCCCTAGGCCCCCCACCGCTGCCCCCCTCCCCCCCACCCCTGCCCCCCGCCCGCCCCGCACCCTCGATCCGCAGCGCCACCCCGCAGCTCTCCGGCGTCAGCACCTGCCCCGGCTGGATCGCGAACGGGGTCACCACGCACCCCGCCACCCGCAGGCACTCCGGGAACCGCACCGGCAGGGTCGAGCCGAGCACCCCCCAGCCCAGCCGCCCGGCGCCGGGGGAGGGGGCGTCGGAGCGGACCAGCAGCAGCCCGCTGTCCGGGTCGGCGAGCAGCAGCCGGTCGTCGCTGTCCGCCGCGATCTGGAGCAGCGGGGAGACCTCGCCGCCCCGGCCCAGATCCACCACGACCGCCTTGGTCCGCCCCGACTCCGGCTCGGTACGGTCCAGCGCCAGCATCCGTCCGGCCCGGTCCAGCCACACCCCGCCCGCGCACCGCCCCGGCACATGGGCGACATGCTCGGGGCCGAACGCCCCGCCCGCCACCAGCCACACCGTGCTGGACTCCGGGCCCGCGGCGAGGGCGTAGGCGTGGGCACCGCCCGGCGCCGGGGGCAGCAGCCGCAGCCGGGCGCCCGGCGGGCACTGCACCGCGCCCAGCGGGAGTTCGCCGGTGCCGGGCCCCGTCGGGTACAGCAGCGAGAAGAAGTGCCGGCCGTCGGCGGGACGGCAGATCAGCACCCGTCCGTCGCCCATCGGCTGCACCTCGGTACCGGGCTCCTCGGGCTGGTTGCCGGGCAGCGGCACGGCGTACGGCTCGGGCCCGTCCAGGGTCCAGCGCTCCGGGAACCAGGAGTCGCCGCCGCCCCCGTCCCCGCGCGGGACGGCGAGGCGGGCCGCGTAGGCGCCGTCCGCCGTGAGCACACAGCCCGGCCGGGGCGCGGGGTCGTCGTGGCCCGCCGCGGCGGGCTCGATCGAACAGGCCGTCATCGTTCGGTCACCTCCGGTCACTTCCCGCCGACGAAGCTAGTTTCGTACGCACGGTCGGGGGACCGGTGGGCCGCCACTTCACACATAAGGGTGTCCGTACGGCGGTTCGCCCGGGGAGACGGCGACCCGTGTGCTCGGTACGGATCGGGCCGTACGGGACCGGGTCTGGGCGGGGGAAGCGCCAGGTAGCCTTGGCGCGTGCCCCGTCTGTCAGAAGTCATCGCCGCGCTGGAGAACCTGTGGCCCGCCGAGCGGGCCGAGTCCTGGGACGCGGTCGGCACGGTCGTGGGCGACCCCGGCCAGGAGGTGTCCCGGGTCCTGTTCGCCGTCGACCCGGTCCAGGAGATCGTCGACGAGGCGGTGAAGCTGGACGCCGATCTGCTGGTCACCCACCACCCGCTCTATCTGCGGGGGACGACGACGGTCGCCGCGAGCCACTTCAAGGGCCGGGCCGTGCACACCCTGATCAAGCACGACATCGCCCTGCACGTCGCCCACACCAACGCCGACGGCGCCGACCCCGGAGTCTCCGACGCCCTCGCGGGCGCGCTGGACCTCAGGGTCGTGGGCCCGCTGGTGCCGGACCCCGCCGACCCGGCGGGCCGCCGCGGACTCGGCCGGATCTGCGCGCTGGACCATCCGCTGACCGTCGCCGAGTTCGCCGCCCGCGCCGCCGAGCGGCTGCCCGCCACCGCGCAGGGCATCCGGGTGGCCGGCGACCCCGGCGCCCTGCTGCGCACGGTCGCGGTCAGCGGCGGCTCCGGCGACAGCCTCTTCGACCGGGTGCGCGCCGCCGGGGTGGACGCCTTCCTCACCGCCGACCTGCGCCACCACCCGGCGTCCGAGGCGCGCGCCGAGACGCCGCTCGCCCTGTTCGACGCGGCGCACTGGGCCACCGAGTGGCCCTGGTGCGAGCTGGCCGCCGCCCAGCTCGACGAGATCTCCGACCGGCACGGCTGGGATCTGCGCGTCCATGTCTCGCGCACGGTCACCGACCCCTGGGTCACCCACGTCCCCTCCGCCCCTTCTTCTTCAGGAGCCCCCAACTGAACGCCGCGCTCGCCGACCAGATCCGACTCCTCGACGTCCAGGACCTGGACGTCCGTCTCCAGCAGCTCGCCCACAAGCGGCGGTCGCTGCCCGAGCACGCCGAGATCGAGTCGCTGACCAGGGACCACAGCCAGCTCCGGGATCTGCTGGTGGCCGCGCAGACCGAGGAGAGCGACTGCGCCCGCGAGCAGACCAAGGCGGAGCAGGACGTCGACCAGGTGCGGCAGCGCGCCGCGCGCGACCAGCAGCGCCTGGACTCCGGCGCGGTCACCTCGCCCAAGGACCTGGAGAACCTCCAGCGCGAGATCACCTCCCTCGCCAAGCGCCAGGGCGATCTGGAGGATGTGGTGCTGGAGGTCATGGAGCGCCGGGAGTCCGCGCAGGAGCGGGTCACCGAACTGACCGAGCGGACCGGTGCGGTGCAGGGCCGGATCGACGAGGCGACGGCCCGCCGCGACGCCGCGTTCGAGTCCCTGGACGGCGAGGCGGCCTCGGCGTCGAAGGAGCGCGGGGTCATTGCCGCGACGATCCCCGCGGACCTCCTCAAGCTCTACGACAAGCTGCGCGAGCAGCAGGGCGGCATCGGCGCGGCCAAGCTCTACCAGCGCACCTGCCAGGGCTGCCGCCAGGAACTGGCGATCACCGACATCAACGCGATCCGCTCCGCGGCCCCCGACGCGGTCGTCCGCTGCGAGAACTGCCGCCGCATCCTGGTCCGCACCTCCGAGTCGGGCCTGTAGGGCCGGGGCGGGGCGGGGCGCGACGGTGGGGAACCCGACGGCCAACGGACCACAGACACCCCTCACCCAGGGGCGCGGGGAACTGCGCGATCAGCCCCCACCGGCCGCCACGGCCACAACAGCCGATGCGCCCACCCCGACCCCCCAGGGGCGCGGGGAACTGCGCGACCAGCCCCCACCGGCCGCCACCGCCACGACAACCGATGCGCCCCCACCGGCCGCCACCGTCACAGCGACCACCACCCCCGGATGGCGCGCCCCCGACCTGGGCCCACCCACCACCTTCGTCCTCCTCCGCCACGGAGAAACCCCCCTCACCCCCCAGAAGCGCTTCTCCGGCAGCGGCGGCACCGACCCGGCCCTCTCCCCCACCGGCCACGACCAGGCGACCCGCGCCGCCACCGCCCTCGCGGCCCGCCGCGCGGCGACCGGGGCGCCCGGCGCGTCCGAGGCGATCGGCGCCATCGACGCGATCATCGCCTCCCCCCTCACCCGCACCCGCGAGACCGCCGCCGCCGTCGCCGCCCGCCTCCACCTCGGCATCACCATCGAGGAGGGCCTGCGCGAGACCGACTTCGGCGCCTGGGAGGGCCTCACCTTCGCCGAGGTCCAGCAGCGCCACCCCGACGACCTCACCACCTGGCTGGCCGACCCGGAGGCACACCCCACCGGCGGCGGCGAGAGCTTCGCGGCCACCGCGACCCGCGTCGCCGCCACCCGCGAGAAACTGCTCGCGGCGTACGCGGGCCGTACGGTCCTCCTGGTCACCCATGTGACCCCGATCAAGACCCTGGTCCGGCTCGCGCTCGGCGCCCCACCGGAGTCGATGTTCCGGATGGAACTCTCGGCCGCGTCCCTCTCCGTCGTGACCCACTACTCCGACGGCAACTCCGGCCTCAGACTCTTCAACGACACCTCACACCTGAGCTGAACCCCTGAGCTGGACCCCTGAGCGGAACCTCTGAGCCGACCGTGCCCACGCTCACGCTCGCAGCCCGGCCGCCTCCCGCGCCAGCGCGCTGATCCGCCCCCAGTCCCCGCCCGCCACCGCGTCCCTGGGCAGCATCCAGCTCCCGCCCACGCACGCCACATTGGGCAGCGCCAGATAGCCGGGCGCGCTGTCCGCCCCGATCCCGCCGGTCGGGCAGAACCGGGCCTGCGGCAGCGGCCCGTACAGCGACTTCAGATACGCCGCGCCGCCCGCCGCCTGCGCGGGGAAGAACTTCAGCTCACTCACCCCCCGCTCCAGCAGCGCCACCACCTCGGACGTGGTCGACACCCCCGGCAGGAACGGCACCCCGGACCCCCGCATCGACTCCAGCAACCCGTCCGTCCACCCCGGGCTCACCAGAAAGCGCGCCCCGGCCGCGACCGCGTCCGTGACCTGCCCGGGGCTGATGACGGTCCCGGCGCCGACCACCGCGTCCGGCACCTCGGCGGCGACCGCCCGGATCGCGTCCAGCGCGCCCGGCGTCCGCAGGGTCACCTCGATCGCGGGCAGCCCCCCGGCGACCAGGGCACGGGCGAGCGGCACGGCGTCGGCGGGATCGTCCACGACGACCACGGGGATGACGGGGGCGAGATCCAGCACAGAGACGTCAGAGGAGACCATGGAGACCATGGGCGCCATCCTGCCGCCCGAATGCACCCTACGCAAAGCCCATTGCACCCTCCGCAACGGAACGGAACGGAGCGGAACGAAACGCGGCGCAGGCACAGCGCACCCACCCCCTCAATGCACCTCGGTCACCAGCACATCCACCGCCCACCCCCGGCCCCCCGCCCCCGGATCCTCCGCCTCCACCACATACCCGAGGTCCCGCAACGCCTCCACCAGCTCCGCCGGCCGCCGCGGCGCCGCCCCCGCCACCAGCAGACTCCGCACGATCCGTCCCTTGGTCGCCTTGTTGAAGTGGCTGACGACCTTCCGGGTCGGCGCGTGCAGCACCCGTACCGTCGCCGTACGGCCCGCGACCGCGCCGGTCGGCTTCCACGCCGCCGCGTACGCGGCCGACCGCAGGTCCAGCACCAGCCCGTCCCCGGCGATCTCCGGCAGCACCTCGGCCATCGGCGCCCGCCAGTGCCCGGCCAGCGCGCCGAGCCCCGGCAGCCGCACCCCCATCGAGCAGCGGTAGGACGGAATCCGGTCCGTCACCCGAACCGCACCCCACAGCCCCGAGAACACCAGCAGCGACCGCGCCGCCCGCCGCTTGGCGGCACTGTCCAGCGAGGCCAGGTCCAGGGCGTCGTAGAGCACACCGGTGTAGATGTCCCCGGCCGGGCGGGTGCCGGCCGTGCGCAGCCCGGCGTTCTTGGCGATCTCGCCGCGCAGCCCCGCACTCAGTCCGAGCACCTCGGCGGCCTTGTCCTCGTCGGCCGCGCACAGCTCCACCAGCTCCGACAGCACCGCTTCCCGGGCGGACGCGAGCCCCGGCAGGGCGAGCCCCTCGGGCTTGAGCGGAGCACCGCGACCGGAAGAGGCGGCCTTGCCCTCGGACGGCGGCAGCAGCACGAGCACGGTGATGTCTCCTTCGTTCCGTTCCGTTCCGGCCCCGCCCACGACGACGCCCGGCGCCGGCGTGACGACGCCCGGGCCAGCGTACGGCGCCGGGCCCCTCCACCCCCCTCCCCCTCACCCCCCTCCCCTCACCCCCCCTTCCACGACATAACGCATGGCCAGCCGGATCGCCGCCGCCTGGCCGGGCGGGAAGTCCGAGAGGAAGGCCCGCAGGAAGCCGTGCTCCGACTCGGCTGGCAGACCCGCGTCCGGGATCAGCCCCGGTGGCAGACAGTCGGCGAGCACCCGGGCGGCCTCCTCGACCCGGGGGTCGTCCGGACCGGCGTCGGCGAGCGCGTCGAGCAGGGCGTAGGCGCGGGTGACCCGGGCGACCGCCTCCGGCCGGGCGAACGCGGCGGTCAGCGCGGCATGGATGCGCCGCCGGTCCTCGGGCCCGGCCGTGCTCTCCAGCAGCGTGAAGATCTCCCGGTCCCGGGCGGCCATGGGGGAGTCGGGCACCTGTGCCATCCCCGCGAACAGCTCCGCCAGCTCCGGGGAGACCGGCCCGTCGGCGGACAGCTCACCGTGGGCCAGCAGTGCGCGCAGTTGGGCCCGCCGCTCCCGCAGCGCGGCCTCCTGCCGGGCGAGGTCCGCGTCCAGCTCCCCCAGCACCTCGGCCAGGTCCCGCCCGGCGTCGTCCGCGAGGACGTCCCGCACCTCGGCGAGGCCGAGCCCCAGCTCGGTCAGCCGCCTGATCCGGGCCAGCACGACGACATGCCGCAGGGCGTAGCTCCGGTAGCCGTTCGCCAGCCGCTCGGGCTCGGGCAGCAGGCCGAGGTGGTGGTAGTGCCGGACGGTCCGGGTGGTGACCCCGACGGTCGCGGCGAGTTCTCCGATCCGCATGACCCCAGTACAGACGCTGACGCCACGGCAGGGTCAAGCGGAGAGGGACGGAAGACCCGAGGACCGTCCGGCGTTGGACGAATGTGGGACGAGGAGCAGGACGGACGGACGACCCCGGACCCCGTACCCACCCGCCGCGCAAGCCCACAAGATGATGCCCACAAGTTGCCCACAACATGGCCAGGGGGAACCGGAACGAATGGAAGAAGCACGCTGGGCCAGAGCGAGACTCGGCCGCGGGGGACCGGCGCTGCATCTGCTGACGGCGTCCTTCGACCGCCATGTCTACGCCCCGCACACGCACGAGGAGTACACGATCGGCGTGACGGTCGGCGGGCGGGAGATCATCGACTACCGCGGCGGCCGGGTCGTCTCCGGCCCCGGCTCGATCGTGGTGCTGGCCCCCGGCGAGACCCACACCGGCGGCCCGGCGGGCTGCGCCGGATACGCCTACCGGGCCCTGTACGCACCGCCGTCCCTCCTGACCGACGGCGTGCTCGGCACGGTCCTCCCCGATTTCGGCTGCGCGGTCCTGGCCGACGATCCCGAACTCTCCCGCGCCCTGCGCCTGGCCCACACCGACCTCACGGCCTGCCCCGACCCCCTGGAGACGGAGTCCCGCCTGCCCTGGCTGCTGACCGCCCTCACCCACCGCCACTCCACCGCCCGCCCCCAGCCGTCCCGGATCCCCGGCGCGACCGCGGTGGCCGCCGCCGTCCGCGACCGCCTCGCCGACGACCTCCTCGCCCCACCGTCCCTCGCCGACCTGGCGACCGACCTCGACATGTCCCGCTATCAACTGCTCCGGGCGTTCCGCACGGCCATGGGACTCCCGCCGTACGCCTGGCTGGCCCAGTACCGGGTGGGCAGGGCGCGGGTGCTGCTGGAGAGCGGGCTGCGTCCGGCGGAGGTGGCGGGGCTGGTCGGCTTCGCGGACCAGGCGCATCTGACGCGCTGGTTCCGGCGGGTGCTCGGGGTGACCCCGGCGGCGTACCGCAACAGCGTTCAAGACACCCGCTGACCAGCCGCCCGACACTCCCCCCATGACTGCACGCGCCTGGCTGCTCTTCGCTCTCATGGGAGTGATCTGGGGCATCCCGTACCTCCTGATCAAAGTGGCGGTGGAAGCGGACCTCACCCCCTCCTTCGTCGTCTTCGTCCGCTGCGCGCTGGGCGCGGCGCTGCTGCTCCCGTTCGCGCTCCGGCAGGGCGGGATGGGGCGGACGGTCCGCCGCCACTGGAAACCGATGCTGGCCTTCGCGTGCATCGAGGTCATCGGCCCGTGGTGGACCCTGACGGACGCGGAACGCCACCTCTCCAGCTCGATGGCGGGCCTCCTGATAGCGGGCGTACCCATCGTCGGCGTGGCCCTCGCCCGCTTCTTCGGCGCCGAGGAACACCTGGGCCCGCGCCGGGTGACGGGCCTGGCCCTGGGCCTGGCGGGCGTGGGCGTCCTCACCGCCCCGCATCTGACCGGCGGCGACGCCCGCTCCCTCGCCGAGGTGCTCCTCACGGTCCTCGGCTACGCCACGGCCCCCCTGATAGCGGCCCGCCACCTCCGCGACGTCCCCTCCCTCCACCTCACGGCCCCCTGCCTGGCCCTCGCCGCCCTGGTCTACGCCCCCGCGGCCGCCCTGACCCGCCCCGACCACCTCCCCCCTATCGACGTCCTCATCTCCCTGGCCGCCCTGGGCGTGATCTGCACGGCCATCGCCTTCGTCGCCTTCCTGGAACTGATCAAGGAGGCGGGCCCGACCCGCGCCACGGTCATCACCTATGTCAATCCGGCGGTCGCGGTGGCGGCGGGCGCCCTCTTCCTGGACGAGGAACTCACCCTCACCGTCCTGCTGGCCTTCACCCTGATCCTGGCCGGATCGGTGCTGGCCACGGCGGCGGGCCCGAGCCGCCCGCGCGGGCGGCTACCATGGTCCACACGGCAGACGAGCCGGGCGGACGGCCGCGTGGAGGTTCTTGTGGATCTCCCCGAGGAACGTCCGGGCTCCACAGGGCAGGGTGGTGGCTAACGGCCACCCGGGGTGACCCGCGGGACAGTGCCACAGAAAACAGACCGCCCGGCGCTTCGGCACCGGGTAAGGGTGAAACGGTGGTGTAAGAGACCACCAGTGCCCAGGGTGACCTGGGCAGCTAGGTAAACCCCACCTGGAGCAAGGTCAAGAGGAGCGCCGTGAAACGCGCTCTGCGCGGACGACCGAGGGCGGCCCGCCCGAGTCCGCGGGTAGACCGCACGAGGCCGGTGGCAACACCGGCCCTAGATGGATGGCCGTCACCCCGGCGACCGCGAGGTACCGGGGCACAGAACCCGGCGTACAGCCCTGCTCGTCTGCCACCACCCGGTTCCGCCGCCCCCCGAGCCCACGCCCGGCGCGTCCCTCATCCCCCACCGGATCCCCACCCGGAATCCTCCACCTGAAATCCTCCACCTGGCCGGAAATCGCTATCTGATCTTGCGTCAGTTGTGATCTCGGTTACCTTCGGACGAAACCGAACGGAGGTCTGCGATGACGCGAGGCTGGGAAGCCGATCCCTCGTCACCCCTGGTGCGCCGCCTGGGCAGGTCGCCCGCCGAACTGGGAACCACGGGCGGTGAGGCCGGATGCCCGGACATCTGGGAACTGGAGAACGGCGACATCGCCGTCGTGGGGCGTGACCTCACCGATGCCTATCTGGCCCACCTGCCCCCCGGGCTCGCCGTCGACGCGGACGAGCGGATCGTGATCATCCCCCGCAGGACGGCCGCCGCGGCGAAGCAGGACCTCCCCGATGCGTAGTCCACGGACCGCCGGCCCCGGTCGGCGTCTTGGGTTGGACGACTACCTAGAGGACTTCGACCGCCATTTCTGGAACTCCGGTCCCGAGGGATTCTGGAAGCTCGAACGACAGCAGAGCTTCCGCGAGCCCGGGGTGGAAAGCTGGGAAGCGTTCAGCCGGGGGAACTGGGACGAGTCCCTGGCGCTGATCGAGGGGCAGCGCGGCCACTACGAGAAGTACTTCCGGCGCATCGCCGGCCATGGATTCACCCTCCACCGTGTCCGTTGTGTGGAGGAGCCCATCTCCCCGTACCTCCAGTGGGAACTCCACCTGCTGCATCTGAAGGCCCGGTACGGAGAGGACACCAGAATCCTCAGCGGGGACGGAATCCGCCGGTACGAAGCAGAGCGCACCCTCGCGGAGATCGTCGTCCTCGGCTCCTCGGTGATGTACGAGGTCGTCTATGACAGCGAGGGCAAACTCGCCGGTGGCATCCGCTTCGGCGATCCGCAGGACATTTCTCGGTGCCGACGGGCGATCCGGGAGATGCACCGCTCCGGCGAGCCGTTGGACGCTTTCTTCAGCCGTGATGTCGCCCGGCTGCCCCCGCCGACCGTGACCGACGAGCGGGTCTGAGCCGCCGTGCCCGCACTGCGGCGGAGGACGCCGGGATCGGACAGAGACACCGGTCGAATGCCGGTCGCGACCCGAGGGTGATGTATGCGCACCATTCTGATTTCCTACTCCGCGCAGGGATTCGACCTGCTGCGAGGCGTGTGCGAACGGGCCGGGCACACACCCGTCGCCTATCTGCACGCGCGATCACTGCGGCCGGGCGGGCCGACGCGCAGCGGTGCGGGCGATGTCGTGGGCCGGATCGTCGATGCGCTGCCGGACGGGACGGATCTGCTGATTCCGGGCCGGAAGGGCATGCTCCCCCATATCGTCGAGGGTTATCGGGCCGACCTCATCGTCTGCTACGGATTCCCCTGGAAGCTGCCGCCGACGGTACTTGGGGCGACGCGTCTGGGTGCGATCAATGTGCACACGTCGATGCTGCCGAAATATCGAGGTCCCCTTCCCGTCAACTGGGCGATCAGGAACGGCGACAAGGAGATCGGCGTCAGCATCCACTGGATGGAGAGTGAATTCGACTCCGGTGGGATCCTGGCTCAGGAATCGGGGATCGCGCTGGGCGACGATGTCGTTCCCGGGCCGTTGTGGGAAGAGGTCGACGGATATATCGAGCGGCTTCTCCCGCTCGCCCTCGCCCGGGCCGAAGCCGGTGCCCCCGGTACACCGCAGGACGAGGGAGCGGCCACGTACGCGGGATGGATGGAACCCGAGTTCGCGCGGATCGACTGGAGCGCCGCCAGGGAGAAGATCCACCATCAGGTGCGCGCCTTCAGGTTCGGCAGTTCGGGAAGATCCGGCCCGGTTGCCGTGGTGGCCGACCACCGGCTGGAGGTTCTGCGCACCTCCTTGCAGCCGGCGGACGGCATCAGGGTGATGTGCGGGGACGGCCCCGTGTGGATCACGGAGTCCGTGGCGGTGCCGGACTCCGGGTCCTGAACGCGCTCCCCGAACCGGCGTGTATCAGGTCGGGCCGGGTGATGTCTCCGCCGCCAGGGAACGCCGGTATCGCGCGAGCTTGTCCCGGATCACCGTCGTCCACGGGTGCTCCGGGCCGAGCACCCGCTCGCGCCGTTCTGCGACGGCCTCCGCCTGTTCGACTGCTTCCCGGAAGTCGCCGACCGCGTGCAGGACGCTGCTCAGCAGGCTCCGGGCCGCCAGGGTGATGGGGTAGTCCGCCCCGAAGCGCATGTCATGGGCCGCCAGGGCGCGGCGGGCCAACGGCAGCGCTTCGGAGTGCCTTCCGGTGTTGAACAGCGCTCCCGCGCAGTTCAGCTCCGCAGACAGCGTGACCGGGTGATCGGTGCCCAGCTCGCGGCGGCAGTCGGCGACCACGTCCGGCCCTGCCGGTGCCTCGCGGTCCAGGTCGGGTCCGGGCGGCAGTTCGAGCAGACACGCTCTCGCCTCCAGCGTCAGCGGGTGCCACGGTCCCAGCAGCGCGGCGCGTCCGGCCGCCGCCCGGTGCATCAACTGCACCGCCTCCGCCGGACGGCCGAGCCAGGTCAGCGGACGGGACAGATGCAGGCAGGTCGTCAGGGTGTCCGGGGCCTCGGCACCGCAGATCCGTTCCAGGTCGTCGAGCAGCCCCCGATGGAGGTCCGCCGCCTCGGCGAGGCGTCCCAGACGGTCGGTCGCCTTCCCGATCCGCTGCCGCAGACGCAGGACCAGGATGTGATCGTCGCCCAGTCGCCGTCGCACGAGGTCCGTCGCCTGTTCGGCGGCGGCCAGCGCGGAGGCGTAGTCGCCGGAACGGTGCTGGGCCGTCACCAGGGACAGGGCGCAGGCGGCTGCGGACTCGGCGGTACCGGCCGAGATCTCGGGCCAGGTGACCACGCGGCGCAGCAGCGCCAGGACATGCGGGGCGAGAGCGCTGAGTCGGCTGTCGCGCAGGCCGCGTTCGGGTGCGGCGGGCAGGCAGCGCAGCAGCAGTACGGCCGACGCGGTGGCGAGCCGGTCGCGCTCGTCGGCCGGGGTGGCGCGTGCGACGCTGTCGAGCAGTACCCCGTGCGTGCGCAGACAGCGGATGTCGCCGGGAACGAGTTCGGTGAGCGAGTGGTTGAGCAGTCCCCGCAGCGCCAGTTCCATCCGATCGGCGGGCAGGGGCAGATCGAGCCGGGCGTCGGCGAGCAGGGACAGCGGCAGGGGGTCGCTCGACCAGCAGGCCAGCAGGCGGAGCAGGGTGACGGCCTCCGGCAGGCCCTGTCCGACCAGGGAGTTCAGCGAGAGCTGCCACGTTCCGCTGACCAGGTGTCGCGAGTCGTTGGCCGCGCTGGTGGCGCCCTGGTCGATCAGCTCGATGGGATCCGGACGCTCCACCAGACGGCGGCCGTACTCCTCCATCGTCCAAGGGTCGATCACCTGGTGGGCCAGGAATCCGCCCGCCAGGGTCAGGGCGAGCGGCAGGCGGCCGAGGCGGTCGGCGATGGCGGCGGCGTCCTCGACGGACCCCGTGCCGGGGGCCAGATCCGCCAGGACCTGGGCCGCGTCCTCCCGGGGCAGAACACCGACGTGCAGCAGTTCGGCGGCGGGCCACCAGTGGCCGGCGGCCTGCCGGGTGGTCACGAGGACGGTTCCGCGCGGGCTGGTGCGCAGCCATCCGCCGTCCCGCAGTACCGCCGGGTCGTCCGCGTTGTCCAGCACCAGCAGCCAGGGCCGGTCGGACCGGTCGAGATGATCCCAGACCAGGTCCGCAGCCGCGCGCAGGCCGTTGCGCGCGGCCATCAGCTCGCCGTCCCCGGCGCCGCGGTCGGCGGCCACGGCGAGCATCCCGGCCCGCAGGGACGCCTGATCGGAGGCGTTGACCCACAGGCCCAGGCGCCCGCTGTCCCGGGTGGCGTGTTCGAAGAGGGCGCACGCCACGGCCGTCTTGCCGCATCCTCCCAGACCGTGCAGGACGAACACGGTGTTTCCGGCGCCCTCGGTCACGGTCTCCTTCAGGCGGCCGACGAGTTCGCTCCGGTCCCGGAGGATCGCCGGTGCCCGGCCGATGGGGGGACGCCGTACTGAGTCGGGGCCGGTCCAGGTGGCTTCGTGATGGTGGTGCTCGATGATGTGCTGATCGCCGGAAGCCTGGTAGACGCGCCCCTGATCAGTGGCCCGGCCGTCGTTGCTGCCGGTCACCGCTGATCGAGGTGCAGGTCGCGGCCCGCCTGGTAGACGCGTGAGCTGCCGGAGGCGGTGGCCCGCTGGGTGACGGTCACGGTGGTGGGTGCCTCGGCGGCAAGGTCGCCGAGCAGGGAACGCAGTTCGGTCGCGGCCTCGGGATGGGCGACGAGGAGCCGGCGGATACGGCCCTGCCACTCCTCCGCGATCTCCCGCTCCGTCTCCTCGTCACCGTCGGCGCGCGCGTCCACGAGTTCCTGGCGCGATGTGTCGAGCTGGGCGGCCACCTGCTCCTCCTGGCCCGGCCGGACGCGTCGCCACAGCGCGAGCATCCCGTTCCGCGCGGCGTTCCACGTGTCCGACGCCAGCAGCGTCACGATCGTCGTCCCGGCAGTCCCCGCCAGCAGGGTGATCTCCGCGTCCATCCTCCGCCCCTCCCACCATTCGGCCCGGCGCTCAACTCTAGTGCCGACGCACCGTCAGTACAGGTGCCATCAGCGGCATATGAGCCCCCGCTGCCCGACATGCCCCCGAAAACGGCCCACCGCTCGCTACGTTGACCCAGGGGAACGGGGACCTGGCGTCCCGTGGCCGTGAGATGAGGGGAACACGCCGTGAAACAGCAGCAGTTGACCGTCAGCGGACAGCGCATCGCCTACCTCGAATCCCCCGGGACCGGGCCCGTCGTGCTGTTCGTGCATGGGAACTCGTCGTCGTCCGGGGTCTGGGAACCCCTGCTGGGTGGGGAGTTCGGGGCGCGGTTCCGGTGTCTGGCCATCGATCTGCCGGGGCACGGGCGGTCGGGGCCGGCCGTCCGGTCGGAGGACGGCTACTCACTGCCGGGGTACGCCGCCGTGCTCGCCGGGTTCGCCCGGCTGACCGGTGCCGAGGGCGCCGTGCTGGTGGGCTGGAGTCTCGGCGGGCACGTCGTGCTGGAGGCGGCGGCGGAGCCGGCCGGGGCCGCCGGGTTCGTGGTGTTCGGCGCCCCGCCGGTGAGCGGTGCCGCCGACTTCGGGCGGGCCTTCCTCCCCGGGCCCGCCCTGAACATCGGTTTCACCGGCGAGGTCGACGCCGAGGGCGCCGAGGCGTATGCCCGCAGCTTCCTCGCCCCGGGTTCGGCCCTCCCGGTCGATGACCTCGTCGCCGACATCCTTGCCACCGACGGCGCCGCCCGGACCGGCCTCTTCGCCAGTCTCGGCGCCGGACGGTTCACCGATGAGATCGGGATCGTCGGACGGCTCGACCGGCCTCTCGCGGTGCTGCACGGGGAGGGGGACCAACTCGTCAGTCTGGAGTATCTGCGCGGGCTCGCCATGCCGACGCTGTGGCGCGGGGCGTTGCAGGTGATCCCCGGCGGCGGGCACGCCCCGCACATCGAGACGCCCGGGGTGTTCGCGGAACTCGTGGGGCGGTTCGTGCGGGAGGTGGGGGAGGGGAAATGAGAGGGAGAGGCTGTGGTGGGCGAGGCCCGGGCACGGAACGGTAACAAAGCCTGAATCAGCCGTAGTTGGCCGAATGTGCGCGCCGTAGCATCCTCTGTCCCCGGGTCTTTTGTCGTGAGTGTCCGGGTGGGGGAGGGGGGAACGGTGAGGTTCCCGTGTGCGGCCCGTGGGGGGTCGCGTTCTGCGCAGGTGCGGGGGGTGGCGGTGGGCTTCGGGGTCTGTCTCGGGCTGCTGCTGCCGGTGGTGCTGAGCGGGTGTTCCGGGGGTGGGGAGGAGGGGAGCGGGGGATCGTCCCCTTCCGTCGTGGAGGGCGGGGGGACGCCGTCCGGCACCCCCGACCTCGCTTCGCCCTCCGTCCCGGAACCCGTTTTGGAGAGTCCGGAGGGCGACCCGGCGGAGGCCACCGAGCCGCCCGTCGAGGAGGAGGCCGTCCCGGACGGGCCCGAGGGCGCCGAGGCGCTGTGGGGGGCCGAGTACTCCGGGACCGCCGAGGTGTCCGTCGATGTGTACGACTACTGCGCCGCCGACGGGTCCCGGCAGCTCGCGGACTCGCAGTCGTACTCCATGAGCGCCACGCTCAGTCTCGGGGCGCCGCGGTCCGGCGGGGGTGCCACCGAGGACAATCCGTTCACCCTGGTCATGGCCGTGGGGCAGCCCGACGACGCCGGGGCGGTGTCGCTGTGGTCGTCGGCCGTCAGCGCTGTGTCGGGGCAGGATCTCGCCGGTAACCCGCGGGACCCGGACCTGCTGCTCACCTACTGGGACATGGAGTGGGACGACGGCGAGGTCACCGGCCGTCTCATCGACGACCACACCGACCAGGCCGTCGCGCTCAACCTCCTCAACTGGCCCGCCCAGACCGTCCCCTGCCGCGACGACCTCGGCCAACTGCCCCTCGGCTTCCCGCACGCCCTCGGCGAGGGCACCACCCTCGGCGGCGACCTCGACACCGACAGCGCCTCCCTCACCGTCCAGGGCGGTACTGGGGACGGACAGTTCGAGTTCGGTCTTGAGTTCGGCGGGTCGGCCTCCTGACGGGCTGGCTGCATGGGGGGTGTTGGGGGTGGGGTGGGGGTGGGGGTGGGGGCCCGCGGGGTGAGTCGCGGGGCCCCCTCGCATCAGCGTGTCACCGGGTCACCATGTCACCGGCAGCGCGTACAGCCCCTTCAGCATTGCCTCCGCCTTCCACTTCAGTTCCTCCTCCGGGACCGCCGGCTTCAGGCCCGGCAGCCGGTCCAGCAGGGTGCGGACGGCGACCTCCAGTTCGAGGCGGGCCAGTCGGGAGCCGACGCAGAAGTGGGCGCCGTGGCCGAAACTGAGGTGCGGTGCCTCGGGCTTGCGGTCCAGGACCAGCGCGTCGGGGTCCCGGTAGACCTCGGGGTCGCGGTTGGCCGCGTTCATGTCCACCAGGACCGGGTCCCCGGCCCGTACCAGCACCCCGCCCAGCTCCACGTCCTCCGTCGCGTACCGGCAGAAGTTGAGGCCGTTGGGCATCGGCACGTACCGCAGCAACTCCTCCAGGGCGACCGGGATCCGCTCCGGCTCCTCGCGCAGCCGGGACATCCACTCGGGGCGGCGCAGCAGCAGGTAGGAGAAGTTGGAGATCTGGTTGTAGGTGGTGACGAAACCGGCCGTGAGGAGTTCGGCCGCCAGCTCGAACATCTCTTCGTAGGTGAGGCGCTCCTCCTCGTCCTGGGCCCGGACCAGGGCGCTGAGGAGGTCCTCGCCGGGCTCGTGGCGGCGCAGTTCGAGCAGTTCGCCGAGGAAGGCGACGAACGCCTCCGACTCGGCGACGAACGACTCCAGCGACACACTGTGCGCCAGCATCAGATCCAGCCACTCCTGGATCTTGCGGTGGTCGCCCTCGGGGACGCCCAGCAGATCGCAGATCAGGGTGATGGAGAGGGGGAAGGCGTAGTCCTGGACCAGGTCGCCGGGCTGGCCCTTCTCCTCCAGGCGGTCCACCAGTTCGGTGGCGATCTCCTGGACCCGGTCCGTGAGCTGGTTGATGCGGCGGGGGCTGAAGTGCCGGGCGATCACCTGGCGCAGCCGGGTGTGCTCGGGCGCGTCGGTGGACATCAGGCCGACCCCGCTGGTGGAGAGCGGGCGCATCCGGGGCTGGTCGCGGTGCACCCCGGCGGCCAGGCTGAACCGGGCGTCGGCCAGCACGAACCGGGCGTCCGCGTACCGGGTGACCAGCCACGCCTCCTCGCCGTACGGCAGCTTCACGCGCGGCAGCGGGCCCGCCCGCAGCTCGGGGTAGCTCGGGGAGAGGTCCAGGCACTCAGCGGAGGTGAACGGGTAGCGCAGGGGGCATGATTGTCCCGCCGTCGTCCCGGCCGTCCCGGCCGTCTCGGTCGTCGCCGCCGTCGCCGCTGTTTCGGCCGTCGCCGGTGTTGTGGTCGTCTCGGTCATCGGGGGTCTCCTTGGTGGTGTTCCGGTCGGTGGCCTGCCCGGCGCGTCCCGCAGGCTCCTCGCGCTCCTCGGGCGCCTTGGGCTCCATGTGGCCCTCGCGGCGCTCGCATCCTTCGGCTTCCTCGCGTTCCTCGCGTGGGGCGACGGGGATCACCACATGGGTCGGCGGGGGGGCCGAGGTGTCGATGTCGGCGGTGAAGGGCCTGCCGTCGTCGCGGCAGACGAACTGCATGACATGCCGTCCCGCGGCGGCGGCGCGGATCAGGCCGCCGGTGGTGGCCCAGACGCCGGAGAAGTAGAAGTTGGCCAGGTCGGGGAGGGCGGGGCCCCACTTCTTGACCAGCTCCTCCAGCGTCTCGCCGCTCTCCACGAACGGCTGCCAGCCGAGCACGGTCCCGTCGTAGTTGCCGGTGTAGCGGACCTGGGTGAGCGGGGTGGACACGTCCCGGACCGCCACCGCGTCCCTGAGGCCGGGGAAGCGCCGCTCCAGGATGTCCAGCAGGGCGTCCCGGACCTGGTGCTTGGCCGCGTAGTAGGGCCGGCCCCGGCGCACCGGCAGGGTGTGCAGTTCGGTGCCGCCGCGGCTGCGGGTGCGCTGCTCGGGGCCGTCGGTCAGCTCCCGCCAGGGCTCCACGTCGGAGAAGTAGGTGACGTAGAGGACGGTGCTGTGCTCGGGGGACAGTTCCGGGTAGTGGGCGCTGCGGAACTGGACGTTGACGCTGGGATGGCGGATGCCGGTGAGCCGGGCCGCCTCCGCCTCGGTGAGCAGATGGGTGGTGCAGGGGTCCCCGGCGGGGAAGGGGCGGCGCAGACCGAGGAACAGGGCCACATAGCCGGGGAAGACCATCCCGGGCCGGTCGATGACCTCGTTGTAGAGGCGCCGGTACTCGTCCGGCAGATAGCGGCCCTTCAGCAGGCGCATGGTGGTGGCGTGGCCGTCGGCCGCCGAGACCACGATGTCCGCGCGGAACTCCCGGCCGTCGGTCAGCCGCACCCCCACCGCCCGGTCGTCCTCGATGAGGATCTCCTCGACCTTGGCGTTGTAGGTGACCTCGCCGCCGAGCCGCCGGTAGCGCCGCTCGATGGAGGTGGACAGGCCCAGCGACCCGCCCTCGGGCACCCCGGCCGACAGATTGGCGTGCGTGGCCATCTGGAAGTAGAACGGCAGCACCGGGAACGCCGCGTGCTTCTCGTACAGGACGAAATTGAACGCCTCGCGCAGCAGCGGGTCCTTGAATTTCGCCGAGTACTCGGTCATCAGGACGCCGATCGATTTCCGGATGACATTGAAGTACGGGACGAAGGAGGCGAGCATCCGCCAGCGTTCCGCCCGGCCCATCAGCCCGACCGGTTTCAGGAACGGATACGCCGCGAGGCAGGCGCGGAATTTTCTGAGACCGTTGCAGAAGTCCCGGATGCGCCGGCCGTCGGCCGGGGAGATCTCCCGCAGATGGGCCTCCAGCCGGTCCGGGTCGGAGTAGAAGTAGACGCTGCGTCCGTCCCGGCCGCGCACCACGTTGAAGACGTCGAAGTGGCGGATCTCCTTGCCCTGGAGCGCGCCCAGCTCCAGCCAGATCTGGTGCATCTCGTTGCCGGGCCCGCTGCCCAGCAGCCAGCTCACACAGCAGTCGAAGGTGAAATCGCCCCGTTCCCAGGCCGTGCAGCAGCCGCCCGGGATCTCGTGCATCTCGAAGATCCGGGACTCGTAGCCGTTCATCTGCGCGTAGCAGCCGGTCGACAGTCCGCCCAGCCCCGCCCCGATGATGATCATCGACCGGCGGGGGGACCCGTCCGGTGCCGTCGCGCGTACCTCGTTCCTCGTCACGCTCACTCCCGCCCTCACCTCATGCTCCGGTCGAGCTGGGGCAGCCGGCCCAGCTTCCCCGTGTGCCATGTCTCGCCGCCCGTGCTCTCCCACGCCCGGAACGGCAGCCCCCACTCCTCGCACAGGTACTGCGCGACGAACCGCCCGCCCGCCGCGACCCGCACCAGCCCGCCGCCGGTGAACCACTGCCCGGCCAGCGACAGCCCGGCCAGCCCCGGCAGCCGCAGCCGGTCCTTGTCGATCAGCCCCTGCACCAGGTCCTCGGCGTCCGTGAAGGACTTCCAGCCGAGAATGGAGCCGCCCAGATTCCCGGTGTAGCGCTCGGTGGTGACGGGGGTGGCCACATCGGTCACCTCGACGCGCGCCGCGATCCCCGGATACCGGCGCTCCAGGAATTCCCGCACGAATTCCCCGGCCTTCTCCTTGCGCGCCCGGTAGGCCCGGCGATCGGTGCGCCGCAGGGTTTTCCAGGAGGTGTAGTCACTGAAGTACGTGCAATGGATCACCGATTTCCCGGGCGGCGCGAGTCCGTCGGAGAACCGGGACCGCAACTGCACCACCAGACTGTTCTGGAGCACCCCCGGCAGCCGGGCGCTGTCGGCGTCGGAGAGCAGATAGGTCGCGCTGTGCGGGGCGTCTGCCGGGACATCCCCGTCGAACCCGACGAACACCGACACCACCCCCGGGTACACCGACTCCGGCGCCTGCGGCAGCGTGTCGAACAGCCGCCGCACCCGGGAGCTGGAGTACCGGCCGTCCAGCAGCCGGTCCAGCGTCGTGGCGCCGTCGCAGGCCGCCACCACATGGTCGGCGTAGTGCCGTTCACCGCCGCGCAGCTCCACCCCCACCGCGCGCCCGTCCTCCACGAGGATCCGCTCCACCCGGGACCGGTAGTCGATCCGGCCGCCCAGCGAGGTGTAGCGCTCCTCGATGGACCGGGCGAGCCCCAGCGAACCCCCTTGCGGGAAGCCCGTGTTGGACCGGTGCGCGCCCGCCATGTTGAACAGGTACGGCATCAGCGGGAAGACCTCGTGGTCCTGGAAGAAGATGTACGGCAGCGCCCGCCGCAGCAGCGGGTCCTCGAAGCGGGCCGCGAACGCCTCCATCGAGGTGCCCGCGGTGCGCCGCAGCAGATTCAGCTTGGGCAGGATCTTGCGGGCCGCCCGCCCCTTCTCCCGCAGCGTCATCAGCGGGGCCGGTTTCAGGAACGAGAACAGATCCAGGTCGCCGAAGCCCCGCAGATCCCGGCAGAACCGCCGGATCAGCCGGGCGTCGGCGGGGGACAGGCCCAGCAGATGGGCCTCCAGCCGGTCGGGGTCGTTGTAGAACGCCACCGAGCGGCCGTCGGCGTCGACCACCGTGTTGAAGATGTCGAAGTTGCGGATCGTCTTGCCGTCCAGCGCGCCCAGTTCCCGCCACACCCGGTGGGCGTCGTTGCCGGGGGCGGTGCCGATCAGCCACTCGATGCAGTAGTCGAAGACATAGCCGTCCCGGCCCCAGGCCGTGCAGCAGCCGCCGGGCAGGACGTGCTTCTCGAAGACCCGGGTCTCCATCGCGCTCATCTGGCCGTAGCAGCCCGCGGACAGCCCGCCGACCCCCGCGCCCACGATGATCACCCGGGGCGGCTGCCCCGCCGTCCGCGTCCGTGCCTCCCAGGGCACCCGCCGGTCACGGCGCATGAGGGGCCGCCTCCTTCGTCACTCCGGCCGGAGTCTGGCCCTGCTCCCCGGCGCCGGTCAGCCCGGGGTGGGAGGGGCTGGCGGTGGGGGCTGGTGTGGGTGCCGCCGCCCCCGTGGCCGTCGCCGTGGCCGTCGCCGTCGCTGTGGATGTGGGTGTGGGTGTGGATGTCGGTGTCGCTGTGCGTTCGATGCGGGGTGCCTGTGGCTGCTCCAGCACCGAGGTGCGGGGCAGCGGGCCCGGCAGCGCGGCCCGGCCGCGCAGGGAGGGCCGCCGCACCGGGGCGGTGGGCGCGGCGGGTCCGGTGGGCGGGGTGGCTTCGCCGGGGACGGTCGGCACGGCGGGGGCGGTCGTCAGGGCAGGGCCGGTGGGCTCGTACGGGTCGCCCGGTGCCGCCGGTTCGACCACCACCGCGCCGGTCAGCACCTCCCGGACCAGGCCCGCGTTGTGCTCCACGCACCCCGGGTCCAGCATGTCGGCGTGGGTGCCGGCGCCGCGCAGTACCTCGGTGCGGACCGTGGACGTGCCGTGCCAGGTGCCGCGCTCCCCGGCCGCGTAGAACGCGGTCTTCAGCTCGTCGGAGATCACCGTGACCCGCGCCCGGACCGTGCCGGTGTTGGGGGTGCGACCGCTGAACCCGATGTAGTCGCGGGCCTGTTCCAGGGTCTCGCGGGCCACCGCGTCCGAACCGGTGTGCTTGCGCAGATGCTCGCTCAGCTCCTGCTCGAAGGCCGCCAGGTGCTCCGGCCCCGGGGTGAACGCGGCGTCGATCCGGTACGAGTCGAGAATCACCACGTCGGAGACCTCGCGCCCGCGCCGCTCCAGCTCCTTGGCCACCTCGAAGGCCAGATTGCCGCCCAGCGAGTAGCCGAGCAGCGCGCACCGGCCGGCCGGGCGGAGCGCCTCGACCAGATCGGCGTACCGGGCCGCCTTGCCGTCCCCGGCGAGATAGTTGAACGCGATCAGCTCGTACTCGGGGAGCCGGTCCGCGAGCCGCCGGTACACCAGGCCGTGGCCCCCGGCGGGCGGGAAGCAGAACACCGGCTCGCCCGCGCCCGGGTGGAAGGCCAGGTAGGGCTGCGAGCCCGGCAGGCGGCCGGTGACGATGTCCTCGACCGTGCGGGCCATCCCGTGCAGGGTCGTCACCTGGAACAGCCTGCTGACCGGCACGTCCACCCCGAACTCGGCGCGCAGTCCGTGGATCAGCTCGATCAGCTTGATGGAGCTGCCGCCCGCCTCGAAGAAGTCGTCCTGGAGCCCCGGCGACTCCAGCGCGAGCAGCGCCCGCCACAGCTCCGCGGTACGGGTCTCGTACAGGGTGACCGGCGGCTCGTACGCCTCCTCGCCGGTGAGGAACCGGGGGTCGGGCAGTGCCGCCACGTCGACCTTGCCGTTGGCGGTGAGCGGCAGCGCGGGCAGCTCGGTGAAGGAGGACGGGATCAGATAGGTCGGCAGCCGCTCGCCTAGGTCCCGGCGCAGGTCCCGCCAGTCCAGTTGGTGGCCGGGCGCGGCGACCCCGTACGCGCACAGGGTGTTCTCGCCGCGGGCGTCCGGCCGGACCACCACCACCGCCCGCTCCAGCTCGGGCCTGCGGGCGAGCTGGGACTCGATCTCGCCCGGCTCCACCCGGTGCCCGGCGACCTTGACCTGGGAGTCCGCCCGGCCCAGCAGATGGATGGTGCCGCCGGTGTCCCAGCGGGCCAGGTCCCCGGTCCGGTACAGCCGCACCGGCCGCCCGTCCAGCTCGCGGACGGTGAACCGGTCGGCGGTCTGCGCGGCGTCGCCGAGATAGCCGAGGGCGACCCCGGCCCCGCCGATCCACAGCTCGCCCGCGACACCGGGCGGCACCGGCTCGCCGTGCCGGTCCAGGACATAGACCTCGGCGCCCGGGAAGGGGCGGCCGATCGGCACCATCCGGCCGGGTTCCAGGCCGTCGGCGGGGCCCTCGAACCAGGTGGAGTCGATCGTCGCCTCGGTCAGACCGTAGGAGTTCACCACCCGGGTGTCCGGGCCGCACAGGGCGCGCAGCCGCTCGTACTCGGCGACCGTCCAGGTGTCCGAGCCGACCGCCAGCAGCCGCAGGAAGTCCAGCCCCAGGCCCTCGCGCTCGCAGTGCGCCAGCAGCGCCCGCACCACGGCCGGGACGAACTCGGCGCCGTCCACGCCCTCGGCGCGCATCGCCGCGTACAGACGGCCGGTGTGGAACAGCAGCTCCCGGCCGACCGGCACCAGGGTCCCGCCCGAGCACAGGGCGCGCACCAGGTCACCGGTGAAGACGTCGAACGCCGGGCCCGCCATCTGGAGATGGACCCGCACCTCGTCCCCGAGCCGGTACGCCTCCTGCCAGCCCGCGTACGCGGCGGCCAGATTGCGGTGGCTGACCCGGACCGCCTTGGGCGTCCCGGTGGAGCCGGAGGTGTGGATGACGTAGGCGGGGCTGTCGAGGGAGACGGTCGGCTCGACCCCGCCGTCGTCGTCCGGCCCGTCCGGCCCGTCCGCCGGGGTGACGAGTCCGGTGTACGGGTGTCCGGGCAGCCGGTCGGCGCCCGCCGTGTCGACCACGGTGAGTGCCGCCCCGGCCCGCTCCACCAGCGACGCCAGCCGGTCGGCCGGGTTGCCCGGGTCCAGCGGCAGATAGGCGCCGCCCGCCCGCCACACCGCCAGCAGCGTCACGATCAGCTCGGGCGACTTCGCCATGCACACCGCGACCACCGCGCCCTCGCGCACCCCCAGCGCCCGCAGTTGCCCGGCCGCGCGGCGGCTGCGCAGCTCCAGCTCCCCGTAGGTCAGCCGGGCGCCGCCGTCCTCGGCGGGCATCCGCACCGCGAGGGAATCGGGCCGCCCGGCGGCGACCCGGGCGATCAGCTCGTGCACCGGCACCCCGGGACCGGCGGCCCGCCGCCCCGCGCCGCTCCACTCGCCGAGGATCCGCCGCCGCTCCGGCGCGGCGAGGAGCTGGAGCCGGTCCGCCGGGTAGGCGCCCGGCGCGCGGGTGAGGGCGTCCAGGACCTGGACGTAGTGCGT
This sequence comes from Streptomyces sp. NPDC093252, assembly GCF_040683675.1. Taxonomy (NCBI): domain Bacteria; kingdom Bacillati; phylum Actinomycetota; class Actinomycetes; order Kitasatosporales; family Streptomycetaceae; genus Streptomyces; species Streptomyces sp. NPDC093252. Next base: position 110,398 of record NZ_JBFBEM010000002.1, on the reverse strand, counting down.
GGACAGCCGGCGCATGGTCTCCGGCTCGAACAGGTCGGTGTTGTACTTGAAGACGCAGTGGAAGCGCCGGTCCGCCTCGTCCTCGTACACCGACAGGGTGAGGTCGAACTGCCCCTCCTCCTCCGGGAGTTCGATGTACTCCAGGCGGTAGCCGTACTTCTGGGTGGCCACCTTGTGGGTGAGCAGGATGAACATCGCCTGGAACACCGCCGAGCGGCTCGGGTCGTGCTGGAGCCCCAGCTCCTCCACCAGCAGCACGAACGGGTACTCCTGGTGGTCGAGCCCGCCGAGCACCACCTCCCGCACCCGCGCCAGGAGCTGTTCGACGGTCGGCCCGTCGCCCAGGTGCACATGGAGCGGCAGCGGATTGACGAAGTAGCCGTACACCGAGGAGAACTCCTCCTGGGTGCGGCCGGTGACCGGGCTGCCGACGATGATGTCGTCCTGCCCGGAGTAGCGGTGCAGCAGCACGTAGTAGGCGCTGATCAGCACCATGAACACCGTCACCTGGTGCTCCCGGGCCAGGTCGTGGACCCGGGCGCTCAGCTCCTCGTCCAGGACGAAGAACTCCGACGCCCCGTTGTGGGTCTGCACCGGGGGGCGGGGCTTGTCGGTGGGCAGGTCCAGGACCGGGACCTCGGCCGGGAGGTGCGCTTTCCAGTAGTCCAGCATCCGGCGTGCCTCGGGGCCCGCCAGGAAGCGGTTCTGCCAGTTGAGGAAGTCCAGATAGCGGGCGGCGGGCGGGGGCAGCTCCGGGGTGCGGCCCCGGCGCAGCGCCTCGTACACCGCGAGGAGTTCCTCGATGAAGGTGAACGTCGAGATGGCGTCCGAGACGATGTGGTGGACGGCCTTCATCAGCACCCACCGGTCGTCCGCCCGGCGCAGCAGCCGCAGCCGCACCAGCGGATCCCGCTCCAGGTCGTACGGCTTGCGGTACTCGCGCACGATCAGCGCGTGGATGTCGTCCCAGGCCAGGCCCTCGACGTCGAACAGCGCGAGGTCCGCGCGGGCGGCGGCCTCGGCGGCGGGCGCCACCCGCTGCACCGGACGCCCTTCCTCGGGCACGAACGTGGCCCGCAGGCTGGGATGCCGGGCGACGAGGGTGCGGAACGCCTCGAACATCAGCTCCGGGTCCAGCGCCACCCGCACCTCGACCGCGCCGCCGATGTTGTAGGCGAACCCGTCGGGGTTGAGCTGCTTCAGGAACCACAGGGCCTTCTGGTTCTGGGTCAGCGGATGCCGGGTCTCGTCCTCGAACAGCTCGACCTCGGCCCCGGTCCCCGTCTCCGAGCCGTCGGCGACCAGGTCCCCGAGCCCCTCGTGCAGCCGCCCGACCAGCTCGGCGACCGGTGATGCGCCCAGCAGGGTGACGACCGGCAGGGCGAGCCCCAGTTCGGCCTGGATACGGGAGCGCAGCTCCATCGCCAGCAGCGAGTCCAGGCCCAGCGCGCCCAGCGCCGCCGACGGCTCGACCCGCTCGGCCGGCACCCGCAGCACGCCCGCGACGACGGCCGTGAACCGCTCGGCGACCAGCGCCCGCCGCTCCGGCTCCCCGGCGGCCCGGAACGCGTCCAGGAACCCGCCCTGCTCGCCCCCGGCCCCGGCGCCCGCCCCGCCCCCGGCGGCGGCCAGCTCCCCGACCAGCGGCGGCGGTACCGGGTACCAGGCCAGGAACACCGGCCAGTCCACCACCGTCGCCACCAGCAGCCGCGCCCGGTCCTGCCCGATCACCCGCTCCAGGACCGCCATCCCGGCGTCCGGGGACAGCGAACTCATGCCCCGGTTCGCCCGGTAGTGCTCGATCAGCCCGAGTTCCTCGATCATGCCGGTCGCCCAGGGACCCCAGTCGAGGCTGAGGCCGGGCAGCCCGCGCGCGCGGCGGTGCTGGGCCAGCGCGTCCAGGAAGGCGTTGCCCGCCGCGTAGTTGGTCTGTCCGGCGGTGGTGAGCAGCGAGGCGATGGAGGAGAACAGCACGAAGTGGTCCAGCGGTTCGTCCGCGAGCTGCCGGTGCAGGGCGTACGCCCCGGCCACCTTCGGGTCGTGCACGGCCGCGAACGTCTCCCGGTCCATCTCCGGCAGCAGCGTGTCCCGCACCTGCCCTGCGAGGTGGAACACCCCGCGCACCGGCGGCGACTCCAGCGTCCGGTACTCCGCCAGCCACGCCGCGAGCGCCGCCTCGTCCGCCACGTCCAGCGGCGCGAGCACCGGCTGCGCCCCGAGCCCCTCCAGCTCCCGTACGAAGGCCACCGCCCGGCCCGCGGGCGAGGCGGGGTCGGTGTCCCGCCACGCGGTCCGCTCCGGCAGCCGGGTCCGGCCGACCAGGATCAGCCGCCGCGCCCCCCAGCCCACCAGCGCCCGGCACAGCAGCCGCCCCAGCGCGCCGAACGCGCCGGTCACCAGATACGCCCCGTCGGCCCGCAGCCGCAGCGGCAGCGGCCGGGTCAGCCCGTCGACCGGCGTGAGACGGCTGGTGAACCGGCGTTCGCCGCGCACCGCTACCTCGTCCTCGGCGTCGCTGCCGGTCAGCTCCCGCAGCAGCGCCGCCGCGTCCGCGCGCGGGTCCCCGGCCGCCGGGTCGAGGTCGATCAGGCGCCCGCGCCGGGGGGTGAGTTCCTGCTGCCACAGCACCCGGCCGATGCCCCACGCCGGGGCGCCCGCCGGTTCCACCGGATCGCCGGGCAGCACCGCCTGGGTGCCCCGGGTGACGATGTGCAGCCGGCCGCCCGGCAGGGCCTGGGCCAGCGCGATCAGCGAGTATCCGGTGGCGCCGGACGCCTCCCGCAGCGCCTCGGCGCCGCCCGCCGTGTCCAGCGCGGGCAGATCCAGCGACCACAGATGCACGACCTCGTCGTACGGGTCCGCCCCGGCCGCCGCCAGTTCCCCGAACAGCCGCCGCAGATCCCCGGCCGACCCGGGCCGTACCGTCGACTCCCGTCCGTCCCCGGCCAGGCGGTAGGCGGCTCCCGGGCGCACCAGGTGGCAGTGGCCGCCCCGGTCGGCGATCAGCGCGGCCAGCGCGTCGGCCACGCCGTGCGCGTCGGCCAGCAGCAGACAGCGCGGGGCGCCCGTCGCGGCCCGCTCCTCATGGGGCCGCTCCCGCCAGGACAGGTCCGCGAGCCAGGAGTCGACGGTGCTCACGCTCACCGCCGCCGACGCCCGCTCCACATCGGCCGCCCGGAAGCCGCTCACCCGGCCCAGCGGGGCGCCCTCCTCGTCGTGGACAGCGATGTCACCGGTGAGTTCGCCGCCGTCCTCGCGGGTGACGACCGCGTGCGCCCAGATCGCCCGGTCGCCGACGGCCGCCATCCGCACCTCGGCGATCGACAGCGGCAGCCGGATCCCGCCGGACCCGCCCGAGCCCGCCAGCAACTGCGGGGTCAGCAGCGTCTGGAAGCAGGAGTCCAGCAGCACCGGATGCATATGGTGCTCCGCCGCGTCCGCGCCGACCGGCGCCGTCGGCCGGATCCGGGCCAGCGCCTCACCGGGCCCGATCCACACCTCCTCGATGCCCTGGAACGCCGGGCCGTAGTGGTAGCCCAGCTCCGCCAGCGCCGCATAGCACTCGGCCCCCGTCAGCCGCCGCGCACTGCGCGCCCGTACGGCGTCGGGGTCCAGGGCCCGCGCGCCCGCCGCGCGCTGCCCGGCCCGCACCACCCCGCGCGCGTGCACCGACGGCTCCCGGCCCTCCTCCCCGGACCCGCCGGCCACCGTGAACCCGGCGTCCTGCGGCGAGAACGAGAGCTGCACGCGCGCGCTGCCCGCCCCCTGCGAGGGCAGGAACAGCGCCTTGCGCAGCTCCACATCGGCGATCACCGCCTCACCGCCGCCGGTCAGCGCCCGCACCGCCTGCGTCGCCATCTCCACATAACCGGCCGCCGGGAACAGCGCGTTGCCCTGGATCCGGTGATCGTCCAGATACGGCAGCGCCTCGACATCGAGCCGCGCCTCCCAGACCGGCTCCGCCGTCGCCATCCGCCGCCCCAGCAGCGGATGGTCCCGCCGCCCGAGCCGGATCTGCTCGACGGCCCCCGGCTCGGTCCAGTGCCGGTCGCGCCGCCACGGGTAGCGCGGCAGCGGGACGATCCGCCCGCGCGGGTGCAGCGCCGCCCAGTCGACGGCCACGCCCAGGGTGTGCAGCGCGGCCAGCCCCAGCGCGAACCGCTCCCGCTCGCCCTCCTGCCGCCGGATCGACGGCACACTGCGCCCCTCGGCCCCCAGCGCCGCCAGGCACTCGGCGATGGAGTGCCCCAGCACCGGGTGCGGCCCGATCTCCAGGAACAGCCCGAACCCGTCCCCGACCAGCCGGTCCACCGCGTCCCGGAACCGCACCCCGTCGCGCACATTGCGCCACCAGTAGTCCGCGTCCAGCTCGGGCCCCTCGGCCCGCCCCTGCGCCGCCGCGGCCAGCCCGCCCGTCAGATACAGCGGCACCCGCGCCCGGCCCGGCTCCAGACCGGCCAGCGACGCCAGCAGCTCCTCCTTGATCGGGTCCATCCGGGGACTGTGGTACGGCACCCGCACGGCGAGGAACTTCGCGAACACGTCCCTCAGCCGCAGCGCCTCCGCCAGCTCCCCGAGCGCCGCCTCGTCCCCGGCCAGGGTGATCGCCGTCGGGCTGTTCACCGCCGCCACCGACACCCGGTCCGCGTACGGCTCCACGAGCCGGTCGGCCTCCTCCTCGGACAGGCTCACCGCGAGCATCGCCCCGGTGCCCACCAGCTTCTGCTGGAGCCTGCTGCGGTGCACGACGACCGTGCACGCCTCCCGCAGGGTGTACACCCCGGCCTCGTGGAAGGCGGCCACCTCACCGGTGCTGTGCCCGACGATCGCGTCCGGCCGCACGCCCCGGCTGCGCCACAGCGCGGCGAGACCCACCTGGACGGCGAAGTTGGCGGGCTGGGCGAGCCAGGTCTCCGCCATCCGGGAGTCGGCCTCGTCGGCGGCCAGCTCCTCCACCAGCGACCAGCCGGTCAGCTCCCGGATCTCCCGGTCGCACTCCTCGACCGCCGCCCGGTACACCGGCTCGGTCGCGAACAGCTCCCGCCCCATCGCCCACCACTGCGGCCCCATCCCGGTGAACACCCACACCAGCCGCGCGTCCGCCCGCCGCTGCCCGGTCACCACCCGCGGGTGCGCCTCCCCGCGCGCGGCGGCCTCCAGGGCCTGTGCGAGCACCTCCGGCGTGTCGTGCACCACCGCCAGGCGCGCGTCGAGATGCTCCCGGCGCCGGGCGAGCGTGAACGCCACGTCGGCCACCGCCGCGCCGCCCGCCAGCTCGTCCCGGATCCCGGCGGCGGCCCCGGCGAGCAGCTCGGGGTCCCGGGTGGTGAGCGGCAGCACCGAGAACCCGCCGGGCCCGGTGCGCTCCTCGTGCTCCGCGTCCTCCGCGTCCTCCGCGCCCCGGGCGCGCTCGGGTGCCGCCTCCAGCAGCACATGCGCGTTGGTCCCGCCGAACCCGAAGGAGTTCACCCCGGCCCGCGCGGGTCCCTCGTGTGCCGGCCACGCCACGGCCCGGGTCGGGATGCGGAACGGCAGGGCGTCCGCGTCGATCGCCGGGTTGAGCTGCTCCAGATTGATGTGCGGCGGGATCGTCCGGTGCTTCAGCGCCAGCGCGGTCTTGATCAGGCCGGCGATCCCGGCCGCCGACTCGGTGTGCCCGATGTTGGTCTTGACCGACCCCACATAGCAGTCGGCGCCCGGCTCCCGCCCGATGGCCAGCGCCCGCCCCAGCGCCCCCGCCTCGATCGGATCGCCGACCGGCGTGGACGTCCCGTGCGCCTCCACGTACTGGAGGCTGCCCGGCACCACCCCGGCCTCCGCGCACACCCGCTCGATCAGCGCCACCTGCGCGTCGGCGCTGGGCACGGTGATGCCGTTGGTCCGGCCGTCCTGGTTGACGCCGCTGCCGGTGATCACGGCGTGGATCGGGTCGCCGTCGCGCAGCGCGTCGTCCAGCCGCTTCAGGGCGACGATGCCGACGCCCTCGGCGCGCACATAGCCGTCCGCCGACGCGTCGAAGGTGCGGGAGCGGCCCTCGGGGGAGAGGAAGCCGCCCTTGGTCTCGGCGATGGTGTACTGCGGCGCCATGTGCAGCAGGGTGCCGCCGGCCAGCGCCAGACCGCTCTCGCCCCGGCTCAGGCTCTGGCAGGCCAGATGCACCGCCACCAGCGAGGAACTGCACGCCGTGTCCAGCGAGACACTGGGGCCGCGGAAGTCGAAGCAGTACGAGATCCGGTTCGACACCATCGTCATCATCGTGCCGGTCGCGGTGTGCGCGGCCAGGGTCTCGAAGCCGAGGTCGGCGAACTGGAGGATCTTGTAGTCCAGGGTGAACGCGCCGACGAACACCCCGACATCGGTGCCCGCCAGTTCGCCGGGCTTCTGTCCGCCGTCCTCCAGCGCCTCCCAGGCCACCTCCAGCAGCTTGCGCTGCTGCGGGTCCATATGGGCCGCCTCGCGCGGGCTGATGCCGAAGAAGGCCGGGTCGAACTCGTCGAACCCGTCGATGTACCCGCCGCGTCCGCCGACCAGCCGTCCCGGCGTGGCCTTGTCCCGGCTGCCCAGGGTCGCCGTGTCGTAGCGGTCCGGGGGCGTGGCCGTGAGGCAGTCTCTGCCGTCGACCAGGTTCTGCCAGAAGGTGCGGTGGTCGCTGGCGCCGCCGGGGAGGCGGCAGCCGATTCCGATGATCGCGATCTTGTCGCGGGGGACGGCGGGTGAGGGGTGGGACATGGCCGAGTCCTTGGTCTGTCTAGGTGTGAGCGCGTGAGCGGCACGCGCGGACACGGGGGGAAGGGCAGGGCGACGACCCGGCCGGGGGCCGGGCGGGGGCGGCCGTACGGGGGCGCGCGGGCGACAGGCGGTCGCCGCGTCGTGCGGACGGCACGGTGGGGGGTCCTGGTGGTCGGGTCCGGATCCGGCCCGGTGGGTTCGGACCGGTGTGTCCGGCCCGGTCGGTCCGATCCGGTAGGCCCGATCCGGTTCGGTTGATCCGGTTCGGCCCGTTCGGCCCGGTCCGTTGGGTCCGGTGGTCCGTTCGGTCCGGTCCGTCGGGTCCGTCGGGTCCGTCGGGTCCGCTGGAGGGCCGGTGGGTTGCCGGGCCCCGTCGGTCCGGTGGGACACCGGGCCTTCTCGGGCCGCCGGGCCGGGGACGGCCCGGCGGGGCCGGGGCGGATCGGGCCGCGCGGTCCGGAGCCGGTCAGCGGGTTCCGGACGGGCGCGGGGTCAGCGCACCGGGCCCCGCAGGGCCTGGGTGTGGCTGCTGAGCACGGCCTCGGTCCTGGGGAAGGACGTCGGGTCGCTCAGGCCCACCGCGCGGGGTCTGCGCTCCGGACACCAGGTGTAGCTGCCGAATATTCGGTCCCACACGGCGAGATCCGAACCGTAGTGACCGGCCTCCGACAGATCGGTGCTGTGGTGGAGCCGGTGCTGCTCCGGACCGGCCAGCCAGTGGTTGAGCCGGCCCAGGCGCACATCGATGTTGGCGTGGATGAAATAGCCCTGGGTGATGACGAAGAGGCCGACCACGAACACCGTGTCCCGGGAGAACCCCAGCAGGCTCAGCGCGAGTTGCACCCCGGTCTGCGCGAGCAGCACGTCCAGCACATGGTTGACGCCGTTGTTGGCCACGTTGACCTTCTCCGGCACATGGTGGACGCCGTGCAGCCGCCACAGCCAGCGGTTGGTGTGGCCCAGGCGGTGCACCGAGTAGCTGGCCAGCGAACCCACCAGCAGCGCGCAGGGGATCTCCACGGCGAGGGGGAGCGCCGGATCGGCCGGGGAGAGCACCGAGACCAGGGCGTCCACCAGCACCTGCGCGGTGATGCTGCCGATCGCGGTGAGCACGAAATAGACCCCGTACCAGCCCCATTCGCGGCGGGTGGGGTTCCAGGAGCGGTCATAGGGGATCAACTGCTCCAGGAGCACCAGATAGCCGATGACGGCGTACTGGAACACCGTGGTCGTCGGGGCGCGGTCGAGATCGAGGAGCAGGGCCGCCGCCGGAGTGGCGAAGGTCGCCAGCAGCAGCACGGGATAGGCCATCCGGCGCAGCCATAAGTGCGACCCCACGGACGACCAACCCCCTTCCCCGAACCCCGAGTTCCTCACTTCGAAGGTGCCCGGGACGACAGCCGGTAATCTTTTGACGACTAAGAGTGATTGTATGATCACGAGGTCAAAAGAGGGGTGGGGAGGGGGGAGGGGTGGAATTGGCGCGGCCGTCCCGCGGGCCGGTGCGTCCCTCGCGGTCCCTCGCGAGGTCCACCCCCTTCCGGGCCGCGGGCCGGCCGCCTCCCCCCTCGGAGTGGGCAGCGGAAAGCGCCCCCTGGGGGCGGGCCTCGGAAGGCCGGACCCCCAAGTGTGAAGCTCTGGTGGAGGAAAGTTGAGCATAGGTGCGTCATCGGCCGCAATGCCGCGGACCGGATAACTCCACTTGTGCGCCGGGTGAAGCGCGGCCCCCGGGGCGCCCTCAGCCGCGCCCGATGAACGGCATCCCCGTCGCCAGCACCGTCACGAACTGCATGTTCGCCTCCAGCGGCAGTTCCGCCATGTGCCGTACGGTCCGGGCCACATCGGCCGCGTCCATCACCGGCTCCGGGGCCGTCGAGCCGTCCGCCTGGAGCACCCCCGACTGCATCTTGGCGGTCATCTCGGTCGCCGCGTTGCCGATGTCGATCTGCGAGACGGCGATCCCGTGCGGACGGCCGTCCAGGGACAGGGACTTGGTGAGGCCGGTCAGGGCGTGCTTGGTGGCGGTGTAGGCGGCCGAGCGGGGGCGCGGGGTGTGGGCGCTGACCGAGCCGTTGTTGATGATCCGGCCGCCCCGCGGGTCCTGCTCCTTCATCTGCCGGTAGGCGGCCTGGGCGCACAGGAACGCCCCGTTGAGGTTGGTGTCCACCACATGCCGCCAGGCGTCGTAGGACAGCTCCTCCACCGGCACCCCGCCCGGCCCGAAGGTGCCCGCGTTGTTGAACAGCAGGTCCAGGCGGCCGTGGCGGCCGAGGACCGCCGCGAACAGCGCCGTCACGTCCTGTGGCCGGGCCACGTCCGTACGGACGACGAGCGCGTCCGTGCCCGGCGCCAGCGCCGCCGTCTCCTCCAAGGTCCCGGGCCGCCGCCCGGCCAGCGCCACCGACCAGCCGGAGCGCAGCAGTTCGACGGCGACCGCGCGGCCGATCCCGGAGCCCGCGCCGGTCACGACGGCGATCCGCGAGCCGGAGCGCTCCGCGCGCTCCCCGTGCACCTGGGTGTTCCTGGCAGCATCCATGGAGCCGCAGGGTACGGGATCGGGGGCGGTTCCCACCCCGTGGATGGAATTAAATATCCGTCATACGGAAATTGTGGCTTCGGGTGGGCTCAGCCGTTCTCGCCGGGGTAGTGGACGCCGACGCGGTCGCGGATCGTGTCCAGCGTCCGCATCACCGCGAGGGTGCCCTCCAGGGGGACGAGCGGGGACTCCTTCTCGCCCGCCCGCAGGGCCCGCATCACCTCGCGGGCCTCGTGCCGCAGCGTGGAGCGCGGACCCTCCGCCGGACCCAGGACGAACTCCTCGGGGTCGCGCCCCGCGCGGTGCAGCACGAACCGCTCCGGATGGAAGAACCCGCCCGGCACGTCGATCCGGCCCGCCGACCCCGTCACCGACGCCGCCGTGCCCGTCGCGCCCACCAGCGAGCAGTGCAGCGCGGCCAGCGCCCCGCCGTCCCAGGTCAGCACCGCGCCCGTCTGGAGGTCCACGCCCTCCTCGGACAGCACCGCGCTCGCCGTGACCCCGTCCGGCTCGCCCAGCAGCAACTGCGCGAACGACACCGGGTACACCCCGAGATCCAGCAGCGCGCCCCCGCCCTGCGCCGGGTCGCGCAGCCGGTGCGACGGAGGGAACGGACCGGCCAGCCCGAAGTCCGCCTGCACCGTGCGCACCTCGCCGACCGCCCCGTCGTCCACCAGCGCCTTCAGCCGCCGCACCAGCGGATTGCAGTACATCCACATCGCCTCCATCAGGAAGCGGTCGTGCTCCCGCGCCAGCGCCGCCAGCTCCCCGGCCTCGCGCGCGTTCAGCGTGAACGCCTTCTCGCACAGCACGTTCCGCCCCGCCGCCAGGCACATCCCGGCCGCCGCCCGGTGCGCCGCGTGCGGGGTCGCCACGTACACCACGTCCACCTCCGCGTCGGCGGCGAGCGCGGCCCAGTCGCCGTACGCCCGCGCGATGCCGAAGCGTTCCGCGAAGGCCCGCGCGGAGTCCTCGGAGCGGGACGCCACCGCCACCACCTCCGCCTCCGGCAGATCGATCAGATCCGCGGTGAACGCGGCGGCGATCCCCCCGGTCGCCAGAATCCCCCACCGCACGCCGCCGCCCTCGTCAGCCGTCATCGCCGCCGCTCCTCACCCCGGCCGTTCCCCGTGGAACCCCGGTCGCCCCGGACACTCCGTTCGAGCTGAGAGCATAGGTTCGGAACCGCACACCTAGGGAGGGGACCCGACATGCCCGACAGCCGGGCACACATACCGGATCCGACCAAGGCGACCGCGCCCGACCCGCGGTCGCCCGTCCGTGCCGCCCGCCGGACCGGGCTGCTGGTCACCCTGATCCTCGGCGGACTCACCGCCACGCCCCCGCTGGCCATGGACATGTACCTCCCGGCCCTCCCGGAGGTCACCGACTCCCTGCACGCGCCCGCCGCGACCGTCCAGCTCACCCTCACCGCCTGCCTCGCCGGCATGGCCCTCGGGCAGCTCGTCGTCGGCCCGATGAGCGACCGCTGGGGCCGCCGCCGCCCGCTCCTCATCGGGCTCGCCGTGTACGTCCTGGCCACCGCGCTGTGCGCGGTCGCGCCCAATGTCGAGACGCTGGTGGCCTTCCGGCTGGCCCAGGGCCTCGCCGGGGCCTCCGGGATCGTCATCGCGCGGGCCGTCGTCCGCGATCTGTACGACGGGGTCGACATGGCCCGGTTCTTCTCCACGCTGATGCTGATCTCCGGGGTCGCCCCCATCATCGCGCCGCTCATCGGCGCGCAGATCCTGCGCGGCACGGACTGGCGGGGGGTCTTCGTCGTGCTGGCCGCGGTCGGGGTGCTGCTCGCGCTCGTCGTCTGGGCCAGGCTGCCCGAGACCCTGCCGCCCGAGCGGCGGCACGCGGGCGGGGTCGGCGAGGCGCTGCGCGCGATGCGCGGCCTCCTCGGCGATCTGCCCTTCACCGGGTACATGCTCACCGGCGGCTTCGCCTTCGCCTCGCTCTTCGCCTATATCGCCGCCTCGCCCTTCGTCGTCCAGGAGATCTACGGCGCCTCCCCGCAGACCTACAGCCTGCTCTTCGGCCTCAACTCCGTCGGGCTGGTGATCTGCGGGCAGATCAACGGGCGGGTACTGGTCGGGCGGGTGCCGCTGGAGCGGGTGACGGCCGTCGGGCTGGCGGTCGTCGTCGCCGCGTCGGCCGCGCTGCTGCTCATGACCGCCGGGGTGTTCGGCGAGGCCGGGCTCGTGCCGGTGGCCGCCGGGCTGTTCGTGCTGATGTCCGCCATGGGCATCGTCCTGCCCAACGCCCAGACCCTCGCCCTGCTCCGGGTCCGGCACGCGGCCGGTTCCGCCTCCGCGCTGCTCGGTACGTCGTCCTTCCTGATCGGCGCCATCGCCTCGCCGCTGGTCGGGGTCGCAGGGGAGCACACCGCCGTCCCGATGGCCGTCGTCCAGTTGGCGGCGGCGCTGGTGGCCGTGGCCTGCTTCGCGGGTATGTGCCGCCCGTGGAGTGCGCGGACCGGGGCGGCGGGGGAGGGGCGCTGAGCGCGCCGCGCCTGCGCGACGGGACCCCGGAGCGGGCCGGGCTCGACCCCGCCGAGATGGGGCTGCTGGTGCGGGAGGTGCGCGACCTCACCCGGGGCGAGCACCCCTGGGCGCCCGGCGCGGTCGTCGTCGCCGGGCGGGGCCCGGTGGTCGCCGTTCGGGAGGCGGCGGGGCTGGCCGTCCGGTACGCGGCCTACGACCCGGTGGCCCGCCGGGGCGTCGAACTCCCGCCCGAGCGGCAGGTCCCGATGACCCTCGCCACCCCCTTCGACGTGGCCTCCCTCACCAAGCTCTGCACGGCGGTCGCCGCGGTCCAGCAGATCGAGCGCCGCACCCTCGGGATCGACGCCCGGGTGGGCGCGTACCTGCCCGAGTACCGGGCGCTCGCCCGGCACGGGGTGACCGTCCGCCACCTCCTCACCCACACCTCCGGGCTCCGCCCCGACGCCCCGCTGTACGCCTGCGCGGACGCGGCCGAGCGGCGGGCGCTGCTGCGGGCGCAGGCGCCGGTCGGTCCGGTGGGGGAGTACCGGTACTCCGACCTCAACATGCTGGTCCTCCAGCAGCTCCTGGAACGGGTCTCCGGGCGCGGTCTCGACGTCCTCGTCCGGGACGGGATCACCCGGCCGCTCGGGATGACCGGCACCCGGTTCGGGCCGTGCCCCGGGGCCGCCGCCACGGAGGACCAGCGGCGGCCGTGGGCCAAGGCGGACCGGGGGATGCTGCGGGGGGTCGTCCACGACGAGAACGCGTGGGCGCTCGGCGGGGTCGCGGGGCACGCCGGGCTGTTCTCCACGGGGCGGGATCTCGCGGTGCTGTGCCGGACGCTGCTCGCGGGCGGGGCGTACGGGCCCGCCCGGATTCTGGGGCCGGGGTTCGTGGAGCTGCTGTTCACGCCGCCGGGGCTGGGGTTCGCGGTGGACCAGGCGTGGTTCATGGGGGAGCTGGCGGGGCGGGGGGCCGTGGGGCACACCGGGTTCACGGGGACGTCGGTGGTGCTGGACGCGGCGACGGATACGTTTCTGGTGTTGCTGGCGAATGCGGTGCATCCGGTGCGGAAGGGGTTGGACAGCCGGCCTCGGGCTGCGGCGGGGACTCGGGTGGCGCGGGCTGTTCGTGGGGGGTGAGGTTTTTACCGGGTGGGGTGGGGGTGGGTGGGGGTTGGTTTCGGGGTGCGGGTGGGTGGGGGGTGGTTGCGCAGTTCCCCGCGCCCCTGAGAGGTGGGTGGGGTGTAGGGGTTGTTTGGGGGGTGCGGGGCGGTGGGGGGTTGTCGCGCAGTTCCCCGCGCCCCTGAGGCAGGTGCGGGTGGGTGAGGGCTGGTCGCGCAGTTCCTCGCGCCCCTTAGGGGGTGGGGGTGGGGGTTGGTTTTGGGGTGGGAGCTGAGAGGATTTGGGGGTGAACTTGGTGGGTGGGTCTGTGGGGGATGTGCTTCGGGGGGCTGTTGCCTCGATGTTCGACGGGGTGCCGTCGAAGGAGGCCGGGCGGGCCGTGGAGCGGCTGATCGGGGTGTACCGGGGGCGGACCCCCACCGACGCGCCGGTGCTGCGGGACCGGGCCGATGTGATCGCCTACGCCGCCTACCGGATGCCCGCCACCTTCGAGGCCGTCAGCGCGGCGCTCGGGGAGTTCGCCGGGGCCGTACCGGAGTGGACTCCCGGGTCGCATCTCGACATCGGCGGCGGGACCGGCGCCGCCACCTGGGCGGTCAGCGCGACCTGGGACGGCACCCGGCCGGTCACCGTGCTCGACTGGGCCGAACCCGCCCTCGCCCTCGGCCGGGAACTCGCCGCCGCCCGCCCGGAACTGCGCGCCGCCCGCTGGCAGCGCGCCCGGATCGGTGCCGGGCTCGATGTCGGCGCCGCCGATCTCGTCACCGTCTCCTATGTCCTCGGGGAGCTGACCGAGGAGGCCCGCGGTGCCGTCGTCGACGCCGCCGCCCGCGCCGGACAGGCCGTCGTCGTGGTCGAACCCGGCACCCCCGACGGCTACGCGCGGATCCTCGCCGCCCGGGAGCGGCTGACCGGCGCCGGGTTCCGGATCGCCGCGCCCTGTCCGCACAGCGCCGGATGCCCGATCGTGCCCGGCACCGACTGGTGCCACTTCGCGGCCCGGGTCAGCCGCTCCTCCCTGCACCGCCAGATCAAGGGCGGCTCACTGGCCTACGAGGACGAGAAGTTCTCGTACGTCGCCGCCACCCGCTTCCCGAGCGCGCCCGCGTCCGCGCGGGTCGTGCGCAAGCCGCAGATCCGCAAGGGGCAGGTGCTGCTCGATCTGTGCGAGCGGGAGGAGCGGCTCGGGCGGACCACCGTGACCAAGCGCCACGGTGATCTCTACAAGGCCGCCCGGGACGCCGCCTGGGGCGACCCCTGGCCGCCGCCGCCCCCCACGTCCTAGGGTCCTGGGGTCCTAGGACTCCGGGGTCTGCTGCTCCTCCCGCTCCCCTTGCTCGTCCCGGCGCTCCTGGAGTTTGCGCAGCAGTTCCCGCTTCTGGGCCTGCGCGTCCGCGCCCGCGCCGAAGCCGGCTCCCGCGCGGCCTCCGCGCAACTGCTTGCGGCCCAGGTTCTTGCGGGTGCCACCGACTCCGAGCATGTTTCCACCGCGGCTCATACCGGGCTCCTTCCGTCGTCCCAAGGTGCAGGCGAGACGTCTCGTCTCGCCGTCGTGCAGGGCTTCATCGTTCGCGAGACGCTGCGTCTTGTCAACCTGTTAAATTCGAGTCATGAGAGAACAGACGAAGTCCGGAGAGTCGAAGTCCGTTGCGAAGCCCGCGCCCGACGCCTCCCGTCGCAGTGAGAAGTCCCGCCGGGCCATCTACGCCGCCGCCCTGGAACTGGTCGGCGAGGCCGGATACGCCAAGACCACCATCGAGGGCATCGCCGCCCGCGCCGGGGTCGGCAAGCAGACCATCTACCGCTGGTGGTCCTCCAAGGCCGATGTGCTGATGGAAGCGTTCCTCGATCTCGCCGAGCAGACGAGCGAGCAGGCCGGCGGCGTCCCCGTCGACCACGCCCTCCCCGACACCGGCGATCTCGCCGCCGACCTCAAACTCGTCCTGCGCGCCACGGTCGACGAACTCCTCGACCCCCGCTTCGAGGTCCCCTCCCGCGCGCTGGCCGCCGAGGGTGTCGCCGACGAGGCGCTCGGCCGGGAGTTCTTCACCAAGCTCCTCGAACCGTCCCTCATGCTCTACGTCCAGCGGCTGCGCGCCGCCCAGGACGCCGGTGACCTCCGCCCCGGCGTCGACCCCCGGATCGCCCTGGAACTGTTCGTCTCCCCGCTCGCCCAGCGCTGGCTCCAGCACACCGGGCCCCTCACCCACGCCTACACCGACACCCTCGTCGACTACGCCCTGTACGGGATCGCCTCCCGGCCGTCGTCCGGCTCCGCCCCGTAAATCCCGGCAAGGCACCCGATGCCACCCACTCCGGATGCACTCCGGATGCACCCGGGATGTCGGCTCCGCACCCCCCGGAGCGCGCGAAGGTGCGACCATAGGGCATGCTGTCCGCACGACGGCGAGGCGAGGGGACAGATGAGCGCGGAGTTCGACGGAGGTACCGGCCGGCAGGGCAAACTCAGCCAGTGGCTGCGCGGACGCCGGCCGAAGGACACCGCCGCGGACGCCGTCGAGAGAGAGTCCCTGCTGCTCGCGGCGGCTGCCGCGGGCCTGCCGCTGGCGCCCGCCGCGCACCCCGCCCCGGGCTATCGGTGTTCCTGCGACCGGGTCGGCTGTCCCACCCCCGCGCGGCACCCGGTGTCATTCGCCTGGCAGACCCAGTCGACCACCGACCGCGGCCAGATCGAGCGCTGGGCCCGCCATCAGCCGCAGGCCAACTTCATCACCGCCACCGGCATGGTCCATGACGTGCTGGACGTACCGCTGGCCGCCGGGCAGCGGGCGCTGGAGCGGCTGCTCGCCGCCGGGATCGACGTCGGACCGGTCGCCGAGAGCGACGAGGGCCGCCTGCTGTTCTTCACCCTCACCCGCGGCACCCCCGACGACGAGGACGAGTGGTGGCCCTGCGAGCTGGACTGCCACCCCGAGACCATGGACGAGCACCCCGGCCTGCGCTGGCACTGCCGGGGCTCCTACGTCCTCGTCCCCCCGGCCCGGCTGCTCGGTGACGGGCGGCGGGTGTGGTGGGTACGCGGGCCGGAGCATCCGCTGCCCGATCCGCTGACCCTGCTGGAGCACCTCACCGACGCCTGCGCCCGCCACGCGGCCGAGACCGGCTCCGACACCGACCACGAACACCCGTCCGGGGCGTGGCCACTGCGCCGCTGAGGGCTTCCGCCCGAAAACCCCGCGTACCTCTTAACCGACCCCGAGGGCCACCCCCCCAGGGGCGCGGGGAACTGCGCGACCAGCCACCCACAACCCGCACCCGAGCCCGAGCCGCTCCCCCCACTACTCCCCCTGCGCCCCCGTCAACCCCTGGATCCGCCCCAGAAACGTCACCCGCTGATCGCCGGAGGCGTTCCGCTTCGGGGTGACGGCGACCTCGTTCGAGACGAACTCCATGGTCAGGGACTGCTTGATCTCGCCCTTGGTGAGGGCCAGGACCGCCTCGGCCGGTTCGGGGACCGAGGACCCGGTCGCCGCGGTCTGCTTCTCGAAGTGGCGGGTGGTGAAGAACACCATGGCCCCGCCGTCCTTCGTGCGCAGCGCGAGCGGGGCGTAGTCGCCCTCGGTGAGGGGCTCGTCGATGTACTGGGTCGCCAGACCGGGGCGGCTGGCGTTCTTCTCCCGGGTCTCGCGCCAGCCGCTGGTGTGCGGACCGGCCGCGAAGGTGTCCCCGCCGTCCTGGAGGTAGTCGGTGTAGTCCCGGCTCAGGTCCTCGGGGCGTACGGCGAGATCGGTCGCGCCGGGGGCGACCGGCTCGGCCCAGCCGTCGGCGTCCTTCGTGAACTCGGGCACCCGGCCCGGCGCGACCAGCGTCAGATACGTGGCCTCCCAGGGGCGGTCGAGGTCGTCGCGGGTGAACACGAACAGCCAGCGGCTGTCCCCGCCCTTGTTGGCGCGGGTGTCGGCGAGGAACCAGCGCGGCCAGCCGGCCTTCTTGGGGATGGTGAACTCGGCGTCCGACAGCTTCAGCGGAGTGTGGTCCGGGTTGCCCCCCGGGTTCGCCGCCTTGCCCGCGTCCAGCCGGGCCCCGTCGATCGCGGCGAGGGCGCCGGTGACATGGTCGGCGTCCAGAGAGCTGTCGTACGCCTTGTCGGCGGCGTTGTACGCGGCGGTGAAGTCCTTGAGGGCCTTGGCGGCCTCCGCGCGGGTGGTCGCGGGGACCACCTCGCGCTCGCCGTGCACCACCACGCATCCGCTCGCCGCCAGCGCCACGGCGGCCACGGAGACCGCTCTCAGGGTCCTCCGGCCGAACTGGTCAATCCTGCGGCGACTGCGCGGCGTTCGCGGGCCGCGATCCCTGGTCATCGGCTGACTTCACCCTCCCCTTCCCGGAGGCGAACCCTACCGGGGCGAAGAACAGTGCGAGTGTCGGGACCAGGTACAGCAGCCACACCGTGACCTGGAGGACGGTCGGGTCCGGCTGGAAGTTGAACACGCCCTTCAGCAGGGTGCCGTACCAACTGTCCGGGGGGATCGTGCCGGAGATGTCGAACGCCCGGTTCGTCAGGCCCGGCAGCCAGTCCGCCTCCTGGAGGTCGTGGAAGCCGTACGCCAGCACCCCGGCCGCCACCACGATCAGCATCGCGCCGGTCCAGGTGAAGAACTTGGCGAGGTTGATGCGCAGCGCGCCCCGGTAGAACAGCCAGCCCAGCAGGACCGCGGTGGCGATGCCGAGGGCGACCCCGATCAGCGGGCGGGGCGTGCCGTCCCCGGCCGCGCGCACCGACGCCCAGACGAACAGCGCGGTCTCCAGGCCCTCGCGCCCCACCGCGAGGAACGCGGTGGCCACCAGCGCGCCGGTGCCGACCGCGAGGGCCGCGTCCAGCCTGCCGTGCAGTTCCGCCCGGAGATGGCGGGCGGTGCGGCGCATCCAGAAGACCATCCAGGTCACCAGGACCACCGCGAGAAGGGAGAGGGAGCCGCCGAGGGCCTCCTGCGCCTCGAACGTCAGCTCCTGCGAGCCGAACTCCAGGGCGCAGCCGAAGCCCAGCGCCAGGGCGACGGCGACCGCGATCCCCGTCCACACCGGCCGGAGGGCGTCCCGGCGGCCGGTCTTGACCAGATAGGCGATGAGGATGCAGACGACGAGACTGGCCTCCAGCCCCTCGCGCAGCCCGATCAGATAGTTGGAGAACACGGTCGGCTACGCCCCTTCGGTCGCGGTGCGGTCATCGGTGAACAGTCGGCTGCCCCACCAGTCGTTCTCGTCCCGCACGCCCGGCGGGATCGCGAAGACCGCCGAACCGACGTGCTGGAGGTACTCGTTGAGCGCGTCCGTCGCCAGATTGCGCTGGACGGGGATGAAGCCGGTGCGCGGGTCGCGCTGGTAGGCGAGGAAGAACAGGCCCGCGTCCAGCCGCCCCAGCCCGTCGGTGCCGTCGGTGAAGGAGTAGCCCCGGCGCAGCAGGGTCGCCCCGCCGTTGGAGTCGGGGTGGGCGAGCCGGACATGGGCGGTGGGCAGCATCGCCTTGAGGAACGGTTCGTCACGCTCCTTCGCCCTTCCGACGGGGGCGCCCTCGCCCTTGTCGCGGCCGATGATGTCCTCCTGCTCCTTCAGCGGAGCGCGGTCCCAGGTCTCGATGTGCATCCGGATGCGGCGGGCGACGAGATAGGAGCCGCCGGTCAGCCAGGCGGGGCCGTCCTGCTCGCCGACCCAGACGAACTCCTCCAGTCGGTCCGTCTCGGTGCCCGCGATGTTGCGGGTGCCGTCCTTGAAGCCCATGAGGTTGCGGGGGGTCTGCGCCTCGGGTGTGGTCGAGGAGGTCTTGCCGAAGCCGAGCTGCGACCAGCGGACCACGACCCGGCCGAAGCCGATCCGGGCGAGGTTGCGGATGGCGTGCACGGCGACCTGGGGATCGTCCGCGCACGCCTGGACGCACAGATCGCCGCCGCCGCGGTCCGGGTCGAGCTTGTCGCCGGGGAACCTCGGCAGCTCGGCCAGCGCCTCGGGGCGGGCGTCCGCCAGACCGAACCTCCCGAACAGGGACGGCCCGAAGCCGACGGTCAGGGTCAGCCGGGAGGGCGGCAGGCCGAGCGCCTCGCCGGTGTCGTCCGGGGGCGCCTCGGGCATGCCGCCGAAGCCGCCCTCGCCGACCGGCTGTCCGGCCGTCATCCGCCGGGCGGCGGCCGTCCACTCCTTCAGCAGGGCGACGAACGCCGTCCGGTCCTCCGTCGTCACATCGAACGCGGCGAAGTGCAGCCGGTCCTGGACCGGGGTGGCGATGCCCGCCTGGTGCGCCCCGTGGAAGGGGACCGCCCCGCCGGCCGGGTCCGGGCCGTCGTCGCCGGGTCCGGCCAGGGCGACCGCGCCGCCCGCCGCCGCGGCCCCCAGCGCCAGCCCGGCCCCGCCCCAGCCGAGCAGCGCCCGCCGGGAGGGCCTGCCGGTGGTGTCGTCGTCCGTCATCGCCGTGCCCCGCTACTTGGCCACGACCGCGGCGGCCAGTTGGGACAGCGGCTCCGCCAGCGCGTTCACCGCGTCCGACAGCTCCTTGCGCTCGGCGTCGCCGACGGTGTCGTAGGAGACGAAGGCGTAGGAGGAGGGGCCGGGGCGGTACTCGTCGAGCAGGGTGTTCAGGGCGGTGAACTGCCGGTCCAGCTCGGTGACCAGCTCCGGGTCGTTCTCCCGGGCGACCGGCTTCAGCAGCTCGTAGGACTTCTGGGCGCCCTCGACATTGGCCTTGAAGTCGACCAGGTCGGTGTGCGAGTAGCGCTCCTCCTCGCCGGTGACCTTGCCGGTGGCGACCTCGTCGAGGAGTTCCTTGGCGCCGTTGGCCATGGAGGTGGGGGTGATCTCGGCGGTGCCGACCCGCCGCTGCCAGTCGGTGAGATCGGTGATCAGCCGGCCGGCGAGTTCCTTGTCCCGGTCGCTGATCTTTCCGTCCCGCCACAGCGAGCGCTCCAGCCGGTGCCAGCCGGTCCAGTCGGTCTCCGGGTCCTGGCCGTCCTCCAGGCCGTCCTCGCGGAGGTCGACCTTGGGGTCGATGTCGCCGAACGACTCGGCGACCGGCTCGGTGCGCTCCCAGCCGATCCGGGAGGTGGCGTACGCCTTCTTCGCGGCGGCCACGTCCCCGGCCTGCACGGCGTCCGCGAACGCCTGCGCGAGCGGCAGGGTCTCGTCGGCCTGGGTCTGGGCGTAGCCCCGGTAGGCGGCGACCGCCTCGTCAAGCCGGGGGTCGCGGGGGGCGGCCGAGCCGCCGGTGACCTTGAGGTCCTGGCGGATGCCGTCGCCCTTCATCCCGGGCTTGCAGGCGATGCGGTAGTCACCGGCCTCGACCTCGGCGGTGACCCGCTGGCTGGTGCCGGGGCCTATGTTCTCCCGCTCGGTGACCACCCGGTCGTCGGGGAAGAGCAGATAGATCTCGTTGACCTTGCTGCCCTTGTTCTCCACCTCCAGTTCGATGTGCCCGGCCGGCACCTCGTGGGTGGAGACCTCGCAGCGGTCGTCGGTGGCGGTCACCTTGATGACATTGCCGCCGTCGCCGGAGCCGCCCTTCTCGGTGCAGCCGGTGAGAGCGGTGAGGGCCGCCGCTGTGACGACAGCGGTGGTCAGAGAGAATCCGGCGGCACGCATACGGGCTCCAGAGGCGGGCTAGGCACGAGGGTCAGGCAAGCAAGGCGGGCCTAACTTATCTGAGCCTTACCTATCCGATAACCGGTCGGACAGTGATTCAGCTCTCATGAATCGCCTTTGGTTATGAAGCCCTCAAAGAGGAGTAATGCGGGTGTCGGGGGACGGTCAAGGAGCGGTCAAAAGCGGGCCTCAGGGCTCACGCCGGGGCGTCACCAGGACCGCGCCCGTCCGGGGATGCGGCAGCACCTCCACCGGCTGGTCGTACACCTCCGACAGCAGCTCCTCCGAGAACACCTCCGCCGGGGGCCCGTCCGCCGCGACCCGCCCGGCTCGCAGCACCGCCACCCGGTGCGCGTACGCCGCCGCGAGCCCCAGATCGTGCAGGACGACCACCACCGCGTCCCCGGCCCGCGCCCGCTCCCGGCACAGCCCCAGCACCAGTTCCTGGTGCTTGAGGTCCAGCGCGGCCGTCGGCTCGTCCAGCAGCAGCAGCGGCGCCCGCTGGGCCAGCACCCGGGCCAGCGCCACCCGCGCCCGTTCCCCGCCGCTGAGCGCCGAGAAGGGCCGCCCGGCGAAGGCGGTCACCTCGGTCGCGGCCATCGCCCGCGCCACCGCCGTGTCGTCGTCGTCCTGGTCCACGGCGGCCCAGGGCGCCCGGCCCATCCGGACCACCTCCTCCACCGTGAACGGATAGGCCAGCGACGCCGACTGCGGCAGCACCGCCCGGCGCAGCGCCAGTTCGGGCGCCGACCACTCCGACACCGGCCGCCCGTGCACCCGTACGACGCCCGAGGCGGCCGGGACATCGGCGGCCAGCGCGCCCAGCAGGGTCGACTTGCCCGCCCCGTTGGGCCCCACCAGCGCCAGCACCTCGCCCGCGCGGACGGTCACCCCGACCTCCCGCAGCACCTCCCGCTCCCCGAGCCGCACCGACAGCCCCTCGGCGGCGGCCAGCACCTCACCGGGCGCCGGGACGGGTGGGGGAGTGAGGCGCCTCGGGCGCAGCCGCAGCAGCGGCAGCAGAGGCAGCAGCGGCGCGAGTCGGGGGCGTGCGGTGTCGGACGTCGTCTTGGGGGGCTGTGGGGTTTGCGGGGCTTGCGGGGCCTGGTGGGTTTGGTGGGCCTGCGGGGTCTTCGGGGTCCTTGGGCTCACGCCCAGCCTCCTTGCTTGCGGCGGGTGCGGCGCAGCAGCCAGAAGAAGAACGGGCTGCCCACCAGGGCGGTCAGCACACCGAGCGGCATCTCGGCGGGCGCGGCCAGGGTGCGGGCCGCGAGATCGGCGCCCAGCAGCACCAGCGCGCCGCCCAGCGCGCTGCCCGGCACCAGGAAGCGGTGCCCCGGCCCCGCCGCCATCCGCAGCAGATGCGGCACCACCAGACCGACGAAGCCGATCACCCCGGAGACGCTCACCGCGGCGGCCGTCAGCAGCGCCACCACCAGGATCAGTACGATCCGCAGCCGCTCCACCTCCACCCCCAGATGCCGGGCGGGCCGGTCGCCGAGGGCCAGCAGATCCAGCTTGCGCGCGTAGAACGGGGCGATGGCCAGACCCAGCGCCGCGCACGGCAGCACCGCGAGCACCTTGGGCCAGGTCGCCTGGGAGAGCGAGCCGAGCTGCCAGAAGGTGATCTGGTTCACGGCGGCGGTGTCCGCGAGGAAGATGAACAGCCCGACCAGCGCCCCGCAGAACGCGTTCACCGCGATACCGGTCAGGATCAGCGTCACCACTTCCGTACGGCCGCCCGCGCGGGCCATCGCGTACACCAGCAGCACGGTCGCGAGGCCGGAGACGAACGCCATCGCCGGGAGCGTCCAGTTGCCGAGGAAGGACAGGCCGAGCGCGATGGAGGCGACCGCGCCGACCGCCGCGCCCAGCGAGACCCCGATGGTGCCGGGCTCGGCCAGCGGATTGCCGAACACGCCCTGCATCAGCGCGCCCGCGCAGCCGAGGGAGGCGCCCACGAGCAGGGCGAGCACGATCCGGGGGAAACGGACGTTCCAGAGCACGGACTCGGCCACCCGGTCCAGTTCCTGCCCTCCGGCGCCGATCCGGTGCAGTACGGAGCCGAGGACGTCCCCGACCGGGATCGGGTACGCGCCGATGCCCGCCGCCACCGGGATCAGCACCAGCAGGCCCGCCACCAGGGCGGTGGTCAGGAGCCAGGCGGGGCCGCGGCGGGGGCGGGGGGCGGTGGTCCTCGCGGGGGCGGCGGTCGATCCGGTGGCCTCACCGGTCTTCTCCAGGACCGTCATGCCGTACCGCCCTCGTAGAGCTGGGCCACGACCGAGGCGAGGACCTGGTCGGTGCGGGGGCCGTAGCTGAGCAGGACCCCGTCCTCGACCGACACGATCCGCCGGTCGAGCCCGGCGGGGGTCTGGGCGACCCCGGGCACCTTCTCCAGGCCGTCGATCCCGCCCACCGACTCAAGTCCCTTGGACATCACCAGGATCGCGTCCGGCGCCGCCTTCACCAGGGCCTCGCTGGTGATCGGCGTGAAGTCCTTGGTCAGTCCGGAGTCGGCGCCCGCGTCGACACCCCCGGCCGCCTCGATCAGCGAGGACGCCCCGGAGTCCGCCCCGCCGATCAGATAGACCGAGGCCGAGCCGCGCAGATACAGAAACGCCACCCGGGGCCGGTCGGCGTCCTCGGGAACGTCCTCGCGCACGGCGGCGATCCGTTGCTGCGAACGCTCGGTCAGCTCCTGCCCGGCGGACGGTACGCCGAGCGCCCCGGCCACCGCCGCGATCCTCGGGCCGACATCGCCGAGGCCCTTGGCGGGGGCGACGGTCAGCACCGGCACCCCGGCCGCGCGGATCTGCTCCAGTGCCTCGACCGGGCCCGAGGTGGTCTCGGCGAGCACCAGATCGGGCCGCAGCGCGAGCACGCCCTCGGCGGAGACATCGTGGGCGCGGGTCACCAGGGGGAGGTCCTGGGCCTGTTCGAAGGTGGTGGAGACATCCCGGCCCGCCACCCGGTCGCCGAGGCCGAGACTGAACACGATCTCGCTGAGCGAGCCGGACAGCGGCACGATCCGGTCGGCCGCCCCGACGGTGACGCGCTCGCCGTCGGCCGAGGTGACGGTGACGGGCAGCCGGGGTGCCGGGGTGCCGGTGAGCGGCTCGACCCGGTCGGCGGCGGCCCGCGCGGCCGATGCCTCCGGCGGCGCGACGGGGGCGCCGGTATCGCCGGAACCGGAACAGCCCGCCGTGGTCAGGGTGAGCGCCGCCAGCAGGACTCCCGCCAGCTTGGCGCGCAAGGGTCGCACCGTCGTCCCGTTCCTCTCCGCACCGGACCTTCCGGAATCACTCGATGGAGTTTAGGTTAGCCTTACCTTGCTGGCTAGATCAGGTTGGTTCCTGGCCGGTTCTTTTCGCTGCCGTGGCTTCCATGGCAGCCCGTCGCCCCCCCAGGTCCCTTCGTCGGAGGTCCGTCATGCCCCAGCCCTCGCGGTCCCGCCGGTACGGCTGGTCATCCCGGTACGGCGGTTGGTCGCCCCGGAGCGACGGCAGGTCACCCCGGTACGGCTGGATCGCCGCCCTCTGTCTGGCCGTGGCCGTGCTGGGGGCGCTGCTCCCGGCTGGGGCCGCCTCGGCGGCGAGCAGCCCGGTCCAGGGCGGACGGCTCGACTGGGGCGTCAAATCCTCCTTCCAGACCTATGTCACCGGGCCCATCGCGCAGGGCAGTTACACCCTGACCGGTGGTGCCGCCACGGTCGGCGCGAACCAGTTCCGCTTCCACTCGGCCAGCGGCAGCTACGACGGGGACACCGGGGCGTTCAGCGCCGGGTTCTCGGGCGGGGTGCGGTTCGTCGGGCACCGGACCGACTCCGGGGCGCACGAACTGGACATGACGATCAGCCGGCCCACCCTCCGGATCTCCGGCGGCAGCGGCACGCTGTACGTCGACGTCACCAGCAAGGCGAAGGGCACGGGGACGGTCACGACGTCCGGTCAGGTGCCCTTCGCCTCCGTCTCCCTGGGCGGGATCGACATGCGGGGCGGCGGTACCGCCGTCACCCTGAACAACCTCCCGGCCACCCTCACCGCCGAGGGCGCCAAGTCCTTCGCCGGGTACTACGCGGCCGGGACCCCGCTGGACCCGGTGAGCCTCTCGGCGGACATCGCGCCCGCCGCCGCGAAGCCGACGCCGACGCCGGGCGCGAGCGAGTCGGCGCGGGCGGAGCAGGACCCGGCGGAGAGCGACGGCGACCGGGGCGCCACGGAGAAGCTGGTCGACGGGGCCGTCGACTGGGGGGTGCGCCGCACCTTCCGGGAGTACGTCACCGGTGACATCGCCCAGGGCGAGTGGACCCTGTCGTCGGGCGCGCAGGACGGTGGCGCGCTGTTCCGCTTCCCCGGCGGTGAAGGGACGTACAACGACGGCCGCCTGAAAGCCGAGTTCACCGGCGAAGTGCGCTTCACCGGGGAACACGGCCTGGATCTGCGGCTGAGCGGGGTCCGCGTCACCGTCGCGGCCGACGGCGAGGGCACCCTGCACGCCCGGGTGAACGGCGCCGCCGAGGACGTCTCCCTGGTCACCTTCACCGCGAAGGACCTGAAGCCGAAGGACGGTCTGGTCACCGTCACCGAGGCCCCCGCGAAGCTCACCGCGAGCGGCGCCGAGGCGTTCGACGGCATGTACCGGAAGGGCACCGGGATGGACCCCGTCTCCCTGGCCGTCGCCCTCACCGAGGACGCCACCCTGCCCGCCCTCCCCGACCTGGGCAGTTCGGCCGCGCCCGGCGCCGAGCCCTCCCCGTCACAGGACCGCACCGCCCCGGCCGCCGAGCCGGTCGCCGCCGCGGGCCGGGACGACGGAGGCTTCCCCGCTCTCCCGGTCACCCTCACCGCCACGGCACTGCTGCTGGCCGCCGCCGCGTACGCCGCCGTCCACCACCGCCGCCGCACCCGCGCGGCAGCGACCCCGACCGACCCCACCCCCTGAAGCCCACCCCCCCCACAACCCCCCCCACCCCCACCCCACCCGATCACCCACCCTCATCCACCCTCAGGAGAACCACCCATGCCGATGAGACCCCGACGCCGCAGTACCGCCCTCGCCGCCGCCGTCGCCACGGCCGCCGCGCTCGGCACCACCGCCCTCGGTCTCGCCGCCGCCGCGCCCGCCGCCGCGGCCGGTGTCCCGCTGACCGGCTACGAACTGACCTGGGGCATCAAGGAGTCGTACCGCACCTATGTGGTCGGCATGGCCGCCGGCAGCTTCACCCCGTCCGGCGGGGCCGCGCAGGCCGCCGACAACGGGGTGTTCACCTTCACCGACGGCTCCGGCACCTACGACCCCGCCACCCACACCGTGGACCTGGGCTTCAAGGGCGCGCTGAAGATCGCGTCCGTGCGGCACGGCTTCGAGACCACCCTTTCCGACGTGCGGTTCGACAGCGCGGCGGGCGAGATCACCGCCGATGTCACCAGCAAGGGCGTGACCAGCGACGACGTCCCGCTCGCCGAGGTCACCGTGTCCCGCACCATGAAGGACATGGCGACCACGCTCACCCAGCAGGCCGCCGACATCTTCGGCAGCGCGAGCTACGCGGGCGCGGCCGGCGACCCGCTGACGGTCGTCGAGAAGAAGCCCCCGGTCACCACACCCCCCGTGACCACCCCGCCGGTCACCACACCCCCGGCCACCACCCCGCCGGCCACGACACCCCCCGTGACCACGCCCCCGGCGACCACCGCCCCGCCCAAGCCCACCGGCACCACCACCCCGGCCCCGACCGCCACCTCCGCCACCCCCGCCCCGGCCCGGGGCGACATCGCGGACGGCACCCTGACCTGGGGCGTGAAGGAGTCCTTCCGCACCTATGTGGTGGACGGCGTCGCCCAGGGCGACATCACGGTCTCCGCCGGGGCGCGGCAGGCATCGGGCAACGGCGTGTTCACCTTCCCGGACGCCACCGGCACCTACGACACCGCCGCGGACACCCTGACCGCCGAGTTCCGGGGCGCGGTGAACTTCAAGGGCCACCAGGAGGGCACCGAGTACGGTCTCGATCTCACCCTCACCGATCTGCGGGCCACCCTCGACGGCGGCAGCGGCGAACTCACCGCCGATGTGACCAGCCTGGGCGAGCGGTCCGAGGATGTGGTCCTCGCCGAACTCACCGCGAAGTCCGCCGACCTGACCGCCCGCGACGATGTCATCACCCTCGACGACATCGCCGCCGAACTGACCGCCGAGGGCGCCGAGGCGTTCGGCGACTTCTACGAGGCGGGCTCCGCGCTCGACCCGGTCGACCTGTCGGTGGCCCTCACCGAGGGCGCCGAGCTGCCCGGCGGCGACGGCGGCACGGACGGCGGCGGCACGGACGGGGGCACGGACGGCGGTACCTCTGGCGGCACCGGTACGACCGGCGGCACCACCTCGGGCGGTGTCACCGGCGGCCTCGCCAACACCGGCTCCGACACCCCCGTCGCGGCCCTCGGCACCGCCGCCGCCCTCACGCTGATGGCGGGCACGGGCGTGGTCCTGGCCATGCGCAAGCGCCGCACCCAGGCGTAACCGGCCGGGGCCGTACCGGAGTCACGGCGGCCATGGGGGAGGCGGACCGGGCGGAGCGCCCCCGGTCCGCCCCTTCGGCGCCCTCACCCCACCGTGCCCGGTCCGCCCCTTCGGCGTCCCCACCCCACCCCGCCCGGTCCGCCTCCCCGGCGTCCCCCGCCCCACCCCGTCCCCCGGCCCCCGCATGCGCTTCAATGCCCCGGTGAACGATTACGACGTGCTGCGCGTCTTCTGCGCGGCGAACGGCGGCCTGGGCGAGGAACTGGGCGTCGTCCGGGACGGATCCGTCCTGCCCGACCCGGCGCGGCGCCAGGAACTGGCGGCGCGACTCGGCTTCGGCGGGACGGTGTTCGTGGACGACCCCGAGCGCGGGACCGTCGACCTCTACTCACCCGGCGCCCGGCTGCCCTTCGCCGGGTACCCCTGCGTCGGCGCGGCCTGGCTGCTCGACGTACCGGAACTGATCACGGCGGCCGGGGTGGCGGGGGCGCGGCAGGACGGGGAGTTCTGCTGGATAGAGGCGCGGGCGGAGTGGGCGGCGCCCTGGGTCCTGCGGCGGTACGCGAGCGCGGCCGAGGTCGAACGGCTCGGTCCGCCGCCCGGCGCGGGGGAGCGCCTGTACGCCTGGGCCTGGGAGGACGAGGCGGCCGGGCGGATACGGGCCCGGGGCTTCGCCGGGCGCGCCGGCCGGACGGCGGAGGACGAGGCCAGCGGCGGGGCGGCGCTCCTGCTCACGGCACACCTGGGCCGCGCCCTGAACATCACTCAGGGCGCGGGCTCCCAGATCCTCACGGCACCGCAGCCGATGGGGTGGGTGGAGATAGGGGGACGGGTGGTGCTGGAACGGTAGAGGGAGTGGGGACGGATTCGGGAGAGGCTCACGCGGTGAGCGGGAACTCCTCGCCCAGGGCCCGGAACACACCCGTGTTCAGCGCGAAGGCCCGCTTGCACTCGGCCACCACCCGCTGCTTCTCCAGATCGTCCGCCTCCAGCGCGTCCAGCAGCTCCCGGTAACCGCGCTTGAACGCGGCCGGGTTGGAGATCGACTCGAAGACGTAGAACCGCACTCCGTCGCCCTTGCGTGCGAAGCCCCAGGTCTTCTCCGCCTTGTCGCGGATGATCTGGCCGCCGGAGAGATCGCCGAGGTAGCGGGTGTAGTGGTGGGCCACATAGCCGCCGGGCCAGGTGCCGGCGCACTCGCGCACCCGGTCCGCGTACTCCTGCGTGGCCGGGAGCGCGGACAGGCCGTCGCGCCAGTTGGGGCCGCGCAGATGCTCCAGGTCCCGCTCCAGGGCACCCAGCCGGAACAGCTCCGGCTGGACGAAGGGACCCGCCACCGGGTCGGCCGCCAGCGCCTCGGCGCCGGACTCCATCGCCTCGTACACGAACCAGAGCTGCTCGGTGTAGCGCGCGTACGCGTCCACGCCGAGCCGGCCGCCGAGCAGATCGCTCATGAACGTCGAGGTCTCCGCCTCCACATGCTGTTCGTGGGACGCGGTGCGGATGACTGTCGAGAAGGACTCCATGGAGTGAATCATCTAAGGTGAGCCTTACCTAAGTCAATGCTTTCCCGACTCCCTGTCGGTAAAAGCGTACAAGAAAACACCCGCCCCGAGCAGGGGCGGGTGCGAGCGGTGTCCTGCCGGGCCCCGGTGTCCTGGGGGCCGGTGTCCTAGGGGAGGGTCAGGATCTCGGTGCCGGTCTCCGTCACCACGAGGGTGTGCTCGAACTGCGCGGTCCGGCGGCGGTCCTTCGTGACGACCGTCCAGCCGTCGTCCCACATGTCGTACTCATGGGTCCCGAGGGTCAGCATCGGCTCGATGGTGAAGGTCATCCCGGGCTGGATCACCGTCGTCGCGTGCGGGCTGTCGTAGTGCGGGACGATCAGGCCGCTGTGGAAGGCGGTGTTGATGCCGTGCCCGGTGAAGTCCCGGACCACCCCGTAGCCGAAGCGCTTGGCGTACGACTCGATGACCCGGCCGATGATGTTGATCTGCCGGCCCGGCCGGACCGCCTTGATCGCCCGGTTCAGAGACTCCCGGGTCCGCTCGACCAGCAGCCGGCTCTCCTCGTCCACGTCCCCGACCAGGTACGTGGCGTTGTTGTCGCCGTGCACCCCGCCGATGTAGGCCGTCACGTCCAGGTTCACGATGTCGCCGTCGCGCAGCACGGTGGAGTCCGGGATGCCGTGGCAGATGACCTCGTTGACCGAGGTGCACAGCGACTTGGGGAAGCCGCGGTAGCCGAGCGTCGACGGATACGCCCCGTGGTCGCACATGAAGGTGTGCGCCACCCGGTCCAGCTCGTCCGTCGTCACCCCCGGCGCGATCAGCTTCGCGGCCTCCGCCATCGCCCGCGCGGCGATCCGCCCGGCGATCCGCATCGCCTCCACCGTCTCCGGGGTCTGCACCTCCGGGCCGGTGTAGGGGGTCGGCGCGGGCTTGCCGACGTACTCCGGGCGCCGGATGTTTCCGGGCACGGAACGAGTGGGAGACAGGTCCCCTGGGACGAGCAGCGACTGGCCAGACATGCCAGCGAGTCTAACCAGCGGGCATGGGGGACCATGTCAGAGGCGAAAGGAGCCGCTCATGGCCCTGTTCAAGAAGCGCACGGCCGCGAAGCCGGGCGAGTGGTACTACTGCCTGGAGCACAAGAAGGTCGAGGAAGGGCCCGAGTGCCCGGCGAAGGACCGGTTCGGGCCGTATGCCACGCGGGGGGAGGCGGAGCAGGCGATGGCCACGGCTCGGGAGCGGAATCTTGAGTGGGAGACGGATCCTCGGTGGGATGACGCTCCGCGGGGGGAGGGGGACGAGGGCTGAGGTGGGGGTGGGGGTGCGTTGTCGGGTGCGGGTGCGTGGTGGCTGGTCGCGCAGTTCCCCGCGCCCCTGAAACCCGCATAGCTGCGGGCAGTCGTGCCGCAGGGCGGCACGGGTGGGCGCGGCGGCACCCCGTACGCGCGGGTTCGCGGCCTCTGCCTGCACCCTTGCGCCGCCGTCCCCGTCTACCAGCGCGCCGGTGGGGGCGCCGTCAAATGGTCCGCCAGGCGGGACACCCGGTCCCGCAGGCGGCTTCGGCCCCGGGGTGTCGGGCGGATGTTCTCCCCGGCCGCCGCGCTCACCAGGTGCTGGACGGTGTCCAGGTCCAGTTCCCCGCCCTCCGGTACCGCGAGGAACTCGTGGGCCATGACCGACAGCTCCCGCTCCCGCTCCCGCTGCCCCGAGCCCAGTGCCAGTACTGTCACCCCGGCCCGCCGGGCGTCGTGCACCCGCTCCAGGAGCCGTGAGCCCGGCTCGTCCGGCGCCACCACCAGCAGGGTCTCCCCGCGCCGGGCCGCCTCGATGCGGCCGAGGCCCACCGCGAGATGCGCCGGGTCGGCGGGCCGGGCCGCGTGCCGGACCAGGGTCGGGGCCAGTTCCGGCGTCCCGGACCAGGCGGCCTCGTCCGCCAGATGCGCCGCCAGATGCCAGGGCTCGTACTCCCGGGTCCCGACCAGCAGCAGCCCCCCGCCGTGCGAGACGACCGAGCCCCGCAGCGCGCCCGCGAAACCCCGCGTCGCCCCCAGCCATTCCGTCCCGGCGAGCACCTCGCGCAGCAGCGCGACCCGTACGGCATCCATGGCCCGCATCCTGCCGCACCACGCCGTCCGTGACCCGGCGTTCACCCCGGATTCGCCCGTCCTGGGCACACCCCCGCGATACGGCCGCCCCGGCGCCCCCGCCCTGGCACCATGCCCCCGTACCCCGACCAGGAGCCGCGTATGCCCCCCACCGCACCCCCCACCGCACCGTCCACCCCGCCCCCCTCCGTGCCCTTCCGGGCCGGGCAGGAGGGCTATGCCAGTTTCCGGATCCCGGCGCTGGTCGCCACCGCCGCCGGGACGCTGCTCGCCTTCTGCGAGGGGCGGGTCGACTCCAGCAAGGACTGGGGCCGGATCGACATCGTCCTCAAACGCTCCACCGACGGCGGACGCACCTGGGGCCCCCTCCGGGTCGCCGCGAGCAACGGCGTGAACCTGGCCGGCAACCCCGCCCCGGTCGTCCTGGACACCGGCCGGATCCTCCTCGTCCATGTCCGCTCCGCCGCCGCCGCCTCCGAGGCGCTCATCCTCGACGGCAAGGTCTCCGACGCCGACGGCCGCCGCGTCTGGGTCCAGCACAGCGACGACGACGGGCTGACCTGGTCCCCCGCCGCCGACATCACCGACCAGGTCAAACGGCCCGGCTGGCGCTGGTACGCCACCACCCCCGGCCACGGCATTCAGCTCACCGGCGGCCGGGTCGTGGTCCCCGGCAACCACACCCTGCCGCCCGACCCCGGCACCAGCGGCGCCGCACCGCAGTACAACAGCGGCCACTGCCTGCTCAGCGACGACCGGGGCGCGACCTGGTACCTGGGCTACCTCGACCAGAACACCGACGGATACATCAACGTCAACGAGACCATGGCCGCCGAACTCCCCGACGGCCGCGTCTACTTCAACGCCCGCAACGACTCCCGCTCACCCGGCAACCGCGCCGACGCCCACTCCCACGACGGCGGACGCACCCTCGCCCTGCCCTTCCGCCCGCAGGCCGGTCTCACCACCCCCGTCTGCCAGGGCAGCGTGCTCCAGCTCCGCGGCCCCGACGTCCTGCTCTACGCCGGGCCCGCGCTGTGGGACGCCCGCGCCCTGATGACCGTCCGCGCCTCCCTCGACGGCGGCACCACCTGGCGCCCGGTGTTCACCGCCGACGGACTGCCCGCCGCCTACTCCGACCTGGCCCGGGTCGACGCCCGCACCCTCGGACTGCTCCACGAGACCGGCGACTTCGGGGCGTACGAGCGGATCGTCTTCCGGCGGATCCCCGTGACACGCCTCACCGGCTGAGCGGGGCGGCCCGGGACGTAAGGTCGGCCCATGACCTCTACGGATAGTGCCGCCAACGGTTCCGCAGCGCGGAAGGCCCCCGCCAAGGACCCCTGGGACCTGCCCGATGTCTCCGGGCTGGTCGTCGGGGTGCTCGGCGGGACCGGACCGCAGGGCAAGGGCCTCGCCTACCGGCTCGCCCGCGCCGGACAGAAGGTGATCATCGGCTCCCGGGCCGCCGAGCGCGCCCAGGCCGCCGCGGACGAGATCGGACTGGGCATCGAGGGCGCCGACAACGCGGAGACGGCCCGCCGCAGCGACATCGTGATCGTCGCCGTCCCCTGGGACGGCCACGGCGACACCCTCGCCGCGCTGCGCGCCGAACTCGCCGGGAAGCTGGTCGTCGACTGCGTCAACCCGCTCGGCTTCGACAAGCAGGGCGCCTACGCCCTCAAGCCCGAGGAGGGCAGCGCCGCCCAGCAGGCCGCCGCCCTGCTCCCGGACTCGCGGGTCACCGCCGCCTTCCACCACCTCTCCGCCGTCCTGCTCCAGGATCCGGAGATCGACGAGATCGACACCGATGTGATGGTGCTCGGCGAGGACCGCGCCGATGTGGAGATCGTCCAGGCGCTCGCCGGGCGCCTCCCCGGCATGCGGGGTGTCTTCGCCGGGCGGCTGCGCAACGCCCACCAGGTGGAGTCCCTGGTGGCCAATCTGATCTCGGTCAACCGCCGCTACAAGGCCCACGCCGGGCTCCGGGTCACCGACGTCTGAGCCGATGGGGGACACTGGTGGACGCACCGGAGCGATTCCGGCGCACCCTTCCCCGTGTCCCCCTCGTCTTCCCCGCGTCCCGACAGGAGCCGACCCCGATGCCCCGCCTGGCCCTCTACGCCCTGATCGTCTGCGTCCTCGCCGTCGCCGCGGCCGTCGTCTCCTTCGTCCAGGGCAACTGGCTGGGCATCGTCTGGGTGCTGCTCGCGGGGCTGTCGTCCAATATGACCTGGTACTACGCCCGGCGCGGCCGGGCGGCGCGGCAGCGCTCGGTCACGGGCTGACCGAGCAGTACGGGTTGCCCTCCTGCCAGAACCGGTACAGATCCCGGCCGCAGTAGCTGTCCACCTCGCTGATGCCGAGCCCGCCGAGGATCGCGTCGATCGCGTCGAAGAAGGCCCCGTTGACGGCCGGCACCCACAGCAGCGCGAACACGAACAGCAGCCCGAACGGAGCGAACGGCTCCACCTGCCGCCGCACCTTGTACGACAGCCAGGGCTCGATCACCCCGTAGCCGTCCAGCCCCGGCACCGGCAGGAAGTTCAGGATCGCCGCCGTCACCTGGAGCAGCGCGAGGAACGCCAGCGCGTACCGGAAGTCGGCCGGTACGCCGGACAGCGCGTCCAGCCAGAACGGGGCCGTGCACACGATCGCGAACAGCACGTTCGTCAGCGGCCCCGCCGCCGAGATCAGCGAGTGCTTCCAGCGCCCCCGGATCCGCCCCCGCTCGATGAACACCGCACCGCCGGGAAGCCCGATCCCGCCCAGGATCACAAAGATCACCGGCAGCACGATGCTCAGCAGCGCATGCGTGTACTTCAGCGGATTCAGCGTGAGATAGCCCTTGGCGCCCACCGAGATGTCCCCGCTGTGCAGGGCGGTCCGGGCGTGCGCGTACTCGTGCAGACAGAGCGACACGATCCACGCCCCGGTCACGAACAGGAACACCGCCAGCCCCGGCTGCTCGGCGAACCCGGTCCAGGCCGCCCACCCCGTCACCGCCGTCACGGCGACAATCCCGAGAAACACCGGACTGATCCGCCGGTCGGAACGGATGGATGCGGTGGCCATGGGGCGAACTCCAGCGAATAGAACGGGACGGTACCCGGGGAAACGTACCGCCACCACCACGGGTTCCACCCAGGGAACGACCAGGTAATGCCCTTAGGGGCGCTGGGGGCACCCCCTCTGGGGGAGGAACTGCGCGATCAACCACAACGCACCCGCACTGTCACAACGACCGCCACCCCCACCCCCCAGGGGCGCGGGACTGTGTCGATTTGCGGCTCCGCCGCGCGGGCGCGACCAGCCACAACGCACCCGCACCCACACGACGACCGCACACACCCCCTCCCAGGGGCGCGGGGAACTGCGCAACCAACCCCAACGCACCCGCACCCGCCCCCACACACCGCCCGCCCAGGGACAATGGACCGGTGCGCTACAGGATTCTCGGCCCCACCCACGCCTCCCACCCCGACGGCACCCCCATCCCCCTCGGCGGCCCCCGCCTGCGCGCCCTGCTCACCGCGCTCGCCCTGCGCTCCGGCCGCATCCTCCCGGTGACCTCCCTCGTGGACCAGGTGTGGGACGGCGACCCGCCCGCCGACGCCCCCGCCGCCCTCCAGGCGCTCATCGGCCGGCTGCGCCGCGCGCTCGGCGCCTCCGCCGTGGAGTCCGCCGCAGGCGGCTACCGTCTCGCCGCCACCCCCGACGACATCGACCTGCACCGCTTCGAGCGCCTCACCGACGAGGGCCGCCGCGCCCTGGCCGACGGCGACCCCGCCAAGGCCGCCGACCTCCTCGACGACGCCCTCGCCCTCTGGCAGGGCCCCGCCCTCGCCGACCTCCCCGACCGCAGCGCGCACGCGGCCCGCTGCGAGACCCGGCGGCTCGACGCCCGCCGCGCCCGGCTCACCGCCGCTCTCGCGCTCGGCGCCGCCGACCGGGCGCTGCCGGAGCTGACCGCCCTGTGCGACGCCCACCCGCTGGACGAACCCCTCCAGGCGCTGCGGCTGCGCGCCCTGCGCGACACCGGCCGCCCGGCCGAGGCCCTGGCCGCCTACGACGGCGTACGCCGGCTGCTCGCCGACCGCCTCGGGTCGGACCCGGGGCCGGAACTGCGCGCCCTGCACGCCGAACTGCTCGCCGCCGACGAGCCGCCCCCACCCCCGGCCCGCCCGCCCGGCAATCTGCGGGCCCGCCTCACCTCCTTCGTCGGCCGGGACGCCGATATCGGGGCGATCCGCGCCGCCCTTGCCACCGCACGCCTGGTGACCCTGCTCGGCCCCGGCGGCGCGGGCAAGACCCGGCTGTCCCAGGAGGCCGCCGAGACCGCGCGGGACACCGCCCCGGACGGGGTGTGGCTGGCGGAGCTGGCCCCCGTCACCGATCCGGCCGCCGTCCCCGAGGCGGTGCTCACCGCGCTCGGCGCCCGCCAGACCGTGCTCTACGGGGCCGGTGCCGAGGAGATCCGGGCCGCCGTCGCGGACCGGTACGACGACCCCGTCGACCGGCTGGTCGAGCACTGCGGGCCCCGCCGGATGCTGATCGTCCTGGACAACTGCGAGCATGTCGTCGAGGCCGCCGCCCGGCTCGCCGAGGAACTCCTCGCCCGCTGCCCCCGCCTCACCGTCCTCGCCACCAGCCGGGAGCCGCTCGGGGTGCCCGGTGAGCTGCTGCACCCGGTGGAGCCGCTGCCGGAGCCGTCCGCGCTGCGGCTGCTCGCCGACCGGGGCGCCGCCGCCCGCCCCGGCTTCCGGATCGAGGACGACCCGGAGGCCGCCGCCGAGATCTGCCGCCGCCTGGACGGCCTCCCGCTCGGCATCGAACTCGCGGCGGCCCGGCTCAGGATGCTCACCCCCCGCCAGATCGCCGACCGTCTGGACGACCGCTTCCGGCTCCTCACCGCCGGGAGCCGCACCGCGCTGCCCCGCCAGCAGACCCTGCGCGCGGTCGTCGACTGGTCCTGGGACCTCCTGGACGACGGCGAACGCGAGGTGCTGCGGCGGCTGTCGGTGTTCTCCGGCGGCTGCGACCTGACCGCCGCCGAGGCCGTCTGCGGGCCCGCCGCGCTCGACGCCCTCGGCACCCTGGTCGACAAGTCCCTCGTGGTCGCCGCCCCCGTGGACGGCGCCGGGATGCGCTACCGGCTGCTGGAGACCGTCGCCGAGTACGCCGCCGAACGCCTGGACGAGTCCGGCGCCCGCCCCGGCGCCGAGCGCGCCCATCTCGTCCACTACCGCGAGTACGCCCGCCACGCGGACCGCGGGCTGCGCGGCGCCGGGCAGCGCGAGGCCATCGCCGGACTCGAACGCGAGTACGAGAATATTCGGGGTGCCCTGCGCCGGGCCGTCGCCGCCCGCGACGAGCAGGAGGCGCTGAGCCTCGTCCACTCGATGATCTGGTACTGGCAGATTCGCGATCTGCGGATCGAGGCGCGCGGCTGGTTCGGCGAGGTGATGGCGCTGGGCCCCGACCCCTTCGCCGAGCCCGCGCCCCGCGCCAGGCCGGTCCTGGAACGGGTCACGGCGGCCCCGCCGCCCCTGGTCGGCGAGGCCCTGATCGAGGCCCGCCGGGGGGTCCATCTGGCCCATGTCGCCTGTATGGACACCGAGATGGAGTCCTGGCAGACCGAGCGCGGCCGGCAGAAGCTGCGCACCATCACCGAGGTCTACGAACCCGGGATGCCCCAGGTCTGCCGGGTCCCCGGCCTGTTCTGGTTCTTCGCCGTGATGCTCAGCGGCGGCGCCGAACGGCTGCGTGACATCATCGACGCCGCCGTCGACACCTGCCGCCGCACCCCGGACCACGCGTGGGAGCTGGCCAGCGTCCTCCAGATGCGGGCCAGCATCCTCGCCAACCGCAGCGACTGGGCCGGTGACGCCGTCCGCGACGCCGACGAGTCCCTGGAGATCCACCGCCGGCTGGGCGATCTGTGGGGCCAGGCGGAGGCGCTGTCGGCCCGCGGTGAGGCCAACGAGCGGCGCGGCGAGCACGACCTGGCCGCCGCCGACTTCGAGTCCGCCATCCTCCAGGCCGAACGGCTCGGCGCCCGCAGCCAGGCCGCCGTGCTCGCCGCCCGGCTCGGCGGCACCCTGGCCGAGGCCGGCCGGTACCAGGCCGCCGAGAAACTGCTGCGGCGCATCCTGGACGAGGACGAGACCGTGTACGGCGAGGCCCGCCCCGCCGCCCGGCTGTTCCTGATCGGCGTCCTCGGCGCGACCGGCCGCAGCCCCGAGGCCCGGGACGAACTGCGCACCCTGCGGGAGGACTTCCACCTCGCGCACTTCCTCTTCTTCGACGCCTTCCTGCTCGGCACCGAGGCCTGGCTCGACGCCGTCGACGGCGACCACGCGTCCTGTCTGGAGAACGCCCGGCGGGCCCTGGCGAAGGCCGCCGACCCGGTGGCCCAGTCCATCCAGCCCACCGTGCAGTCGGTGTACCTCACCACCGCCGCCATCGCGCTCGCCGAGGCCGAGGACGGGCGCCGCGCCGAGGACGCCGCCCGCTGTCTGGGCGCGGCGGCGGCCCTGCTGCCGCCCGGCCATGTGGCGTCCTGCACGGAGCGGAAGTCCCGGGACCGGGCCGTCGCCTCCGCCCGCGCGGCGCTCGGCGACGACCGGTACGAGGCCCGGTTCGCCGAGGGCGCCGGCCTCTCCCCCGAGGAGGCCGCCGCCCTGCTGTGACCCCGCCCGCCCGGTCACCCGGCCCGCTCAGCTCTTCGTCCGGAACTTGTGGATCGCCACCGGTGCCATCACCGCCGTGATCCCCGCCGACCAGGCCAGCGTCACCCACAGATCCTGCGCGACCGGACCGCCCACCATCAGCCCGCGCGCCGCGTCGGCCAGCGTGGACAGCGGGTTGTAGTCGGTGAACGCCTGGAGCCAGCCCGGCATGGAGGAGGTCGGGGCGAAGATCGAGGAGCCGAACTGGAGCGGGAACAGCACCAGGAAGCCCATCGCCTGCACCGACTGCGCGTTCTTCAGGATCACCCCCAGGGTGAGGAACACCCACATGATCGACGAGGCGAACACCGTCGACAGCCCCACCGCCGCGAACAGCCCCGCCCAGTGCGCGATGTCGAAGCCGACCAGCACCGCGACGACCATCAGCACCGCCGTGGCGAACAGCATCCGCAGCAGCTCCACCGAGATCTTCGCGAACAGCACCGAGCCGCGCCCGATCGGCAGCGACCGGAAGCGGTCCATCACCCCGGTGTTGAAGTCCTGGCTGAAGCCGGTGCCGACGCTCTGCGACAACGTCATGCTCATCATCGCGAGCATGCCCGGGATGACGTACTGGACATAGCCGTCCTGGCCGCCGCCCAGCGCCTGGCCGATCGAGCCGCCGAAGACGTACACGAACAGCAGGGTGAACACGACCGGCATCAGCAGGGCGTCGAACATCGACTCCGGGTCCTGGCGGATCCACAGCAGATTGCGCCGGACCAGCGCGCCGGTGTGGCGCAGATGCCCGCGCAGCGGGATCCGGGCATCGTCCTTGACCCCGCGGGGCGCCTTCAGCTCGGTGGTGGTGACGGCGCTCATACGGCGACCTCCTCGCGGTCGGTGGCGGACTCGGTGTCCTGCGGGGTGCTCGCCCGGCGTCCGGTCAGGGACAGGAACACCTCGTCCAGGCTGGGCAGCTCGGTGACTATGGAGCTGATCGTCAGCCCCCGGGCCACCACCGCGCCGGTCACCGCGGTGAGCTGCTCGTCGCTGAGGATCGGCACGAGGACGCTGCCGCGCTCGGTGTCGACGGTGGTGGCGGCGAGCCCGGTCAGACCCAGCCCGTCCAGGGCGTGGGCGAGGGGGCGGAGCTGGAGCGGGTCGGCCGGCCTGATCCGCAGGGTGCGCCCGCCGACCTTGGCCTTCAGCTCCTCGATCCCGCCGTTGGCGATCACCGTGCCGCGGTCGACCACGGTCAGCTCGGAGGCGAGCTGCTCGGCCTCCTCCATGTACTGGGTGGTCAGCAGCACGGTCACCCCGTCGCCGACCATGGCCTTCACCTCGGCCCAGACCTCGTTGCGGGTCCGCGGGTCCAGTCCGGTGGTCGGCTCGTCCAGGAACAGCACCTCGGGGCGGCCGATCATGGACGCGGCCAGGTCGAGGCGGCGGCGCATCCCGCCGGAGTAGGTGCTCACCGGGCGGCGCGCGGCCTCGGTGAGGGAGAAGCGCTCCAGCAGTTCGTCGGCGCGGGCACGGGCGTCCCTGCGGGGCAGGTCCAGGAGGCGGCCGATCATATAGAGGTTCTCCCAGCCGGGGATCTTCTCGTCGACCGAGGCGTACTGCCCGGTGAGCCCGATCACCCGGCGCAGCATCCGGGGCTGGCGCACCACGTCGAACCCGGCGACGGTCGCCCGTCCGGCGTCGGGGGCGAGCAGGGTGGAGAGGATCCTGACGAGGGTGGTCTTGCCGGCGCCGTTGGGGCCGAGGACCCCCATGACGGTCCCCTCCCGCACCTCCAGATCGACGCCGTCCAGCGCCTTGGTCTCGCCGTAGTGCTTGACCAGTCCCCTGACGCTCACGGCGATCTCTTCGCCGCGGGGGTCTTTGTCGTTTCGTGTCATGCCGCGAGCTTCGCAAGCCCCACCGACAAAACGCCGACAGGCGACCGACAGGGGGGTGACGTCGTGTGCCGGGTGCGGGTCCGCTGTGGCCGTTCGCGCAGTTCCCCGCGCCCCTGAAAAGACCGTCGGCGGCAGCGCCCTTCTTCTAGGGGCGCGGGGAACTGCGCGAACGAGCCCCACCGGCCCGCACCCGACGACGCACCAATGGGGCGGCCCGCCGATGGGGGACGATCGGCGAGCCGCCCGGTGGTGCCAGGAA
The DNA here is from genome assembly GCF_040683675.1 of Streptomyces sp. NPDC093252. Taxonomy (NCBI): domain Bacteria; kingdom Bacillati; phylum Actinomycetota; class Actinomycetes; order Kitasatosporales; family Streptomycetaceae; genus Streptomyces; species Streptomyces sp. NPDC093252. The sequence continues at coordinate 70,958 of NZ_JBFBEM010000002.1, read as the reverse complement.
TGGTCAGTGATCAGATGTCAGTGAACGGAATGCTCCTCCGCCGGGAACGCCCCCCCGACGACATCCTCCGCGAACGCCCTCGCCGCCCCCCCGATAACCCCCCGGAGGTCCCCGTACTGCTTGACGAACTTCGGTACCCGCCCGTCGGTCAGGCCCAGCATGTCCGTCCAGACCAGCACCTGCGCGTCCGTCTCCGGGCCCGCGCCGATGCCGACGGTCGGGATCTGGAGCGTGCGGGTCACCTCGGCGGCCAGCTCCGCCGGGACCAACTCCAGCACCACCGAGAACGCGCCCGCGTCCTGCACGGCCTTGGCATCGCGCAGCAACTGCGCCGCCGCCTCCTCGCCGCGCCCCTGCACCCGGTAGCCCATGGAGTTCACGGACTGCGGGGTGAGGCCGATGTGGGCCATCACCGGGATGCCGGACTCCACCAGCAGCTCGATCTGCCGGTGCGAGCGCTCGCCGCCCTCCAGCTTGACCGCGCCGACCCCGGCCTCCTTGATCAGCCGGGTCGCCGAGCGCAGCGCCTGCACCGGGCCCTCCTGGTAGGAGCCGAAGGGCAGGTCGCCGACGATCAGGGCACGGCGGGTGCCGCGCACCACGGCCGCGGACAGCATGGTCACCTCGTCGAGGGTGACGGGCACGGTCGTCTCGTAGCCGAGGTGGACATTGCCCGCCGAGTCGCCGACCAGGAGCACCGGGATCCCGGCCTCGTCGAAGACGGACGCGGTCATCGCGTCGTAGGCGGTGAGCATGGGCCACTTCTCGCCGCGCTCCTTGGCGAGGGCGATGTCGCGGACGGTGATACGCCGGGTGCTCTTGCCTCCGTACAGCGCTTTGCTGCCGTCGGAGGAAGGGGCACGGGCAGCCGAGAGCTGCGTCATGGCAACGGCTCCTTCAAAGTCATCTCCAGGCGCCCTGACGGCGTCCCGGGATCCCCTCCATGGTGGCACCTCGTCCCGGAGAGGACCAGGGGACCCACGTCACGTACCTCGCCCCACCCGGCGGCGGCTGACGTAAGGGCGCGGTAAAGAGCAGGGTAAAGATTTACGATACGGCACGGTCTCGTATCGTAATTCGCTACGCTCGCCGCCATGACTACTCCTGCCGTCCCCGCCTCGCGCATACCGGCCGAGGTGCACCGGCGCCGCTGGGCGATCCTCGGTGCGCTGATGCTGAGCCTGCTGATCGTGGTGCTCGACAACTCGATCCTCAATGTCGCCGTCAAGACGATCTCCACCCCGGCCCCGACCGGCCTCGGCGCCACCCAGAGCGAACTGGAGTGGGCGATCAACGCCTACACCCTGGTCTTCGCCGGTCTGCTGTTCTCCGCCGGGCTCCTCGGCGACCGGCTCGGGCGCAAGAAGGTGCTGCTGGGCGGGCTCGTCGTGTTCGGCGTCGGCTCGGCGTTGGCCGCCTCCGCCGGATCGCCGGGCGAACTGATCGGCTTCCGCGCGGTCATGGGCCTCGGCGCCGCCTTCGTGATGCCCGCCACCCTCGCCGTGCTGATGAACGTCTTCGAGCGGGACGAGCAGCCCAAGGCCATCGGCATCTGGGCCGGCGGGGTCGGACTCGCCATCGCCGTCGGCCCGATCACCGGCGGGATCCTGCTCGACCACTTCTGGTGGGGCTCGGTCTTCCTGATCAATGTCCCGATCGTGATCCTCGCCCTCGGTCTGATGATCTGGCTGGTCCCCGACTCCCGCGACCCCCGGCCCGGCCGGATCGACCCGATCGGCGTCCTGCTCTCCGTCGTCGGCCTGGTCCTGCTGGTCTTCGGCATCATCCGGGGCGGCGAACTCGCCGACTTCACCGACCCGGCCGTCCTCGCCACCATCGGCGCCGGACTCGCCGTCCTGATCGGCTTCGTGCTGTTCGAGAAGCGCAGCGACCATCCCTCCATCGACATCGGGTACTTCAGGAACAAGGTGTTCTCGGCCGCCATCGCGGTCATCGCGCTGGTCTTCTTCGCCCTGATGGGCGTGACCTTCTTCTCCGTCTTCTACACCCAGAGCGTGCGCGGCTACTCCCCGCTGGAGACCGGACTGCTGCTGCTCCCGCTCGCCGTCGCCCAACTGGTCTTCGCCCCGCGCGCCCGGCTGGTCGTCGACCGGATCGGCATCCGCGCCACCACCACCGGCGCCATGCTGCTGATCGCGGCCATGCTCGCCGCGTTCGCCACCTTCGACACCGACACGCCGATCTGGATCCTGGAGGTCGTCTTCTTCCTCATGGGCACCGCGATGGCCCACATCATGACCCCGATCAGCGTCGTCGTCATGCAGGCCCTGCCCCGCGAGAAGGCCGGTTCCGCCTCCGCCCTCAGCAACACCTTCCGCCAGGTCGGCGGCGCCCTCGGCATCGCCGTCCTCGGCTCGGTGCTCTCCGCCGCCTACCGCTCCGGCATCGAGGACAGCCTCACCGCCCTCCCCGCCGGGCTGCGGCACACCGCAGGCGAGTCCATCGAGGCCACCCTCGCCGTCGCCGCCCGGCTCGGCCCCGAGGGCAGCGCCCTGATCACCCCCGCCAACGACGCCTTCCTGCACGCCATGCACCTCACCGCCCTGTGCGGCGCGGGCGTCGCCCTGGCCGGCGCCCTGGTGGTGGGCCTGTGCCTGCCGGGACGGCCGGCCCCGGACCGGCAGCCCGGCAAGGAGACGGAGCTGGTCGGCGCGGGGGAGTGACGCGGAGGACAATGATCGGGGACGCGGCGCACCCCGCCGCCCCCACCGGTGAACGGCACCGCAGTGCACAGCACCACGGAACGGAGTGACGTGAACAGCCCCGCAGGCGACCGGCCGACGAACGGCGGCGCTCCCAAGGGACGCCCCCGCAGCGAGGCCGTGGAGCGCGCCATCCTGGAGGGCGCCATGAAACTCCTGGAGGAGGGGGTCCCGTTCGCCGAGCTGTCCATCGAGCGGATCGCCCGGACCGCCGGGGTCGGCAAGGCCGCCATCTACCGCCGCTGGAGCGGCAAGGAGGCCCTCTTCGTCGAGGTGCTGCGCGCCGCCGAGCCGCCCGAGCCGCCCCTGCCCGGCACCTCCATGCGGGACGACCTCGTGGTGCTGCTGGAGTCCCTGCGCCGCCGCGGACTCGCCAACCGGGGCTCGGCGATGCTCTACACCGTCCACGCCCAGATGAAGAGCAACCCGCGGCTGTGGGAGGAGTACCACAGCACCGTCGTCGCGCCCCGGCACGAACTGACCCGCCAGGTGCTGCGCCGGGGCCAGCGCGACGGCGAACTCCGCACCGATCTCGACCTCGAACTCCTCAGCGACCTCTTCATGGGCCCGATGCTGGTCCGCGCGGTCATGCGCCCCGACGGCGAACTGCCCGACCTGCTCGCCGAGGAGATTGTCGACACACTTCTCACCGGACTTCGCCCGCCCGCCACCCCGGACCCCTGACCGCGCCGACCGCGCCACGCCGGAGAAGACACCTCTTTCCGGACAGGTTCCGGGTCGGCGAATATGCGCGTTTCGTTACAGAGCACGCGTTCGGTACGGGGAACCGGAACTTGGGAAACCCCTTCGTTCGTCATCGTGCCCGTACGGCCGTCGCGTGACGGCGGGATCGGAGCCGATCATCCCCTAGGGTCTGTCAGGACACGGGGAGATGACGGTGCACGGCAGGTAGCGAGGCGACGGTATGGCGCAGCAGGCGTACGTGACGGAGACGGCGGACGGCGACGGCTCGGGCTCCGAGCAGCGCAGAACTCGGCTCCGGCGTCTGCTCGACGGCTGGCGCGACGGGCGGCGGGTGTGGCGGCGCGGCATCGTGCTCGCCCTGCTGGCGGTGGTGTCGGCGCTGGTGATGGGGCTGCACGCGCAGATCCCCAACCGGATCGGCAACCTCGGCAGTCTGATCGAGACGTTCCTGCCGTGGTTCGGGCTGGCCGTGCCGCTGCTGCTGGTGCTCGCCCTGTTCCGCCGCTCGGCCACCGCGCTGATCGCTGTGCTGCTCCCGGCGGTCGTCTGGCTGAATCTCTTCGGCGGGCTGCTCACCGGGAAGGCCGCCGCGACCGGCGGTGATCTGACCGTCGTCACCCACAACGTCAACGCCGAGAACCCCGACGCGTTCGGCACCGCCCGCGATGTGGCCGCCTCCGGCGCCGATGTCGTGGCCCTGGAGGAACTGACCTCGGACGCGGTCCCGGTCTACGAGAACGCCCTGGGCGAGACCTACCCCTACCACTCGGTGCAGGGCACGGTCGGGCTCTGGAGCACCTACCCGCTCTCCGACATCCGCCCGGTCGACATCGAGCTGGGCTGGACCCGGGCCATGCGCGCCACGGTCGCCGCGCCGGGCGGCGAACTCGCTGTGTACGTCGCCCATCTGCCGTCCGTCCGGGTCAAGCTGGAGGCCGGGTTCACCGCGCGGCAGCGCGACACCAGCGCGGACGCGCTCGGCGAGGCGATCGCGCGCGAGCCGGTCGAGCGGGTGGTGCTCCTCGGCGACCTCAACGGCACGATGAACGACCGCGCGCTCAACGCCGTCACCGCGCAGATGCGTTCCACGCAGGGCGCGGCGGGCGACGGCTTCGGCTTCAGTTGGCCGGCGTCCTTCCCGCTCGCCCGCATCGACCAGATCCTGGTCAAGGGCGTGGAACCCATCAGCTCCTGGACCCTCCCGGAAACAGCGAGCGACCACCTCCCCGTGGCCGCCCGGGTGGACCTGACGCAGCCCCGGTAGGCGGGTGTTGCTTTTAGGGGCGCGGGGAACTGCGCGACCGGCCACGACGCGCCCGCACCCGGCGAAGCACAGTCCCCACCCGACAGGGGCGCGGGGAACTGCGCGACCAGCCCCCACCCACCCGCACCCGAAACCCCCACCCGCACCCGCACTCACACCCAACCCCTAAAAAGACTCCCGCCACCCATTGGTGATCGGCAGTCGCCGATCCTTCCCGAACCCCTTCGGCGAGATCTTCGTCCCCGGCGGATACTGCCGCCGCTTGTACTCCGCCGTATCCACCATCCGCAGCGTCTTCGTCACCAGCCCCGCGTCGAACCCCGCCCCCACGATCACATCCGCCCCCTCGTCCCGGTCCACATACCGCTCCAGGATCGCGTCCAGCACGGAGTAGTCCGGCAGGGAGTCCGTGTCGACCTGCCCCGGCCGCAGTTCCGCGCTCGGCGGCTTGGTGATCGAGTTCTCCGGGATCGGCGGTGTCTGCCCCCGCTCCACCGCCGCCCGGTTGCGCCACTCGGCGAGCCGGAACACCGACGTCTTGTACAGATCCTTGATCGGCCCGTACGCCCCCACCGAGTCCCCGTAGAGCGTCGAGTAGCCGACCGCCAGCTCCGACTTGTTCCCGGGGGCCAGCACGATGTGGCCCTCCTGGTTGGAGATCGCCATCAGCGTCGTCCCCCGCAGCCGTGACTGGAGGTTCTCCTCCGCCAGCCCGGTCAGCCCCAGCGCGGACATGTACGCGTCGAACATCGGTCCGATCGGCACCGTACGGAAGTTCAGCCCCGTCCGCCGCGCCAGCTCCGCCGCGTCGCCCTTGGAGTGGTCGGAGGAGTACTTCGACGGCATGGACACCCCGTACACATGCTCCGCGCCCAGCGCGTCGCAGGCGAGGGCCGCCACCAGCGCCGAGTCGATGCCGCCGGACAGCCCGATCAGCACCGAGCGGAAGCCGTTCTTGGTGACATACGCGCGCAGACCGACGACCAGCGCCGAGTACACCTCCTCGGCGTCGTCCAGCCGCTCCGCGTACCCCCCGGTGTGCACCGGCTCGTACCGCTCCACCGGGTCCTCGGACAGCACCACCCGGTCGATCCGCAGCCCGTCGTCCACGATCCCCTCGGGCGCGTCGGAGCGCGCCGCCGGGAGGTCCAGGTCGAGCATCATGCAGGTCTCGGCGAACTGCGGCGCCCGCGCGATCACCTCGCCCGCCGCGTCGACCACGATGGAGTCGCCGTCGTAGACCAGCTCGTCCTGCCCGCCCATCATCGCCACGTACGCCGTGGTGCAGCCCGCCTCCTGGGCGCGCTTGCGGACCAGTTCCAGCCGGGTGTCGTCCTTGTCCACCTCGTAGGGGGAGGCGTTGAGGGAGACCAGCAGGCCCGCGCCCGCCGAGCGGGCGGCCGGCACCCGGCCGCCGTCCTGCCAGAGGTCCTCGCAGATGGCCAGCGCCACATCCACCCCGTGCACCCGCAGCACCGGCATGGTGTCGCCGGGCACGAAGTAGCGGAACTCGTCGAAGACGCCGTAGTTCGGCAGGTGGTGCTTGGCGAAGGCGAGGACGACCTCACCGCCGTACAGCACCGCCGCCGCGTCCTGCGGGGCACCGGCCGGCTGGCCGTACCTGGGCTGGGCGGTCTCGGAGCGGTCGAGGTAGCCGACCACCACCGGCAGCCCGCCCAGGCCCTCGGCGGCGAGCCGGGCCGCCAGGTCCCGCAGCGCGGCGCGCGACGCCTCGACGAAGGAGGTGCGCAGCGCCAGGTCCTCCACGGGATACCCGGTCAGGGTCATCTCCGGGAACGCCACGAGATGCGCTCCCTGCCCGGCCGCGTGCCGGGTCCACTCCAGGATCCGGTCGGTGTTCCCGGCGAGGTCGCCGACCCGGGCGTCGATCTGGTTCATCGCGAGACGTAGTTGAGGCACGGGTGCCAGTGTAATCGTCAGAGCGACGCGATGGGGGGTGCGACGGTGTGGGGCGCCCCACGAACGCCCCGTCGCGCCCCTGTACCCCCCGTACCGCCGTACGGCCGGGCGGCTACGACCGCTGCCACGCGGCAGCAGGTCTACGACCCCGTCTCCGTCTCCGTCTCCGCCTCCGCGCCCCGCTCCCGCAGCATGTCCGCCATCAGGTCGATCTCCGACTGCTGCCCCTGCACCATGCCCTGCGCGAGCCGCTTCTCCGCGCCCACCGTGCAGCGCGACACACAGCCCTCGGCCATATGGATCCCGCCCTGGTGGTGCTCGGTCATGAGCTGGAGATAGAAGATCTCGGCCTGCTCGCCATTGAGCCGCCCCAGCTTCTCCAGATCCGCGTTCGTGGCCATGCCCGGCATCAGCGAGCCGTCGCCCTCGCTCGGCATGGACCCCATGTCCATCCAGGTCATCGGCGGGTCCGTGGACACCTTGGGCAGCCCCCACAGATCCAGCCAGCCCAGCATCATGCCCCGCTGGTTGGCCTGGGTCTGCGCGATGTCGTAGGCGAGCCGCCGCACCTCCTCGTCATCGGTGCGGTCGCGCACGATGTACGACATCTCCACCGCCTGCTGATGGTGGACGGCCATGTCCCGGGCGAAGCCCGCGTCCGCCGAGTCCGCCGCCGGCGGCTCGACCCCCGAACCGTCGTCCCCGGCGACCGCGTAGGTGATCGCGCCCGCCGCGACCAGCGCCGCCGTGACCGTCCCGGCGATCCATCCCGCCTTGGCCCGCTTCATCATCGCCGCCTCACCCGGCCAGCCCGCCGGTGCACGCGGCACCCGGCTCCGGTGTCTGCTCGCCCTGCACGAACTTCTCCAGGAACGCGTCCAGCTTCGGGTCGTCCGCGCCGGTCACCGTCCGCTGGTAGCCCCAGGCGCTCAGCATGATCGGCGACGCCTGGTCCTCGTCCGGACTCATCAGCGTGTACGGGGTCGCCTCGACCTTCGCCGCCAGCGCGTCCACGTCCGCCTTCGCCGCCTCGCTGGTGTACGTCACCCAGACCGCCCCGTGCTCCAGCGAGTGGACGGCGTTGACCTTCGGGATCGCCTTCTCGTAGACGTCCCCGTTGCAGTTCATCCAGACCTGGTTGTGGTCACCGCCGACCGGCGGCTCCATCGGGTAGTCCACGTCCCCGGCGACATGGGTCTGGGACAGCTCGCCGTCCCACTTCTGCACCCCGTCGGCGTCCGCCACGAACGTGCCGGTGCCCGCGCTCTTGCCGTCGCTCGCCGTGTCCGAGGAGTCACCGGACTGCGAGCGCACCAGCACCACACCGCCGACGACCAGCCCGGCCACGACCACCGCGCTCACGGCGATGGTCAGGATCCGGTTGCGCCGGTCCCGGGAGCGCTCCGCGCGGCGCATCTCCTCGATCCGGGCCTTGCGCGCCGCGCTGTCTCTGTTCTTGGCCGAGCCCATGGGGGGTGCCCTTCTGGGATGTGGAGCGGGAAAGGACGATGGTCGGGTCAACTGATCGTAGTGCGATCCGTTCGCCGGCCGTACCGCACCCGCCCGGTGGGCCATTACGGATGCCGGGACGAGAAGGCAAGATGGGCGGGAGAGCGCGGCACCCGCCGTATCCAGGGCGTTCAGCCCCGGGTCGGCGGGGCGATCGAGGTCCGCAACGCGCGCGAAACGGTGTTGTGGTGTGATGCTCAGGTGCCCGACCGTGTGTTCCGGTCCTCTCGGAGCGGACGGCCTGACCAGCAAGGATGGGGAAGCGGAAGATGGACAAGCAGCAGGAGTTCGTGCTCCGGACGTTGGAGGAGCGCGACATCCGGTTCGTGCGCCTGTGGTTCACCGACGTTCTGGGCTTCCTCAAGTCCGTGGCCGTGGCTCCCGCCGAACTCGAACAGGCATTCGATGAGGGGATCGGTTTCGACGGCTCCGCCATCGAGGGCTTCGCCCGGGTCTACGAGTCCGACATGATCGCCAAGCCGGATCCCGGCACCTTCCAGGTGCTGCCCTGGCGTGCGGAGACCCCCGGCACCGCCCGGATGTTCTGCGACATCCTGATGCCCGACGGCTCCCCGTCCTTCGCCGACCCCCGCTATGTCCTCAAGCGCGCCCTGGCCCGCGCCTCCGATCTCGGCTTCACCTTCTACACCCACCCCGAGATCGAGTTCTTCCTGCTCAAGCACAAGCCGGTCGACGGCTCGGTGCCCACCCCGGCCGACAACTCCGGCTACTTCGACCACACCCCCACCAATGTCGGCATGGACTTCCGCCGCCAGGCGATCACCATGCTGGAGTCCATGGGGATCTCGGTCGAGTTCTCCCACCACGAGGGCGCCCCCGGCCAGCAGGAGATCGATCTGCGCTACGCCGACGCCCTGTCGACGGCGGACAACGTCATGACGTTCCGGCTGGTCATGAAGCAGGTCGCGCTGGAGCAGAACCTCCAGGCGACCTTCATGCCGAAGCCGTTCTCCGAGCACCCCGGCTCGGGCATGCACACCCACCTCTCGCTCTTCGAGGGCGACCGCAACGCGTTCTACGAGTCCGGCGCCGAGTACCAGCTCTCCAAGGTCGGCCGCTCCTTCATCGCCGGGCTGCTGCGGCACGCCGGGGAGATCTCCGCGGTCACCAACCAGTGGGTCAACTCCTACAAGCGCATCTGGGGCGGCTCCGAGCGGACGGCCGGTGCGGGCGGCGAGGCCCCCTCGTACATCTGCTGGGGCCACAACAACCGCTCCGCGCTGGTCCGGGTCCCGATGTACAAGCCGGGCAAGACGGGGTCGGCGCGGGTGGAGGTGCGGTCCCTGGACACCGGGGCCAACCCCTATCTCGCCTACGCGGTGCTGCTGGCGGCGGGGCTGAAGGGGATCGAGGAGGGGTACGAGCTGCCGCCGGGGGCCGAGGACGACGTGTGGGCGCTGTCGGACGCGGAGCGGCGGGCGATGGGGATCGAGCCGTTGCCGCAGAACCTGGGGGAGGCGCTGTCGCTGATGGAGCGGAGCGATCTCGTCGCCGAGACGCTGGGGGAGCATGTGTTTGATTTCTTCCTGCGGAACAAGCGGCAGGAGTGGTTTGAGTATCGGTCCGAGGTGACTGCTTTTGAGTTGCGGAAGAATCTGCCGGTGCTTTAGGGGGGCGTGAGGGGGGTGGGGGCGGGGGTTGTGGGGCGGGTTTCCGTGGGTGGGGGGCTCGTCGCGCAGTTCCTCCCCCAGAGGGGGTACCCCCAGCGCCCCTGAAAGCCCTGTCGTCGCCGTGAGGGAGCAGGGAACCCCTTCTGGCTAGTCCCTTGCCGCTGCCTGGACTGTCAAGGCTGTGTGGAGGGGCTCGGCGGCGCGGCGGCGGTACTCCTGGATGGACCAGGCGTTGCCGTCGGGGTCCTTGAAGTACATGAAGGTCCCGCCGTCCTCGGGGGCGTAGGTGACCGGGTCCGAGACCTCCAGGCCCCGCGCGGTCAGCTCCGCGTGGGCCGCCTCGATGTCGGCCACGCAGAGCTGGAGGCCCCGGTAGGAGCCGGGCTCGGGAGCCGACCCGCCCTCGGAGAGGTTCCACAGGGCCTCGCTCAGGGCGATGGAACACCCCGAGCCCGGTGGGGTGAGCTGGACCAGGCGCATGCCCGGCATGATCTCCTGGTCGAGGTCGACCTGGAAGCCGACCCTGTCCCGGTAGAAGTCCCTGGCCCGGTCGATGTCGCTCACGGGCAGGGGGATCACTTCCAGGGTGTAGTCCACGGCCCCTCCTCGGGGTGTCGGCCTCGCGGTGTCAGCGGAACCGCCAGCGGGTCTGGCTGAACGGCTCCCCCTTACCGAAGCCGAAAACGGTCCCCGGCGCCACCGAGAAGACATAAGCGTGCCCCGGCCCGTGGTGGAAGCAGCCGTCGGCCACCTCGAAGTGCCAGAAGCTGCCGTACTTGGCCTCCCAGGCCGCCGCCAGCTCGCGCAGTCGGCCCTCGTCCGTCACCCGGACCGCCTCGCCCTCGACCACCAGGTCGTAGCCCTGGTCCCAGAGATTCACCCCGGTGGTGAGGACGACCTGCGGGTTCCGGGCCAGATTGCGGGCCTTGCGCTCCTCGGGACCGGTGCAGAAGTGCAGCGCGCCCCCGGACCAGACGGCCGGCAGCGGGGTCACGTGCGGGCGCCCGTCGGGCCGTACCGTCGAGATCCAGAACAGTTCGGCCGCGGCCAGCCGTTTCTCCGCGTCGGCCCAGGGCACCGCGGTGGCCGCCGGGTCGCTGTAGCGGGCGTCCAGTTGGGTCTCGGGCGGGGTGTCGGTCATGCGGTACCTCCGGATGCGGGTGCGGTCTCTCGGAGGGGAGACCGGAATCGGTGCCGGAACTCATCGGCGCTTACCGCCCGGCCTGCGGTTAGGCTCAAGAGGATGTTGATCGGGACGGGAGGGCGTGCATGACGCCGGGGCGCAGAAGCAGTACCTTCACTCGGCTGCTGCGGCACGGCTTCACCGACCCCTCCGCCGCCGAGCGGCTCCTCGACAGCCCCGAGCTGGCCGCCGTCCGGGACGACCCGGTGCTCCTGGAGGCGCTCGGCGCGACCGCCGACCCCGATCTCGCCCTGCACGGCCTGGTCCGGCTCCTGGAGGCGCAGCCCGAGCCCGCCGGACGCCGCGAACTGCTGGACACCCTGATCGCCGCCAAGCCCCTGCGCGACCGTCTCCTCGGGGTGCTCGGCGCCTCGGAGGCCCTCGCCGACCATCTCGCCCGGCACCCGGGCGACTGGCAGGTCCTGGTGACGTACGAGCCCCGGGATCTGCACCCGGGGGTCGCCGAGTTCGAGCGCGGGCTCGCCGAGGCCGTCGACCCGGTGTCGCTGCGCGTCGCCTACCGGCGCTGTCTGCTGTCCATCGCCGCCCGGGACGTGTGCGGGACGACCGGCATAGCGCAGACCGCCGCCGAACTCGCCGACCTCGCCACCGCCACCCTGCGCGCCGCGCTCGCCCAGGCCCGCGCCGCCGCCCCCGAGGACGCGGCGCTGTGCCGCCTCGCGGTGATCGCCATGGGCAAGTGCGGCGGCCACGAGCTGAACTACGTCTCCGACGTCGACGTCATCTTCGTCGGCGAAGGCGTCGAGGGCGCCGACGAGGGCAAGGCGCTGCGGGCCGCGACCAAGCTCGCCTCGCACATGATGCGGATCTGCTCCGAGACGACGGTCGAGGGCTCGATCTGGCCGGTGGACGCCAATCTCCGCCCCGAGGGCCGCAACGGCCCCCTGGTCCGCACCCTCAGCAGCCATCTCGTCTACTACCAGCGCTGGGCCAAGACCTGGGAGTTCCAGGCCCTGCTCAAGGCCCGCCCGGTCGCCGGGGACCCGGAGCTGGGCCAGGAGTACGTGGACGCGCTCCAGCCGCTGGTCTGGCAGGCCGCCGAGCGCGAGAACTTCGTCACCGACGTCCAGAAGATGCGCCGCCGGGTGGTGGAGAACATCCCCGCCGACGAGATCGACCGCGAGCTGAAACTCGGGCCGGGGGGCCTGCGGGACGTCGAGTTCGCCGTCCAGCTCCTGCAACTCGTGCACGGCCGCTCGGACACCGGGCTGCGCAGCGGCACCACCCTCGACGCCCTCCAGGCCCTCGCCGACGGCGGCTATGTCGGCCGGGCGGACGCCGTCCAGCTCGACGAGGCGTACCGCTTCCTGCGCTCCATGGAGCACCGCATCCAGCTCTACCGGCTGCGCCGCACCCATCTCGTCCCGGTCGAGGAGGCCGACCAGCGCCGCCTGGGCCGCTCGCTGGGGCTGCGCACCGATCCGGTCGGCGAGCTGAACCGCGAGTGGCGGCGGCACGCGGCCGTCGTCCGCCGACTGCACGAGAAGCTGTTCTACCGGCCGCTGCTCGACGCCGTCGCCCAACTCGCCCCCGGCGAGGCCCGCCTCAGCCTCGCGGCGGCCCGCGAACGCCTGGTCGCCCTCGGCTACGCCGACCCCGCCGCCGCCCTGCGCCATCTGGAGGCCCTGTCCTCCGGCGTCACCCGCAAGGCCGCCATCCAGCGCACCCTGCTGCCGGTGCTGCTCGGCTGGTTCGCCGACTCCGCCGACCCGGACGCCGGGCTGCTCAACTTCCGCAAGGTCTCCGACGCCCTCGGCAAGACCCCCTGGTATCTGCGGCTGCTGCGCGACGAGGGCGCCGCCGCCGAGAACCTCGCCCGGGTGCTGTCCGCCGGGCGCCTCGCCCCCGACCTGCTGATGCGCGCCCCCGAGGCGGTCGCCCTGCTCGGCGACGGCGCCGGACTCGCCCCGCGCCCCCGCGCCCATCTCGAACAGGAACTCCTCGCCGCCGTCAGCCGCGCCGAGAACGCCGAACACGCGGTCACCGTCGCCCGGGGCGTCCGCCGCCGCGAACTGTTCCGCACGGCCGCCGCCGACATCGTCGGCTCCTACGGCACCGAGGCCCGCCCCGCCGAGGCCGACCAGGGCGCCCTGGTCGACCGGGTCGGCGCCGCCGTCTCCGACCTCACCGCCGCGACCCTCGCGGGCACCCTGCGCGCGGTCGTCCGCGAGCACTGGGGCGCCGAACTCCCCACCCGGTTCGCCGTCATCGGCATGGGCCGCTTCGGCGGCCACGAACTGGGCTACGGCTCCGACGCCGATGTCGTCTTCGTCCACGAACCCCGCGACGGCGCCGACGAGCGCGAGGCCGCGCAGGCCGCGGGCAGGGTCGTCGCCGAGATGCGCCGCCTCCTCCAGATCCCCAGCTCCGACCCGCCGCTCCTGATCGACGCCGACCTGCGCCCCGAGGGCAAGTCCGGCCCCCTGGTCCGCACCCTGAAGTCCTACGAGGCGTACTACCGCCGCTGGTCCCTGGTCTGGGAGTCGCAGGCCCTGCTGCGGGCCGAGCCGGTCGCCGGCGACCCGGAGCTGGGCGCCGCCTTCCTCGCCCTCGTCGACCCCCTGCGCTACCCGGAGGCGGGCCTCACCGACGACGCCGTACGCGAGATCAGACGGCTGAAGGCGCGGATGGAGTCGGAGCGGATGCCGCGCGGCGTCGACCCCAAGCTGCACACCAAGCTGGGCCCCGGCGGTCTCTCCGACGTCGAGTGGACCGTGCAACTCCTCCAGATGCGGCACGGCGCCCATGAGCCGACCCTGCGCACCACCCGCACCCGCGAGGCCCTCGCCGCCGCCCGCGAAGCGGGCCTCATCACCCCCGAGGACGCCACCACCCTCGACGAGTCCTGGGTCCTGGCCACCCGGGTGCGCAACGCGGTGATGCTGGTCAGAGGCCGCGCGGGCGACACCTTCCCGACCGACACCAGAGAACTCGCCGCAGTCGGCCGCTACCTCGGCTACACCCCCGGCCACGCAGGCGACATGCTCGACGCGTACCGCCGCACGGCGAGGAGGGCACGGGCAGTGGTGGAGCACCTCTTTTACGGGGCTGAGCGCACAGGCTTTTAGGGGCGCGGGGCTGTATCGATTTTGCGGCTCCGCCGCGGGGCGCGACCAGCCACAACGCACCCGCACCCGGCAACGAACCAATAACCCGCCGACGCTACCCCTGTTTGGGAAGCAGAACCTTCCCTTCGGCCCCCATCGGCACAACCCTCGGCAACCCATAAGGCAACGCCCCATACCAAACCCGAGCCACCCCGTACCCGAACGCCAAACAGACCATCCCCCCCACCGCGTCCAGCCAGAAATGATTCGCCGTGGCCACGATCACCACCAGCGTCAACACCGGGTACAAAAGCCCCAGCACCCGCACCCACGGCACGGACGCCAACGCGAAGATCGTCAGCCCGCACCACACCGACCAGCCAATATGCATGGACGGCATCGCCGCGTACTGGTTCGACATGTTCTTCAGATCGCCGGATGCCATCGACCCCCAGGTCTGATGGACCAGCACCGTGTCGATGAAATTCACACCGTTCATCAACCGCGGCGGCGCGAGCGGATACAAATAGTAACCGAGCAGAGCGATACCCGTCGTCGCGAAAAGCACCGTGCGGGTCGCCGCATAACGCCCGGGATGACTGCGATAAAGCCACACCAGCACACCCAGGGTGACCACGAAATGCAGCGTGGCATAGTAGTAGTTCATTCCGACGATGAGCCAAGTCACGGAATTCACCGCGTGATTCACCGACTGCTCGACCGCGATACCGAGCTGCTGTTCGGCGCGCCAGATCCAGTCCGCGTTCTTCAGCGCCTGCGTCTTCTGTTCCGGCACCGCGTTGCGGATCAGGGAGTAGGTCCAGTAACTCACCGCGATCAGCAGGATCTCGAACCACAGCCGGGGCCGCCGGGGGGTGCGCAACCGCCGCCCGACCCCTCGCAGCCGCTCGCGGAACCCGCCGGGCGACACGTCCGCAACGGGCTGCGGAGAGACCTCTGCGCGGTCTTCTCTCGTCGTCACGGTCGTGTCACTCATGGGCACAGAGTCTGCCAGAAAAGACATCCTCGTCCGATCATCCCCTGGTCGGGTTCGCCCCGCATCCTCTACTTCCCAGGAACGATGATCCCCCTGATCAGGCCCTGATCGGGACGCCGAAGGAACCCTGACCGGACCCTGATCCGAGCCCGGCCGGACCCCGGTCAGGCCCTGCCGCGCTCCCCGGGCGCCGAGGCTGTCGACCCCCGCACCACCAGCTCCGGCATGAACACGAACTCACTGTGGGGCGCGGGCGTCCCGCCGACCTCCTCCAGCAGCGTGCGCACCGCGGCCTGGCCCATCGCCGGGACGGGCTTGCGGATGGTGGTGAGCGGCGGATCGGTGAACGCGATCAGCGGTGAGTCGTCGAACCCGACCACCGAGACATCGTCCGGCACCTCCAGGCCCTTCTGCCGCGCGGCCCGGATCGCGCCCAGCGCCATCATGTCGCTGGCGCAGACCACGGCCGTGCAGTCCCGCTCGATCAGCGCGCTCGCCGCGGCCTGACCGCCCTCCAGGGTGTAGAGGGAGTGCTGGATCAGCTCGGCCTCGACGGTCTGCGCGGGCACCCCGAGCTGCTCGTGCACCGCCCGGACGAACCCCTCGATCTTCCGCTGCACCGGCACGAACCGCTTCGGCCCGAGCGCCAGCCCGATCCGGGTGTGGCCCAGCGACACCAGATGCGTCACCGCCAGGGTCATCGCGGCCCGGTCGTCGGGGGAGATGAAGGGCGCCTGCACCTTCGGCGAGAACCCGTCGACCAGCACATAGGGCACGCCCTGGGCGTGCAGTTGCTCGTAGCGCTGCATGTCGGCGGTGGTGTCGGCGTGCAGACCGGAGACGTAGATGATGCCGGCGACCCCGCGGTCGACCAGCATCTCGGTGAGTTCGTCCTCGGTGGATCCGCCGGGGGTCTGGGTGGCCAGCACCGGCGTGTAGCCCTGCCGGGTCAGCGCCTGCCCGATGACCTGGGCCAGCGCCGGGAAGATGGGGTTCTCCAGCTCCGGGGTGATCAGTCCGACCAGTCCGGCGCTGCGCTGCCGCAGCCGGACCGGGCGCTCGTAGCCGAGGACGTCCAGCGCGGCGAGCACGGACTGACGGGTGGTGGCGGCGACGCCCGGCTTGCCGTTGAGGACCCGGCTGACGGTCGCCTCGCTCACCCCCGCCTGCGCTGCGATGTCGGCAAGCCGTGTGGTCACGCCTGAGGACTGTACCGGCCCGGTGCCGCCCTGCGCACCGATCGGACGCCGGGCGCGGGCGGTGGCGCGTCCCGGGGCGGGTTGCTGCGGCATGGCGTCCCCTTGAGGTCGTGTACGGGCGCTGGATGAAAGGTTCGGCAACAGCTTGCAGAGTCTTGCACAACACCGTACGCCCCCGCCCGTTACCAGCCATAGAGGGTCTCCACGTAGTCCCCGCACGGTCTCGTCGTGGGCAACGAGTGGTCACACAGGGATAACTTCCGTGCCGTCTTGCACTTTTTTTCTGCAAGGTCTTTCGCAACGCTTACATCGCTGTTACGTTCACGACGCCCGACGGCGGCAGCAACGACGCGGTCGGCAAGTCGACAGGAGCGGTGGACGGGACCGCCCCTGTAGCACTCGGGCTTACGACCTCAAGGAGAACTCATGCGGCGTGGCATAGCGGCCACCGCGCTGGCGGCCTCCCTCGCCCTCGCGGCGACGGCCTGCGGCGGGAGCGACAGCGGCGACAGCGGTGACTCGGCGGACGGCCCGGTCACCATCACCTGGTGGGACACCTCCAACGCCACCAACGAGGCCCCGACGTACCAGGAACTCGTCAAGGAGTTCGAGGCCGCCAACAAGGACATCAAGGTCGAGTACGTCAACGTCCCCTTCGACCAGGCGCAGAACAAGTTCGACACCGCCGCCGGTGCCAAGGGCGCCCCCGATGTGCTGCGCTCCGAGGTCGGCTGGACCCCCGCCTTCGCCAAGAAGGGCTTCTTCCTCCCCCTCGACGGCACCGAGGCCCTCGCCGACCAGGCGAAGTTCCAGCCCAGCCTGATCGAGCAGGCCACCTACGAGGACAAGGTCTACGGCGTCCCCTTCACCACGGACACCCTCGCCCTCGTCTACAACAAGAAGCTGTTCGCGGACGCCGGTGTCGAGCCGCCCACCACCTGGGACGAGCTGAAGACCGCCGCCGCCACGATCAAGGAAGAGACCGGCGTCGACGGCTACTGGGGCTCCACCTCCGCCTACTACGCCCAGTCCTTCCTCTACGGCGAGGGCACCGACACCGTCGACGCCACCGCCAAGAAGATCACGGTCACCTCGCCCGAGGCCAAGAAGGGCTACGAGACCTGGAAGAGCCTCTTCGACGGGGACGGCCTGCGCAAGGCCAACACCACCGCCGAGGCGTACAGCGCCATCCAGGATGCGTTCGTCAACGGCGAGGTCGCCTCGATCATCCAGGGCCCCTGGGAGATCACCAACTTCTACAAGGGCTCCGCGTTCGCCGACAAGAACAACCTCGGCATCGCCACCGTCCCGGCCGGCTCCAGCGGCGAGGCGGGCGCCCCGACCGGCGGCCACAACCTCTCCGTCTACGCCGGTTCCGACGCCTCCCGCCAGGAAGCGGCCCTGAAGTTCGTCAACTTCATGACCTCGGCGAAGTCGCAGGAGACCATCGCCCTGAAGAACTCCACGCTGCCCACCCGCGACGACGCCTACACCGACCAGGTCAAGGCCGACCCCGGGATCGCCGGCTACCAGGGTGTCCTGGCCGCCGCCCAGCCGCGCCCGGCGCTGCCCGAGTACAGCTCCCTGTGGGGCCCGCTGGACGAGGAACTGCTCGCCATCGCCGGTGACAAGAAGTCCCTCGACGAGGGGCTGAGCAGCGCCGAGACCGCCATCCAGAAGCTGGTCCCGGACTTCACCAAGTAAGCCCGGGTGGCCGCCGGATCCCGCCCCCACCACCTCCCGCGCCAGGGGCGGGATCCGTCGGCCACCCGTCTGCGCGCCGCACCCCGGCCCCGCCGCACAGCGGGGCCGGACGGGCCCCACCCCCCTGAGCTTCCGGCTCTTCGAGCTTTCAGAAGGTGTCGCACCATGACAGTCGCCATCGACCGAGCCACCGGCAAGCGGCTCGGTGACCGCGAGCCCCGCCGGCCAAGGCCGGTCGGGCGCCTGAAGCGCGGTTTCCAGAAGTACTGGTACGCCTACGCGATGATCGCCCCGGTGGTCGTCGTGCTGGGCGCCATCGTGCTGTATCCGCTGGCCTACGGCTTCTATCTCACCCTCACCGACGCCAACAGCCTCAACACGGCCCGCACCATCGGCGTCAACGAGATAGCGGCGACCTACCAGTTCATCGGCCTCGACAACTACGCCGACATCCTCTGGGGCGAGACCGCCTACGACCGCTTCTGGTCCCACTTCCTGTGGACCATCTTCTGGACGGCCGCCTGCGTCTTCCTCCACTACAGCATCGGTCTCGGCCTGGCCCTGCTGCTCAACCAGAAGCTGCGCGGCCGGACCGTCTACCGGCTGCTGCTGGTGCTGCCCTGGGCGGTGCCCACCTTCGTCACCGTCTTCGGCTGGCGGTTCATGCTGGCCGACGCGGGCATCATCAACACCGCCCTGGACGGCCTCGGACTGCCCAGCCCGGCCTGGCTGGAGGACACCTTCTGGCAGCGGTTCGCCGCGATCATGGTCAACACCTGGTGCGGTGTCCCCTTCATGATGGTCTCGCTCCTCGGCGGCCTCCAGTCCATCGACAACACCCTGTACGAGGCGGCCGAGATGGACGGCGCCACCGCCTGGCAGCGGTTCCGGTACGTCACCCTCCCCGGACTGCGCTCGGTCAGCTCCACCGTGGTGCTCCTCGGTGTGATCTGGACCTTCAACCAGTTCGCGGTGATCTTCCTGCTGTTCGGCAACACCGCCCCCGACGCGCAGATCCTGGTCACCTGGGCCTACCAGCTCGGCTTCGGACAGCAGCCGCGCGACTTCGCGCAGTCCGCCGCCTACGGCATCCTCCTGCTGGCCATCCTGATCGTCTTCACCTCCTTCTACCGCCGCTGGCTGAACCGCAATGACCAGCAGCTCGCGATCTGAGGCGGGAGCCCCCATGACCACCACGACGACCGCCCCGAGCCCCGCCGCCCCCACCGAGGACCCCGGCAGCCGCCGCCCCTCCCGCCGCCGCGGCGAGCCCGGCCCGCTCGGCCGCCTCGCCACCCACGGCGTCCTCACCGTCGCCAGCCTGATCGCGCTGTTCCCGGTCGCCTGGCTGGTGTTCCTCTCCCTCGGCCCCGACAAGGACGACTATCTGCGTCCCGGCGGCATCTGGGGCAAGATGACGCTGGCCAACTACACCCACGTCCTCACCGAGACGAACTTCTTCGACTGGCTGAAGAGCTCGCTGATCGTCTCCCTCGGCACCACCGTCATCGGCGTGATGATCGCGGCGACCACCGGCTACGCGGTGTCGCGGATGCGGTTCCCCGGGTACAAGAAATTCATGTGGGTACTGCTGGTGACCCAGATGTTCCCGGTCGCCGTCCTCATGGTCCCGATGTACCAGTTGCTCAGCGAACTCCAGCTCATCGACACCTACTTCGGACTCATCCTGGTGTACTGCTCGACGGCCGTGCCGTACTGCGCCTGGCTGATGAAGGGGTACTTCGACACCATCCCCTTCGAGATCGACGAGGCGGGCCGGGTCGACGGACTCTCGCCGTTCGGCACGTTCCTGCGGCTGATCCTGCCGCTGGCCCGGCCGGGTCTGGCCGTCGCCGCGTTCTACAGCTTCATCACGGCGTTCGGCGAGGTCGCCTTCGCCACGACCTTCCTGCTGGACGACGAGAAGTACACGTTCGCGGTCGGGCTCCAGAGCTTCGTCAGCGAGCACGACGCCCAGCGGAATCTGATGGCGGCGACGGCGGTGCTCGTCGCGATACCGGTCTCCGCGTTCTTCTACTTCGTGCAGAAGAACCTGGTCACCGGGCTCACCGCCGGCGGGACCAAGGGGTGAGGCAGCGCCGCCCCCTCCGCGCTCGTTCCCAAGAATCCACGTCACACAAGGACGCCATGACCCCCCAGCACTCCTCAGCGCCGCACACCGCCCTGGCCACCGCCACCCGGCACCGGGACTGGTGGCGGGACGCGGTGATCTACCAGGTCTACCCGCGCAGCTTCGCCGACAGCAACGGCGACGGCATGGGCGACCTGGAAGGCGTACGGTCCCGACTGCCGTATCTGCGCGACCTCGGCGTGGACGCGGTGTGGCTCAGCCCCTTCTACTCCTCGCCGCAGGCCGACGCCGGGTACGACGTGGCCGACTACCGGGCCGTCGACCCGATGTTCGGCACCCTGCTGGACGCCGACGCCCTGATCCGGGACGCCCACGGCCACGGCCTGCGGATCATCGTCGACCTGGTCCCCAACCACTCCTCCGACCAGCACGAGTGGTTCAAGCGCGCCCTCGCCGACGGCCCCGGCTCCCCCCTGCGCGACCGCTACCACTTCCGCTCCGGCAAGGGCGAGAACGGCGAACTGCCCCCCAACGACTGGGAGTCCATCTTCGGCGGCCCGGCCTGGACGCGGGTCACCGAGCCCGACGGCACCCCCGGCGAGTGGTACCTCCACCTCTTCGCCCCCGAACAGCCCGACTTCAACTGGGAGCACCCGGCCGTCGGCGACGAGTTCCGCTCGATCCTGCGGTTCTGGCTGGACATGGGCGTCGACGGCTTCCGGATCGATGTCGCCCACGGCCTGGTGAAGGCGGAAGGGCTCCCCGACCTCGGATCCCATGATCAGCTCAAGCTGCTGGGCAACGATGTCATGCCGTTCTTCGACCAGGACGGCGTCCACGCCATCTACCGCCAGTGGCGGACGATCCTCGACGAGTACGCCGGGGAGCGCATCTTCGTCGCCGAGGCATGGACCCCGACCGTCGAACGCACCGCGAACTACGTCCGCCCCGACGAACTCCACCAGGCGTTCAACTTCCAGTATCTCAGCACCGCCTGGGACGCCGGGGAACTGCGGTCCGTCATCGACGCCACCCTCACCGCGATGCGCCCGGTCGGCGCCCCCGCCACCTGGGTGCTCTCCAACCACGACGTCACCCGGCACGCCACCCGCTTCGCCAACCCGCCCGGCCTCGGCACCCAGATCCGCACCGCCGGTGACCGCGCCCTCGGCCTCGGACGCGCCCGCGCCGCCAGCCTCCTGATGCTGGCCCTGCCCGGCTCGGCCTATGTCTACCAGGGCGAGGAACTCGGCCTGCCGGACGTGGTCGACCTGCCCGACGAGGTGCGCCAGGACCCGGCGTACTTCCGGGGCGAGGGCCAGGACGGCTTCCGCGACGGCTGCCGGGTACCGATCCCCTGGACCCGCACCGGATCGGCGTACGGTTTCGGCGGCGGGGGCAGTTGGCTGCCGCAGCCGGAGGGCTGGGGCGAGCTGAGCGTGGAGGCGCAGACCGGCGTGGCCGGTTCGACCCTGGAGCTGTACCGCGCGGCCCTGTCCCTGCGCCGCTCCGAGCGCGATCTCGGCGCGGGGGAGTCGCTGGAGTGGCTGCGGGCCCCCGAGGGGGTGCTGGCCTTCCGGCGCGGCGGATTCGTCTGCGTCGCCAACACCACCGCCGAGTCGGTGACCGTCCCGGCCTACGGGCCGGTCCTGCTGGCCAGCGGGGAGTTCGGTGAGGCGGACGGCGAGACGAAGATCCCGGGCGACACCACGGTCTGGTTCGGCACGCCCGCCGTCTGACCGGCTTCCCCAACTTCTCGTTCCAACTTCCGTCGGCCCGCTGCCCTTTTGGACAGCGGGCCTCTACTATCTGGCCACTGCAAGTCTTTGTGACGACTTGCAGAAATCCCCTTCAGGGCAGAAATCCCCTTCAAGGGCACAAACCCCTTCCAGGGAACCCCCCTTCAACGGTGAAGGACCCCCACATGGCCAGCAGAATCGTTTCCGGAGGTGGCGCGCTCGCGGTCGCGCTCGCCACCGCCGGAGCCCTCCTCACCCCCACCGGCACCGCCCAGGCCGCCCCGCCCGGCACCAAGGACGTCACCGCCGTCCTCTTCGAGTGGAACTTCGCCTCCGTCGCCCGCGAGTGCACCAACCGCCTCGGCCCGGCCGGCTACGGCTATGTCCAGGTCTCCCCGCCCGCCGAGCACATCCAGGGCGCCCAGTGGTGGACCTCGTACCAGCCGGTCAGCTACAAGATCGCCGGACGCCTCGGCGACCGCGCCGCCTTCCAGAACATGGTGAACACCTGCCACGCGGCCGGGGTGAAGGTGGTGGTCGACAGCGTGATCAACCACATGTCGGCGGGCAGCGGCACAGGCACCGGAGGCTCGGCCTACACCAAGTACACCTACCCCGGCCTGTACTCCTCCTACGACTTCGACAACTGCACCGCCCAGATCACCAACTACCAGGACCGCTGGAACGTCCAGAACTGCGAGCTGGTCGGCCTCGCCGACCTCGACACCGGCGAGGAATACGTCCGCGGAGCCCTCGCCCGCTACCTCAACGACCTGCTCTCGCTCGGCGTCGACGGCTTCCGCATCGACGCCGCCAAGCACATGCCGGCCGCCGACCTCGCGAACATCAAGTCCCGGCTGACCAACCCCTCCGCCTACTGGAAGCAGGAGGTCATCCACGGCGCCGGGGAGGCGGTCCAGCCCGGCGAGTACACCGGCACCGGGGACGTCCAGGAGTTCCGCTACGCGTACGACCTGAAGCGGGTCTTCAACAACGAGAACCTCGCCTATCTCCGCAACTACGGCGAGGGCTGGGGCTACCTGAGCAGCGGCGTCGCCGGGGTCTTCGTCGACAACCACGACACCGAGCGCAACGGCTCCACCCTCAGCTACAAGGACAACGCCACCTACACCCTGGCGAACGTCTTCATGCTGGCCTGGCCGTACGGGGCGCCCGACATCAACTCCGGGTACGAGTTCTCCGACCACGACGCCGGACCGCCGAACAACGGCCAGGTCAATGCCTGCTGGCAGAACAACTGGAAGTGCCAGCACGCCTGGCCCGAGATCGAGCGCATGGTCGCCTTCCGCAACGCCACCCGCGGCCAGGCGGTCACCAACTGGTGGGACAACGGGGCCGACGCCATAGCCTTCGGCCGGGGCAACCGGGGCTTCGTCGCCATCAACCACGAGTCCGGCCCCCTCACCCGCACCTACCAGACCTCCCTGCCCGCCGGGACGTACTGCAATGTCCAGTCCCACACGACGGTGACGGTGAACGGCTCCGGCCAGCTCACCGCCACCCTCGGCACGAACACCGCGCTGGCGGTCTACGCGGGCAAGAACACCTGCTGACCGGGTGCCCGGCAGGGGTGCCGGGCGGGCCGCCGTGACAGGGTGCACCCATGACCCGCCGCCCGACACCCCCAGCCTCCTTCCATGTCCGCCCCGCCACGGTCTTCGAGGACGTCCGTGCGGTGGTCGGCCCGAAGTCACCGGACGCCACCGTCTGCTGGTGCCTCGGCTACCGCATCCCCTCCAAGCTCAACCGCGAACTCAAGGGCCCGGCACGAGGCGAGTACATGGCCGAACTGTGCCGCGAGGACCCGCCCCCGGGCGTGATCGCGTACGACGGTGACGACCCGGTCGGCTGGGCGGCGGTGGCGCCCCGCTCCGCCACGAACTTCGCCCGCAACCGCAAGATCCCGCACGTGGACGAGCTGCCGGTGTGGTCGCTGTGGTGCATCCGGGTCCGCCCCGGTCACCGGGGGCGGGGCGTCTCCCACCACCTCATCGAGGGCGCGGTCGCCCACGCCCGTGAGCGGGGCGCCCCGGCGATCGAGGCATACCCCCTCGACAACGGGGACGCCCGGGTCGACGTGACCATGGCCTACCCCGGCCTGCGCAAAAACTTCGAACGCGCGGGCTTCACCCACGCCGCGGACACGACGTCCGTCCTCTCCGGACATCCCCGGGTGCTGATGCGGCTGGACCTCACCTAAAGGGTGCGTGGAGGCTCCGCAGGTTCAGGGTGCTTGGCGGGGGAAGCTCCGGAGGCTCAGGGTGCTGCGCGCGGGAAGCTCCGCAGGCTCAGCCCGCTCGGCGCGGGGAGCGGCTCGCGGGCCGCCTCGGCGCGGAACGACTGGAGCAGATAGGCGACCAGGCGGCGGGAGGCCGCGGCGTCGCCGGGGAGCGCGGTGACCAGACCGCAGTGCGCCACCAGGGCCACGGTCAGGTCGGAGGGGTGGAAGTCGGCGCGCAGCGCCCCGGCGGCCTGCGCCCGGCGCACCAGCGCCAGCAGGTCCCGCTCGGTCTCCTCCTGTATCCGGGCGTGTGCCCGAGAGGCGGCGGGGAGAGCCGCGGCGAACGCGGCCGGGAAGCCCCGGCTCTCCCGTTGCAGCGCGCAGACCGTCTCGAACAGCCGCTGCAAGCCCCGCCAGGGGTCGGGGTCGGCGAGTGCGCCGGTGAGCGCCCGCGCACAGCTTTCCAGTTGTTCCGCGAACGCGGCCCACACCAGGTCGTCCCGGGTGGGGAACCGCCGGTACAGGGTCGCCACGCCGACCTCCGCCCGCCGGGCCACGGTTGCCATGGGCGCGTCGATGCCGTGCTCGGCGAAGACCGCGCGGGCGGCCGAGAGGAGCCGTTGCCGATTGCGCTCGGCATCCGCGCGCAGACCGCCCTCACCTGCTATCCGAGAGGATTTCCCCACCGCTGTCTCTCATCTCCGACTCAAACGGACGATGCCGTCCACTTCCCACCCTACGCTCGGCCGCAGATCCCCCGGATCCCTTCCGACGACCGCCGCTGCTGCCGAGGTGAGCTTGATGGTCTCCCCCCTGATGAAAGCCGTACTCTTCGACCGCTTCGGTGGCCCCGAAGTGCTGTACGTGGGCCGGGTGCCGCGCCCTGAACCCGCCTCCGGTGAGGTCCTGGTGAGGGTGGCCGCCTTCAGCGTCAACAGCAGCGAGCTGATGGTGCGCACAGGCCGGGCCCGCTTTATGACCGGCCGGAAGTTCCCGATGCGTACCGGGCTGGACTTCACCGGCGAGATCGAGGCCCTGGGCACCGGAGCGACGGGTGTCGCGGTCGGCGACCGGGTGTGGGGTGTGCTGGGCCGTGGCTCCTGGTTCCGGGGCGCCGCCGAGTTCTTGGCCGTGCCGACGGACGGGCTCGGCCGGATCCCGGACGAACTGGACCCGGTGGCCGCCGCCGCCCTGCCCGCGACCGGTTCCACCGCGCTGACGGCCCTGCGGGACAAGGCAGCGCTGCGCCCCGGCGAACGGCTGCTCGTCCGGGGCGCGGCGGGCGGGGTCGGCAACGCAGCCGTCCAGTTGGGCAAGGCGTACGGAGCTGAGGTGACGGCGCTGGCGCGGGGCGCCAACCTCGACTTCGTCCGCGAACTGGGCGCGGACCACGCCGTCGACCACCGGACGGTGTCCCCGGCGGAGCTGGGCCGGTTCGACGTCGTCCTCGACTCGGTCGGCACGGACCTGCGGACCTACCGGCGGCTGCTCGCTCCCGGCGGGCGCATGGTCGCCGTCGCCATCGACTCCCGCCACCTCGCGGCCTGCTTGTTCACGGTCGCCGCCAGCACCGTCCACGGCCGGGGCCGTATCCGCTTCTTCAGCAGCAGCCCCGACCGCGCCCTCCTCGACGCCGTGGCCGACGAGGTACGCAAGGGGCGGCTGCGCCCGGCCGTGGACCGGGTGTTCCCCCTGGCGGAGACGGGGGCGGCGCACCGGGCGCTGGAGGCGGGTGGGGTGCGGGGCAAGTATGTGGTGAGGGTGGACTAGACGGCGGGTCGGCCGAGGCCGCGGGCATCAGGATGGGCCGCCCGTCCGTGCGTCCGGACGGCCCATCCGCGGTGATGGCGGTTCACCGCCGGGTGTGGTCAGGCGTAGACGGCTTTGGGGAAGGGCTCGGCCGTCTCGACGTAGTACTTGCGGACCAGCGGGCCGAAGCCGTGGGCCGTGTCGCCGAGCATCATCGCCCTGACCACCTCCAGGCTCCTCGTGGCAGAGAAATCCCCCGGCTTTGGCTCGGGGTCGCCGGCGACCAACGCCTTCCAGGCGTCCCGGGTCTCCGTCGTGGCGCTGACGTCCGGGTCGAAGCCCAGGTAGTAGACGCGTCCGTCGGTCTCCCTGCCGACGGCGAGGAAGACGATCACATGGAATGACATCTTGAACCTGCTCTTGTCTCCGCCCACGTGACTGGCCGAACCCGATATGTAGACGGCCCGGCCCTTCTCCAGGGCCGCGTTGATGCTCTCCCACCTCTTCGAGATGTTGAAGGCCACCGAGAGGTTGCTGGGGTGGAACAGCGTCCCTCTCTCAGCGCTGAGCAGATCGCCGACCGCTTCGGCGCGCACTTTGCAGTCCTGGTCCAGCATGTCGGTGAACTCGGAACTGGTCGGTGCCTGGAGCCAGCGCGTGAGGCGTTCGAGGGCGGTGCCTGCCGTCTCGTCCACCGCTGTGGAGATCCGCTCCCTGATGGTCTGGAGCGTCGGTGTGGTGATGTCGCCGGCCTGGACATACGCCTGCTTGATCACGAAATATCCCCCCAAAGTCTGGCTCTCCTCGGCGCTCCACTATGGCGCACGGGGCGTGCCTGCGGAAGGGCGGAGAGTGAAGATCGGTGATGAGTGACGGCTCGTCAATTCATGAGTTTGCGGGGCTGGTTGCGGGACGCCAAGGTGCCGATGAAGGCGTCGGCGACTGACCGGTAGCCGGGTCGGGATCCCCCTCGTCCCCAGGTGGGCGAAGGTTGTGGTGGGCCTTGTCCGGCCAACGCTGCGCACGAGGAAGGGGAGCCCCGGAGGGCTCCCCTTCAGTTGCTGCGATGCGGTGGCGAATGCGCTGGCTCCGGCTAAACGAGCCCGCGCTTGACTCCGTCGACGAACGCGGCCCAGGTGGTGCTGGAGAAGGTGAAGGCGCCGTGGGTGGGTGCCTTGCTGTCACGGACGGCGGTGGAGTGGGCGGTGAGGGGGAGGGTCTCCACGCACTGGGCGTTGCCTCCCTCGCTGTAGCTGCTCTTCTTCCAGCCGTGGGCCGGGAGGTCGGTGTGCGTCATCCGAGGTGGCCGGTCTTGAGGGCTTCCATGAACACGCCGAAGGCGTCGGCGGACGCCGGGACGAGTCCCCGGGTGTGGTCCTTTGAGTCACGGAAGGCGGTGATCCCGGGGACGGCGGCAACCTCTACGCAGTTGTTGCCGCCATTGGAATAGGTGCTCTTGGTGAACACGGCGGTGCTGAGGTCGCTCTGGGTCATCATGTGTAGTGATCCTTGATCGTGTCGGAGATCAACCTTCGGGACGCCTCGGTGTCGAGGGCTTCGGTTCGAAGGTAATTGAACCCAGTCTCGTAGCGCCCGATGTCCCCATCGTCCTCCAGATAGAGGGAGGTTGTCATCGGCTCAACCACGACGACTGGGGAACCAGCCGTGAAGTACAGGATGTGGAACGCCCCATCGACTGCGGCATGCGCTCCGCGGCTGAACGGGAGGATCTGAAGACTGATGTTCCGCTGATCCTCGCTGAGATCGAGCAACCGCTGGAGCTGGCCCTTCATGACCGCCTTGCCGCCTACCTCTCGGCGCAGTGCTGCCTCATCGAGAATGCACCAGAGCTGAAGGGGAGGGTTGCGCGTGAGGACGTGCTGCCGGGCCAGTCGGAGTTCCACGAAATTGGCGATATCGCGGCGCGTCTGCCATTGCCTGCTGCGCTCGACAATCGCGTGGGCATAGGGCTCGGTCTGTAGAAGTCCTGCCACCACAGGCGCGTACGTTTCTACCCGTATGGCCAGATCTTCAAGGTGCAGATACTCGGCGAACGGATCCGAAACCGGCCCCGTGTACTCGCGCAGGACATTCGCCCGCCGACTGGACGCCGCGAGGGACGCGAGCTGCCGCAGCTCCTGCTTCTTCGTCTCGCTGGTCACTTCGTAGGCGTTGAAGAAGCCGTCCAGTTGGCTCACCGGAACGCGCTGCTTGCCCAGCTCGATCTTGCTGATCGCTGAGGCGCCCGACATGCCGAGGCGTTCGGCGGCCTCGGTCGTGGTGAGTCCCGGCCTACGCCCTTCGTGATCCGGTCGTTCCGCACTCAGTCGCAGGCTTCTGAGCGCGAGCCCGAGGCGCCTGCGGTGCAGGTTGGGCAAGGCGTCCGGCATCTTGTGGGACCTCCTCGTCTGAATGGCCAGCCTACCCGGGGGGTTTGCTGTGGCATATGCCAATTGCCCTCCTTGGGGGGAAGTTTGGCGAGACGACTTGCGAGACAATTTTCTAGCACACAGCATGGTCTCGGTGTCGGGCTCTCTGGCTTCCCGTCGAGCCGATGCCTGCTCAACCCCCCACTCACTAACGATGTTTGCCTTGGAGGCGTCGCATGGACATGCGTACGATCGAGGCCCCCCGAGCTGCCCGTTGGCCTCTCAAGTCGCTCGCTCCGCAGACAGTTGCAAACGTGCGGCGTGACGCGCGGCAGAGGGTCTCCGCCTGGGGCTATGAGGCGGATGACGCCGAGCTGGTCGTGTCGGAACTGCTGGCGAACGTGGTCCGGCACGCGGGCGGCCGATGTGTGCTCGCGGTGGCGTTCCGGTACCGCGAGATCCTCGTCACCTGCGCCGACCGATGCCCTCGGCCTCCCATGCTCCGGGAACCCGACTGGGAAAGCCGCACCGGCCGTGGCCTCCAGCTCATCGCCAACCTTTCCGTCGACTGGGGCTGCGAGCCCATGAAGGGCGGAAAGCGGGTGTGGGTCCGACTGGCGGCAGTCCCCGTGCCGCCGCCGGAGGTCACCGTGCGAGAGGACCTGAGCCGTGCCCTGCGTGGCGAAGCCCCCGTCCGAGTCATCGAACGCTGCTGGTTCGGCTGCGGTCGCGCCCATACTCCCGGTGTCCTGACCGGCGTCGCGTCCTCCGACTTCGGTGAGTCGCAGATGTTCGCGTGCACGAAATGCGTCGGTCGGCTCTCGACCTGGATCCGCGAGGACGTGGTGAACAGGGACGCCCAAGGGCTGACGGCTCGATAGCCCGGTGGTGGGGGGTGCCCCGGGTGACAAAGCGACCCCCCGGTCGTTGGACACCTCATCACCAGCCAACTTCCCAAGGAGACGTGGCGTTCATGGCCGCCATCTGCCCCAATTGCCATCATCCGGAGGCAATCGCGTATCTCGTCAACGATGAGGGGATCCACCCCTTCCCCTGCCTGGAGTGCAACTACGGCACGACCCACTCCCGGCATCAGGTGATCCTCTCGGGTGCCGCCGCCTGCGGCACCGCCGGCTGCCACGGCTCGGTGGCCGACGAGTACACGTACAACGCCAAAGGGCGCTTGATCCGGCTGAGTCGGCAGCGGTGCCGACTCTGCGGAGGACATCAGACAAGGGAGGTCAGCTATGCCAGAAGTCCGGCAAAACGTCCCGTGCCCGACCCCCGGCTGTAGCGGATCACGGGCCGATGTCTACCTCACGGACGACGACGGCCGCATCATCGCCCGCACCGGAAGTGAACCGTGCGGCACCTGCGGCAACTGACCCCGGCCGACCCGGCCTTGCCCACCCCCTCCCCAGGGCGACAGCCAAGCCCCCCACCCCCACCCCCCTCTGAAACTTCTTTCCCCTCCTTGCAGAAGTCTTGCAGCAACCCTTTCTTCACAGATACGGTCACGCGAACACTCGGCACCGCAGCCGCGCCCCGCCGGACAGGCCGGTCGGCAAGCGCCCCGAGGTGCAACCGGGGTTCCCTCAGGGCACCCCAGAGCCGCCGCCCGCCGTAGCCGCAAGGAAGCGCAAGGAGTCCACGCCCGTGAGAACGAGAGGCCCGGCGCCCCGCACGCGCCGCACCAGCCCCCGTGGCAGACGGATCGCGCCCGTCGCCGTCGCCGCCCTCGCCGCCACCCTCCTCACCCCGCTCGCGGCACGGGCGGACAGCCCGCCCCCACCCCCCTCGGACAAGAAGCTCGCCGCCGAACCCACCCGCCACGACCTCACCCGCGAGCAGTTCTACTTCGTGCTCCCGGACCGGTTCGCCAACGGCGACAAGGGCAACGACCGCGGCGGACTCACCGGCACCCGGCTGGCCACCGGCTACGACCCCACCGACAAGGGCTTCTACCAGGGCGGCGACCTCAAGGGCCTCACCCAGAAGCTGGACTACATCAAGGGCATGGGCACCACCGCCATCTGGATGGCGCCCATCTTCAAGAACCAGCCCGTGCAGGGCGTCGGCGCCGACGCCTCCGCCGGGTACCACGGCTACTGGATCACCGACTTCACCCAGGTCGACCCGCACTTCGGGACCAACAAGGACCTGGAGACCCTGATCGACAAGGCCCACGACAAGGGCATGAAGGTCTTCTTCGACGTCATCACCAACCACACCGCCGATGTCGTCGACTACGAGGAGAAGTCCTACAACTACCTCTCCAAGGGCGCGTTCCCGTACCTCACCAAGGACGGCCAGCCCTTCGACGACGCCGACTACGCGGACGGGAAGAAGAAGTTCCCGGCGGTCGACAACGACTCCTTCCCCCGCACCCCCACCGTTCCCGCCGCCAAGAAGAACCTCAAGATCCCCTCCTGGCTCAACGACCCCACCATGTACCACAACCGGGGCGACTCCACCTGGGCCGGGGAATCCGCCACCTACGGCGACTTCGTCGGCCTGGACGACCTGTGGACCGAGCGGCCCGAGGTCGTGGCGGGCATGGAGAAGATCTACCAGCGGTGGGTCAAGGACTTCGACATCGACGGCTTCCGGATCGACACCGTGAAGCACGTCAACATGGAGTTCTGGACCCAGTGGGCCACCTCCCTGGACGCCTACGCCGCCAAGCAGGGCCGGGACGACTTCTTCATGTTCGGCGAGGTCTACTCCGCCGACACCTCCATCACCGCCCCCTATGTCACCGAGGGCAAGCTCGACTCCACCCTCGACTTCCCCTTCCAGGACGCGGCCCGCGTCTACGCCTCCCAGGGCGGCAGCGCCCAGAGCCTCGCCTCGGTCTTCGGCGACGACTACAAGTACACGACCGGCATAGCCAACGCGTACGAGTCGGTCACCTTCCTCGGCAACCACGACATGGGCCGGATGGGCACCTTCCTGAAGCAGGACGACCCCGGCGCCACCGACGCCGAACTCGTCAAGAAGGCCAAGCTCACCAACGAGTTGATGTTCCTCAACCGCGGCAACCCGGTCATCTACTACGGCGACGAACAGGGCTTCACCGGCAACGGCGGTGACAAGGACGCCCGCCAGACCCTCTTCGCCTCCCAGGTCCAGGACTACCTGGACGACGACATCCTCGGCACCGACCGCACCCACGCCACCGACTCCTACGACACCAAGGCCCCCCTCTACCGGCAGATCAGCGACCTCGCCGCCCTCCGCAAGGCGCACCCCGCCCTCGCCGACGGCATCCAGACCGAGCGCTTCGCCGCCGACGGCCCCGGCGTCTACGCCGTCTCCCGCACCGACGCCAAGTCGGGCACGGAGTACGTCGTCGGCTTCAACAACGCCGACGAGCCGAAGACCGTCAGCTTCCCGGTCGAGTCGCGGAGCATGGCGTACAAGGGGATCTACGGCACCACCGCCACCGCCACCTCCACCGGGGACGCGCGCCTCACCGTCACCGTCCCGGCCGGGTCGTCGGTCGTCCTGAAGGCGGCTTCCAGGCCCGCCGCGCCCGCTGTCAAGCCCACTATCACCCTCAAGGCCCCGGCCCCCGGCGCCACCGGCACCGTCGAGCTGACCGCCGATGTCTCCGGCGGCGGCCTCAACCGGGTCGTCTTCGCCGCCCAGACCGGCACCGGCAAGTGGCAGACCCTCGGCACCGCCGACCACGCCCCCTACAAGGTCACCCACACCGTCCCCAAGGACACCCGCCCCGGCACCGCCCTGCGCTACAAGGCCGTCGTGGTCGACGCCTCCGGCCGGACGGCGAGTGCCACCGCCGCCTCCAGCAGCGGCACCCCGCCCGTCGTGAACCCCCCGACGGCCACCTCCCGCGACTACGCGATCGTCCACTACAAGCGGCCCGACGGGAACTACCAGGACTGGGGCGTCTACGCCTGGGGCGACCTCGCCGACGGCGAGTCCACCACCTGGCCCGACAGCCACCCCTTCACCGGCCGCGACGCGTACGGCGCCTTCGCCTACATCAAGCTCAAGCCCGGCGCGACCAATGTGGGCTTCCTCGTCATCGACAAGGACGGAAACAAGGACGTCTCCGTCGACCGTTCCATCGATGTGAGCGAGACCGGGGAGATCTGGATCGAGCAGGGCAAGCCGGAGGTCGTCACCGAGCGGCCCGAGTACCCGGCCCAGGACAAGACCAAGGCCGTGTTCCACTACAACCGCGCCGATGGGAACTACGACGGCTGGGGGATGCACGTCTGGTCCGGTGCCGCCCAGCCCACCGACTGGGCCCGGCCCCTGATGCCGGTCCGCACCGACTCCTACGGGGCCGTCTACGAGGTGCCGCTCGCCGAGGGCGCCACCAGCCTCAGCTACATCCTCCACAGGGGAGATGAGAAGGACCTCCCGAACGACCAGGCGTTGGACCTGACCGCCAACGGGCATGAGGTGTGGATGCTGAACGGGCAGGAGAAGTATCTGCTCCCGCAGTCCGCCGGGTCCGCCGCCGCCCTCGACCTCACCACCTCCAAGGCGATCTGGATCGACCGGAACACCGTCGTCTGGAACGCCGCCGACACCGCCGCCTCCACCCAGCTCCTCACCTCCCGCACCGGCTCCCTCAAGGCCGAGGGAGGCGTCCTCACCGGCACCGACACCAAGGTGCTGCGGCTGCGGAAGACCACCCTCACCGACGCCCAGAAGGCGAAGTTCCCGCACCTCAAGGACTCCACCGCCTGGGCCGTCGATCCCCGCGACCGGGACAGCCTGCGCATCCGCGAGGCCCTGCGCGGCCAGGTCGTCGCCGCCCAGCGCAACGCGTCGGGCGCCGCCCTCGCCGCCACCGGCGTCCAGCTCGCCGGTGTCCTGGACGATGTCTACAGCGGCGCCGCCACCCGGGCCGCCCTCGGCCCGGTCTTCCGCAACGGCCGCCCCACCCTCGCCGTGTGGGCCCCGACCGCCCAGTCCGTCGCCCTCGAACTGGACGGCCGCACCCTGCCCATGCGCCGCGACGACACCACCGGCGTCTGGTCCGTCACCGGCTCCCCCTCCTGGAAGAACAAGCCCTACCGGTACGTCGTCCAGGTCTGGGCGCCCAGCGTCCGCCAGGTCGTCACCAACAAGGTCACCGACCCCTACTCCCTCGCCCTGACCGCCGACTCCGAGCGCAGCCTCGTGGTCGACCTGGGGGACCGCTCCCTCCAGCCGCGCGGCTGGTCCACCCTGAAGAAGCCCGAGGCCGTCCCCCTCAAGGACGCCCAGATCCAGGAACTCCACATCCGCGACTTCTCCGTCGCCGACCGCACCGCCGCCGACCCCGGCACCTACCGCGCCTTCACCGACAAGGACAGCGACGGCTCCAAGCACCTGAAGAAGCTGGCCGAGGCAGGCACCTCGTACGTCCATCTGCTGCCCGCCTTCGACATCGCCACCATCCCCGAGCGTCGCGAGGACCAGGCCACCGTGGGCTGCGACCTCGCCGCCCTGCCCGCCGACTCCGAGCGGCAGCAGGAGTGCGTGAGCGAGATCGCCGCCAAGGACGCCTACAACTGGGGGTACGACCCCTACCACTACACGGTCCCCGAGGGCTCCTACGCCACCGACCCCGACGGCACCGCCCGGACCGTCCAGTTCCGCGAGATGGTGCAGGCGCTGAACGAGGACGGCCTCGGGGTCGTCATGGACGTCGTCTACAACCACACCGCCGCCTCCGGGCAGGCCAAGACCTCCGTGCTCGACCGGATCGTCCCCGGCTACTACCAGCGGCTCCTGGCCGACGGTTCCGTCGCCAACAGCACCTGCTGCGCCAACACCGCCCCCGAGAACGCCATGATGGGCAAGCTGGTCGTGGACTCGGTGGTCACCTGGGCCCGGGACTACAAGGTCGACGGCTTCCGCTTCGACCTCATGGGCCACCACCCCAAGGCCAACATGCTCGCCGTCCGCGAGGCCCTGGACGCCCTGACCCTCCAGAAGGACGGCGTCGACGGCAAGAAGATCATCCTGTACGGCGAGGGCTGGAACTTCGGCGAGATCGCCGACGACGCCCGCTTCGAGCAGGCCACCCAGAAGAACATGGCCGGCACCGGCATCGCCACCTTCTCCGACCGGGCCCGGGACGCGGTCCGCGGCGGCGGCCCCTTCGACGAGGACCCCGGCGTCCAGGGCTTCGCCTCCGGCCTCTACACCGAGCCCAACCCGGCCGCCGACAACGGCACCCCCGCCGAGCAGAAGGCCCGCCTCCTGCACTACCAGGACCTCATCAAGGTCGGCCTGTCCGGCAACCTCGCCGGCTACCGCTTCACCGACACCGCGGGCAGGGACGTCAAGGGCTCGGAGGTCGACTACAACGGGGCGCCCGCCGGATACGCGGCGGCCCCCGGCGACGCCCTCGCCTACGCCGACGCCCACGACAACGAGACCCTCTTCGACGCCCTCGCCTTCAAGCTCCCCGCCACGGTGAGCGCCGCCGACCGGTCCCGGATGCAGGTCCTCGCCATGGCCACGGCCGCCCTCTCCCAGGGCCCGGCCCTCTCCCAGGCGGGCACCGACCTGCTCCGCTCCAAGTCCCTGGACCGCAACTCCTACGACAGCGGCGACTGGTTCAACGCCATCCACTGGAACTGCGCCGACGGCAACGGCTTCGGCCGGGGCCTGCCGCCCGCCGCCGACAACCAGCCCAAGTGGCCGTACGCCAAGCCGCTGCTGACCTCGGTCGGCGTGGGCTGCGAGCAGATCACCGCCACCTCGGCGGCCTACCAGGACCTGCTGCGCATCCGCACCACGGAAGCGGACTTCTCCCTCGGCACCGCCACCGCCGTCCAGCAGAAGCTCTCCTTCCCGCTGTCCGGCACGCAGGAGACCCCCGGCGTGATCACCATGCGTCTCGGTGACCTGGTGGTCGTCTTCAACGCCACCCCCGACACCCAGGAGCAGCGGATCCCCGCCCTCGCCGGGCAGGACCACCGCCTCCACCCCGTCCAGGCGTCCGGCTCGGACCCGGTGGTGAAGCGGGCCGCGTACGACCGGGAGAACGGCACGTTCTCGGTACCGCCGAGGACCGTCGCCGTGTTCACCGGATGACACGGCCGAAGCGGCGCAGGGGGCACTGGATCCACCGGTGCCCCCGTCCGCCGTACCCGTCCTAGGACGCCAGCGCGATCAGCCGGGCCACCAGGTCGGTGAACGGACCGTCGGACGGCTCGCCCTCCAGGGCCCGGCGCATCAGCGCGGCCATCTCCGCGTCATGGGCCGCGCTGATGGCCGCCAGCGCGGCGAAGTCGTGCACGAGCTGGACCTCCAGCTCCTCGCGCGGGATCCGGCGGCCGTCCAGCCAGATCAGGGCGGTGGATTCGGCCAGCGACACCCAGGAGCGGACGACCAGTTCCAGCCGCGCGGGCGGATCGGTGACCCCGAGATGCGCCAGGATCTGCTCGTAGGCGGCCTGCCGTACGGAGTCGATCAGCGCGTTGGTGGTGGAGGAGCCGACCGCCGGGCCGCCCCGCATCAGGGCGGAGAACCCGGGGCCGTGATCGTCCACGAAGTCGAAGTAGCGGCGCATCACCCGCAGCAGCCGGGCGCCGAGCGGCCCCTCGTGCGGCTCCACGAACCGCTCCGCGAGATCGTCCGAGGCCCGCTTCAACGCGGCCTCGTAGAGGCTGAGTTTGCCGGGGAAGTAGTGGTAGACGAGGGGGCGGGAGATCCCCGCCGCCGACGCTATCTCGTCGATCGAGACCTCGTCGGGCGAGCGTCGGCTGAACAGTTCGAGCGCGACGCCGATCAACTGCTCACGCCGCTCCTCGACACCCATTCGACGGCGAACCCCGGTAGACATACGAACACCTTACCGATCGGTTCCGGCCGTGAACGGCCAGGTTCGACCAAGAGTGATGCACACCGGGTTCCGGCCGTCCGCCGTCTCACAGATCCAGCACCAGCCGCTCCCCGCGCGCCCGCGACACACAGAGCAGCATCAAGCCGCCGTCCCGCTCCCCGTCCGTGAGCAGTTCGTCCCGGTGGTCCACCTCGCCCGCGAGCACCCGCTGCCGGCAGGTCCCGCAGAACCCCTGCGCGCACGAGTACGGGGTGTCCGGCAGCGCGGCCCGCACCGCCGCCAGCGCCGTGGTCCCGGCCGGGACCTCCACCGTCCGCCCGCTGCGCCGCAGTTCCAGGGTGAAGGCGGCGCCCGCCCCGGCCGAGGCGGGGGGCGCGAACCGCTCCAGCTTCACCCCCGGGAAGCGCTCCGCCACCGCCGCCATCAGCCCCTCCGGGCCGCAGCAGTACACCTCCGCCCCGTCCCCGGCCCCGGCCGCCAGCGCGTCCAGGTCCGGCCGCCCCGACTCGTCCCCGGCCACCACCGTCACCCGCTCCGCCCCCAGCGCCTCCACCTCCGCCAGGAACGGCATCGACGCCCGCGACCGCCCGCAGTACAGCAGCCGCCACTCCGTGCCCGGCGGCAACGCCCGCACCATCGGCAGCAGCGGGGTGATCCCGATCCCGCCCGCCACGAACACGTACTCCGCCGCCCCCGGCACCAGCGGGAACCGGTTGCGCGGCCCCCGCACCGCCACCTCCGCGCCCGGCGCCAGCTCCTCGTGCACCTCCCGCGAACCACCCCGCCCGTCCGCCACCAGCCGCGCCGCGACCGTGTACGCCGAGGTGTCCGCCGGGTCCCCGCACAGCGAGTACTGCCGCACCAGACCGGACGGCAGCAGCAGATCCAGATGCGCCCCGGGCTCCCAGCGCGGCAACTCCCCCCGCCCCTCCAGACGCAGCCGCACGACCCCGTCCGCGACCGTCTCGCGCGCGGTCAGCCGCAGCCGCAGCGCCCGGGTGCGGGGGCGGCCCGAGGTCGGCTCGGCCAGCGCGGGCAGCGGCCACAGCGGCGACCGGCGGATCCGCTGCCGCAGCGCCCGCCGGGCCAGTACCGCCGCGCCCGCGACCACCACGGCCGTCCGCAGCCCCGCCATCAGAGCGCCTCCCTGCGCCGCTCGGCGGCCAGGGCCGCCGGGGAGGCCGCCAGATAGGCCACCGCCTGCGCGGTCGACGCCTCCTGGGAGGGGTGGTAGGCCCGGTTGAGATAGCGGGGGATCGAGCGGACCAGCGCGCCCGTCGAGGGCAGCAGCCCGCGCCGCCCCCGGTCGTGGAAGTCCCGGAAGCTCGCCCTCCCGTCGATCAGCGTCGGATCGTTCGCCATGAAGAACCGCGCCCCCCGCTGCCACAGGAACACCAGCGCCGAGAACGCCAGCGCCCAGGTCCGCACCCGGCGCCGGTAGCCGCCGTCGACATGCAGGAACAGCTCGAACGCCACCGACCGGTGCTCGACCTCCTCCGCGCCGTGCCAGCGCAGCAGATCCAGCATCACCGGGTCCGCGCCCCGCCGGTCCAGCTCCGGCGCGTTGAGCACCCAGTCGCCGAGGAACGCCGTGTAGTGCTCGATGGCCGCGATCAGCGCCACCCGCTCCATCAGCCACCAGCGCCGCGACCGCCCCGGCGGCAGCGTCCGGTCCCCGAGCAGCTTCTCGAAGAACCAGTCGACCTGAGCGGTGTACGGCGTCGGATCGAGGCCGAGTTCCCGCAGATGCGGCAGCACCTCGTCGTGCGCCTGCGCGTGCGTGGCCTCCTGCCCGATGAACCCGATGACGTCCTCGCGCAGCCGCTCGTCCCGGATGTAGGGCAGCACCTGCTTGTAGACATGCACGAACCAGCGCTCACCGGCGGGCAGCAGCAGATGCAGCACATTGATGGTGTGCGAGGCGAAGGGGTCCCCGGGCACCCAGTGCAGCGGGGTGCCCTCCCAGGAGAACGACACGTTCCGCGCCGTCAGCGCGGTCCGCTCGGAGTCGATCGGCTCGGGCCGCCGGACCTGCTTATTAGACATGCCGTCAATTTACTGAAGGGTAAGGGGGTGGGGGAACCCCTCGCACGCGCCGGGATTCCCCCACCCCCACAGGGCCATGCACCTAGCGCAGCGCCTCGATCGTCCGCCCGTCCGCCAGCGTTCCCTTCAGCGCCGCCTGCGTCCCCTCCTCGGTGCGCACGGCCAGCAGATTGCCCTCCGCCGACGCCTTCACCCCGCCGCTGGTCTCGATCGACGCCGTGTCCCGGCCACCGGCCGCCAGCAGATACCAGGCCCCGGCCTCCGACTTCCACAGCACCCCGGCCAGCACCTGGGGCTCCCGCGCCCCGCACCCCGGCACACTCTCCCCCTTCGCCGCGACCGCCCCGTACGTCCCGCCCGGGGTGTGGAACTGGGCCAGCACCCGCTCGCCGCCGCCCCGCCAGGTCTCCGCCCGGGTGCACACCCAGGACGCCGTACCGCCGCCGTCCGGCAGCTCCTGCTCCGCGTAGCTCCACGCGTTCACCGTGCGCACCCCCTGCCCCTGCACCGCCGCCAGCGAACAGGCGTACGACGACCAGGTGTGCAGCGCCTCCGCGCCCGAGGCGTCATGGACCGCGCCGGGCCGCCCGGTGGTGAGCCGGGCCGGGACCAGCTCACCGAGGTCGGAGGCCAGTCGGGTGCCGTCGTCGGTGGTGAGCTGGAGGACGTTCCAGGAGGTGCAGGCGCCGGGCCGGGTCGCGGGGCCGGCCATCGGCGAGGTCACCCCGTCCGTCACGGTCAGCTCCATCGCGCCGGAGCCGGGCTTGACGAGATCCCGCTCGGCGGCCCCCGTCACCCAGGGCGCGGTCAGATAGCGGACATTGCCGTCGGCCCGGTTCAGCACCACCGCCGTGGCCTCGGCCGCCGTCGCCCCGTCCAGCCGGGCCAGATCCAGCGCCGCCCCCGCCTGCCCGTCCTTCGGCTCGGCGTACCGGGCCAGCCGCAGCCCGTCGTGGAACACCACCAGCCGCGCGTTGTCCACCACCCCCGCGAAGAGCAGTTGCGGGGGTCCGGCGGGGCCGCCGGTCGGGGTGTCCGGGGTCGCCGACACCCGGACCGCCGCACCGGGCCGGGCCCACACCGCGAGCGCCCGGCGCAGCAGATCCGCGTCCCCGGTCAGCTCCCCGCGCGCCGGCCAGACCGTGAAGTCCGTACGGGCCGAGGTCTTCCACGCGGCGGGGGACACCTTCACCACCCGCGACGGATCCAGCGCCGCCTGCGCGGACGGGTTCTGCGCGTACGAGGGGGCGGCGGCGCCGTCCGGGCCCCAGCCGTCACCGGGCAGCCCCAGCAGCGCCCCGCACACCGCCACGGCCGCCGTCGCCGCCAGGGCCGCCCTCAGATGCTGGCGCCGCCGCATCAGATCGGTCGGCCGGGCCTGGAGCGAACAGGGGTCGAACTCCGGGGACTCCAGCAGCGCGTACCGCGCGGGTACGGTGTCGGCCGCGGCCAGCGCCGCGTCCACGTCCGCCTCCTCGACGCCCGCCCCGGTCAGCGCCTTGCGGACCTCGGCGTCCGTCAGCCGCTCCAGGCCGCGCAGCGCGTACACGGCCCGCGCCGGGGCGGACAGCGCCGACAACTGCTGGTCGAGGGCGAGTTCATCGGCCCCGCCCGACCGCGGGAACAGCCGCAGCCCCCACACCTGCGGCAGCACCGGCGGCAACTGCGCCCGCTTCGGCCACGCCCGCCGCCGCAGCGGCAGCCCCGCCTCCAGCGCCGTCCGCAGCACCCGCAGCCGGACATACGCGTAGCCCGGGTCGCCGTCGCGGCCACCCGTCGACTGGGCCGGGATCACCGGGGCGGCGGCCCGGCCGCGCGGCAGCGCCCGCTGCACCAGCGCGTGCGCGCCGAGCACCCGGCGGCCCCGGCTCAGATCCGGCGGCAGGACCAGATAGGCCAGCCGCACCAGCCGCGGATAGTGCTCGACGAGCGCGGCCTCGGCCTGCTCGACATCGACGACGGGACCGCCGGAGGCGGCGGGCGTGGGGCGGGGGGCGACATCCTGTGACTGCACGCCCGGCAGAACGAGCGGCACGGCGGTTGGTCACCGGAGCGCGGATTGAGCGCGGGGCGCCCGGCGTCCGTATCCGAGGACGGCACTGGTCCGCGCAGGCCCACCGGAGGACGAGATGACGTTGACCCGATCGATGCCCGCCCTGGGCGCCGCCGTCGCGGGAGTGGTCCTGCTCGCCGGGTGCGGCGGCTCCGGCGACGGGGCCCGGGAGGCGGCCGTGCCCGAGACGGCGACCGGCAGCCTGGAGCGCCTCGCGGCCGAGGTGCGCTGCGCCCCCGACATCCAGACCGACGCCGACGAGATCCGCCAGGCCCTCTGCGAGAACGGCGACGGGACGTTCGTCCTCGCCACCTTCGCCACCGACCGGGGCCAGCGCGAATGGATCAACGGCGCCAAGGACTACGGCGGTCACTATCTGGTCGGCCGCAAATGGGTGGCGGTGGGGGAGACGGAGACGGTGCACGCCCTGCGGAGCACGCTGGGCGGGGAGCTGGAGGAGGGGACGGATCACAGCGTGCACTGAGCGGCGAACGACACTGAGCGGCGAACGGCAGCGGGCGAAAGAGAGAAAGCGGGCGAAAAAGAGAACCGGCGGCGGGAATTCCCGCCGCCGGTTCTCCGCTGCTGCTCCGCGTTACTGGCAGCGCCTGCCCTGGTTGATGCAGTTGACCATTTTCTTCATCGTCTTGGTGGAGAAGAAGTTGATGAAATCATTGTGGTCGGTGATCGGTTTGTGCAGTTGTTCGGGGAACGAGTCGACCGCGAAGGGATTCTGTACCGTCCCGTTCTCGATCACCGGGGTCGGTACGTCGTAGACCAGCCGCACCTGGAGCTGCGGGATCGCCTTGAAGCCATTGGCGCAGCGGCCGTCGGCGCCGACGAACGCCACATGGGTGCGGTGGTTGGCGCTGTCGATGTTCTGCCCGTCCCAGCAGGACTGGAAGTTGGACAGCCGCACCACGTCGCTGCCCTCGGGGCACAGCGGGTACTTGTCGGTGAGTTGCCGGTCCTCGAAGCCGGTGCAGGTCCAGGAGGTGTTGGCGTTGGCGAGGCCGTTGACGAACGCCTTGGCGTCACCGGTGATGATCCGCAGCGCCTTCGGCATCGCGACCACCGGGCCGGTGCGGTTGCCGACGAACTTCAACTGGGCCTGCTCCGCCTCCAGGATGCGGCCGGCATTGCCCTCGGTACCGCCGCCGGCGGCGTTCTGGTCGAAGTCCTGGGTGCCGTCCTGGAGCCGCAGCACCGGCCAGAAGTAGGAGGAGCGGTCGCTCTGGTTGCGGCAGGTGGTCTCGGCGTTCGCGAGGTCGTCGTCGCTGGCGAAGGCGTCGTTGCTCTGGTTGCCGACGTAGTCGTGGAGGTGGTGGGCGCCGTTGGTGACACCCGGGGCCACGATCACATTGTCGGTGTTGTGGTTGTCGTTGGAGTTGGTGCCGCACTTGGTGGTGAAGCTGCCCTTCGAGCCGCTCCGGCCGTTCGCGGCGAGCCCGTTGGGCAGATTGCGGGAGTTGGGCTGGACGGTGGTGATGTCCTGGAAGTCGGCGGCAACCGGGCCGTTGCCGCCCTGACCGCCGTTGCCCGGCGGCTGCTCCTGCCCGCCGTCCTGGCCGCCACCCTCCTGGCCGTCACCGCCGTTGTCACCGCCGTTGTTGTTGCCGTCGCCATTGCCGCCGCCATCGGTCGGCTGGGGCTGTTCGGCGGGGGTGCCGGTGCAGCCGGCCAGGTTGTCCAGCTCGTCGGAGGCGCTGCCACCGGCCCGGTTGATCTCCAGTTTGATCCGGTCGATCAGCACCTTCCTGCGGTCCTTCAGCGGCTGGAGGATGGCGTTCTGCACATAGGAGGCGTCCTGCGCCTGGGCGTCCCGGGTGCTCGCCAGCGTCTGGTACGCCTCGGTGATCTGCTGGTCCATCGAAGCCAGCTCGCCGTCCACCTCCCCCCGGGCCGGGTCCGGCACCTCGGACAACTGCTGGCCGACGTCCGGGCAGTCGATGGTGGCCACCTGCGCGGGCGCCGACCTCGTCCGGTTCTGCCAGTTGTTGCCGTCCTCGTGCGCCGAGGCGTAGAAGTTCGCCCAGATCAGCCCGCCCCCACCGAGCGCTAGGGCCACCGATGCGGCGACGGCCTTGGTGGCCAGCGGCGTACGGCGTTTTCGTGTGTTGCGTCCCATGGAACTCCTCTGAATTCCTTGCGGGGCATCGAGGCGCCCGACAGGAGTGAAGCGGCGCCCATCCATACGCAGGGCGCCCCAGAGGTGTTCAGCCGTCCCGGGAATTGGTGCGAGATACGTGGCGCAATTCCGTACCAACGGTCTTATCCGGTAAATCGCGCGAGGATTTCCGCTTCCCTCTCCGGGGCCAGGCCCACCGCCGGGCGGTCCGGGCGCTGCGGGGCGGTGCCGCCGAGGGAGCCCAGCCAGGCCCAGGTGTCGGCGACGGTCTCCGTCACCGGACGGCAGCGCAGCCCCGCCGCGAGCGCCCGCCCCACATCGGCGCCGTGCAGCGCGTCGTGCGCCTCGGTGCCGGGCGGCACCCAGACCGGGAGCTGCGTCCACGGCTCGACCCCGGCGTCCAGCACCACCTGCGGCTCGGTCCAGCGCAGGGCGGCGTCCGACCCGGTCGCCGCCACGCACGCCTCCAGCAGCCCGCCCATGGTGGTGTGCCCCGACGGCGACATCAGGTTGTACGGCCCGCCGAGCCCCGCCGCCACCGCGTCCAGCGTCCAGACGGCGAGATCCCGTACGTCGATGAACTGGAGCGGCAGCTCCCTCGGCCCCGGCGCCAGCACCGGCCCGCCCCGGGCGATCCGGGTCAGCCACCACGGCAGCCGCCCGATGTTCTCGTACGGCCCGAGGATCAGCCCCGAGCGGACCAGCAGGGCGTGTGCCGCCCCGAACTCCGCGACCGCCGCCAGTTCGCCGCCCCGCTTGTCCCGGGCGTAGTCGGTGCGGTCGGCGTCCGCCGCGGCGCCCTCGACGGTCGGGGCGTCCTCGGTGTACCCGGCGGGCGGCGCCCACGCGTACACCGAGCAGCTCGACACATACGCGTACCGTCCGGCCCGGCCCCGCAGCAGCCGTGCCGCGTCCCGCACGGCCCGGGGCGCCGCCGCCCAGGTGTCCACGACGGCGTCCCAGGTGCCGGGGGCGTCGGCGAGGGCGGCCAGTCCGCCGGGGGCGGTCCGGTCGCCGTGCAGGGACTCGACGCCGGGCGGGGGCGCGTGGCGTCCCCGGTGGAAGACCGTCACCTGCCAGCCCCGGCCCAGGGCCTCCGCCACCACGGCCCGACCCGCGAACTCCGTCCCGCCCAGCACCAGAAGTCTCATGGCGCCGACTCTGCCCGGTGGGGCGGGGGAAGGGAACGGGACTTGGCCGACGGCAGATCCGAGCCAGATGTGCGGCGGGTCAGCGGTGGGTCAGCGGTGGGTCGGCGGGGTGTACTTGTAGCCGACCCGCCGGACCGTCTGGATCGCCTTGCGGTGCTCGGCGCCCAGCTTGCGGCGCAGCCGGGCGACATGGACGTCGACCGTCCGCCCGTCGCCGACATGGCCGTACCCCCACACCGTGGTGACGAGCTGGTCGCGGGTGTGGACGCGGTGCGGGTGGGAGACCAGATGGGCGAGCAGCTCGAACTCCAGGTAGGTGAGGTCGAGTTCGGCCCCGGCGACCAGCGCGGTGCGGCGCACCGGGTCGATCCGGATCAGCGGCTCGGGACCGGCCGCCACCGGTGCCGGGTCGGGTGCCGCGAGCGGTGCCGCGGGCGGTGCGTCGGGCACGGCGACCGGCAGGAAGGGCGGCTGCTGGTCGGCCGGGACGAGCAGCAGGTATCCGACCATCGGGGGCTGGCCGGGCAGCGCGGGCAGGGCGTGCGCCGGGGCGGGCAGCCAGGTGGCGCCGGGCGGCAGCAGCTCCGCCGGGGCGGGCACCTCGTCCCGGTCGACGGCACGCAGCCGGTGCCGGGTGGCGGGAGCGAGGGTGGTGGAGGAGAGAGGGCGGGGCAGTGGAGCGGGATTCGCCATGAGAGGTCAGCTCTTTCGCGCGAGTGGGTCCGTCGGGGACGTACGTCGTGTCGCGCAGGCCGGGGGCCGGGAAGTACGGCGTCAGCGGGCCGGCGCGGTCAACGCGCGGCAACACACCCGGTCGAAGTCGTCATGCTGACGGGACGGCCAGAAGGGCTCCAGGTCATGGCGGCCCGCGTCGTGACGACCCGAGGCGCTGGGGTTCCGGAAGCTGGCCATGGGCCCATTGAAGCAGATACCCCGGCTCACGAGGACCCTCCTCTCACGGCTCGGACAGCGACGCGTCCGAAAAGCAGACGGTGTGCCGGGGACGTTCGCCGTCGCGTGGAGCGGTGTTTGGCGAAACGATTCCTACTGCTCCGACTCCCCGGTCGGCCGGAACGCCCCGAGGGGCGCCCACCGGTGTGGTGGGCGCCCCTCGGGCCGAGGATCGCGCGATGGCGGGAGCCGGGCGAGGCCGGGAGAGCCGGGGTCGCCTCGGCGGGTGCCCCGGTGCCCCGGTGCCCC
The DNA here is from genome assembly GCF_040683675.1 of Streptomyces sp. NPDC093252. Taxonomy (NCBI): domain Bacteria; kingdom Bacillati; phylum Actinomycetota; class Actinomycetes; order Kitasatosporales; family Streptomycetaceae; genus Streptomyces; species Streptomyces sp. NPDC093252. Next base: position 26,467 of record NZ_JBFBEM010000002.1, on the reverse strand, counting down.
GGTGCCCCGGTGCCCCGGGTGCCCCGGGGGTGCCGGGGTCGCCAGGGGAGTCGGCGGGGCCGGACGGGACCGGTGGGGCCGACGGGACCGGCGGGGCCGGGCGGCTCGGTGGCTCAGACCTGTCCGGCCTTCTCCAGCGCCGAGCAGCAGGTGTCGACCAGCAGCCGGGTCACCACGTACGGGTCGACGTTGGCGTTGGGGCGGCGGTCCTCGATGTAGCCCTTGCCGTCCTGCTCGACCTGCCACGGGATGCGCACCGAGGCACCGCGGTCGGAGACGCCGTAGGAGAACTTGTCCCACGGGGCGGTCTCGTGCAGGCCGGTGAGGCGGTCGTCGATACCGGCGCCGTAGTTCTTGACGTGGTCCAGCGGCTTCGAGCCCTCGCCGAGCGACTCGCAGGCGGTGATGATCGCCTCGTAGCCCTCGCGCATGGCCTTGGTGGAGAAGTTGGTGTGGGCACCGGCGCCGTTCCAGTCGCCCTTGACCGGCTTGGGGTCGAGGGTGGCGGAGACACCGAAGTCCTCGGCGGTGCGGTAGAGCAGCCAGCGGGCCACCCAGAGCTGGTCGGAGACCTCCAGCGGGGCCAGCGGGCCGACCTGGAACTCCCACTGGCCGGGCATGACCTCGGCGTTGATGCCGGACAGGCCGAGCCCGGCCTTGAGGCAGTTGTCCAGGTGCGCCTCGACCACATCGCGCCCGAAGATCTCATCGGCGCCGACACCGCAGTAGTAGCCGCCCTGCGGGGCCGGGAAACCCCCCTCGGGGAAGCCCAGCGGACGGGCCCCGTCGAAGAAGGTGTACTCCTGCTCGATGCCGAAGATCGGCTCCTGGGCGGCGAACTTCGCCGAGACCTCGGCCAGCGCGGCCCGGGTGTTGGAGGAGTGCGGGGTCAGGTCCGTGTTCAGGACCTCGCAGAGCACGAGGATGTCGTCGCCGCCGCGGATCGGGTCCGGGCAGGTGAAGACCGGCTTGAGCACCCGGTCCGAGGCGTGGCCCTTGGCCTGGTTGGTGGAGGACCCGTCGAAGCCCCAGATCGGCAGCGCGTCCAGACCGGCGGGGGCACCCGCGATGATCTTCGTCTTGGAACGCAGCTTGGCCGTCGGCTCGGTGCCGTCGATCCAGATGTACTCAGCCTTGAAGGTCACGGGTCTCATCCTTCGGGTGGTCCGGCCGCGAGGCGGATCCGGTCGCGATGCGGGTGCGGCGCTGCGGCACTGGGGCGCCGCGGGTGCTGCCGGAAGCCTGTCAACAGGCGATTTCCCGATCATTGCCCCAATGTGAACCCCGTGTTACCCGAACGGCCGTCCGTCCTCCGGTTCCGCCGCCGCCTCCCGGACGCCGGTCAGGAAGCCGCGGATGGCCGCCAGCTCCCGTTCGTCGTAGCCGTCCAGCAGTGTCACCGCGCGCCCGATCAGCGGCCCGAAGAAGGCCCGGCCCAGCTCCACCGCGCTCTCGTCGACCCGTACGACCACCTGGCGCCGGTCCCGCTCGCCGCGCTCGCGCCGCACGTGCCCGGCCCGCTCCAGGCGGTCCACCAGCGCGGTCGTCCCGGCGGAGTTCAGCCCGAGCGCGGCGCCCAGCTTCCCGGCGGTCAGTTCCTCGTCGGCGCGCCGGGCGTCCATCAGCACGATCAGGGCCCGGACGTCGGTCGGATGCATACCGTTGCGGCTCGCGAACCGGGCGCTGCGCAGCCCCAGCTCGACGGTCACGGCCCGCAGCAGATGGACGATCTCCATCCCGGCCGGTTCGGATTCCATCGAGCCCCCTTATTATCTCGTTGAGCGAGATTATTGATGAGTGAGAGATGACGGGACGCTCGCATGATAGGGGGCCGCGATGAGAAGCGGTGACGGCGGCAGGGCGCGGAACGGATACGACCGGTACCGCTTTCTGCGGGCCTATGACACGGTCCTGGCCCACTGGCCCGCCGACCGTGAGACGACCGAGGTCGGCACGGAGTACGGGACGACCTGCGTCCACCGCTGCGGCCCGCGCGACGCCCCGCCGGTGCTGCTGCTGCCGGGCGGCGGGGCGACCTCCGTCTCCTGGTTCGCGCAGGCCGCCGAACTGGCCCGCACCCACCGGGTGCACGCGGCCGACCTGATCGGCGACCCCGGCCGCAGCGGCACGTCCGCCGACCGCCCCGTCCGGACCGTCGCCGATCTGACGGCCTGGCTCGACGCCCTGCTCGACGGACTGGGCATCACCGCCCCGGTGGCCCTCGGCGGGCACTCCTACGGTGGCTGGATCGCCCTGCACTACGCGCTGCACGCGCCCGCGCGCGTCGACCGGCTGTTCCTGCTCGACCCGACGCAGTGCTTCGCCGGGTTCCGGCCCGCGTATCTGCTGCGCGCGCTGCCGATGCTGCTGCGGCCCGCGCCGCGCCGGGTGCGGGCCTTCCTGGAGTGGGAGACCGGGGGAGCGGGGCTCGACCCCGACTGGCTCGCCCTCCAGGAGGCCGCCGCCGGTTTCCCCGCCGCCCGCCCGGTGACCGGCCCCCGCCCGGCGGCCGGTGCGCTGCGCGCGCTGGACCTGCCGGTCCTGCTGCTCCTGGCCGGGAACAGCAGGGCCCATGACGCGGTGAAGGTGGCGGCGCGGGCGGGGGAGGTGCTGGCACGGGCCGAGACGGTGGTGGTGCGGGGGGTGTCCCACCATGCCCTGCCGCATCGGGCTCCGCCTGGGGTGGGGCGGAGGGTTGGGGGGTTTTTGAGGGGGGTGGGTGGGGGTGCTGGGGGGTCTGGGGGGTCTGCGGTGGCTGGGGGTGCCTGAGGTGTCTGGGGGGCCGAGGGTGCCTGAGGTGTTTGGGGAGTCTGGAGGGGCCTGGGATATTTGAAGGGGCCTGAGGGGGCCTGAGGGGGCCTGGGGGCGTCTGGGTGCCTGAGGTGTCGGAGGGGGCTGGAGGGACCTGGGGCGCCTGGGTGTCTGAGTTGCCGGGGTGCCGGGAGTGCCGGTGGGTGAGTCTGCCGGGTGGGTCTTTCCGGGGTCGGTCGTCGCCGGGTCGGTCTCCGGATGAGCCCCCGGGGTGAGGCCGGTGGGTCGGCCTGCTGGGTGAACCTGCCGGGTGAGGCTGTCGCCGGGCCTTCCGGACGGGCGTCCGGATCAGCCTCCGGGGTGAGCCCGCCGAGTCGGTCGGCCTGCCCGGTGAGCCCGACGGAGGCGTCCTTCGGCTAGGCCCGCCGGGTGAGGCTGTAGGCCGGGCCCTCCGGACGGGCGTCCGGATCAGCCCCCGGGGTGAGCCCGCTGGGTCGGTCGGTCTGCCCGGTGAGCCCGGCGGAGGCGCTCGCCGGGTCGGCCCGCCGGTGGGCGCACCGGACGCGTCCGCCCGGATGCGCCCCGGCGTGAGCCCTACCCCACCCTCTCGATCACCGCTCGGCGGATCAGGAACTTGCCGGGCTCGCGGACCTCTTCGAAAGCGGCGTTGTTCAGCAGGACGCAGCTTCCGGAGACCGAGGTGACCTCGACCGTCGTGGACTTGTTGTTGTCCAGGTTGGTCACCTTCAGCAGGGTGCCCGCCGGGAACTGGTTGCTGGACGCGGCCGGGGCGCCGCCCTCGCCGGAGAGGGTCACCGTCGACCCGTTGCACACCTGCTCACCGGAGGCGGCGGGCGGGGCGTTGCCCGCCGGGGGTGCGGTGCTCGCGGGGGGCGCGGCACTGGCGGGCGGCGCGGGGTTCGAGGGCGGGGCGGCCTGGGAGCCCTGAGCCGACTCCCCCACCTGGCACCCGGCCGCCGCCTGCTGCCGCTTGATCTCCTCGATGACCGCCAGCCGGTTGGCGATCCGCGCCTCGGACTGCGCGTCCGGATTGGCCCGCTGATCCGCGATGAACCGCTCGTTGTTGCCGAGCGCGACGGCCTTGCCTTGGCAGACGGCCGAGTCGGCGGCGCTCTGGGCGGCGTTGGAGGTGGCCGCCATCGCGAAGGCCCCGCCACCGGCCACGGCCGCCGCGCTCACCAGCAGCGCGATCTTCTTCTTCGGACTGAGCGTTCTCCTGCGCGACATTCGCGCCTCCTGGGAGGTCGGGGAGCGTACGCCGCTAAGTACGCGACCCCGGAGGCGGTTACTCAGAGGTCACCCGAGTCTCTTGACGTAACGTGCGTCACCCCGCGCGCCCGCCCGCTCCGCCGACTCCTCCACCCACCGCCTCCCGGATGCGCGCTCTGTTCGATTTTCACCGACTCTCCGTGTGGCGCGTGAGGTGCCTGGGGAAGGTCATCAAACTCCGCGCCCACCAGGGCTTTTACGGTGCCGTGCGGGCTCCCTGAATGTCAGTGGCGGGCGGTACACTTGACGAAGTGTTCGAGGGAATCGCCGGTGTCCGAAGAGCGGCCGGCCGGTTCCCTCACCGCGACAGGAGGATGCCCGTGCCCGCTGCCGCACTGAAGCCGAAGCCGTTGCCCACCCAGTCCACCGCGACCCGTCCCGTACTGCTGGAACTGCCCTGCGAGCCGGTCCGCAAGCGACCGCTCCCGGCGGGGCGGCCCCGCCAGTGGTACATCACGCACAACCGCCGCCTGAAGGCGATGCGCCTGGCCATCGCCCTGCTCGACACCGGCGTCTATCTGCCCGACCAGGCCCGCAACGAGACGATCCGGAGCACGGCGGAGCTGATCGGCGTCCACCCGCCGTCCGACACCACGTGCCATATGGTGCGGGCCTTCATGCGGTACAACCGCTGACCCCGCCGCGAGGCCGGGTGCCGTGCCCTCCGGGGAGGGGCGGAGCGGTGCCCGGCGTCGCGAGAGGACGGGCGGGTGGTGTGGCCGGACGAGGGCCGTCGGCGGTTGGGCGGCGGTCGGGCTGCGCTGGGCGGCGGTCAGGTGGTCGGACGGGGCCCGGTGGCGCCGGTCAGGTGGCCGTCGGACTGCCGTCGGGCCGCGGCGCCGGTACCCGCCGACGACCCGACGACCGTCAGATGGCGGTCGGACGCCGGACTGCGCTAGGGGGTCGCAGTGCCCGCCGGCGACCCGACGAGTGTCAGGCGGCGGTCGGACTGAGGTTGGCGGCCCCGGTGCCTGCCGGTGACCAGCCGACCGTCAGGCGGCCGTCAGACGGTGGTGGGACCGGCGTCGGACTGTGGTCGGGTCGCCGCCCGGTGATGATCATGCGGCCGTCAGCTCCCGCTCCAGTGGGGTCCGGAAGCGCGGGGTGATCCGTACCCCGCCCACCCAGGACCGCAGCCGGTCGGCCTCCGCCGCCACCGCCCGCTCGGCCTCCGCCCCGACGCCGTCCCGCTCCAGCAGCCGCCAGACGATCTCGCCGTCGGCGCGCTGCGCCCACCCGCCCACCACTCTCCCGCCCCACCACACCGTCGGCCCCACATTGCCGCTCCGGTCGAACAGCGCCGGGCGCAGCGCGGGAGCGAGGAACCAGTCCCGGTGGCGCCAGCCCATGGCGGTGGGGTCCAGGGCGGGGAGCAGGGCGGCCCAGGGGGCGGACGCGGCCGGCGGAGCGGTGAGCGGATCGTCGGCCGTCACCCAGCCCATCGCCGACGCCGCCGCCACCGCCTCCTCGTCGTCCAACTGGACCCGCCGCGCGCCGATCGCCGTCAGCGCCCGCCGCACCTCCGTGACCTTCCAGCCCGTCCACCAGGTGAGGTCCGCCTCGGTGGCCGGGCCGCAGGCCGTCAGCCAGCGGTCCAGCAGCGCCGCCTGGGCCCCGGCGATGTCCAGCTCCGGGTGCGGTGGCGCGGGGGCCCAGCGGAACTGCGACGACGTCCAGGAACCCAGCGGCCGGCCCCGGACCACCTTGCCCTCCTGGCCCAGCAGCCGCAGCAGCCGGGTCGAGACCGTGTGCAGCCCCTCGTAGCTCTTCCCCGCCCCGTACACGAACCGCTCCTTGAGCCGGGGCTCGTCCCGCGCCAGCTCCACCGCCGTCGCCTGGCCGCGCCGCGCCAGCGCGGTCAGCGTCGCGTCCTCCACCTCCTTCAGCCAGACCGCGTCCGGTGCCCCGGCCGCCGCCATCTGCTGGAGCAGACCGGCCCGCTCGCGCGCGGCGACCGCGATCCCCGTCGACGCGTGCACCACCGCCGTCAGCTCCGCCGGGAACACGAACACCGTGCTGCGCATGCCGTGCATCCGGACCAGCGATCTGTCCGTGTACAGGGCGCGCTCGGTCTCCGCGACCGTGCGCCCCGGGTCCGTCAGCCGGGCGGCCACCGCCAGATAGACCGTCGCCGGGTCCGTGCCGTGCAGGGCGACCAGGGTGTCGGCGATCTCCTCCGGTGTCCCCGCCCGCGCCCCGGGCGCCAGCCGCTGGCGCAGCGCGAGCCGGGCCCGCCGCTCCGCCGCCCCGATGTGCCGCACCGCCCCGTCACCCATACCGGCCTCCGCTCCACCGCACCGCTGCCCCCATCATCACCGACCCCACTGACAAGGGGCCCTGGCGGCGGGATCCACGCAGGTCAGGAAGGGGTACGGGTCAGTTGCCCGCGGTGTCCGCCGCGAGCAGCGTGGTCACCAGGGCGTGCCGGGCGTCGGCGTGGTCGCGGAGCCAGGCGCCGAGGAAGTGGTCGGCGTCCGGGAAGGCGAGGCGGGTGCAGCGGGAGCGGGCGGCCAGGGCGTCCCGTACCGCGTCGGTGACCGCCTGCGGGATGATCTCGTCCGTGCCCGGCACCGCGAGGACGGCCCGCCCGGCGTAGGCGCGCAGGGCGTCCAGGGCGGGGGAGTCGCGCCAACTGTCCGGGGTGCGGATGAGCCGGGTGAACGGGCCGTCGCTCTGGCCGAACGGCAGGTCCCAGGCGTCGGCGGCGTAGATGCCGGGCGCGCAGAGGGCGAGGGCGGCGACCCGGTCGCCGTAGTGCGCGGCGAGGTCGGCCACCGTCTGCCCGCTCATGCTGAACCCGACCAGGACCAGCGGCACCCCCTCCGGCACCAGCGCGTCGATCACCGCCACCGCCTGCTCGAACCGCCGCCGCAGACTCAGCTCCCCGAGCGTGCCCGAACTCTCCCCGTGCCCCGAGAAGTCGAACGCCAGCGCGTCACAGCCGTGCGCCGCGAACTCCCCGAGCAACGGCCGCAGCCGCTCCTTGCTGCCGTGCCCGGCACCGTGCAGCAGGACGGCGGTGGGGGCGGCGGCACCGCCGCGGTACGGCGAGACCGCCGCCACCCGGCTGACGGCGAGCCGCTCCCCGGCACCGCCGGAGGTGCCGGGGAGGTCGTGGAAGAAGTCGGACGTGGAGTCGGACGGGGAGGGGGACGGGGCGAGTTCGGTCATGCGGCCATTCACTCATGGCCGACTGGACCCGGGCCCGGCAGGCGTCAGAGCAGGCGTCAGAGCCCCGGCGCGCCCCAGAGCGGGAACCAGCGGCCGAGGTCGGGCTCGACCCGCAGGTCGTCGGCGAGGAGCGCCTTCATCTGGAGTTCGAGCGGACTGTCACGCCGCTGGGCACCCGCACCACCACCCTGCGCCCCCGGCAGCGGGGCGAAGGGATAGAAGGTGCCGCGCTTGTAGAGATAGACGAGGGCGAGCCGCCGCCCGTCGGCCCGGCGCTCGAACCCGACGAGGGAGCAGAGCAGTTGCGGGCCGAAGCCGTTGACCTCCATGGAGGTGTTCACCGCGTGGAGATCGTTGACGAGCTGCGGCAGATCCTCCGGGGTGCGGCGGGAGACCAGCCAGGAGTAGCCGAAGTCGTCCCGCAGCAGTTCCACCGGAGATCCGGCGCGGTCGGTGTCCGCGTCCAGCAGCGCCTGCACCTCCCGGTGGGTCTGCTCGAACGCCCCGCCCTCGACGGTCGCGAAGCACACCGCGCCCTGACCGGTCGGGGTGAACCCGGCGGCGGCCTCCAGGGTCACCGCCGCCGACGGCAGGGCGAAGAGCCGGTCCAGATCGGGCGGGACCGGCTTGGTGCGGCCCAGCAGGATGTCCAGCAGCCCCATGCTCACCTCGCGTTCCCGGGCAGCGCCGGCTCACCCAGCTCGGCGGAGATCCGCGCCAACTGCTCCAGCCGCTGCTCCAGGCTCGGGTGCGTGGAGAACAGCCGGGCCAGGCTGGGCTGGTCCGGGGAGCCCAGGGCCGGGGTGAAGTAGAAGGCGTTGAACGCCTGGACCGTCCGCAGATCCTTGGTCGGGATGCGGGCCAGGTCGCCGTCCACCTTGGTGAGGGCGGAGGCCAGCGCGGACGGCCGCCCGGTGAGCAGGGCCGCCGCCCGGTCCGCGGCCAGCTCCCGGTACCGGGACAGGGCGCGGATCAGCAGGAAGCTGATCGCGTACACCGCCAGCGACACCCCCATCACCGCCGCGAGGATCATCGCGGTGTTCTGGTCCCGGCGACCGCCGAAGAGCTGGGAGTAGAAGGCGAACCGGATCATCAGCCCGGCGATCACCCCGAGGAACGAGGCGATGGTGATCACCGCCACGTCCTTGTGCGCCACGTGGGACAGCTCGTGCGCCAGCACTCCCTCCAGCTCGGCGGGGTCCAGCCGCCGCAGCAGCCCGCTGGTCACGCACACCACCGCGTTGTCGGCGTTGCGGCCGGTCGCGAAGGCGTTCGGCATGTCCAGCGAGGAGACGGCGACCGTCGGCTTCGGCATGTCCGCCATCGCGCAGAGCCGGTCCACCACGGCGTGCAGCTCGGGATACTCCTCGCGCTCCACCACCCGGCCCCGCATCGCGAACAGCGCGATCCGGTCCGAGTACCAGAACTGCGCCAGCATCAGCCCGCCCACCACGACCACGACCAGCACCCACGACTTCAGCAGCACGATCAGCGCGGCGACGAAGGCCACGTACAGCAAACCCAGCAGGAACAGCGTCACCGTCATCCGGACGGTCAGCCGCCGGTCACTGCGGAAGCGACTCTGCATTCTGCATCACCCCGCACCACACCGAGGTCAGGCACTCGCCTCACCCTTCCAGTGTGCGCCCGGCTGTCCCATACAACGATCCCGATCACCCCAGGGACCTGCAAAGCCTGCGTTCACCCGAGATCAATAAGCCCGGCGTCAGCGCGCTCAGAAGGGCGCCCGGAATCCGAAGAACCCCAGCAGCACGATCACCGTCACCAGCCCCCCGATCACCACCACCACGGACCCCCACGGCGACCGCCGCGCAGGCCACCGCACCCGCACCCGCCGCCTGCGCCGCCCCTCCGGTTCCCCCCGGAACGGCACGGGTCCGGGCGGATTCTCCTTCCACCGGGCGGCCAGCATCCGCGCCCGCGCCGAAGGCTCCTTCACCTCGGCCCCCGCCGCCCACCGGAAGTCGAACTCCTCGTCCCCGGACTCCCCCTGCGGCTCCCGCTCGCCCCGACCCTGCTCACCCATCTCCCGGCACACCCCCGCGTCCCGTCCACGGCCCCACGATCAGGGCTCTCGCTTAGAACATACGCCCGTGCCCCACCGCCGGGCAGGGCGATGGGGCACGGGCGTATCACGCCTTGATCAGCGGCCGGTCACCGAAGGCCGACCGCACACCGATCACACACCGATCACACACCGATCACACGTCGAAGTACAGCTCGAACTCGTGCGGGTGCGGGCGGAGCTGGAGCGGAGCGATCTCGTTGGCGCGCTTGAAGTCGATCCACGTCTCGATCAGGTCGGACGTGAAGACATCGCCGGCCAGGAGGAACTCGTGGTCGCGCTCCAGGGAGTCCAGGACGGCCGGGAGGGAGGTCGGGACCTGGGCGACGCTCGCGTGCTCCTCGGGCGCCAGCTCGTAGAGGTCCTTGTCGATCGGCTCGGCGGGCTCGATCTTGTTCTTGATGCCGTCCAGGCCCGCGAGGAGCAGGGCGGAGAAGGCCAGGTACGGGTTGCCGGAGGAGTCCGGGGCGCGGAACTCGACGCGCTTGGCCTTCGGGTTCGAGCCGGTGATCGGGATACGCATCGCGGCGGAGCGGTTGCGCTGCGAGTACACCAGGTTGATCGGCGCCTCGAAGCCCGGGACCAGGCGGTGGTAGGAGTTCACCGTCGGGTTGGTGAAGGCCAGCAGCGACGGGGCGTGCTTGAGGATGCCGCCGATGTAGTAGCGGGCGGTGTCCGACAGGCCCGCGTAACCGGCCTCGTCGTAGAACAGCGGGTCGCCGTTGGCCCACAGGGACTGGTGGACGTGCATGCCCGAGCCGTTGTCGCCGAAGATCGGCTTCGGCATGAAGGTCGCGGTCTTGCCGTTGCGCCAGGCCACGTTCTTCACGATGTACTTGAAGAGCTGGAGGTCGTCGGCCGCGGCCAGCAGGGTGTTGAACTTGTAGTTGATCTCCGCCTGCCCGGCGGTGCCCACCTCGTGGTGCTGGCGCTCGACCTTCAGGCCCGCGCGGTCCAGCTCCAGGGAGATCTCCGCGCGCAGGTCGGCGAAGTGGTCGACCGGCGGGGTCGGGAAGTAGCCGCCCTTGTAGCGGACCTTGTACCCGCGGTTGTTCTCCACCGCACCGGTGTTCCAGGCGCCCGCCTCGGAGTCGATGTGGTAGAAGGACTCGTTCGCCGAGGTGGCGAAACGGACCGAGTCGAAGACGTAGAACTCCGCCTCCGGGCCGAAGTACGCGGTGTCGGCGATGCCCGTCGACGCCAGGTACGCCTCCGCCTTCTTCGCCACGTTCCGCGGGTCACGGCTGTACTGCTCGCCGGTGATCGGGTCGTGGATGAAGAAGTTGATGTTGAGGGTCTTGTCCCGGCGGAAGGGGTCCACCCGGGCCGTCGACAGATCGGCGCGCAGGGCCATGTCCGACTCGTGGATGGCCTGGAAACCGCGGATGGAGGAGCCGTCGAACGCCAGCTCCTCGTCCGCGTCGAACGCCTCGACGGGCACCGTGAAGTGCTGCATCACGCCCGGCAGGTCGCAGAACCGGACGTCGACGAACTTGACGTCCTCGTCCGCGATGAACTTCTTGGCCTCGTCGGCGTTCTGGAACATCCAGCTCCTCCTACTCCCGACCGTCCCGCCGGGGTGGTTGATCGTTCGTGCGGCCGGTGCGGTGGCACACGCCGAGCTCCGACCCTAGGGAGGCGTGATTTCTCGGGCGTGACCCATTTGTTTCGCTGAAGTTAACCAGGCTCTGGTCTGCGCCGTTCCGCCCGGATCGGTTCCGGTCCCGTTCCGTCCCACCCTGCTCCCGCCCCGGTCCCGGCGCACCCCGGCGTGACCGTCCGGCAGGGGGGCCGAGTACCGTGGTCGGGTGGACAAGAGGCAAGCAATCGGATCGTGGCTCTCCGGCCCGCGCGCCGCCATGGAGGAAGCAGGAGCCGACTTCGGCCACCCGGGCAAGCAGCTCGGTCTGCCCGAGCGGGGACCCGGCTCGATCGCGCGCCCCGGGCGCCGGCTGGGCGCGCTGCTCCTCGACTGGGCCCTGTGCTTCTTGATCGCATACAGTCTCATCACGGACGGCTACCAGTCGCAGGCGACCAGTAACTGGACCCTGCTGATCTTCTTCGTGCTCGGCGCCCTCACCGTCTCCACCCTCGGCTTCACCCCCGGCAAGCGCCTCTTCGGCCTGCGGGTCGTCGCCCTCGACACCGGCACCGTCCGGCCCGTCCGCGCCCTGGTCCGCACGGTGCTGCTCTGCCTCGCCGTCCCCGCGCTGATCTGGGACCGCGACGGACGCGGCCTGCACGACCGGCTGGCCCGCACGGTCGAGGTCCGTATCTGAGACCGGGCCCGTATCCGAGACCGGCCCGTATCCGAGACCGGGCCGCATCTGAGACCGGGCCCGTCGCGCTGACGCCGGTCGGGTGACCGGACGGCCCGTCGCGGGCCGGATTCCGGGAGCCGTCCCCGCCGCCCGGAACACTGCCCCCATCGGGTGTGGAGGTGGTGGACAGATGTCCTACGACGGACCGACGACGATCGTGCACAAGGCGGCCCGGGTCGCCGAGGCCGCGGCACGCGGCGCGGACGAGGCGGAGCGGGCCCGGCGGCTGACGCCGGAGGTGGTGGACGCCGTACGGGAGGCCGGTTTCGCCCGGCACTTCGTCCCGGCCGCCTACGGCGGTGAGACCGGCACCTTCACCGAGCTGACCTCGGCCGTCGCCGTCGTCGCCGAGGGCTGCACCTCGGCCGGGTGGGCGGCCTCGCTCGCCGCCTACGCCGGGCGGTACGCCGCCTATCTGCCGGAGAAGGGGCAGACCGAGATCTGGGCCGACGGGCCCGACGCCCTGCTCGCCGCCGCACTGATGCCGGCCGGTACCGCCGAACGGGTCACCGGCGGCTGGCGGCTCGGCGGCGAGTGGAAGTACATCAGCGGGGTGCACTGCGCCGACTGGGCGCTGGCCTGCGCGCCCGTCCCGGCCGACGGCACCGACACCCCCGGGCCCGGCGGGCGGCCCCCGGTGCGGTACTTCGCCGTACCGCGCGGCGACTACTCCGTGATCGAGAGCTGGAACCCGGTCGGGATGCGCGGCACCGGCAGCGACACCCTCGCCCTCGACGACGTCTTCGTGCCGGAGCACCGTACGCTCGCGCGCGCCGATGTGCACGCGGGGCGGGCACCCGCGTCCGACGCGCGCTGCCATCTGGTGCCGATGTACGCCGTGAACGCGCTGCCCTTCGCCGGGCCGCTGGCCGGCGCCGCCCGCGGGGCGCTGCGCGCCTGGACAGAGCGGACCGGGACCCGGGTCGACCGGCGGGGCAACGCCGTCGCCGGGCAGAGCGCCATCCAGGTCGCGCTGGCCCGCTCCGCCGCCGAGACGGACGCCGCCGAGCTGCTGCTGCACCGCACCGCCGCCGTCGCCGACGGGACGCTCACACCGCCGGAGGCCGAGGCCGCCGTCCGGGGACCCCGGGACCTGGCGCTCGCCGTCGAACTGCTGGTCTCCGCCGTCGACCGGGTGTTCCGGGCGAGCGGCACCTCCGGACAGGACCTCGGCGACCCCGTCCAGCGCTTCTGGCGGGACCTGAACAGCGCCGCCTCGCATGTGGCGCTCTCCTTCGAGACCACCGGCGCGGCCTACGGCGCCTGGGCGCTGGGCGGCGGGAGCGATGGTGAGGGTGGGAGTGGGGGCCGGGGCGCGGGGCCCGTGCGGTGACCGGGTCCGGTTGCTGGCCGCCGCGCGCGGCTGCATAGTCGAGCTGATGCCGGTGACGCTCTAGCCGCCCCGTGGTCACGGACAGTGAATCGCCGGCGAGGCCGACAGGTGGTGCGCCGTCATGACGGACCAACAGGACCGACAGGTTCAGCGAGATCAACCCGCTCCAGTGGCCGTATCCGGTAGGGCGGATACGGGAGATGTGGGAGACATAGCCGAGGCCCATGTGGCCTCCGACGACTTCCGGGCCGCGATGGCCCGCTTCCCGTCGGGAGTGGTGGTGGTCACCACCCGCTGCCCCGACGGCTCCCCGAGAGGATTCACCGCCAGCTCGTTCTGCTCGGTGTCGCTGGCGCCGCCCATGATCCTGGTCTGTCTGGCGAACTCCGCCGACTCGGCGGCCTCCTTCGCCCGCTGCGACCACTTCGCGGTGAGTGTGCTCTCCCCGGTGCACCGGGGGCTCGCGGTGCGGTTCGCCACCAAGGGCGCCGACAAGTTCGCGGGCGGCGGGCTGCGGCTCAGCCCGCGCGGACTGCCCACGGTCGAGCGGGCCCTGTCCGAGCTGGACTGCGTCCTGCACGCACGACACCCGGCCGGGGACCACATGGTCCTGATCGGCCGGGTGACGGGGGTACGGCTGGGCGAGGGCTCGCCGATGATCTACTACGACCGGTCGTTCCGGTCGCTGACGTGATCGGCCGTGCCGCTCAGCGGGCTGCTCAGCGGGTGCGGGGGGTGCCGCCCTTCGGGAGTTTCATGCCCTTCGGCATGGGCCCCTTCGGCAGCGGCATGTTGCTCATCAGGTCGCCCATGGCGCGCAGCCGGTCGTTGGTGGCGGTCACCTGCGGGCCGGTCAGCACCCGGGGGAGCTTCAGCATGGTGGTGCGGAGCTTCTTCAGCTCGGTCTGGCCCTCGCCGGTGCCCACGATCAGATCGTGCACCGGTACATCGGCCACGACCCGGTTCATCTTCTTCTTCTCGGCGGCCAGCAGGCTCTTGACCCGGTTCGGGTTGCCCTCGGCGACCAGCACGATGCCGGCCTTGCCGACCGCCCGGTGCACCACGTCCTGGCTGCGGTTCATCGCCACCGCGGGGGTCGTGGACCAGCCCCGGCCGATGTTGTCGAGCACCGCCGCGGCGGCGCCCGGCTGGCCCTCCATCTGCCCGAAGGCGGCCCGCTCGGCCCGGCGCCCGAACACGATCGCCGTCCCGAGGAAGGCGAGCAGAAAGCCCAGGATGCCGAGATAGATGGGGTGACCGATCAAGAATCCGATCGCGAGGAAGACACCGAGGATGCCGATTCCGACAGCCGCGAGCACCAGACCGATCTTCTTGTCGGCCCTGCGGGTCATCTTGTAGGTCAGAGCGATCTGCTTCAGTCGCCCGGGGTTCGCGGCGTCCGCCGCGGATTCCTTCCTCGCCATGCCACGAAGTCTACGTGTCTCCCGCGCCGCCTTCGACGGCGGTGCGGTCACGGGACCTGCCGGGGGTGCCGGGAGGACAGGGGACCTGCCGGAGACGCCGGGAGTCAGGAGCGGGCGGTGAACGTCTGGTCGAGGACGCGCTCCGCCTCGACCCGGTCCTTGGCGCGGCGGCGGTCCTCCAGGACGGAGGTCCAGGCGTTGCGCCGGGCGGTGCGCTGGCCGCCGCTCATGAGCAGCGACTCGACGGCCCGCAGGGCGGTGGTGAACGACGGGATCGCCGTCGCGCGGACGGGCGCGGCCTGCATGGTGGTGGTCCCCCTGACTGGATGGTGCCTCAAAGTCTCAAACGGAAGTTCGAGCGGTTCAAGCAGTTCGAGCAGTTCAAGTAGTTCGAGCGGTTCAGCCGTGGATACAGCGTCACTGCTCGGTGTTACCAGGGCGTGACCGACCGGTCAAACGCCCATGAAACCTTGATGCGGACCCCGCACACAGGGCCGCGGCCCCGGCGTGCGCCCTCATCAGGGCGGACGGGCGGGGCCGCGGCACACGGCGTTCTACCACCGGGTAGTCACTTGTGCGCGAATTCACACGCGCGCCGCAACGCGCGGTGCCGCGCCCCCGGCTGACCCCGCCTCAGACGGCCTGCGCGGCGATGAACGAACCCCGCTTCTCGACGGCCATCTGATACAGCCGCCCGGCGCGGTAGGAGGAGCGGACCAGCGGGCCGGACATGACACCGGAGAAGCCGATCTCCTCGGCCTCCTGCTTCAGCTCCACGAACTCCTGCGGCTTGACCCAGCGCTCCACCGGGTGGTGGCGCACCGAGGGGCGCAGGTACTGGGTGATGGTGACTAGCTCGCAGCCCGCGTCGTGCAACTGGCGCAGCGCGTCGCCGACCTCCTCGCGGGTCTCGCCCATACCGAGGATCAGATTGGACTTGGTGACCAGCCCCTCGTCCCGGGCGGCGGTGATCACCTTCAGGGAGCGGTCGTAGCGGAAGCCGGGGCGGATGCGCTTGAAGATCCGCGGGACGGTCTCGACATTGTGCGCGAAGACCTCGGGGCGGGACGAGAAGACCTCCGCCAACTGCTCCGGCACCGCGTTGAAGTCGGGGGCGAGCAGCTCCACCTTGGTCCGCCCGGCCTCGCGCCCGGCGGTCTGGGCGTGGATCTGGCGCACGGTCTCCGCGTACAGCCAGGCGCCGCCGTCGGCCAGGTCGTCGCGGGCGACGCCGGTGATGGTGGCGTAGTTCAGGTCCATGGTGACGACGGACTCGCCGACCCGGCGGGGCTCGTCGCGGTCCAGCGCCTCGGGCTTGCCGGTGTCGATCTGGCAGAAGTCGCAGCGCCGGGTGCACTGGTCGCCGCCGATGAGGAAGGTCGCCTCGCGGTCCTCCCAGCACTCGTAGATGTTGGGGCAGCCGGCTTCCTGGCAGACCGTGTGCAGGCCCTCGCTCTTCACCAGGTTCTGCATCTTCGTGTACTCGGGGCCCATTTTCGCCCGCGTCTTGATCCACTCGGGCTTGCGCTCGATGGGGGTCTGGGCGTTGCGGACCTCCAGGCGCAGCATCTTGCGTCCGTCGGGTGAGACTGCGGACACGACCGGCTCCCTAGTCATTCGGTGGTGGTGCGGCGAATCGGTTTCGTGGTGCGGCGAATCGGTTTCGGTGGTGCGGCGGTGTTCTCCGGGCCGCCGCGGTGTTTCTGTGGTACGGCGACTTTTCAGGGTACGCCCGACCGCGTGCGGGGGCGCTACGCCGCCGGAGTCGTCTCGATCACGCGCGGTGCCGGGTCCGCGTGCTCCAGGACGTCCCGCAGATGGCGCTCCACCACCGGGGCGACCTCCTCGACCGTCACGTCCCGGCCCAGCTCGCTCGCCAGGGACGCGACCCCGGCGTCCCGGATGCCGCACGGGATGATCCGGTCGAACCACTTGTTGTCGGGGTTCACATTGAGCGCGAAGCCGTGCATGGTGACGCCCTTGGCGACCCGGATGCCGATGGCCGCGATCTTGCGGTCCTCCCGGCGCTGCCCCGCGTTGGAGGGCGCGTACTCCGGGCCGTTGAGCCGGGCGTCGAACTCGTCGTCCGTCAGCCGGGGATCGAAGTCCAGGGAGAGCCCGCCCGGTGCCGGGCGCCGCTCGACCGGGTCGCCCAGCACCCACACCCCGCTGCGGCCCTCGATCCGGGTGGTGTCCAGGCCGAACTCGGCGCAGACCCGG
The DNA here is from genome assembly GCF_040683675.1 of Streptomyces sp. NPDC093252. Classification (NCBI taxonomy): domain Bacteria; kingdom Bacillati; phylum Actinomycetota; class Actinomycetes; order Kitasatosporales; family Streptomycetaceae; genus Streptomyces; species Streptomyces sp. NPDC093252. The sequence goes on along the minus strand of NZ_JBFBEM010000002.1, from coordinate 9,871 downwards.
ATCAGGGCCTCCTCCAGCCGCCGGACGTGCGCCACCACGTCCACCGGGCGGGGCAGCTTCTGGATCGGGTAGCCGACCAACTGGCCCGGACCGTGCCAGGTGATCTTGCCGCCCCGGTCCACATCGATGACCGGCGTGCCGTCCAGGGGCCGCTCGCTGTCCGCGGTGCGCCGCCCCGCGGTGTACACGGGCGGGTGCTCCAGCAGCAGTACGGTGTCCTCGGTCTCGTCGGCGAAGCGGGCCGCGTGCACCCGGCGCTGCTCGTCCCACGCCTCCTGGTACTCGACGGCGTCCGCGCCGAATCCCAAGCGGACGAACCGCAATCCACTCACGGCAAGCGCCTCCCTAGGGCGATCCATGTGCCAGGCACGTAATGCGCTCACGCCACTGTACGTCCGCCGCCCGCGCGTCAGCTCTTGAGGCAATCCTCACACGATCGGATGAAAGCACGCGGAAGTGTGCGACCGGCTGGCTACCCTCCGCTACATTCGCGCCGTTCATGAGGCCATAAGGGCTGCTCACAGGCAATCCGGGCCCTTCGGCCCGGAAGGCAGGAGATCGCACCGCAGATGACGGATCGACCCGCGCAGCGCACTCCCAACCGCCAGCTCGCCGCGCTCATCGCAGAAGCGGGGTTCTCCAACGCAGGTCTCGCCCGTCGAGTCGACCAGCTCGGTCTTGAGCACGGTCTCGACCTCAGATACGACAAGACGTCCGTCACCCGCTGGCTGCGCGGTCAGCAGCCGCGCGGCACCACACCCGCGCTGATCGCCGAGGTCTTCACCCGCCGCCTCGGCCGCCGGCTCACCGCCCAGGACCTCGGCCTGGACGCCTGCGCACCCGTCTACGCCGGGCTGGAGTTCGCCGGCAGTCCCGACGAGGCGGTGGACATCGTCGGGGGGCTGTGGCGCAAGGACTCCGGCAGCCACGCCGAACTCCGCAAGATCGCGTTCACCGCGGCCGGGCTGGTGGTCCCCAGCCGGGACTGGCTGATCGGCAAGCCCGACGACCGGGTGGCCCGCGCCGAGCCACCGCCGCGGGTGCCGGTGCAGGCCCGCCCCGGCCTGCCCAAGCAGCGCGGCCAGACCGGTGACCGGGGTCCCCGGCACAAGGTCTCCGGCGGGGACATCGCCGCCCTGCGGTCGGTCGCCGACCTGTTCCGTGCCCTGGACCACATGTACGGCGGCGGCCACGCCCGGCAGGCGCTGGTGCGCTATCTGGAACACGAGTGCGAGCCGATGCTGCGCGGCACCTACGGCGAGCAGACCGGCCGCCGGCTGTTCAGCGCCGCCGCCGATCTCACCCGGCTCGCGGGCTGGACCTCGTACGACATCGCCGCGCACGGGCTCGCCCAGCGGTACTTCGTGCAGGCGCTGCGGCTCGCGCAGGCGGCGGGGGACCGGGGGTACGGCTCGTACGTCCTGGTCACCATGAGTCGGCAGGCCGTCTATCTCGGGCACGGGCGGGAGGCGGTGCAACTCGCGCGGGTGGCCCAGCAGGGGGTCGGCGGGGTGGCGCCGCCGGTGGTGCAGGCGCTGCTGCACGCGGCGGAGGCGCGCGGGCACGGGGTGCTCGGCGAGGTACGGGCCTGCACCGCGTCCCTGGTGCGGGCCGAACGGGCGCTGGAGGTGGCCCGGCCCGGGGACGAGGTGCCGCACTGGGCGCGCTTCTTCGACGAGGCGCAGCTCGCCGACGAGCTGGGGCACTCGCACCGGGATCTCCAGCAGTTCCGGGCGGCGGCGCAGCACGCGGAGCGGTCGTTGCTGCTGAGGGCGCCGGCCTTCGCGCGGAGCCGGCTGTTCTGCCGGGTGGTGCTGGCGACGGCGCGGCTGGGGCTGGGGGAGCTGGAGCAGGCGTGCCAGTTGGCGGCGGAGGCGGCCGGGCAGGCGGCGGAGATGCGGTCGGTGCGGGCGCTGGAGTATGTGCGGGACTTCGAGCGGCGGTTGGAGCCGTACAAGGATGCGGCGCCGGTGCGGGGGTATCGGGAGCGGGTGGCGGGGTTGGGGTGAGGGGTGGGGGGTTCGGTTGTGGGGCGGGTGCGGGTGGGTGGGGTTGGGTGCGCAGTTGCTCCCCCAGAGGGGGCACCCCCAGCGCCCCTGGGGGGTGGGGGTGAGGTGGGTTGTCGGGTGGCCGGTTGTGGGGGGCTGGTCGCGCAGTTCCTCGCGCCCCTGAAATGCGGGGCGTTGGCCTTGGCGGTGTGAGGTTCGGCCGTCGATGTGCTGGGCGTGCGCGGTTTCCCGCGCCCCCAGCCCCCACCACCCCTCAAGCGGCTATGCCGCGCGAACCGTTGGGGACGGGTCGGCGGTGTGGAGGGATGTGGTGTCTCCCAGGTCGCGGACGATCGCGGCGGCGGCTCGGCGGCCGGAGTGCAGGGCGCCCTGGACCGTGCTCGTGTCGCGGTGGTCGCCGCACACGTACAGGCCCGCCATCACCCGCACCGGGCGCCGCAGGTCGTGGGGCGCCCGCATCGCCGGGACGGCCTCCGGGGTGTGGTGGACGGCCAGCGTCTCCCAGCGCCGTGTCTCCACCCCGTACAGCCGCGACAGATGCGCGCGGACCGCCGCGTCCAGGTCGGCCGGGGGAGCGCCCAGGACCGTCGAGGAGATCAGCGCGCGGCCCTGCGGTGCCCGGGTCGGGTCCACCGCGCTGACCACCGCCGTGTGCGCCACCGGACCGCCCCGGTCGGCGTCCAGGAGCAGCGCGGTGCCGGTGCGGGGCGGTTCGTCGGTGGTGTGGTGGACCACGGTCACCGGGTGGAAGTCCGGGACCCGCAGGCCCGGCAGGAGGTCCGCCGCGCTGCGGGCGTCCGTCGCCAGCAGCACCGCGCGGCACCGGAACTCGCCGTGCTCCGCGGTGGTCACCGAGGTCGTGGAGACCGCGGTGACCCGGACCCCGGTGTGCAGGGTGTCCGGCGGCAGGGTGCGGGAGAGGAGTTCCGGGAGGGCCTCCGCGCCGCCCTCCGGGAGGCAGAGCCGGCCCGCGGCGAACGCCCGCAGCGCGAGGTCGGCGCACCGGCTGGACGTGGTCAGCTCCGGGTCGCACAGCAGCGCGGCGAGCAGCGGACGCAGAAAGCCGTCGACGGTACGGGCGGGCAGCCCGCGCGCGGCGAGCGCCTGACCGGCGGGCGCCTCGGGCCGGGCCAGCACCCGTTCCACCGGCGTCGCGGCGAGCCGGGCCAGCGCGGTCCGCAGCCGGGCGTGGTCGATGGCGGTGCCCAGCGGGCGCGGTACGGCCGGATGGGACGGATGGGACCGGGGGAGCGGCTGGGAGCGTGGGGCGCTTGCCAGGGCGCGTACGGCGTGAAGTGCGCCCCTCGCGCTCCCTCCGTTCGCCGGAGTGCCCGTGCGGTGCAGACGGCCGTCACTGTGCAGCAGCACGCCCGGGGCGAACGACCGGAGCACCAGACCGTCCAGGCCCGGAGTGCGGCGCAGTTCGGGGAACGCGGTGGACAGGAGCTGGCCGATCCGGTCGAGCCGGAACCCGTCGACCTTCTCCGTCGCCATCCGGCCCCCCACCCAGGGGGCGGCCTCCAGTACGGCGGTCGACACTCCTGCGCTGGTCAGCCTGTGCGCGGCGGAGAGCCCGGCGACCCCGGCTCCCACCACGACGACATCCGCCTGATACGCGGGCTGAAGCACGTGCCCCTCCCTGAGGTCGCGCGGCCGGTGGAGTCCTCATGCCCCGTGGCCGCCGGGAAAACCCGGGTTCAGATCGAGGGTAGGCAGGCGATCTTTCCAGGTCAGTCGCGCACGCACAGGGTCACGGTCGCACGGAGGTGGCATGGGGTGGGGGGCGTGGGTGGGGGTGCGGGTCGGGTGCGGGTGGGTGGGGGTTGGTCGCGCAGTTCCCCGCGCCCCTGGGAGGGGGTGGTGAGGGGTGTTCACCGGGTGACGGCGGTCGGGGGCTGGGCGCGCAGTTCCTCCCCCAGAGGAGGTGCCCCCAGCGCCCCTGAAATGCGGGGCGTTGTCCTTGGCCGTGCGCGGTCCGGCTGTCGATGTGCTGGGCGTGCGCGGTTCCCCGCGCCCCTGAAAGGGCGTCGCCCCCTAGCGGAGTGCCGCGCGGACCGTGTCCTCGATCGTCGGGAACGCGAAGGTGAATCCCGATTCCAGCAGGCGGGTCGGGCGGACCCGTTGGCTGCCCAGGACATCGCCGGACATCTCGCCCAGCGCCGCCCGCAGTACGGGGGAGGGGACCGCGAAGAGGGTCGGGCGGTGCAGTACCCGGCCCATCGCCTCGGTGATCTCACGGTTCGTCAGCGGCTCGGGGGCGGTGAGGTTGAACGGGCCGGACAGGTCGTCGCGGTCCAGCAGATGCCGGATCGCGGCCACCTCGTCGTGCAGGGCGATGAAGGACCAGTACTGCCGGCCGTCCCCGAGGCGTCCGCCCAGCCCCGCCCGGAACAGCGGGAACAGCCGGGCCCACGCCCCGCCCTCCCGCGCCACCACCAGCCCGGTCCGCAGGAACACCGTCCGCACCCCGGCCCGCTCCGCCGGAGCCGCCGCCGCCTCCCAGTCCCCGCACATCTCCGCCAGGAACCCGGTACCGGCCGGGGCGCTCTCGTCCACCGCGCGGTCGCCGGTCGGCCCGTAGTAGCCGATCGCGCTGCCGTTCACGAACACCCGCGGCGGCGCCTCCATCGCGGCGAGCGCCTCGGCCAGCGCCGCCGTGCCCCCGATCCGGCCGCGCCGCAGCCGCTCCTTGTACGCGTCCGACCAGCGCCGGTCGCCCACCCCGGCGCCCGCCAGATTCACCACCGCCGTACAGCCCGCGAGGCCCGCCGCGTCCACGCGGCCCGCCTCCGGGTCCCAGCGGACCTCGTCCCCGCCGCGCGGCTCGCGCCGCACCAGCCGTACCACCTCATGACCGTCGGCGGTCAGGGAGCGGACCAGGGAGCCACCGATCAGACCGGACGCACCGGCCACCGCGATACGCGAACGTTCCATGCGGTCATTCTCCCCGCACGGCCCGGCGGGGCGCTGGTGACGGGGTCCCGCCGGGCCGGGTGAAATCCGCGGGACCGGTGCGGTGGGCGGTCGTACAGTGATGCGCATGCCCGCGCCAGAACCAACACCCCATATACGCCATGCCCTGCCCGAGGACGAGGCCGCGCTCGTCCGGCTCGACCGGGAGAGCTGGTCGCCGCTGCACGCGGTGAGCCCGCGGCCGGACGCCGACCAGCCCTTCTTCGGCAAGCGCAGCGGCCCCCTCGACCACTTCGTCGCCGAACTCGGCGGACAGGTCGTCGGCTATGTCCGGATCGGGTTCCCCACCGAACTCGCCTCCAACGCCCATGTGCGCCAGATCCGCGGGCTCGCCGTCGCCGAGGGGGCCCGCGGGCACGGCATCGGACGGGCGCTGGTGCGGGCCGCCGTCGAGGAGGCCCGCGCCCGGGGCGCCCGCCGGATCTCCCTGCGCGTCCTCGGCCACAACACCGCCGCCCGCGCGCTCTACGCCTCCGAGGGGTTCGTGGTCGAGGGCGTCCAGCCGGAGGAGTTCTTCCTCGACGGGAGCTATGTGGACGATGTCCTCATGGCCCGTCCGCTGTAGCGGGCGCGCCGGTCAGGCCGTCGTCAGGTCGTCGTCGGTTCCCCGGTGTCCACCGGGGCCGTCGCCCGCGCCGCGCGCTCCGCGTCCGCCGACACCTCCGCCGCCGTCAGCACGTACCCCGTCTGCGGGTCCGAGGTGGAGCGGGCGAAGACCACGCCGAACACCCGGCCGTCCGTGGTCAGCAGCGGGCCGCCGGAGTTGCCCGGCCGGACCGTGGAGCGGATCGAGTAGATCTCCCGGGTGACGGTCGCGTCGCTGTAGATGTTCTGCCCGCGCGCGTCCACCCGGCTCGCGACCGTCGCCGCCTGGAGGTCCAGACCGCCGTCCTGCGGATAACCGGCGACCACCGCCGCGTCCCCGCGCGCGGCGGAGTCGTCGAAGGACAGCGCGGGGGCCGTCAGCGCCGGCACGTACAGCACCGCCACGTCCTTGTCCGGGTCGAACAGCACCACCCGCGCCTCGTACGCCCGCCCGACGCCGCCGACCCGGACCGTCGGCCTGTCGATCCCGGCCACCACATGGGCGTTGGTCATCACCCGCTCCCGCGCGTACACGAACCCGCTGCCCTCGCGCCCCTGGTCGCCCACCACGCCCTCCACCTTCACCGTGCTGCGCTGGGCGGCGGCGGTCGCGGCGGCCGTGACACTGTCGCCGGACGGCTCGGCCACCTCCGCCGTCGACTCGTTCTCGAACGGGTTGAAGACCTGCGGGAACCCCGCCTCCGTCAGCGCCGAGGTGGCCCCCGAGAACCAGGCCGGAGTGGTCTCCGGCATCACGTCCTGCACCGTGCCCAGCAGCCGGGAGTCCCGGATGGCGTTGGTCAGCAGCGGCGAGGAGGAGGCGGCCAGCACACTCGCCGCGACCCACGCCACGATCAGCGCCGCCGCCGCGTTGGCGACCGCCCCGCCGATCCCGTCGGCCACCCGCAGCGGCCCCCGGTCCAGCTCGTGCCGCAGTCGCAGCGCCAGCCGCCCGGCCAGCTCATGGCCCAGCACCGCAGGCACCAGCACCGTGCACACCGCCGTCACCGTCGCCGCCGTCGTGCCCGCCGTGACCAGGTCCATCACCCACGGCAGGATCCACACCCCGATCGCCGCCCCGCCCACGAACCCGGCCAGCGACACACAGCCCGCCACCAGCCCTCTGCGGTACCCGGAGGCCGCGTACACCACGATCACCACAAGCAGCAGGATGTCGAGCAGGTCCATGGGTGCCGCCCTTCGCTCGGACCGTGCGCACCCCTTCATACGCGCGCCACGGGACCGGTGATCAGCGCCACCGCCCGCGACGGGCACGGCACTGTCTGTACCGCGGAAAACGTCGCGGACCGGGACGATGGTTCCACCAGGTGGCACAGCACACATCGCGGACGGTCCGGCGGGCACCCAGAGTGGGATCATGCGTGCCCCCTCCTGGCGCAACGCCGCACCCGGCGCCGCGCGACGCTGCCGCGACGCCGTGCGCCGATCCGGCGACGCCGTGCGCCGGTCCCGGGACGCCGTACGCCGGTCGCGCGCCGCCGTGCGGCGGCACTTCGGCGACCGCCGCGCGGCGCCCCGTCCGACCCGCTTGCCCCGCCGGTTTCCGCTCCGCCCGGTCAGGCTGCCACGCCTGCCCCGTGTGCCCCGTATGCCCCGTATGCAGTTGCCGGCTCGGCTCCGCCCGGTCAGGCTGCCCCGGGCCGCCGTGCTCGCGCTGGCCTGTCTGCCCGGGGCCGCCGCCGTGACCGTGCTCGGCCTGTGCGCCTCGGGCGTGGAACGCGAGGGTGCGGCCGAGGCCGAGGCCGTCCGCAAGCTCGCCGCCCGGCCCGCCGCGCACGGCGCCCCCCGGCCGTCGATCCTGCCCCGCTCCGCCTGGCTCGCCGCCCCCGAGGCCCCCGGCCGCCCCACGCCGCGCTACGACGACAAGGTCGTCGCCGTCTTCGTCCACCACACCGACTCGCCCAACGGCTACGACTGCGCCGACACCCCCAATATCATCCGCGCCCTGTCCGCCGGGCAGACCGGCGTCCGCGACTGGGACGACATCGGCTACAACTTCCTCGTCGACCGCTGCGGAGTCGTCTACGAGGGCCGCGCGGGCGGCGTCACCCGGGCCGTCACCGGCGCCCACACCCAGGGCTTCAACCACCGCACCGCCGGGATCGCCGCCATCGGCACCTTCACCGCCGGGGCCGAGGTGCCGCGGGTGATGACCGACGCCATCGCCGGGCTCGCCGCCTGGAAACTGGGGCTGGCCGGGGCCGACCCCCGGGGCAGGGTCCGGCTGGTCTCCAGCAACAGCCTCAGCCGGTACGTCTCCGGCACCCCGGCGGTGCTCCCGTCGATCGCCGGGCACAACGACGGCTTCATGACCAGTTGCCCCGGCGCCGCGCTGACGGCCCGCCTGCCGGAGATCCGGGAACGCGCGGCCCGCCTCCAGGGCCGCGCCCCGGCGCCGGGCCTGCGTCCGGATGAGCCGACGACGCCCGCGTCCACGCCCGCGTCCACAGCCGCGCCCACGGGGCCGACGGCGGTGCCGTCCGCCGCTGTGCCGTCAGGGGTGCCGTTGCTGCCGCCCGGCACCGCCCCCGTCAACCCGGGTCTGCTGCTCAGGTCCGGGACCCCTACTCCTTGACTACTACTCCTTGACTACTCCTTGACGTACTCCTTGAAGCGGTCCCACAGCCGGGGATAGCGCTCGGCCAGCACCCGCTCGTTCTCGAAGTCGACCGGTGTGCCCTCCGGTTCCGAGAGTGCCGGGGCGATCCCCAGATCCGGCGCGACCGTGCCGGTGAGCTGCTCGTACGCCTCGTCCGCCGCGTACCCCAGCTCCTCCCCGTCGCCGTCGATCTCCTCGTCGAAGTCGTCCAGGAGATCGGCCAGCGCGTCCGGGTCGTGCAGGGCGCCCTCGTACACCTCCCGGCCCTGGCCGATCAGCCAGCAGCGGAAGAAGTCGAAGGCGTCGTCGCTGGCGCCGTCCAGCAGCACCCAGGCGGCACCCCACAGATCCCAGCGGTAGGCGCGGTTGTAGCGGGCCTCGAAGTGCCGGGCGAAGTCCAGGACCAGATCGGGCTCCATCTGGAGCAGCCGGTCGACCAGCAGATCGGCCTGCTCGTCCGGGTCGCCCTCGGCGGCCTCGCGGGTGGCGTCCACCAGCTCCCAGAACTCCGTCTCGTCCATCACGCCACCAGCATCGGGCCTCGGCGCGGGAGCCGCACGCGGAGTGGGGCGGATCGTTATCGACCGGCGCCCGCGCGGTACAGCGCCGCCTGCCGCCCGGCGTCCCTGGCGAACCGTTTGCGCAGCGCCGCCGGGGCCACCACCTCCACCTCCGGACCGAGCGCCATGAGCTGGGTGTGGGCGACCTCCTCGGACTCCACCCGCAGGGTGACCGTGGCCCACCCCCGCGCGTCCGGCTCCGCCGCCTCCAGGACGTCCCGCGCCGCCACCGGATCCACGACGTACGGCAGCCTGCGCAGCCCCTCCGCCGACAGCCGGACGACGACCTCGGCGCGCAGCAGCGAGCGGGTGAACCGCAGTGCCTGCTCCGCCCAGAAACCCGGCAGATCGAACCCCTCGTCGCGCGCGAACCGCTCCGCGCCCGGCTCCACCGAGGTGAACCGGTCGATGCGGTACGTCCGGAAGGTCCCCGGCTCCGCGACCCGCGCGCACAGGTACCAGACCCCGGCCTTCAGCACGAGCCCGTACGGTTCCAGCCGCCGCTCCACCTCGCCGTCCCCGCGCCGGTAGCGGGCGGTGACCTCCCGGTCGTCCCACACCGCGTCGGCGACGGCGGGCAGCAGCGCGGGGGTCGGGGGCTCACGGAACCAGTTCGGGGCGTCCAGATGGAACCGCTGCGCGGCGGTACGGGAGGCGTCCCGCAGGGACGGCATCAGGGCGGCGGACACCTTCAGGCGGGCCGCCGAGGCCGCGTCCTCCAGCCCCATCTCGCGCAGCGCGCCCGGCACGCCGGAGAGGAACAGCGCCTCCGCCTCGCTGCGGGCGAGCCCGGTCAGCCGGGTGCGGTACCCGCCGACCAGGCGGTATCCGCCGGCCCGGCCCCGGTCCGCGTACACCGGGACGCCCGCCTCCGACAGGGCCTGCGCGTCCCGCGTCACGGTCCGCTCCGACACCTCCAGCTCCCGCGCCAGCTCGGCGGCGGTCATGGAGGGGCGGGACTGGAGCAGCAGGACCATTTTGATGAGACGGGCAGCGCGCATGGGTCATATTTTGCGGGGAGCGCCGGGGGACGGGGTCGGTTTTCGGGTGCGGCCCGGTTCGTGGCTGGTCGCGCAGTTCCCCGCGCCCCTGAAAAGCCTTTAGGGGCGCGGGGAACTGGTCTT